>DATBKD010000055.1:0-16746 GCA_036556025.1 Gemmatimonadales bacterium | reverse complement strand
TCGAGCACCACAACGCCAACCCAGTGGACCTCGTCCTCCGGCCCGTGCACCGGGTAGTAGCTCACCACCAGAATCCGCTCTCCCGTGGGCTGAGCTGGGAGACCGAGTCGAAGCTCCTGATCCAGCACCGGCTGACCCGTGCTCAGCACTTGGCGGAAGTACGGCTCGACCTTTGATGCGTAGGTGCCTAACGCCTCCTCCAGGGTGCGGCCGAGATGCGCCGCTGGCGCCATGCCGTGCATGGCGGCGAGCGCGTCGTTGATGCGCACAAACCGGAGATCACGGTCCACGAACGCCAAACCCACTGGGGCGCCGGCGAACACGGTGTCGAGCAGGGCAAGCGTCTCGTGCTTGGCCTGGAGCGCCCTCTCGGCATCGCCAAATAGCCGGGCGTTGTCCACCGCCAGCGCGGCCCGCCGGGCGAGGTCAGCCGCCAGCAGAAGATCGGCCCGGCCGTACTCCCGGCCGGACTCCGCCATGACGAACGTCAGCGCTCCGAGCGTTCGCCCCCGCGCGCTCAGCGGCACGATGAGCAGCGAGTGCAGTCCGAAAGCGCGCAGCCGGGCGAGGTGCTCGGGATCGCGGGCAAAGCTCTTCAGGAGTGAATCGGGGATCACCGGTATGAGTTGCGGCTCTCCGCTGCGCATGGCTCGCGGCACCGGATCGTCCGGGTCCAGCGCATACCGCCGGCTCATCTCCCACACTGCCTCGACTTTCGCCGGATCGACATGGGCGATGGCGATGCGCCGCATTTTCCCGTCTGTCTCCACGACGTCTATCGCGCAGAAGTCGGCCAGCCGCGGCACGATGAGCCGCACGACCGCCGAAAGAGTTTCGCGATAATTGAGAGAGGAACCGAGGATCTCACTGGCCTCTGCCAGGAACGCGACCTGCTCCCGGGCTTCCTCCGCGTGGTGGCGGGCGGAACGCTCGGCCTCGTAGAGCCGGGCACGCTCCAGTGCCTGAGCGCCCTGCCCGGCGATGACCAGCATGTAGCGGCGGTCCTCACCCCCGAGGCGGCGGTCGTGGGCGAAGCTGAGCTCGAGCGCACCGATGGGATTTCCGTCGGGCACGAAGGGCAGCACGGCGAGCGACCCGCTGGGCCAGTCCGGCTCGGTCAGATCGGGATAACGGGCTCGTCGCTCGGCCGCAGACTCGAGGAAGATGGGGTTGGTCGTGCGCACCGCATCCCGGAGTGGACCCTGTGCGGCCGACTCCCGTGCGTGCTGTTCCGGATCACGCGGGCTCTCGCCTTCCGCATGGGCCACCTCCAGGGCCTTCCCATCCGAGGCCAGCAGGGCGATAGATCCGGTCTCGGCGTGCAGAGCAGCCATGGCATGGCGAACGATGATCGCCGCCACTTCCCTCGGGGTCAGCGCGGGAGCCAGCGAGAGGTTGAGCGCCTGCACCCGGGCGGTTCGCGCTGCGGCCCGCTCTGCCCGCCGCCGGGCCGAGAGCAGTGAGGCGAGCAACCAACTGACGACCACCCCCGACAGGACGAAGACCGAGAGCAGGACCAGATTGGAGCGCTGCGCCAGTTGCAGCCGGGAAAACGGTGCGGCCGGAATGACCAGTGCGCCCACCATCGTCACCGCCAGGGTGAGCAGCCCGGGCCAGAACCCGCCGTACCAAGCGCTGAAAGCGACGGCGACGAGGAAGATGGGATAGAAACTGGGAGAGATGAAGGATCGGAGTGCGAACTGGGCGGCCAATGCGAACGCACCGGCGGCGAGCGCAACTCCGTAGCGCTCGACGAGACTGATTCGTCGAGCCCCTGTTGTGCGGGAGAGTACCTGTGTTGCTGCGGCAGGACCGTCTGAAGGCATGGTCGTCAACTCTGCCGAAATCTGGAACGATTGGCTGCTGTGGGGAATGGGCGACTGCCGAGAGGGAACGAAACCAGGGACTTGAGGCAGCCTCAGGGGGTGAGAGAGCCCAGACAGGCAAGCAGGCTATCAGCTCGCTCACCCATCGGTGGATGATCCGCATCGGTAGGCTGTCCTCGGCGCTTCTGGAAGAACTGGACAGCTGCAACGACCGCGTCCGGACGGGAGCGATGCAGCGCCTGGACCGCATAGCAGTCCGCCACGAACTCGTAACGATGCAGGGTGGAGGCTGGAGTGGGTGAGGTACCGAAACCGAATCCCCGCTCGCGGGAATGATGATAGGCGAGGTGCCCTTGCTCGTGGGTCATGAGGAAGGCCACCAAACTGGGACCGACCTGATTCAAGATGCGCCGGTTGAGATAGATCCGCGGATGGGCGCTGTCGTATACGGCGATGGCAGCGTCAGGGAGGTTGTCCTGGCTCACAAGCTCGGCCCGCGAGACCACTGAAGTATCTCCCGCGGGTATCTCGGATCCAGACCGGGGCTCGGGATCCAGCCGTGGACCACCCACGAGCGCGAGTCCGAGGCCCAGCCCGAAGGCGAGCACGCTGGAGACAAGGATGCCGGATGCGCGAGCCATGACGGCTCGAGGTGCAAACCGCATACCGGCCGCCGGCCCCGAGGCAAGGCCAAAGACCGCACGCTGTTAGCGCGTGGTGAAAGGCCTTGCATCGGGGTGACCCGTGAAATTTGCCGGTCAGCCCGTCTGGGAGGCGTGGGCCGGGTGGCCTCGAGCGACCAGGCTGAGCAAAGCAAACAGGACCCCGATTCCGATCGCCAGCGAGGTGCCTGAGGGCGCCCAGAGGTTCGTGAGTCCGAGCGCCGCGTCGAACGAGAAGGCACCGCGACCACCGAATGCCAACCCGGCTGCACCGGCGGAATAGATCAGCGGCAGCTCGATGCCCTTCGCCTCGTTGAAGAAGCCGTTGCTCCAGTGCACCGCGATCATGGCAACGATCATGACCATGATCACCAGCGCAGGTCCGATCGGGCCAAGTAACCCTAGCGCGGTGAGCAGACCGCCACCGAATTCACCCAGGCCAGCGGCAAAGACGAAGAATGCACCCGGCCTGAACCCCAACTGCTCGAAGAAGCCACTCATCCCGCCGATCCCCCCTCCACCAAACCAGCCGAACAGCTTCTGTGCGCCGTGCGACGCGATGGAGAGGCCAAGGATGAGTCGGGCGAGCAAGAGGCCGGACGCTCATGAGGCGCTGTGATTTCGATTCCGATGGGACGGGGGTCTCACAAAGAGGTTGAGGTCAGCGTCGCAACTGCTTGCTCTGCTTGAATAAGGATCGTGAATTCGGATTCCCACATGGGCCACGGCGGATTGATTGGAGACCCCGGGCTGCGGCCTGAGAGGCCACCGCCCGGGGGTTCGGTGTGAGCTCAGTGCTTGATAGGCGCGTTGGTGCAGGCGTGGGCTCGGTTGGAGTACTCCGGTTGAATGAAGTAGTCGTTTTGCCGGAGATGGACGTTGGTGCCGAACGTGGCGCACATGTCGGAGCCTTCTTCATTGGTGAGTGCGTTGGACCATGCGTCCAGGTCCGGATCCATCATGGTCTCGAAGAATTCGTGGGACAGCGCCGAGGCCGTCTCGTCGATAGTCCCGTGGGGCGCTTGGCCTGGGATGGCACAACCGGGCACACTCTGGAAAGGCTCTACCGTGAACAGCACGTGCGTCGCAGGGTCCGAGGGATCCAGATCCAGGCTGCCGTGGAAGGCACAGAACACGAACGTGGCGAGGTTGTCGGGCGAGTAGCAGGTGTTCTCGTCGATGCACACGTCCGTGCCCTGTGGCAGGAAAAGGTGATAGATGCTGGTGTACCCCGCCTGCCCTGTGGTTTGGACCGCCGAGAAGAGGATCGCGATGAGGTCCGGAATCGTCGCGGTGGGCGTGCCGGTCGTCGATGGGGCGAAGGTCGTCTTCGTGCTCATCTGCGAAACCGGGAATTGCCCAAAGAGGTCCACCCCAATGAACTCATTGTTGATTCGGATGAACTGGCTGCGGTTGAGATCGCGAAGGAACTGGGTTGGTGACAGGCCATTGCTGCCCCAGCACTCGGTCGGCGTCGTGGCGCAGTTGATGAAGACGTTCCGGTTGGTCGCGCCGGTGACGAGCGGGCCGCCGAAATAAGTGAGATCGAGTGGGGAGTTGATGGTGGGGGGACCGATTACGCTTGCCGCGATAGGACTCCGGATTCGGTCGGATATGACCTTGAGTCGATGAACGCCCCGCATAGCCGCCAGTTGGACAGCGGCACCGGCCTGCGGGGACATGGTGAATTCCTGGGGAGGGCCAAGCTCATCGTCGCCGCCCGAGCCGCTGCTGGTAGGCTCCTCACCGCAGCCAGCCAGTACCATTGTGGCCGCCAGCAGCAGTGGAGCGATTGGTAGCAGCCGACCGCAATACCGAGGGTATCTCGCAGAGCTGACGCGCATACATGTCCTCCCTCCCGGCTCTCCCGGCATTCGTAGGTCCTGTGATCTGTGAAGGGCGAGGGCGTGCAACAGCGAGGATACGTCTCAACGACGCCATGCGTCAAGCTGATTTCTCGCTCTGAAACATCAAGGAGGGGCGATAAGGCTTTGATCTTACAAAAGCGCTACAGGAAAGCGGCTCACTCCCTGCGCTCTCGGCGACGCTGCCAGCGGTCGCCGGTCTTCCGGGGAAGGTGCCGCGGGCTTCCGGGCGGCCCAAGCTCGCGACTGAGGAGCTCGAGAAGCGCGCTGAAGCTGACCGGCTTGTTCAAGACAGGGAATTCCGGATAGGCTCGCACCAACCCCTGGGCGGCGCCATCGGAAGGGTCGGCCATCAGGCCGATCCTGATCTTGGGAACGGCTGCCAGAGCCCGTTCCGCCAACTCACCGCCATCCATGCCTGGCATGGTCACGTCGGTGAGGAGGAGGCGGACATCGACCGGGTGCCGCCTGAGGAAGCCTAGCGCGTCCCGTCCTCCTCTGGACGATCGAACCGGGTAGCCGATGCCACGGATCATCCGGCTCACCGCGGCCCGCGCGGCGACCTCATCTTCCACGACCAACACGCCGCCTCTCGGCCCCATGCGCTCCTCCTCCCGAGTGTACGGTCAAGTTCCCGCACTCCCCACGAAGAGGGCAGGTGAAGCCGGCGCCAACGCACCGAAGAGACCCTAAGGCCTAGCGAAAAGACCCTGCTGTGAGCCAGCTAACAAACCCGGGTGCTGCGCCTTTCCTTAATGTGACGCACTGATGACCATCCTGGAGGACACTCCCCCGGTGCTCCCCTGGGCAGTGGGTGCGGCACGCAGCTTGCTGCCCTGGAAGGGGGCCCGCGGGAACGCCTACGGCGGACGATGCGTTGTGCTAGAAGGGTGGGAGTCACGAGAGCCCCGAGGTGAGGAAGCTGGGAACGAGGCAGTACGATGATGGTCTGCGACTATAACGGCTGGAATGATGCCCCCGAGGACGAGCGTGAGGCGCTTGACCTGATCGAAGCAGCGCTGGCGTACCCAGCCAGACCAGTACTGTCCAAGGTTCAGCCAGGCAAGGCGATAGGGCGAGTAACGGGGCTGGAGGGCCGGCGTCTGGCGGCCTGACGTTTCGAGTGGGCACCGTCACATGCATACCGAGTTCTCACCCCGGCAGCCTCAGGTAGACCGCCTTAGGTTTTGGGTCCCCCGAATTTCGCGTCCCCATGCCGGCCATTCTCGTTCTTGACGATCTCGAGCCCGTACCGATCTTGACCCGATGGTATCTGGAGGCGGCCGTAGTCGGAGCCCAAACCGCCCCGGCAGCACTGCACCTTCTCGAGAGGGTCAGTCCCGATCTCGCGATCGTAGACGTCCGACTGCCGGAGATGAATGGGGTGGAGTTCGCCCGGAGCGGCTGAGCTGCGACCAGGTCTCCGAGTTCTTTTTCATGTCAGCCTAACCTTCTCCAGTCCTCCGGACGGAGGGTCTGCTGGCGAGGCACCACTTCCACTTCCTCCCAAACCATATATTCGCGAAGACCTGCTGAACATGGTTCGGGAGCTGCTCCCGGCCCCCTGCCCGAGCTAGCAGCTCTCAAGCAGCTCTCTCTTGCTACCGTTGGCGGATGGAGAGGCCACTGCGCCTGTAGGCGGCAAGGACCTGGCCCTGGTGGGAGAAGAAGATGACGGTCCGGGGGCTCCAGTTCGTCATCCGATAGTAGATGGAGAACAGCCGACCCAACCCGTACTCGGCCAGGTTGGTCGAGAGCGCATAGTCGGAAATCTCCACCAGCAACGTATCTCGAGCAGGTTCTTGGAAGGTCGCGAGAAATTTCAGTGCCCTCAGATCCTGGATCGCCCGCCTGAAGTCCGGCTCGGCCAGGAGCTCGGCGTTTGAGCGCGGGGTCGCCGAAGCAGCGGCCGATTCGGTCGTCTGTATGCCAGGCTGAGTGGCCGATGAATCGGGGTCTTGCGCCAGGGTTGCACGGAGCTCGCTGATCGGGGTCGTCGGTTCGCCGCTCGACGCTCGAATCGGCCGCTGCTCCTCGGCCCGGGCTTTCACTTCTGCCTCGAGGGCGCGCTCCCACACGTGGGTAGTCGAGCACTCCATCGATCGGCCTTTCGAGTCCGTGTGGACCCACCGGACGGTCGTCTTCACGCCCGAGGTCGAAGAGTCTCCCCGAACCAGAACGTTATAGATCGCACGATCGGCGTGGTAAGCCAGGTTGCTGACCCTGCCGCATTCGGCCCACTCCGCTCCTTCAGGGCCGACCGAAAGCTCCTCCGTGAGGATCAGTCCGGAGGCTCGCTCGATGGTTCGTATCGGAATCGTGCGGGCGGCAAAGAGCTCGATGACGGCGTCCCAGGTTCGCCCCATCGAGGCGTTCACCTCCGTCGCGTCTCGCGGGGGAGGAGGATTTGGAGGGGTATAGGAGCTGCACGCCAAGATGGCTGGCGCCGCGAGAAACGCCGCACGGCCCGATAGCCGCATAGCAGTAAGCTCCGCTTGTCTTGGGTGCTGCAGGCAATATACCTGGCCAGCGAAGCGGTAAGGGGAACGCGCCATAAGGCGTCGCCACAATCGCGAGCTGTCACCCACCATTCTTTCCGGACGATTCCACCTCGGTACAACCAGCGGTGTGCCCACAGAGCACTGTGAGCGTCGGATGAGTTGGGTGTGAGCGGGACGTGGGCGTCCTCGAGTAGTGTGGCCACCACGTAGGAATTACCAAGTCTCTCCTGAGGGACACCTACCCACCGAAGCTTCGCCCGAGTTCGCAATCGCCTGCTCAACGCCCAAACCGCGGATCGCCGCCAGTCCGACGGCGCTCGCCCGCCTTCCGGTGCCTGAGATGTGACCAACTTCGTCTGCCGAACAACCGGGCGAAAAGGCTGAGTGGATGGACCCTGACAAGTTCACGCACCGGCGCTGTTACCGGCGTTGTGCGCCGAGGCCGACCACGTTGCCGGCCTGGGATCTCGGAGAGTTCGTGAACGTCTATGTCTGTGCCGGGTTGGGCCTCGACTACAGGAACGGTTGTGCTGTTAGCCACGTCCGCCGCCGGCTTGACGTCGTTGGCTACCAGACGATCACCGTCGGTGACTCCAGACTATGCGCATGGGAAGATCAGACTTGTAGTCCCGCACCCCCACGCGGCGGACGATTTGACCGATCATAGCTCGCTCGCAGAGCTAGGTAGCGAGAAGGTAGTGGGTTGCTTTACGGCGTTATTGGCTTGACTTCGGGTACATTGCCTCCGGCTCCGCCGCCACCTTGCTTAGGCAGGCCGTCGGCGCCGCCGGGCGCAGACGCCCCTTCACCGCCACCGGCATCAGATCCCGACCCCGATGATCCCGATGACCCGCCGGCCGGGTCGCCTCCAGCGCTGCCCGAGCCTTCGGAGGTCGCGGTTCCGCCACCGGATCCGCTACCCCCGCTGCCACCTGAGCTACTAGCCGCGCCGCAAGGGCTGGAGCTATTCGTGGAGCAGTCGGCCTCTTGGAGGTCTCTATTGGCTGAGGTATACCTGGTGATGATGCTCTTGTGGAAGGCAAGCATTGCGGCGAGCACGAGGCAACTGACCAAGGCCAAAAGAATAATGTACTCGGAGAGGCCCTGACCGGCGGTACTGCGAAGGCGCCGAGCGTGTAAGGAATCCATCCCCATCTCGGGTTCAGAGGGCTTCGCCGTCCGGGACCCAGGCGATCGCCGCGTCAGTACTGGTGCCGTGCAACGTCGGGGCGGGGCCGACTCAGACTCCGACCACTCGAGCGCTGGTTTCTCCTGGTAGGGTCATTGCGCCGTGTCGGATTCCTGGCCCGCAGTTACCGCGCGATCCGAAACACCACGAGCAGCAGAGCTTCAACAACGAGGACGCCCCACAGTGCGACTCGGCGAAGACTTACTGTATGGACCCAGGAGCGACACAGCGGGCAACTCGCCAGGCCATCGGGCACAGCCATCCCGCAAGCTGGACAACGGACCGTAGACATAGACTTCGACCTGCATCTCGGACTAGTGCAACCTAATGCATTCGCCGCGGCTCGCCATGCGCCTCCTCCCCATGAGTCACCTGAGCCAGAGACGAGGAACGCTTCGACGGCCGGGAAGAATCCATTTCCTCAGACGATTTAGTGCCACGTGAGTGCCGGATATGAGAAACCACTTGAGCCAAAGCGCTCAAGTGGCTATCGGGATAAGTAGCAGGGGCGGGACTCGAACCCGCGACCCCGGCATTATGAGTGCCGTGCTCTAACCACCTGAGCTACCCTGCCGGACTACGGTGAACGGTGAACAGTAAATGGTAAACGGGGAACGGCAACGGCAAAGGACCCGTTTACCGTTCCCCGTTCTCCCGTTGATCGCTGTCCGCCGGCACCAGCTTGTACAGAAACTCCCCCTTCCGAATCATCCCGTACAGCTCCCGCGCCAGCCGCTCCTGCACCTTCGGGTCCTGCTCGATGGCCTGCGCCGCCTGCTGCAGCGAATCCACCGCGCGCTGGAGGCGCGTCACCTGCTCCTCCTCCGCCGCTTCATCTCGCCGCAACTGCATCAGATCCCAGGTGCCGTACTCGCCGCCCTGCACCCCGAAGTACAGGGCGAAGGCGAACGCCGCCAGTGCCGCCCACCCGGCGCGACTCACAGCGGATAGAGGTCCCGACCCGGATAGTGCGCGAGCTCACCCAACTCCTCCGCGATCCGGATGAGTTGGTTGTACTTCGCCATGCGATCGGTGCGGCTGGCACTGCCGGTCTTGATCTGCCCCGCCCCGGTGGCGACCGCCAGATCGGAGATAAAGGTGTCCTCTGTCTCGCCGCTCCGGTGCGAGATGATGACTCCGTAGGCACTCCCCTTCGCCAGCTCGATGCACTGGAGCGTCTCGGTCAGCGTGCCGATCTGATTGACCTTGACCAGCACCGCATTGCCCACGCCTTCCTCGATGCCCCGTCCCAGACGATCCACGTTGGTGACGAAGAGATCATCACCCACCAGCTGCACCCGATCGTGCAGCCGCTCGGTCAGATGAGCCCAGCCCGCCCAGTCGTTCTCCGCCAGGCCGTCCTCGATCGACACGATGGGATAGCGATCCACCCATCCCGCGTACAGCTCTACCATCTCCTCCGCGCTGCGCCGGCTGCCGTCGCCCTTCTTGAAGACGTACTCACCGTCCTGAAACAGCTCGGAGGCGGCCACGTCGAGCGCGATCGCCAAATCCCGCCCGGCATCGTAGCCCGCCGATTGAATCGCCTGCATGACGACGTCCAGCGCCGCTTCGTTGGTGGGAAGCATCGGCGCAAAGCCTCCTTCGTCTCCCACGGCGGTCGACAGGCCCATCTTGCTCAACACCTTCTTGAGCGCGTGAAACACCTCGACCCCCATCCGCAGCCCCTCGGGAAACGTCTCCGCCCCGATCGGCACCACCATGAACTCCTGGGCGTCCACATTGTTGGAGGCGTGCGCGCCGCCGTTCAGGATGTTCATCATCGGTACCGGAAGCACCCGCGCCATGGGGCCGCCGAGATAGCGGTAGAGCGGAAGGCCACAATCCTGGGCAGCCGCGCGAGCGACGGCGAGGGAGACGCTGAGAATCGCGTTGGCCCCCAGCTTGCTCTTGTTAGGCGTCCCATCGGCATCCATCATCTCGGCGTCGATCGCAATTTGATCGGCGGCGGCCATGCCC
This sequence comes from Gemmatimonadales bacterium, assembly GCA_036556025.1. Classification (GTDB taxonomy): domain Bacteria; phylum Gemmatimonadota; class Gemmatimonadetes; order Gemmatimonadales; family GWC2-71-9; genus CAVVWJ01. The sequence continues at coordinate 6,723 of DATBKD010000055.1, read as the reverse complement.
TCGAGCCTCGGGCCGAGGACCTCGTTCACGTTGCGCACGGCCTCGGTCACACCCTTGCCCACGTAGCGCTTGGTGTCGCCGTCGCGCAGCTCCACGGCCTCGTGCTCCCCGGTGGACGCGCCGCTGGGAACCGCCGCCCGGCCCTGCGCCCCGCTGGAGAGCACCACGTCACTCTCGACCGTGGGGTTGCCTCGACTGTCGAGAATTTCCCGGGCGTGGACTTCGATGATGGTGCTCATGTCCGCTCAGGGTTTGAGGAAACGGCGCAACCTAGCGAGCGCGCCCAGGCCCGTCAACGGAGCATCTCCATGGCTAGTGGGACTGCGCGAAGTGGTTGAAACCGGCGAGCACGACGGCGTGTCCCCCGAGTGTCGCGTGCACTCCACTGCCCTGCTCCACCTCTCCCACTCGGGTCAGCGCGATGCCGCAGTCGCGCTGGAACTCCATCGCGTCGGACGACGCGAACTCCTCGGGCAGTGACGCCAGCAACTCGTAGTCTTCCCCTCCCTCGGCAGCGAAGTGCTGGACCGGCAGGTCGAGCCGACGAGCCTCGGCCACGGCGTCCGACGCAACCGGCACCCGATCGAGGGCGAGCCTGAGCGCGACGCCGGACGCGGCGGCGATGTGCCCCGCGTCACCGCCCAGTCCATCGCTCACATCAATCATCGCGCGGGCGCCATGTACCGCGAGCCACTGCCCCGCCGCTATCCTCGGCTCGGGGTGGGCGAACGCCGCTCGGGCCGAGACTGCCGGCGTGACACCTCGCCGCCAGGCCTCGAGCGCGGCCCGGGCGCCACCCAGAGCACCCGTCAGCCAGAGACCGTCCCCCACCCTTGCGCCGGCCCGGGTGACCGGAGTGACAGCGCGGCCGACCACGGTGACCATGATGCTCCACACCGGTCCGGTCGAGAGGTCTCCCCCGATGACGGGAGCTCCCACCGCTGCGCCGGCCGAAGCGGCGCCGGACATCACGGCGGTCAGATCGGCTTCGCTCGCTGCCGGGGGCGCCACCAGCGCGACCAGCATCCCCTCCGGGCGGGCCGCCTCGGCAGCGAGATCGGACAGCGCCGCCGCCCCGGCTCGCCATCCTACCTCCTCCAAGTCGAGCCAGTCGAGGCGAAAGTGAACGTTTTCCACACTCACATCGGTGCTGAGCGCGAGGGTGCCGGAGCCGGCGGGAAGCAGGGCGCAGTCGTCGCCCAGCCCGCTGGCGCGCGCGCCGAGCGCGCGAGCAATGGCGCGGATCCGATCGAACTCTCTGCCGGAGCCCAGCTGTACAGCGGGCCGGACGGGCGAGGTACTCAAGGGCGAATGGCCGACAAGGCAAAACGGACCAATCCGCCGTCGGTCGCGACCCAGAGATAATCCTGGTCCACCGCGAGATCGTTGGTCGAGGCGGGAAGGTCGCCCTCCCGGAGCGTCCGGATGGGCGGGGTTTGCAGCCGCGCGAAGCCAACGCCCTGCTCGCCCGCGACCCAGAAGCCTGGTCCCTCAGCTGCGAAACAGCAGAGCTTGCCAAGAAGACCGGAGAGATTGGGTCCGAGAGTCCAGGCCGCGCTGCGCGGATTGCGCCACAGAAGCTGATCGCGGGTAAGAGCGACAAGGGTGTCACCCAGAGAGGCCATCGCGATAACGGGCGCCTGCAAACTGGCGGAAGCGACCGTGGCCGGCCGGATCACATCGCGCTGATTGGGCAAGGCGACGAAGAGTCCGCGCGACGTGCCTACCCACACCGAGTCGCCGCTGGGAAAGATGGCGTACGCCGCATCGGCGAATTGGGGCACGAGCCGTTCGACCCGAAGCGAATCGTTCACCCGGGCGATACCGTGCGCGGTGCCGATGGTGATCCGTCCCTGCCGGGACACCACGGCATAGACCCGGCTATCGGGAAGTCCCCGCGCCTGGTCCACCAGATCGATGCGGCCATCCGCGAGCTGCAGCCGGGCCAGACCGAAATCGGTCGCGGCCCACAGCGAGCGGTCTTGGCCGGCGAGCTTGCGGACCTGGGTGAAGGGCACACCAGTCGCCGGAGGGCCCTGCAGCATCCGGAATTCGGTGAGGGTCTCCGCGACGAAAGTGACAGCCGCATCAGCCTGGGGCGTCCGCTCGGTCGCGGCCCACACCCCGTCGGCCCAGCTCAGTACGGCGCCGACCGAAGCCGACGGAAGTCCGAAGGTCAGACGCTCGGGAAGCGCCGCGCCGTCGGCCAGATAGAGCAGGCCCACGCCTGAGGTCCCCAGATACCAGCCCAGGTTGTCGACGGAGCGCGCGGCGCAGGTGTAGCGGACCGTACGGAGCCGGGGGTCGGTGAGAATCTGCGCGGCATTTGCCTGCAGGGTGGGATTGCTGCCGAGCACATCGTCCACTCGTGCCGGACTGCTGGGGCGGGCCGGCGGATGGGTGGGCGACGTCATCAGACCGCCACGGGGAAGGAGTTGCCACCCGCGCCGCGTGCGAAGAAAGAGACCGGCGACCGGATCGGAGAGATCGAAGGCGATCGTGATCACTCCATCGGGCACGTCGCCCCGATCCCATGCCTGCAACTCTGGCTGATAGTGAACCCATCCATCCGGCCGGGCTAGCCAGAGCGAGTTGTCCAGGGGATCGACCAGGGCGCCGAAGACCCGAGCGATGAGGGCGGGATCCGGCGGATCGAACGGCCCCTCCCACTGGTGGAACTGCGGATGCCAGATCAGGACCTGCGCGGGAGAGGTGACGAACACCCGATCGAGTGAGGTGGCGACTGAAGTCACCCTGGTGAAGTCGCCGATGATCGTGCGATCCGCCGACCGCCAATCTCGACTGGGCGACTGAGCCGTAACCGCATGGCTGGAGAACAGACAAACGAGCGTGAGGCCGTAGAGAAAGCGTTGCATTCGGGGAATGTACACGTCCCAAAGCTATGGGCTGTGAGCAGTGAGCGAGGTGTTGGCTGCGGTCACACCGTCTGCGGCCGCGGCAGCTCCAGCAGCACCGGCGGACGGGTCAGAGGCGGCGTGAGCTGAAGCAGCTCCCATTCTCGCCACAGGTCGGGGAAGGCCGACACGACATCCATGGGACGGAGTGCCCGTGCGGTCGTGCGCCGGGCTGCAAGGTCCGCGGCCCGTCCGAGTACCTGCGCTGCCAGAGCCGCGGCCAGCTCGGGGACGAGATCCTGAGCCAGCGCGGTACCTACCAGGCCGCTCAGCACGTCGCCACTGCCTCCGGTCGCGAGGCCAGGATTGCCCGCGGCGACTGTGAGCGGCGCAGCGCCTGCGCGAGCAACGACGCTCGGTACACCCTTGAGAAGAACCGTCGCACCGGACTCGCGCGCGGCCTCGCTCGCGGCTGCCCAGGGATCGAGCTCCCGGGTACTGGCCAAGGCGGGAAAGAGCGCGCGGAACTCGCCGGGGTGCGGGGTGAGCACCAGAGGCCGGTCGCGGGCGAGGGCGGCCAGCTCGGCTGCCGAATCCTGAAATGCGATCAGTGCATCGGCATCGAGAATGGCGGTGCGGGCCCGCTGAACCACGGCAGTGACCAGTGCCCGCCGTCCTTCCGCCCGTCCCAACCCCGGACCGATCACAACCGCATCTGCTCGCTCGAGCAGCTCGATCAGAGCGGGGGACGGCTCGCGGTCGAAGGGCTGCACCAGGGTTTGCAAATCCGGCTCGGCCCGGACCAGGGCGCTGACGGTGTCCTGAGGGGCGACGGCATGCACCAGCCCCGCGCCCGCGGCAAAGGCCGAGCGGCCTGCCATCCGCACGGCGCCGGTCATTCCGGCATCGCCGCCGACGATGACCACCCGGCCGCGATTGCCCTTGTGATCCCGTCCATGCAGCCGGCGCAGCCAACCCGATGCCTGTGCATCGGTGACCAGGGACGGCCAGCTGGAATCCGCTGGCGGATGTCCGATGTCCACCACCACCAGCAAGCCGACCTCGTCCCGCGCCAGCACGTGACCCCGCCGCAGGCCGCCGAAGGTAATGGAGACATCGGCACGAGGAGCGCCGTGCACGATGCCGGAGAGCAAGTCCACCCCGGTGGGACCGTCGATGGCTACCAGCGGAACCTCGAGATCGACCAGCCGCTCCAGCAATGCCGCGATCGGCGGGCGGGGCGGCCCGCTCGCCCCGGTGCCCAGCAGTGCGTCGATCCCCAATCCGACAGTGGGCCAGGGCCCGTCGGGCGCGACTTCACGGACACCCTCGGAGCGAGCCAGGCCGGCCATCGTCTCCCGCAGCTCACCGCCGCTCCCGACGGGGCCCGTCACCCACACCGGCACGTCGAGCCGGTGCAGCGCGCGAGCGACGACCCAGCCATCGCCGCCATTGTTGCCGGGTCCGGTGGCGATCAGCACACCGGCCCGCAGCCGATAGGCGTAGCGATCGGCCACGACCGCTGCGACGGCGCGACCGGCCGTTTCCATCAGGCGCGCGACGTCGATACCCGCAGCGGCGGCGCGCTGATCCCAGGCCTTGGATTGCTCGGGGGAGAGGACAGGAATCATGAAGGCAGTGAGGAGTAAGGAGTCAGGAGTAAGAAGTGGGAGCTAGGCGGCAGGTAAGGATTTCACTCCTTACTCCTCACTCCTTACTACTTGTAGCTCTGCCCTATCGCCCGCCCGAAGCTGATCTCGCCGTTGTCGATTCGGAGGTTGAACCCGCACTCGGGATTGGTACAGACCCACGCCTTGTAGGTGATGGGGGCTCCTTCCCGCCCGTAGTCGGACAGCGGGATGAGCATACCGTGGGAACACTTCTGACACGCGGGCCACTCGGTCTTTTCCATGATCCCTCCCCCTGACGAACCCATCCCGAACTACGCGCCACGCACTCCTTGCCACGGGTAGACATCGCCGAAGGCATCGGCGAAGTGGTAGACCGCCTCGAAATCGGACTCCTGGTCGCCCGGCTGAGTGACCAGCAAGCCCACCTCCACCAGCGTGAACACGATGCGACCAATATCCTCGGTGCGGGTGATTCCCCAGTGTTGCAGCACCTGCGGCGCCATCAATCCGAACTGCTCCTGAGCAAAGTCGCGACAGGCCCACGCCAGCTCGGCGCCGGTGACATGGCGGCGGGCGTCGAGTCGCGATTGGAGGTACTCGATGGCCGCGAGAACGAAGAGATAGCCTCGCTCGTGGAAGGTACCGCCACTGGCTCGAATGCGAGCCATGACATCGTCGGCAAACTGCAGATCGTTCACTGCCGCCCCTCGAAGTGCCGAGCCATTGCGAAGTCAGGCGCTACGCCGGACTCTGCCGGCCACCGGCTGAGCCTGGTATAACGGGAACGCGGAGGTGAGCTCCTTCACCTCGCCCTTGACCCGGGCCAGGGTCGCCTCGTCCTGCTTGGCGAGCGCTATATCGATGAGCTGCGCGATCCGGACCATCTCTTCCGTGCCCATGCCCCGGGTGGTGAGCGCCGGCGTGCCCAGACGGATGCCGCTGGTGACGAAGGGCGACTGAGGATCGTCGGGCACGGTGTTCTTGTTCACCGTGATCCCCGCCTGGTCCAGGACTTTCTCCGCGACCTTGCCGGTCAATCCCTTGGGACGCAGGTCCACCAGCATGAGATGGGTGTCGGTGCCGCCGGAAACGATGGCGAAGCCCCGGTCGATCAGGGCCCCGGCCAGCGTCTGGGCATTGTCCACCACCTGCCGGGCGTAGACCTTGAAGTCGTCGGTGAGCGCCTCGCCGAACGCGACCGCCTTGGCCGCGATCACGTGCTGCAGCGGCCCGCCCTGATGCCCCGGAAACACCGACTTGTCCACCGCTTTGGCGTGCTCCGCCGTCGAGAGGATCAGCCCCGAGCGCGGACCCCGCAGGGTCTTGTGCGTCGTGCTGGTCACGACGTGGGCATGCGGCACTGGTGAGGGGTACAGGCCACCGGCGACCAGGCCGGCGAAATGCGCCATGTCCACCACGAAGTAGGCCCCGACCTCGTCGGCAATAGACCGGAAGGCGGCAAAATCGATGATCCGGGCATAGGCGCTGCCGCCCGCGATGATGAGCCGTGGCTGCTCCCGCAGCGTCAGCGAGCGGACCGCATCGTAGTCGATTCGCCCACTCGCCGGATTGACGCCGTAGTGCACCGCCTTCCAGACCATTCCCGTGTGGTTCACCGGCGCGCCGTGGGACAGGTGTCCGCCGTGCGGGAGCGCCATGCCCATCAGCTTTTCCCCGACCGGAATCAGAGCCATGAAGGCCGCGAAATTGGCCTGCGCGCCCGAGTGCGGCTGGACGTTGGCGTGGTCCGAGCCGAAAATCTGCTTCAGGCGATCGATGGCCAACTGCTCGATCTCGTCGATGACCTCACAGCCGCCATAGTATCGCCGCCCGGGATAGCCTTCGGCGTACTTGTTGGTGAGCGGCGTTCCCATCGCGTCGATGACGGCTCGACTGGCGAAATTCTCGCTGGCGATCAACTCCAGTCCCTGCTGCTGGCGGCGCAGCTCGCGGTCGATGAGCCGGGCGACCGTGGGGTCGGCCTGACGGAGCGAACTGTTGTGATCGAGACTCATGCGTACTCCTGGTCGATTTGCGCTACGCCACGGCGGGGCCGCGACCCTATCTGCCAGCTCTGATCCGATGGGAAAATGACATCGGGCGTTGGCATCTAATGTAGGGCGGTGTGGCGGTAAGGCGGTAGGGCGGGAAAAGGCGGTAAGGGCGGTAAGGGCGGTAGAGACGAATGTCAGGGGCCAGGGTGCGCGCACGGTCCGGCGCTCTCGTCAACCTTACCG
>DATBKD010000054.1:0-6779 GCA_036556025.1 Gemmatimonadales bacterium | reverse complement strand
CGAGCTCCTGACACCGCACGTGGACTCACCCGAGCATAGAGTTCCTGAAGCGGTGGTATTCCAGGATTGGGTACCGGCCGCAGACAACCGAGGCTTTCGAGCTACTGCATCCGGATTTGGTACCGCAGTTGGCCCGGAGTGCGACTTCACTGGGTGGCTCAAGCCCTTGGGCTGAGTCCGCGTATTCCGACGAGGCGTCCATCCCATGCGATTCCGGACGTTCTACACCATCGCGATCCTGCTGCCGGCGATTGCGCTCGCTGCCGCCGCGCCGTTCGCCGGTCCGCCGGTCCGGGTCGAGCCGCCGATGGGACCCGGAGCGACGGAGGTCTGGCTCTATCCTCGCTTTGCCATCCGCGAGCTCGCGACCTACGGCCTGGTGGCAGCCTGGCTGCTGTGGCAGCTTCGCTCGCGGCCGTCCGCGGCATTTGTGCGGGTGCTGTGGTTGGCTCCTCTGGCCCTCGTGGCGGTCAGCGTGGTCATGCTGATGCCGTTCGTCCTGGTGCACGGGAAGGCGCGCGAGCTGTTCGCCGACGAAGGTGGTCGGATCGTGCTCCGCATGATCGTCCGGCTCGCCATGGGCTATGCCTTTATCGGACTGGCCGAGTGGGCGCGAACCCGCCTGCTCGGGATCGAATTGCCGGACGAGGCCTAACCTGGGCTCCGGCGACTTCCCGATATCGGAAGCAGTCGACCAGGTGATCGTTCACCATGCCGACTGCCTGCATGTGGGCGTAGATGATGGTGGAACCCACGAAGCTGAATCCGCGCTGCTTCAGGTCCTTGCTGAACGCGTCGGATTCGGCCGAGGTGGCGGGAATCTGCTTGATGACCTTCCAGCGGTTCACCTTGGGTCGTCCGCCGACAAAGCGCCAAGCGTACGCATCGAACGTTCCGAACTCCTCCTGAACTGCCAGAAACGCCCGCGCGTTGCGTACGGCTGCCTCGATTTTCTGCCGGTTGCGAATGACCCCCGGATCGAGCAGCAGCTTCTCAACCCGTTTCTCGGTATATCGCGCCACTTTGTTCGGATCGAACCCGCTGAAGGCGCGGCGATAGCCTTCCCGTTTGTTCAGGATGATCGACCAGTTGAGTCCGGCTTGCGCCCCTTCCAGAATCAGGAACTCGAAATGCTTGCCGTCATCGTGGACCGGCACACCCCATTCCCGATCGTGGTATTCGAGCATCAGGGGATTGTTTTCGCCGACCCATCCACATCGTCTCTTGACCGTCCTTTACCTCCTTCCCGCCCTTACCGCCCTTACCGCCCTTACCGCCCTTACCGCCCTTACCGCCCTTCCCGCCTTGTCCGCGTCTTCACCTCTGCGAACCAGTTCTCCGCCTCCACCACCGTCGGCGCCGCGACCGCTGGACCCGGCCGCCAGGGACGGGGAAACAGAAGACCCTTGCCACCGGGCAGCACGTCGTAGGACTGGTGAAACCGGTCTGAGGGGAATCCCGCTGCGGTCAAGATGGGCTTGAGTTCGGTTACCTCGAATCCGTGTGTGGTGCGAATCAGTGCGGCCATCAACCGGTCCCCGCTTCCGAAGTACAGCTCCCGCTCATCCGAAGACCACCGCGGCTGAAATCCGCCACCGTTGGACACCTGCCACCGCCCTGCGGTCGTCCTGGGGAACGCCCGCACATATACCTCCTGAGCCCCCGATTCGTCGGACGTGTATGCGATCCAGCGGCCGTCCGGCGAGACGGCCGGGTGGAGCTCGGTGAACTGGTCCGCAACCAGCGGGACCGGGGTGGTGTCCCCGCTGGTCCGAACCCCTACGATGTCGCCCGCGCCGGCTGCGCCGTTGTCGGTCCGAAGCAACAGCCAGTTTCCATCGGGCGACCAGGTGACCTCCTGGATCTGCCGGTCCAGCTTGGCGAGCAGCCGCTGCGGCGTGCTGCCGTCCACCGGCCGCTGATACACGACGCTGGTGGCGGCGCTGTCGTGGATGAACGCGACGGTGCGGCCGTCGGGCGACCAGGCAGGCCGCCGGTTCTGTCCCCCGAAGGTCAACCGGGTAAATGGCCCCCGGTCGAGCTGCTTGATCCAGATGTCCAGCTTGCCCACCTCGAGGCCGACGCCCACTGCGACACGCCGGCCATCGGGGGACACCGCCAGCGAGTTGAACGGCCCGTGCCAGGCGCTGTCGATCGGCGACACCGCACCCTCGCGGCTCACCCGTACCAGTTGAGCCTCGTTCGCCACGAGACCCTGCTCGTACACCAGCATGCCCGACGGCGACACGGTCAGCCTCGCGACGCCACTGGAGACCGGTACCCCCTCGAGAACCGGAACGCCAGGGGTCGTAACGGCGAGCTTGTCGAGATCGAACGGTGCGACCAACGCCGTCCCGTCCCGACGGACGTAGAGCAGCCGATTGCCCGGCAGCAGAATCCCTCCCGCCGCGTCGTTGAGCACCACGCGCTGGCGTCCCGTTCGGAAGTCGAGCACGTGGACGGACATCCCCACGCAGCCAGAGCTGCACACGGTGAAGAGCACGCCCCTGCCGCCGGGCAGTCCGTAGGGGTAGCCCACCCCCAGTCCCGCCAACGCCTTATCCTCCAGCACGAGGGTGCTCGCCCCGCCCTCGGCGCTGATCCTGAGCAGCGCTTTTCCCTGGAAGCCGGGGCCCGGGTAGATGAGTGTATTGTCGTCCATCCACGCCACCCCGCCCAGGATCTGGTCCGCGGAGTCGACCAGGGTCACCGGGCCGCCTTCCGCAAGTCGCACCTTCTTGAGGCGCGGACCTTCCAGGAAGGCGAGCCACTGCCCGTCGGGCGAGAAGGTTGGAAAGCCGCCGTTCTCGGTGCCGGGAATGGGGGTCGGCCGCAGAGCGCCGCGGCGTTTGAGCCAAATACGTCCGCCCGGAGTGTTGTCGACGACCGCGAGGGCAGAGCCGTCAGGGGAGAGTGCCAGCGGCGCGCCGACGGTGGCGGGGGTCAGCTCCGGCCCGAACGCGACGTATCGCCAGGTCGTGCCGCCCTGCAACGCGCGTTCGCGCCAGGCCAACCCGGCGCCAACGACCGCGAGCAGCGCCAGCACCCAGGGCAGCGCGGCCAGCGCGCGGGCCCGAACCCTCGATCTCCGACTCCCGACGGCCCTAACTCGGCCACTCGGCAGCACCACCGTCGTGGCGCCCGGCCGCGCCAGTGCCTCCCCGAACTGCGCGGCAGTCGCGAACCGATCCGCCGGCAACTTCGACAGCGCGGTGAGAACCGCCGCCTCCACGTGCGGCGGCACCGTCTTCCGCTGCATCGTGACTGAGCGCGGCTCCTCGGTCATCACCCGGGCAATGATCGCCTGCGCCGTCGGGCCGGTGAACGGCGGCTCACCCGTCAGCATCTCGTAGAGCACGCAGCCCAGGGCGTACACGTCGCTCTTGGCCGTGATCTCGCGCTCCCCCATCGCCTGCTCGGGGCTCATGTAGGCCGGCGTACCGAGGCTCATGCCGGTCTCGGTCATGCGGCTGCCGCCCTCTGACCGGGCGGCGGCGAGCGCGATCCCGAAATCGGCCACCAGGGCACGCCCATCGTGCAGCAGGACGTTTTCCGGCTTGATGTCCCGGTGAATCACCCCGTGGCGGTGAGCGTAGTCGAGGGCGTCGGCCACCTCGCGGGCGATCCGCACCGCGTCGTCCACCGGAAGCTGCTTCTCCCGGATGAGCCGTGCCCGGAGACTCTCGCCTTCCACGAACGGCATGACGTAGAAGACCAGCCCCTCGGCCTCGCCGGAGTCGAACAGGCTGAGAATGTGAGGATGCTGCAGGTTAGCGGTGGTCTTGATCTCGCCCAGGAACCGCTGCGCGCCGAGGATGGCGGAGAGCTCCGGCCGCAGCACCTTGAGCGCGACCTTGCGGTCGTGGCGGAGGTCGTACGCCAGATAGACCGTGGCCATCCCGCCTTGCCCCAGCTCGCGCTCGAGGCGGTAGCGGTCGGCCAGAGCGGTAGTCAGGTGCGCGAGGTGCTCGGCCACGCCGGCTCCATGGCAATGGTATTAATGAAGGAAAGTATGCTCCATACCCGGCGGGGTGGCCAGTCCGGCATCAGGTGAGCTACCCGAGTATGATCGCGTGCGAGCGATCTGCCGTCGGGTAACTCCTTATGATGGTCGCCTGGCTACTTGGGATGTCGGCGGAACAGTTCTGAAGTTGGAATCCGAGCTCATGAGCTGGGCCGCACCCTTGTGGCGCTTTCCATTACTCGGGTTAGGTTCGAGAACCCATTCATTCCCGAACCCTGGAGGCCCTATGATGCGTCGTATCGGCATGGCGTTGCTCGCGCTGATCCTGGCGGTGTCGCTCCCGGCGTACGCGCAGGGCGGTGGTGACCTCCGCGCCCAGATCGGCAAGTTGTCCCAGGCGTGGGAGAAGGCGTACAACGCGGGCGACGCGGCTGCCCTGGCCGCGCTCTACGGAAAAGATGCCACGGTGATGCCTCCCAATGCCGAGCCCGCGTCCGGCAGCGCCGCCATCCGAACATACTTCGACGGAGACGTGAAGTCGGGCGCGAAGATGGCGCTGACCCTGGAAGACGTCACGGGGTCAGGGGACAACGCGGTTGAGACCGGCAAATGGGTGGCGACGTCCGCAGACGGGAAGCATCTCGACCACGGCAAATACGTAACCGTCTACAAGAAGGCGGACGGCGGGTGGAAGATCTATCGGGACATCTGGAACAGCAACATGGCGAGCAAGTAGGGCCAAGGCCGGCTCCATCGGTCTACCCCCGTGGCCTGAGCCGCGGCCCGATTCGCAGGTCCCGCCCCTCCTGCGACAGGAGCACCTCCGCCACCGGGCGTGGGTCCGCCGGCCGGTGATTCGCCCACCAGCGCTCCGCTCGCTCGACCGTCCAGGCCGATTCCAGGGAGACGCCGGCGAGCCGGGTGCTCACCGCCTCCGCGCTGGCCGGGCGGCGCGACGGGTCCTTCTCCAGGCACTCCATGACCAGGTCCTCGAGCCGAGCCGGGATGGGCAGCTCGGACCTGGTTGACGGTCTCCGAGGTCGCGTGTGCGCGTGATGGAACATCACCTCCACGACGCTTCCTCCCCCGAACAGCAGCTTGCCGGTCAGCAGCCAGTACCCGACGCACCCCAGCGCGTACAGGTCAACCCGATGATCGGTATCGGCCTCGCCAAGCACCACCTCCGGCGCCATGAACGCGGGGGTGCCGCTGGTGCTTCCATCGGTGCTGAGTTTGACGGCATCGCCCTCGGCCCTCCGCGCGGTATCGAGCTTGACCAGTCCGAAGTCGAGCACTTTGGCGAAATCGAAGGTGACGCCCGCGCGACTGACCACCACGTTGGCCGGCTTGATGTCGCGATGCACCAGGCCATTGACATGCGCGTCCTGGAGCGAGGAACAGACCTGACGCAGGATGTGAACGGCCCGCTCCGCGGGCACCGGCCCGTACTGTTTGACCAGGGTGTCGAGATCCAGCCCGTCGAGCAGCTCCATGACGTAGTACAGCCTGCCGTCCTCGGTCGCGCCGAAGTCGTAGAGCTCCACTGTGTGGGGCGACTTGAGCGCGGCGGTGGCGCGGGCCTCGCGCTCGAACCGCCGGAGGAGCAGCTCCGGATCGCCGGACATCTGCGGCCGGATGAGCTTGATCGCCGCCGGCCGGATCAGCAGGCGGTGCCGCGCCCGCCAGACCTCGCCCATCCCGCCCCCGCCGATCTTCTCCTCCAGGACGTACTGCCCGAGCTCGTTGGCTTCGGCGACCTGCCGCCGGAGGCCATAGGTGACCCGTGAAATGATCGTGGCCAGCGTGGTCCCGAGGACGCTCCAAAGAACCGTGTTGAGGCTCATGTACTGCTTCTGGTAATCCGGAGTGAATCCGGGCAGGAGCGTCGTGGGGCGATGGCGCGCGATGCAGACGACCACGGTTGGCAGGAAAGCCAGGGCCGAAAGCACCAGGGTTCGGCGGGGCCGGGACGGGACCAGGATCGCCCGGATCATGACGGTGACGGTGAGGGCCAGCAGCACCTGAAGGATCTGCCCCTCGTCGTTCCATGTCATAATGGATAGGAAACCGCAGGCCACGACGATGGTGATGGCATCGAGGGTCCCCAGGCTTCGCACTGCAAGCCGGGCGTGCCGGGCCAGGATCCAGAGCAGGCCCATGGTCCAGCTGGCGGCGAGGTGACCCACGGCCACCGGCCCCGTCACCACGGCGACGAACGGGGCACCGCCGACCAGCACCATGCTGGCAAGGAGAAAGAGGTAGAATCCGAACGAGACGAGGAAGAGCGTCTTGCCGACCAGCGCCAGGCGCTCCCGAACGAAGTCCAGCCCGTTGGAGGTGTCGAGCCCCTGCTCGAGGACGCCACCAGTCCCCGCCGCGCCGGGGCCCGTACTCATCGCCGCTGGCTCGCGAGTCGCCGGTCGAGGTTGACCGCGGCGCTGATCAGCGACATGTGGGTGAAGGCCTGAGGGAAGTTGCCCAGCGATTCCCCGCTCAAGCCGATTTGCTCGGAGTAGAGGCCCAGGTGGTTGGCATAGGTCAGCATCTTCTCGAAGGCGAGCTGAGCCTCGTCCAGCCGCCCGGCGCGAGCCAGACACTCGACATACCAGAAGCTGCACATCGAAAAGGTCCCCTCGCTCCCGTCGACGCCGTCAGGTGCGGCCGCGGGATCGTAGCGGTAGACCAGGCTGTCGGAGACCAGCTCCCGACTGATGGCGTCGAGCGTGGAAAGCCACCGTGGGTCCGTCGGGGCGATGAAGTGGACCAGCGGCATGAGGAGCTCCGACGAGTCCAGCACCTCAGAGTTCTCCGCCTG
>DATBKD010000053.1:0-110407 GCA_036556025.1 Gemmatimonadales bacterium | reverse complement strand
ATCGTTCACCCAGAACGTCCCTGCCTTGATGTTCTCCATCGCCTTCATCGCGGTCGCCAGGTTGGCGGTAAAGATGCTGGCGCCCAATCCGAAGCGGGAATCGTTGGCTCGGGCGATGGCCTCGTCGGCATCGCGGGCGGTGCTGACGGAGATCACCGGACCGAAGATCTCCTCGGTGGTCGGGAGCGAGCCGTGGGGCACCCCGGTGAGGACGGTGGGCTGGAGAAAATGTCCCGGCAATCCGCCCGGGCTGACCCGCTTGCCCCCGAAGGCGAGCCTCGCACCTTGGCGCAGAGATTCGGCGAGCTGGCGCTCGACGGTGGCCAACGCCTCGGCCGAGATCATGGGCCCGATGTCGACCGTGGGATCGAGCGGATCGCCGACGAAGAGCGCGCCCACGTACTCGATCAGGCGGTCAATGAACTCCGCGGCGACGGACTGCTCCACGTAGATCCGCTTGGCGGAGGTGCACACCTGGCCGGCGTTGAGCAGCCGAGCCCAGGCCGCGCCCGGCACCGCGGCATCGAGATCGGCGTCGGCAAAGACGATCAACGGATCCACGCTGCCCAGCTCGAGATTCACCTTCTTGAGGTGAGCGCCGGCGGTGGCGGCGATGGAACGGCCCACCGACACCGAACCGGTAAAGGCGATCAGGTCCACGTCGGGGTGCTCGACCAGCAGCCGTCCCGTCTCCGCCGCACCGGTGACGACATTGACGACCCCGGGCGGGAGCCCATCGTAGCACTCGGCCAGCAACAGGTTGCAGAGCGGGTTCTGATGCGGTGGCTTGCAGACCAGGGTGTTTCCCGCCATCAGTGCGGGGGCCACCTTCCACGCCATCAGCAGCAGCGGGAAATTGAAGGGCACGATCGCCGCGACGACGCCGTAGGGCTCCTTGATGGTGAAGTTCACCTGGTGCGGAAGCACCGGCGGCATCGAGTTGCCCCAACTCCGTCGTCCTACCTCGGCATAGTAGTCGAAGCAGGCTGCCACCCAGTCGATGCAGTCCACGGCCTCGATCAGCGGCTTGCCGGTCTCCCGGCACATCAACGTGGAGAGTGCCCGCTCCCGCTGGCGGATCTTGGTCGCGACCTCGTGCAGCAGCTTGGCCTTCTCCACACCCGGCGTCTTCCACCAGGCATGCTGCGCCTGCTTCGCGGCCTGGACGGCAGCATCCACGTCGGCGGCGTCCGCGTCGGAGGCGACGTCGATGAGGTCGAGCGTGGCGGGGTTCCAGATCTCCCGGGTTCGGGCGCTGTGGCTCGGCACCCAGGAGCCGGCGATGAGGAGGTGCTTGGGCATGGACTAAGCTACAGCTAACAGCTATCAGCTGACAGCTATCAGCTAACAGCTATCAGCTAACAGCTATCAGCTATCAGCTATCAGCTATCAGCTGGTGAAGTGTGAAGGGTGAAGAGTGAAGGGGTGGTACGGCCTCTTCACCCTTCACTCTTCACCTTTCACTCTTCACGCTTCATTCTTCTAGCCGCGCGCCGCGGTGAAGTGGCCGTGCAGCGAGCGTCCCTTGTAGGTCATCGGGCGAACCTCGAAGGTGCCCGTCAGGGAGTCGCCCTTGAAGTGGTTGATCATGCGGGTCACGACCTGCTGGCCGGTTTCTGCGCTCTTATGCGGGGCCGATTCGGTGATGAACGCCGTGTCCGAGTTCCAGACTACCTGAGTCTGGTAGCTCGGCCCGTTCGCCATCGCCACCGTCCCCACCAGCTTCCCGTCCGACCCTTTCTTCCAATCCATGGTGAACTTGGTTCCCGCCGTCGAACTGGAATCGAAGCGTGTCCCGCTCCATTTGCCGGTGAGCTTCGACGCGAGGGCGACGGTATCTGCCGGTGCCCGGACAGCCATCGCCGGCGGGGATGAGCCGAGTGGTGTGCCCACGGCGAGCAGCGCGCCCAGGCCGAGAGCAGTGTAGAGAGCCGTGTACATAGTTTCCTCCGTAGCTATTGCATCCGCTCAGCCGAAATAGCCGAACAGGCGGGCGGTGAGCAGCGAGCCGCTGACCAGCATGGCAACACCGACGCTCAACAGCGCGATCAGTGTCAGCGTGAGGGGAGAGTGGCCGGTCACTGCAAGGATGCCGAGCACGACCACACCGAGCCCGATCTCCGCCTCCCACCAGCCCCCAGCATAAAATCCTTCTCCCTCAGCGAGCCTGCTGGGCTCGCCCCGCAGCCGTCGAGCGGACCGGCCGAGCCGGGCCGTGCCACCGCCGGCACCCACCAGGGCAGCACCGAGGACCAGCACGGTGATGCCGAGCAGCAGGAGCGGATCGAGTCCCAGCAGCGCCAGGATTCCAAGCACTATCGCGGCGATTCCGGCGATGGCCTGCAGGCCGAGAGCGCCCACGATCTCCTGCCGACCCCGAGCCATCGCTTCCACCGGCACCAGGCCGGAGTACCGGCGGGACAACGTGGCACCGCCGATCAGAAGCCCCGCTCCGAGTACTATGGCGCCGATAGCTGCAAAGGTGCGGGGCAGCAGGCCCAGGAGTCCGAGGATTGCCAGGATCAGGGCAGCGACGCCGGCGACAGACTCGCCGATTGTGCCGGCCTCCATTTCCGCAGCTCTCGGATCTTGCGACGGCGCGACGACCGCGTCGCGCGCCAACGGGATACCTCGATCGATCTCAACCATTCAATGCCTCCACTTCTCAGGGTCACACCGGCTGCGCGCGCGAGAACGCAAACCGCTGACGAGACGTGCTTTCCTGGAGGCGCGATGCGAGCGTGACGAACAGGATCGGACCAGCTACGACAAGAAGACCTGCATACTGCGGTGACACGTCAACCCTTCGAGCAATGTCTGTGGGTCCTATGATATATCCAGGCCCCTGGAATACCGGGATCTGCGTCACACTTTCCGGGGCGGAGCAACGATCTCCAGGTGACAGGTTGTCACCTCGCTAAGTCCAGGCTGCGCCCTGGCCCGCGGCGCACCATATTTAGGTAGCTCGAGTCCACCCCTCACAGACGGGCCTCAATGGCCAAGCCGGCCGGTAACCTGGCCGAAGCTCTGCAGGACCGCTACGCGATCGAGCGCGAGCTCGGCCGCGGGGGCATGGCTGCGGTGTATCTGGCCCAGGACCTCCGTCACGAACGGCCGGTCGCCCTCAAAGTGTTGCACCCCGAGCTGGCCGCGACGCTCGGCCCCGAGCGCTTCCAGCGCGAGATCCACTTCGCCGCCCGGCTGCAGCACCCCCACATCCTGACCGTACTCGACTCCGGCGAAGCCGCCGGGCAGCTCTGGTTCACGATGCCGTTCGTGGAGGGGGAGTCCCTGCGCGACCGGCTGCGGCGAGAGCGGCAGCTGCCGGTGGACGACGCACTCCGCATCGCCACGGAGGCGGCCCGCGCGCTCGACTACGCCCACCAGCACGGGGTGGTGCACCGCGACATCAAGCCGGAGAACATCCTGCTCACCCGGGACGGCTCGACCCTGGTAGCCGACTTCGGCGTCGCCCGCGCACTCGGCAGCAGCGAGGGACTCACCCAGACCGGTTTCGCCGTGGGGACGCCGGCCTACATGAGTCCGGAGCAGGCCGCGGGCGACAAGGCCATCGACGCTCGCACCGACATCTACTCGCTGGCCGCGGTGCTGTACGAGATGCTCGCGGGCGAGGCGCCCTACACCGGAGCCACGCCGCAGGCCATTGTCGCCAAGCGGCTGAGCGAACCGCCGCCGAGCGTGCGGGCGGTGCGGGCGAGCGTTCCGGAGAACGTGGATGGGGCGATCCGGAAGGCGCTAGCTCCCGTGGCGGCGGACCGGTTCTCCAGCGCCGGCCAGTTTGCCCAGTCGCTGCAGCCGACGGCGATCACCGGCTCGCCGGTGGCAACGGCGCCGGCTGGACCAACCGTCGTCACACGGACAACGGCTTCCGCGACCGCAGGGCGCCGGCGAATCCCAATCGCCGCCCTGGCGCTTATCCTCGGGCTCTTGATCGGAGCGGGCGCGCTGTTCGCCTGGCGCCGGAGCCATGCCAACTCTGATGCCGAGACGTCCGGGGAGCGCCGGATCGCGGTGCTCCCGTTCCAGAACCTGGGCGACTCGGCTGACGCCTACTTCGCCGACGGGATCACCGACGCCGTGCGCGGCAAGCTCACCTCGCTCCCCAGCATGCGAGTCACCGCCTCCAACAGCTCGACCCAATATCGGAATACCACCAAGACCCCACAGGAGATCGGCCGGGAGCTGGGAGTGGACTACCTGCTGGTGGGGAAGGTGCGCTGGGCCAAGGCGGGCGGCGCCAGCCGAGTGCAGGTGAGCCCCGAGCTGATCGATGTCGCCACGGCAGATGCGAAGTGGCAACAGCCGTTCGACGCATCCCTGACCGACGTTTTTCAGGTCCAGGCCGATATCGCCGGGAAGGTGGCTGAGGCACTGGACGTGGCGATCGGGAGCCGGCAGCAGCGCGTCCTGGCCGAGCGTCCCACGCAGAACCTCGCGGCGTACGACGCCTACCTGAAGGGCCAGGCCACGCGTGCGTTCGGGCTCAATCCGACCACGCTGCGACAGGCTATCGGCTACTACGAGCAGGCCGTCGCGCTCGACTCCGGGTTCGTGGAGGCGTGGGCGGCATTGTCGCAAGTCAACTCGGTCATGTACAGCAACGGCGCGCCGTCGCCCACGGGGGCCGACCGGGCGCGCTCAGCCGCCGAACGGGCCCTCGCGCTCAAGCCCGACTACCCCGGCGGGTACTCGGCGATGGGCAGCTACTACCGGCTGGTCACCGGCGCCGCCGCCCGTGCCGTCGAACAGTATGGCAAAGGGCTCGCGCTGGCACCCAGCGATCCTGGCCTTCTACGGCAACTGGGGCTCGCCGAGCAGTCGCTAGGCCGGTGGGAACAATCGGTTGAGCACCTGCGCCGAAGTCAGAGTCTCGATCCTCGATTGGCAAGCACGGCCTTCGTTCTCGGCCAGGCGCTGCTCTGGCTTCGGCGTTACGACCAGGCTATGGAGTCGATCAATCGCTCGCTGGAGCTGGCGCCATCCGCTCTAAACGGCGTGGAAGAGAAGGTGATGATTCACCTCGCCAAGGGAGATCTGGCCGGAGCGAGATCGGTTCTGGCCAAGCCTCCGCCTGATGTCGACCTTCCCAGCTTTGTGGCGTACATGGCGACCTACTGGGATCTGTACTGGGCGTTGGACACCGAGCAGCGCGCCCTGGTCAAGCGACTCACCCCCGCGGCCTTTGATGGCGACGCGGGAACCTGGGGCCTCGCACTTGCGGGGGTCTACGAAGTGGATGGCGATCGGAAACGAGCCGCGGCGTACGCTGATTCGGCCCGAGCCGCCTTCGAGCAGCAGCTCAAGGCCACCCCGGAAGATCCTCAACGGAATGTGCTTCTTGGTGTCGCGCTGGCGTACATGGGCCGTAAAGACGCCGCCATCACGGCGGGAAAGCGCGGCCTGGAACTACAGCCGATCACGAGTGATGCGCAGAGCGGGGCGTACAACCAGCACCAGCTTGCGCGGATTTACGTCCTGATCGGCGAGCCGGAGAAGGCGCTGGATCAACTCGAGCCGCTGCTCCAGATCCCGTACTATCTCTCGCCGGGATGGCTACGGATAGATCCGACGTTCGATCCGATCCGGAAGAATCCGAGGTTTGAAAAACTGGTGAAGGGTGAAGGCTGAAGAGTGAAGGGAAAGTGATCCCTCAGCCCATAGCGATGTTGAGGCTTCTATCCGCCTTGGTGCTATTGCTCGCATGGAAACATGCGGAAGCCCAGCAACTGCGCGACCTGTTCCGCAAGGTCAGCCCCGCGGTAGTCGTCATACGCACCCTCGAGCGGGAGCTCGCTGAGGAGCCCTCGAGAGGCTTGGTCAACATTCCCGGGCTCGGCTCCGGCGTCCTGATCTCGGCCGACGGGAAGGTGCTGACCGCGGCCCACGTCGTCCAGGTGGCCGAACGAGTGGGCATCGAGTTCAAGGACGGGAAGGTTTATCCCGCCCACGTGGTCGGATCCTCGGCACAGGCGGACGTCGCCCTGGTGCAGCTCGACCGCGTGCCGACCGCCGCCTCCCCTGCCCCGCTGGCCGATTCCGATTCGCTGGAGGTCGGTGACCAGGTCATCGTGATCGGCGCCCCGTACGGGTACGGCCACAGCCTCACCGTCGGGCATGTGAGTGGGAGACTCACCATCGACGGCATCGTGAGCGGCGTGCCTATGGAAGTGATCCAGACCGACGCGGCGATCAACGTGGGCAACTCCGGCGGCCCGATGTTCAACCTGGACGGCGAAGTGGTAGGGATCGTGAGCAGCATCCTGACCCAGTCGGGTGGGTTCGAGGGTGTGGGATTCGCCGTGCCCACCAACGTCGCCAGGAAGGTGCTGCTCACCGGCGGATCCTTCTGGAGCGGCATGGACGGCATCCTGCTGCAGGACACCCTGGCTCAGATCTTCAACCTGCCGCAGAAGGCCGGCGTATTGGTACAGCAGGTAGCGGCCGGCTCGCCCGCGGCGGCACTCGGGCTCCGGGCCGGCACCTGGCGCGCCACCATCGGGGAAGATCAGCTGCTCGTCGGCGGCGACATCATCCTGAGCGTGGCCGGCGTCGAGATCAAGCCCAAAGGCGCGACGCTCGAGGAGATGCGAATCGTCCTCGGCAAGCTGCGACCAGGGGACAGCGTTACCGCGAAAGTGCTCCGCGGGGGCAAGGTGGTCTCCCTTTCCGCCGTGAAACCGATGAAACAGTGAGCAGTAAGGAGTTAGCTGTTAGCTGTTAGCTGTTACCCCATAGCCTATAGCCTGACCTCATGGGCACCACGTTCGCTGACCTCAAGGCCGCTATCGCCGACCGCTACCTCCTCGAGAAGGAGCTGGGGGCCGGGGGGATGGCGACTGTGTTTCAGGCGCACGACGCCCGGCACAATCGCAAGGTTGCGATCAAGGTGATGCACCCCGAGCTCGCGGCGCTCATCGGGCCCGAGCGATTCCTCAAGGAGATCGAGACCACCGCCAACCTGCACCACCCGCACATTCTCCCCCTGTTCGACTCAGGGCGAGTCGAAGGCACCGTCTTCTACGTGATGCCGTTCGTCGAGGGAGAATCGCTCCGCCGCCGGCTCGACCGGGAGCTCCAGCTTCCGGTCGATGACGCCGTCAGGATCGCGAGTGAGATCGCCAGCGCGCTCGACTACGCCCACCGGCATGGGGTCATCCACCGCGACATCAAGCCTGACAACGTGCTGTTCCACGACGGCCGGGCGATGGTAGCCGACTTCGGCATCGCGCTGGCCTGGAGCAGAACCGACGGTCGGCGGCTCACCAAATCGGGAGTGAGCCTGGGCACGCCGCAATACATGAGTCCGGAGCAGGCCTCCGGCGAGTACAACCTGGACCCGCGCACCGACATCTACGCGCTGGGCGTGGTTCTGTACGAGATGCTGGCCGGGCAGCCGCCGTTCAGCGGTGTGTCGGCCCAGGAGATCATCGCCCAGGTCATCGCCGACGAGCCCCGGCCGATCGTGCACAAGCGCAAGAGCATTCCGGCTCACGTCGATGCGGCGCTCGCCCGCGCGCTGGAAAAGCTGCCCGCCGACCGGTGGCAGACGGCAGCCCAGTTCGCCCAGGCGCTGGCCGGCACGGGTTCATACGCCGGGGCGCCGCGCCGGAGGCTGGCGGCCATCCTGAGCCGCTCCTCGACCGCGTGGATGCTCTCGCTCGGCCTGCTTTGCACGGTGGCGTTGATAGCGCTCCCCAAACGGCAGTCCCCACCTCCCTCCACCGGGCCGGTCCGGTTCAACGCCGAGCTCGACTCGGGCGTGGAGCCCACCTTTACCCCGATCGTGCGGCTGAGTCGAGACGGCCGGCAGCTCTTCGTCACCGCGATGGTGGACCGGCGAGAAGAGGTCCTGCGCCGCCGGTTCGAGCAACCGTCGATGGAAGTGATCCGGGGAGCCGGCCAAGGCGATCAGGGGACCGGCAATAGCCGGCCGTTCGTGTCGCCCGACGGACGCTGGATCGCCTACGCCAAGCAGGGGAGGCTGTGGAAGGCCCCGGTGGACGGCGGGCCGGCCATCGACCTCGCGGCGGCGGACTGGGCCGGAGGGAGTTGGGGCAGGAACGGGAAGCTGGTCTACACCCGGACCTATAACACCGGCCTTTCCGTAGTCAGTGAAGCCGGAGGCGACGAGCGCGTCCTGACCAACGCCGATTCGACCAAGGGCGAGCTGGGCCACTGGTGGCCGCAAATCCTGCCCGACGGCGACCACGTCATCTTCACCGCCTATCGCACGCCGCACGAGCTGGCCACCATCGAGGTCCTTTCGATCAGCACCGGCAAGCGCAAGGTTCTGTTCACGGGCGGCGTCTTCGGCTTCTACGTCCCCAGCGGGCACCTGCTCTACGCTGCCCGCGAGGCCATCTGGGCGGTTCCATTCGATCTCAACCGGCTCGAGGTCACCGGTCCCGCCGTCCCCATGGTCGACAGCGTCGCCACCAATGCCACCGACGGTGCGGCGGCCTTTGACGTGTCGGACAACGGCACCCTGGCCTACCTGCCGGTCACCTCGTATGCCAACGAGAGCGAGCTGGTGCTGGTGGATCGCCGGGGCAACGAGACCAAGGCTCTGCCCGCTCTGGACCGCTATAACCACCCTCGGCTATCGCCCGACGGGAACCGCATCGCGGTGGACATCCGCTCGGCCAGCTCGCTGGGGGACGTGTGGGTCTTTCCCATCGGCGGAACGGGCGGCACCAGAATCACGGCGGGAGGCGGCCGGGACTACGGCGCCGAGTGGACTCCCGACGGCAAGGAGCTGATCTACATCAAGGAGAGCCCCTACTTCGACCTGTATCGGCGCGCGGCGGATGCGAGCCGACCAGCTGAGCCGTTGATCACCGGCGGACACGACCATTACCCCGGAACGATTTCTCAGGACGGAAGGCTGTTGCCGTTCGTGCTCAGCGTATCCGGCGGGGTCGAGCTCTGGACCGCGCAATTGCATGGCGACCCGGAACAGAAGCGGTATCTGGCCAACGGCTTCAACCTGGCGCATCCCTCGCTCTCGCCGGACGGCCGCTGGATGGCCTACGACTCCGACGAGTCGGGCCGGGTCGAGGTGTATGCCCAGTCGTTCCCCGATCCGGATCTCAAGCGCTGGAAGGTCTCGCCGGCGCAGGGTTCGGAGCCGCTGTGGACCCGGGGTGGACGGGAGCTGGTCTACCGCAAGGGCGACAGCGTGATGGCGGTGAGCGTGGACCTGGAGCGAGGTCAGACCGGCGCCGCCAGGGTGCTTTTCGCCGGACCCTATCCCGACAACCCCGGGTGGACCCGCCCGCGAAGCTACGACGTCTCGCGCGACGGGGAGCGGTTTCTAATGATGAAGTTGCCGCCGATGCAGACCCGTCCCCGGGTGGCCGTGGTGCTGAACTGGTTCGACGAGTTGCGGGCGAAAGTGCCGACAAAGCAGTGAGCAGTGAGCGGGAGTGAGGAGTAAGGAGTAAGGAATAGGGAGTCAGCCTAAACCTATAGCCTATAGCGTATGGCCTATAGGCTAGTGCCAGGAGCATTCGTGAGCGCGCCGATCAGCCACGTCTGGTTCGAGAATCCCAAGCAGGGCCAGCGAGTCCGCTTCCTCACCTTGCCCGGGGAAACCGGTGGCCGAGGGTTCACCCTCGAGTACGTGTACCGACCGTTCACCGGGGAGACGGCGGTGCCGGCGCACATCCATACTGCCGCGACCGAGACGTTCGACATCCTGGCGGGCGAGGCCAAGTATCGGGTCGGGAAGAAGGAAGGCAGCGCGCGGAAGGGCGACCGGATCGTGCTCCCGGCCGGGGTGGCGCATGTGCATCCTTGGAGCGTGAGCGGGGAGGAGCTGCACGTCCGCCAGACCACCGAGGTGGAGCAGCCCGACAGCGCCGGGTTGGTCGCCAGTCTCCAGGCGCTGGTGACGCTGTTCGGCCTGGCGACGGCGGGCAAGGTCAACGGCAAGGGACTCCCGAACCTCCTCCAGCTCGCGGTGCTGATCCGCTCCACCATGCCGGCCACCTACATCGCGGGTATCCCGATTGCCGTACAGCGGGCGCTGTTTGGCGGACTGGCCCGGGTGGGGGAAGCCTTCGGCTACCGCACCGCCTATCCTGCCTACGGGGTGCTGACCGCCGCCGGGCTGCAGCGCGCCCAGTAGGTCTCTTCCGCGATCACCCCAAAAATCGTATATCAGAGTGAAGGTCTCGGGAATCTCCCGAGGCAGGCTCCCCCTGAGCGAGTCGAGATGTCACTAAGTCGTTTTGCCCAATGGCCTTGGGTAGCTGCGGCGTGGCTGGTGGCGGGCTGCCATGAGGGCTCGGATGTCCAGGCCCCGGAGCCAACCGTCGCCCGGGTCTTGGTGACGGCCCCCGAGACCACCCTGGTTATTGGGCAACAGGTGCAGCTCACAGCCTCGGCCTCCGACAGCGCGGGCAACCCCCTGGACCGGCCCTTCGTCTGGGCCAGCGGCAACACCGGGGTCGCCAGCGTTTCGGAGACGGGGTTGGTAACGGCGGCGACCGAAGGCGAGGCGGCCGTCACGGCCACAGCGGACGGGGTGACCGGAACGCTGACCATCACGGTCGCGTCGGACGGGACCCCGCCTCCGGAGCCTCCACCGCCCGAGCCACCTCCACCCCCACCTCCCCCGCCGCCACCCCCCGGCGGAGCTCCAGGGCTGGAGGCCGTCGCCACCGGGCTCGCCTTCCCGGTCTATCTGACCTCGCCGCCCGGTGATAGCCGCCTCTTTGTGGTCGAGAAGGGTGGCACCGTCCGGATCATCGAGAATGGTACCGTTCGTCCCACCCCATTCCTCGACATCTCCGCCAAGGTCTCCACTCGCCCTGAGCAAGGTCTGTTGTCGCTCGCGTTCGCGCCGGACTATGCGACCAGCGGTCGGTTCTACGTGGATTACACCGATCTCGAGGATGACCCCCACGTAGCATCCTTCGTGGTTTCGAGCGATCCCGCGGTCGCCGACGCCGCAAGCGAGACACCGCTGCTGACCGCGACGTCGCCGGGGCCGAGCCACAACGGCGGTCTCATCATCTTCGGTCCGGATGGCATGCTGTACATCAGCGTGGGCGACGGCGGCTCGCGCGATGGTGCGGATCACGGGCGCGGCCAATCGCTGGATGACCTGCTGGGAGTGCTGCTCCGGATCGACGTTTCGTCCGGCACCGGCTACACCGTGCCGGCCGACAATCCCTTCGTGGGGACGCCCGGCGCCCGGCCGGAGATCTGGGCCTACGGTTTCCGCAACCCCTGGCGTTACGCCTTCGACCCTCTGAACGGCGATCTCTTCATCGCCGACGTCGGGGAGCACCGGTGGGAAGAGGTGGATCGCGCCACTACCGCGGAGGGCCGCGGCCGGGGCGTGAACTATGGCTGGAGCGTCATGGAGGGGACCGACTGCATGGTAGATGGCTGCGACAAGACCGGTCTCACCCTCCCCATCTTCCAGTACAGCCACACCGAGGGCTGCGCCATCAACGGCGGGTACGTGTACCGCGGGGCCGCGCTGCCGGCGCTGCAGGGTCAGTACCTGTATGGCGACTACTGCAAGGGATGGGTTCGGAGCATTCCTGCCCAGGGTTCCCCGGGGACACCCACCGATTGGCCGGCGCTCGCTCCCGGCGGGAATATCACCAGCTTTGGTCAGGATTCCGCGGGCGAGATCTACGTGCTCACCTCGAACGGCGGGGTATACAAGATCGTGCCGAAGTAGCAGTACATTCCCTCGTCTCCAGACCCGGTTCTCCCGATTTCCGACCTGCGACAAACCCTCCAGCGAAGTCTCGGCAGCACCTACACCATCGAGCGCGAGCTGGCGCATGGGGGGATGTCGCGCGTCTTCCTGGCGGAGGAGGCGGCGCTCGGGCGCCAGGTCGTCATCAAGGTTCTCCCGCCTGAGCTGGCTCACGCCGTGAGCAGTGAGCGCTTCCGCCAGGAAATCCGGCTCGCCGCGCGGCTGCATCACCCGCATATCGTCCCTCTGCTCGCGGCGGGTGAGAGCGACGGCGTGCCCTACTACACCATGCCGTTCGTAGAAGGGCAATCGCTTCGGGTCCGGCTGACCGATGGTCCGCTGCCGATCCAAGAGGCAGTGAGCGTCCTGCGCGACGTCGCCCGCGCTCTGGCCTACGCTCACGAGCACGGCGTGATCCACCGCGACATCAAGCCCGACAACATCCTTCTGTCGGGCGGAACTGCCGCCGTCACCGATTTCGGCGTCGCCAAGGCCCTGACCGCGGCCACTACCAGTGTGCATGGCGGGCTGACATCGCTGGGTGTGGTGCTCGGCACGCTGGCCTACATGGCCCCGGAGCAGGGGGCCGGCGATCCGGCGACCGACCATCGGGCCGATCTCTACGCCTTTGGCTGTCTCGCGTACGAGATCCTCACCGGCGCGCCGCCCTTCGCAACGCGGCCGCCGGCAGAGCTCATCGCCGCCCATGCGCTGGAGACGCCGGAGCCGGTCGGGACTCGGCGCCCCGAGGCGCCGCCAGCGTTGGCCGACCTGGTGATGCGCTGCCTGGCGAAACGGCCGGCGGACCGGCCACACTCTGCGGCCGAGGTGCTGGAGGCGCTGGATGGGATTCAATCGCGGGGAATTCGCGCGGCCACCCGTTCGTCGCGGGGATGGCTGATCGCGGGCATCGCGGGAGCGCTGGTGCTTGCCGCCATCGCGACATCCCTCATCCACCTGCGCTCTCCGGCGCAGCCCAAGTCGCTCCGCTCTGTAGCCGTCCTCCCCTTCGTCAACACCGGAGGCGATCCCAAGGACGAATACTTCTCCGACGGCATGACCGACGAGCTCGCGCACGCGCTCGCACGCGTACCGGATCTCAGAGTCGCGGGACGCACCTCGTCGTACTCGTACAAAGGAAAGGCTGCGACCGCGCAGGAGATCGGTCGGGCACTGGGCGTGGGCGGCGTGATCGCGGGGACGGTGCGGCGCGCGGGCGACCGGCTTCGGGTAACCGTCCAACTCTCGAGCGCGGCGGACGGATTCGAGCTCTGGTCACACGAGTACGAGAGTCGGTCGGCGGACGTGTTCCAGGTACAGGATGAGTTCACCCGGGCGATCGTCTTGGAGCTGACACCCAGGCTGCGCGGGAGCACGGCGGCAGGCCTCGCCCGAGGCGAGCGCGGCACCGCCGACGCCAGCGCCTACGAGCACTATCTCAAGGGACGCTACTTCTGGAGTCGGAGGGGCTCTACCGGGCTGCTCCGATCGCTGGAGGAGTATCGCGCGGCGATTTCCCGGGACCCGTCCTTTGCCCGAGCCTGGGCCGGCATGGCCCTCGCCTACCTGACGCTCCCCTCGTATGCCTCGGTCAACGCCGATTCGCTTCGCCAGCTCGCGGTCGCGGCGGCGCGGCGAGCGCTGGCGCTTGACTCCACCGTGACCGACGCCCACCTGGCACTTGCCGGTACCCTCACCAATCAGGGAGCGCTGGCAGCGGCGGAGGTGGAGTTCCGGCGACTGCTGGTGCTGGCGCCCAATGACCCCACGGTGCACCAGTGGTACAGCGAGCTGCTCAACGCTCAGGGCCGGGTGGAGGAGTCGCTGGCGGCGGTGCGTCGAGCGGCCGCGCTGGATCCGCTCTCCGCGCCAATCAGGACCGATGTAGGCGTCACGCTGCTGTCGGCACGACGCTATGATGAAGCCTCGGCGGCGGCGCGACGAGCGCTCGAGCTCGATTCCACCTTTACCTACGCGTCTTGGCTCCGGGCCGAGATCTACGCGCTCACCGGCCATCTGGACAGCGCCTTCGCGGCGTTCGGACTGGACCACGACGATGGAAGGGCAGCCTGGCAAGGCTCGGCGGGATGGCGCGGCTTGGCCGCATGGCTCTACGCGCTCGCGGGGAGGCGCGCGGACGCGCAGCGGATCCGGGCGGAGAGCGCGCGCGAGCTGGGCGACAGGGGTAGCTACGAAGAAGCCATGGCCGCCCTCGGCCTGGGCGAGCGGGAACGTTCGGTGGCGGCGCTGGCGCGCAGCCTCGCGCGGCACGAGCTGCTCCCCATCGAGGCGAGTCCAGCATGCAACCCGGTCTTCGACCCTCTGCACGGGCTGCAAAGCTATCGGGAGCTGATGGGCCGCTACGGCATGAGAGTCTGCGGCGGCTGAGGTCGCTCGCTGGCGCAGGTTCGTGCCGGACGTTTACTTAACTGCGGTGAGAAGTGAGCATGAGCAGTGAAAGATCCTCATCCCCCGGGTGCAATCCAGCCTGACAGGCTCCTTCGCTCGCTCCGGCGAGCTCTTAGCTGTTAGCCGTTAGCTGTCAGCTGTTAGCCGTAAGCGCTGTTGGTCTTTAGCCGAGAGCCCATAGCTGCTTTGTCCTCCATCCGCGAGCAACTCGAGTCCGCCCTCACCGGCCGCTACGCGATCGAGCGCGAGCTCGGCCGCGGGGGGATGGCGACCGTCTACCTCGCGCAAGACGTGAGGCATGATCGGCCGGTCGCGCTCAAGGTGCTGCATCCCGACCTGGCCGCTGCGCTCGGCGCCGAGCGGTTTCAGAGAGAGATCCGGCTCGCTGCGCGGCTCCAGCATCCTCACATCCTCTCGGTGCACGACTCCGGCGACGCGGCCGGACTTCTCTGGTTCACGATGCCATACATCGAGGGCGAGTCGCTGCGCGATCGGCTCCGGCGAGAAAAGCAGCTCCCTCTCCGGGACGCGCTCCGGATTGCCCGCGAAGCGGCCGAAGCGTTGGAGTATGCCCATCAGCACGGCGTCGTCCACCGCGACATCAAGCCGGAGAACATCCTGCTCACCGGGAAGCCGACCGCGGGCGGCTGGCATGCGCTGGTGGCCGACTTCGGCATCGCACGAGCGCTGGGTCAGGCCGACGCCGAGGACAAGCTCACTCAAACCGGACTCACGGTGGGCACACCAGCCTACATGAGCCCGGAACAGGGAAGCGGTGAACGACAGCTCGACGGCCGCACCGACATCTACTCGCTGGGTGTGGTGCTCTACGAGATGCTCGCCGGCGAACCGCCTTTCACTGGGCCGACGGCCCAGGCGATCGTGTCACGCCGGTTCACCGAAGCGCCACGACCGCTCCGGTCGCTGCGCGAGTCCGTGCCCGAGGCTGTAGAGCAGGCGGTCAGCCGCGCACTCGCTCGAACCCCGGCCGATCGGTATCCCTCGGCGGGCCAATTGGCCCAAGCGCTGGAGGATGCCGGTCAGCAGGTTGCGCTCGAGCCGACGCCACTCAGCCCGGCGAGAGCTCAGCCTCAGCAGCCGACGCTCGCAACGCCCGCAGCGAGCGGCCGTCGCCGCGTCCCTCTCACGCTCGTCCTCGGCATCGGCTTCCTGCTCGGCCTTGGCGTTCTCTTCGGCTGGCTGAGGCGGCACGGCGGCGCTTCGGAGACTGAAGCGGGAGTGAAACGGATCGCGGTGCTCCCCTTCCAGAACCTGGGGAGCCAGGAGGACGAATATTTCGCCGACGGCGTAACCGACGCGGTTCGGGGCAAGCTGACCGGGCTGCCGGGCCTGGAGGTGATCGCCTCCAACAGCTCGAGCGAGTACAAGAAGACCGGCAAGTCTCCTCAGCAGATCGGCCAGGAGCTCGGGGTTCAATACCTGGTGGTCGGAAAGGTCCGCTGGGAGAAGAGCGCCAATGGCCGGAGCAGGGTGCAGGTGAGCCCGGAGCTGATCCAGGCCTCCAACGGTACGGCGCGATGGCAGCAGCCCTTCGACGCTTCGATAACGGATGTCTTTCAAGTGCAGGCGGACATCGCCGGGCAGGTGGCCGAAGCGCTCAACGTGGCACTTGGGGCGGGCGAGAAGCAGGCCCTGGCGCAGAAGCCGACCCAGAACCTCGCGGCGTACGATGCCTTCCTGAAAGCTGAGGAGCTCTCTCAGCGATTGGGCGACGCCGACGTGAGCAAGCTGCGCCAGGCGATAGGCGACTACGAGCAGGCGGTGGCACTGGATTCGGGCTTCGTTGCCGCCTGGTCCCAGCTTTCGCGTGCCCACAGCATCGTGTACTACAACGGGACGACGGCGGCGGGCGATGCGCCTGCGGCGCTTGCCGCAGCTCAGCGGGCCTCGGCGGTAGGGCCAGATGCCCCCGAAACCCACCTCGCGCTCGGCGACTACCACAATTTCGTCACCCTCGACTTCGGCAAGGCGATGGAGGAGTATTCCGCCGGCTTGCGCAGTGCGCCGAAGGATCCTGCGCTGCTGGCCTCGGCCGCGATCGCGGTGCAGAGCCTGGGCCGCATGGATTCCGCTCTGGTCCTGTTTCATCGTTCGGCAACTCTGGACCCGCGCTCAGTCATCAGTGCCCGCCGGATCTCGCGGGCCCTCCTTTGGCTGCGGCGCTACCCCGAGGCCCGGGAGGCGAGCGAACGAGGGCTGGCCCTGGTACCCGGCAATCTGAGCCTGCTCGAGAACCTCACGATGGTCTACCTCGGGCAAGGAGACTTGGCCGGAGCACGGACCGTGATTCGCAGTGCGAAGGGCGTCGAGCCGACGGCCCTGGTCGCATTTTTGGCCAACTTCTGGGACCTGTACTGGGTGCTCGACGAGGAGCAGCAGGACCTCTTGCTCCGTCTGACGCCTCGGCCCTTCGATGACAACCGGGCGGCCTGGGGGATCGCGCTGGCCGAGACCTATGCACTGCGCGGCGACGAAGCGCGGGCACGGGCATACGCCGACTCCGCCCGCATGGGTTTCGAGGAAGCCCTCAAGGCGTCGCCCAACGACCCGCAGAGCCACGGTCTTCTTGGAGTCACCCTCGGGTACTTGGGCAGAAAGGCGGACGCGATTCGCGAGGCACAACGCGGGACGGCACTGCTACCGATTTCAAAGGATGCGTACGGCGGTCCTTACGGCCAGCTGCAGCTGGTCAGGACGTATATTCTGGTCGGCGAGCAGGAGAAGGCACTGGACCAGCTCGAGCCGCTGCTCAAGATTCCGTTTTACCTGTCGCCCGGGTGGCTCAAGGTCGACCCGACGTTCGATCCACTGAGGAAGAATCCCAGGTTCCAAGAACTGGTGAACAGCAGTGAGAAGTGAGCAGTAAGAAGTAAGAAGTGAGGAGTAAGATTGAGGAGCGATTGTCAGGGGATGTCAGCCGCCCGCCTTTAACCTTTTCGCCTTTAGCCTCTATGCCACCTCGCTCGCTCGGGATGACGATCCTGTTACCGGTCGTTCTTCTGGGTTCATCGAACCCAGCCCCGCACGACGAGGCTGACGCCCGCGCCGTGGTCGCCAAGTTCAAAGAAAAAGACCCCGGCATGGGCCGAGTGTTCGCTGAGGCGACGGGCTACGCCGTGTTCCCGACGGTCGGCAAGGGCGCCATCGGCGTCGGTGGCGCCCGGGGCAAGGGCTACGTATACGAGCACGGCAAGCTCATCGGCCGGTCCACCCTCACCCAGGTGAGCATCGGCTTTCAGCTCGGCGGGCAGGCCTACAGCGAGGTGGTCTTCCTCAAGGACAAGGCCGCGATGGAAAGCTTCAAGAAGGGCCGGCTCAAGCTCGACGCCCAGGCCTCCGCCGTCGCGCTCACCGCCCGAGCCGGCGGCGACCTGCCCTACCGAGATGGCGTCGCCATCGTCACCATGGCCAAAGGCGGACTGATGTACGAGGCTTCCGTCGGTGGCCAGAAGTTCTCCTTTCATCCGCTCTAGAACCGTTCTCACTCAGGTGCTCACGTGGCGATGAAACCCGAGCTCCACGCCCGGGTCGCTGCTGGCCTCGCTGACCGGTATACCGTCGAACGGGAGCTGGGACGCGGTGGCATGGCCACCGTTCTTCTGGCCAAGGATCTCCAGCATGACCGCCCGGTCGCGCTCAAGATCCTTCTGCCAGAGCTGGCTCAGACCCTGGGCGCCGACCGATTCAAGCGCGAGATCCGGGTCGCCGCCCGGCTGCAGCATCCCAACATTCTCCACGTGCTCGACTCCGGCGAGGTGGACGGACAGCTCTGGTTCGCCATGCCCTTCGTGGAGGGCGAAAGCGTCTGGGACCGGCTGAAGCGAGAGCATCAACTCCCGCCCGCGGAAGCGCTCCGGATCACACTCGCCTGTACCAGCGCACTGGCCTACGCACACGATCAGGGCGTCATCCATCGGGACATCAAGCCGGAGAACATTCTGCTCTCCGGGGAGCAGGTGCTGGTCGCCGACTTCGGGGTGGCCCGCGCGGTCAGCGAAATGCAGGACAAGCTCACCGCGACCGGAATGGTCGTGGGAACTCCAACCTACATGAGCCCGGAGCAGGCGAGCGGGGACAAACAGATCGACGGCAGGAGTGACATCTTCGCACTGGGGTGCGTGCTCTACGAGATGCTCGCGGGTGAGGCACCCTTCAAGGGCCCTACTCCGCAGGCCACCCTGATGCGGCGATTCACGGGGCCGCCGCGCGCGCTTCTTCCTCTGATCAACATCTCCGAAAGCGTAGAGCAAGCCATTATGCGGTCGCTGGCCCGGGACCCGGCCGACCGGTTCGCCACCGCGGCCGAGTTCTCCGCCGCCCTGCAGGGCAAGGCAACTTCGCGGCCCCAGGCCCAGGCTGCACCTGCTACCCCGACAGGGTCGGCCGCCGGCCGCAAGGGCTGCTCGCTGGCAGTCCTGGCTGCGGTGTCCGCCGGGGCCCTCGGCCTGACTCTTCTGCTCGGTTGAATCCGGCATTATCATTGCCAGCCCCCTCGACCGAATAGCTCCACCCCTAGCGCCTGTAGCTATCCAACTGCCCCAGGTGGACTTGGGTCTGCCTGCCGTCCCCCGGCAGTTGCAGAATGCCACGGTCGCGGCATCCGAACGGCGACCGCCTGATGGAGGCTCACATCCCGGACCCTCAGCCCCAGCCTCACCGTCGATTCCCGTTCGTACCGGTAGCGCTGTTTACCGCGTACTACGCACTCGGGTACCTGGTGTGGGAGCGAGGCGACTGGGGAACGCCAGCCGTTCGCGATCTGATCGGCAACGTCGCCTTCATGCCGCTGAATCTGGCGGTAGTGGTCCTGAACGCTCTGGCCTCACGCCGCGAGGTTCTGGAGCCGGGGGTTCGACGGGCCCTGCGGCTGCTGGCCATCGGCGGGGCGATGGTGTTCACCGGGAACGTGATCTCCACCTGGTACCTCACGGTTCTCCAACAGAACCCGCAGGTGACCTGGGCCGATCCGTTCTATCTCACCGATTCTCTGTGCACCCTCGCCGCACTGCTCTCCTTCCCGCTGGCGATCCGCAACCGACTCGAGCGCTGGAAGTTCCTGCTGGATGCGGCCATGGTCCTGCTCGCGGGCGGCGTGGCGATCTGGTACTTCTCCGTTCGGCATACGGCCGCCACGGAAGACAACGCCCTGATCGTGACGCTCCTGGCCTTTGCGTATCCGCTGGCCAGCATGCTGGTCCTCCTGGGAGCGACGACGGTCCTGCTCCGGCGCCCGAATGCAGGCAATCGGCTCGCGTTCCGCCTGCTGGTCGGCGGCGTCATCGTCAGCATCGTGGCCGACCTCACCTTCAACTGGGTCCTGGTGGAGACCGGCGCGAGGAGCGCGAGCTGGACCGACGCGGTCTATCTGCTGTGTTACGTCATGCTCATCGGCAGCGCGGAGCTGTACTACCGCCAGCCGGTCGAGAGCACCACCGCAACCGCTGCTCCACCGCCCAGAATTCAGCCCTTGAGCCCGCTGCCTTACCTGGCGGTCGCCTCGACCTACGGGCTGCTGCTGCTGGCCGTCCTTCGGCCGTGGACCGATCCGGTGAGCGGCCTGGCGGTTGGTGCGTTGTTGGTGACCGTGCTGGTCGTACTGCGTCAGCTGCTGGCCGTCCGGGAAAACGTGCGCCTGCTGGCGGAGACGGCCGCGCGGCAAAACGAGGCCCGATTCCGCTCTCTGGTGCAGCACTCGTCCGACGTCATCATCGTGACGACACCGGATGCCACCGTTGGGTTCGTGAGCCCCTCGGCCACCCGGGTCTTCGGGTACGACCCGGCGGGGCTCGCGGGGCAATCGGTCTCGAGTCTGCTGCATCCGGACGACCGCGAGCGCGCGGCCGCCTTCTTCCGGGATGCGGCGCTCACCTTCGGGGTGACCGGCCCGGTCGAATGGCGCTTCCGCCAGCCCAATGGCTCCTGGCTGCACGCCGAGATCCTGGCCACCAACCTGCTGCACGACTCGACGGTTCAGGGCATCGTGCTCAACACCCGCGACGTCAGTGAGCGCAAGCGGCTGGAGGAGCAACTCACCCACCAGGCGTTCCATGACCCGTTGACCGGGCTGGCGAACCGCGCGCTCTTCAGGGACCGGGTAAGCCATGCCTTGGCGCTGGCCCACCGCCAGGGCCACCCGATCACGGTGCTCTTCCTCGACCTCGACGACTTCAAGAAGGTGAACGACAGCCTGGGTCACGCCGAAGGCGACCGGCTGCTCATCGCGGCGTCCGAGCGGTTCCTCTCCTGCGCCCGGACCGCCGACACCGTCGCCCGGCTGGGTGGAGACGAGTTCGCGATTCTGATCGAGCACGTGGCCGGCTCGGATGGGCGGACCGGACTGCTGGAGCGCCTCTCCGCCGCGATGGCACACCCGTTCAGCTTGAGCGGCAACCAGATCCAGGTCACCGCCAGCATCGGAGTGGCGACTGCGTCAGGAGACGAGACCGCCGACGACCTGCTCCGCAACGCCGACGTGGCCATGTACGCGGCCAAGCGGCGCGGCAAGGGCCGCTCGGAGACCTACGAGTCACGGATGTACGCCGATCTGCGTGAGCGGCTGGAGATGGAGGCGAGCCTCCGGAGCGCCATCGAGCGCTGCGAGCTCGCCCTGCACTACCAGCCGATCGTCTCCCTCAGTACCGGCGCGATCTACGGAGTGGAGGCCCTCCTCCGGTGGGACCACCCGCAGTACGGCCATCTGCTGCCACAACACTTCGTCCCGCTAGCGGAAGAGACCGGTCTGATTCAGCGGTTGGGCGGCTGGGTGCTCACGGAGGCTTGCAGACAGCTGCAATGCTGGAGGCTCAAGTACCCCGAGATCCCGCTTTCGGTGTCGGTCAACATCTCGGGGCGGCAACTGCAGGGCTCCAGCGTAGTGCAGGAGATGCAGGAGGCGCTTGCCGCCTCGGGAGTCGATCCTTCCGCCATCGTCCTCGAGATCACCGAAAGTGTCCTGATGCAGCAGACCGACGCCATGCTCGACCGCCTGCAGCAGCTCAAGGAGCTGGGGGTTCAGTTGGCGATCGACGACTTCGGCACCGGCTACTCCTCGCTCAGCTACCTGCAGCGGTTCCCCATCGACATCCTCAAGATCGCGAAGCCGTTTGTGGAGGAAGTCGGTCTTGGTGCCGATCGCTCCGCGCTGGCCCGGGCCATCATCGGCCTGGGCGACACCCTCAAGCTGCAAACCGTCGCCGAGGGCATCGAAATGGCGGAACAGCGTGCGGCGCTGATCGGGCTGGGCTGCGGTCTGGGACAGGGGCACTTCTTCGCCCCCGCGCTGCCGGCGGCGAACGTCGATCGATTGCTCGCGTCAGGCAGAGCGCTGGGGGCCGATGGGATTCCGGTGGTCTCCCCCACCGCCCGGCCGAGTTACGGGCAGACGGTGAAGGCCTGATTCCAGGCTTCTTGCCCCTCCTCGCTCGTCCCCGTAACTTGTCCTACCGTCCATACTTACCCAATCGAAGAGGCTCATGGCACGCTCCCGCCGGCTGTTCGTCGTCCGCCTGTACCTGATTGGCCTCGTCATCGCGCTCCTGCTGACCGTCGCAGTAGCCCTCCTCCTGTGGTTCGCTTCCGGCCGAATGGCTTCCTCCGAGGCGATAGGCATCGTGCTGCGCGGCAGTATTGTGTTTTTCGTGGTGTCGCTGCTGCTGGCAGTCCTGCTGGTGCGCACCCTCGTCTCTCGAGTTCTCAAGCACACCGGGGTCGCGGCGACTGTGGCCGGCCGGGTCGCCGAGGGCGATCTGACGGTGCCCAGATGGGGAGTCCAGGACGGCGCGGAGCCTCGCGATCCGCTGAGCCAATCGATCGCGGCCATGCTTACCAAGCTGCGCGAGTTGGTGGGGACCATCCGCCAGCATGCCCATGAGGCGGCGGCGATGGCGGAGGAGATCGCCGCCTCGACCGAGGAGATGTCGGCCTCGACGCAGGAGGTGGCGAGCACCACGGGAGATCTCACCGAACGGGCCAACCAGCAGGCGCTGGTGGTACGCGCGGCCGCGGAGGACGCCGGGAAGATTCTCGACATTGCACAAGAGCTGGCGGCGGGAGCGACCCAAGCCGCCGAGCGTAACGCCGCCCTGGCCCGCCTGGCCCGAAGCCACCGCGAGCGGCTGGACCGGAGCACCGCCGAGCTGGGGCGGCTATCGGAGGAGGTGGAGCAGGCTGCATCTGAAGCCGACGCCCTCGCCGCGGCCTCGGCTGAAATCGAGCGATTCATCATCCAGGCCAAGGCCATTGCCAAGCAGACTCACATGCTGGCGCTGAACGCGTCGATCGAGGCCGCTCGCGCCGGCGAGGAGGGCAAGGGGTTCAGCGTGGTGGCGGAGGAGGTGCGCAAGCTGGCCGCTCAGGCGGCACAGGCGGCGAGCTCGACCAGCGACACGGTCCAGTCGGTGCTGGTTCGGGTGCAGACCGCGCGCGAACGACTCATCCGCCTCGGCCAGGGAGGCATGGCGGCGCAGGAGGCGGCGCACGCGGCAGCTGAGGGCCTGATGAACGTCGCGGCGGACGCCGAGGCGAACGACGAGTGGACTCGCCGCATCTCCGACTCGGCGGGAACGGTTCGAGGTCTGATCGAGGGCATCGCCGGCCGCATGCGAGAGGTGTCGGCGGGCACCGAGGACTACGCCGCCGCCGCCGAGGAGATCGCGGCCGCATCACAGGAGCTCAACGCCTCGACCGAAGAGATCTCCAGCTCGGCCAGCACCCTCGCCGAGGCAGCCGCGCGACTGACGGGGGCTGTGGGGGGATTCAGGCTGGAGTGAGAACCGCGTACGACGTGAACCGTGAAACGTGAACCGTACACGTGAAGCCGGATCCGTTTCACTTTTCATGTTTCACTCTTCACGTTGTTTTTCTAACCTTGGCTTCCCGCCCATGCTCGAACTTCTCCTGAACGCCGAGTTGTATGACCCGGAGCCACGGGGCCGCGCCCATCTTCTGGTCGCCGGCGAGAAGCTGGTCTGGATCGGGGCGGCGACTCCTGCCCTGGATCGCAGCCTCGGCATTCGGGAGCGCGATCTCGGCGGACGGCGGGTCATCCCGGGGTTGATCGACGGCCACGTCCACCTGACGGGTGGAGGAGGCGAAGCCGGCGCCCACACTCGAGTGCCGCCCCTCGCCCTCAGCCAGCTCACGCGCGCCGGGGTGACGACGGCGGTCGGGGTGTTGGGGACCGACGACACTGTCCGGACGCCGGGCGAGCTGGTCACGGTCGCTCGAGGGCTCAACGACGAAGGCCTGAGCGCGTATTGCCTCGTCGGCGGATATCACATCCCGCCGGCCACGGTTACCGGAAGCGTGCGGAGTGATCTGGTTCTGATCGATCTGGTGCTCGGGGTCGGAGAGCTGGCCATCAGCGATCATCGCTCCAGTCAGCCAACCATCGCCGAGCTGCTTCGGGTGGCCGCGGACGCCCACGTCGGCGGGCTCATGAGCGGGAAGGCCGGCGTGGTGCATTTGCACGTGGGCGACGGCGCCCGTGGTCTGGATCTGGTCCGGCAGGCGATCGAGACCAGCGAGCTGCCGGCCGGGATGTTCCATCCGACCCACGTGAACCGGCGCAAGGCCCTCTACGACGAGGCGCTCGCCCTGGCCCAGCGGGGCTGCACCATCGACCTGACGGCGTTTCCGGTCGCCGAGGGCGAGGACGCCTGGTCGGCGGCGGACGGACTGGTACGTTATCTCGATGCCGGACTGCCGGCGGCCCGAGTCACGATCAGCTCAGACGGGGGCGGTTGTCTGCCGCGATTCGACGCCGAGGGTCGGGTCACGGAGATGGACGTAGGGCAGCCCTCGTCGGTAGCGGAAACCCTGAAGACTCTCGTGGCCGGGGGACAACCGCTGGAGCGAATGCTGCCGGCCTTCACCAGCAATCCGGCACGCGTGTTTCGGCTGGCGCACAAGGGTCACCTGCGGCCGGGGGCGGATGCTGATCTCGTGATATTGGACGAGGACGGCGGGATCGTCGATGTGATGGCGCGCGGACGATGGCACGTGCAGGAGGGGAAGGCAGTCGTGCATGGGGTATTCGAATCATCTGCACCAGGGAGGGTCCGGTTATCTTAGGCGGCGCAAACCGACCACGGGAGGCAGCAGGTGGGTGAAGCTCGCGGGTTCATCGTTCCAGTCGGCGGGGCCGAGGAGAAGATCGGAGACGTGGCGATCCTGCGGAGGTTCGCCACTCTCTGCGGCGGAGGGTCGGCTCGCATTGCGATCATTCCCACTGCCTCGGAGCTGACCGAGACCGGGGCTCGCTACGAGCAGCTCTTTCTCGGATTGGGGGTGTGCGAGGCGATTGCCCTGCCGATCGCGGAGCGGGCCGATGGAGACCGGAGCGAGGTGCTCAACATTCTCGAGCGAGTGCACGGTGTGTTTCTCACCGGGGGGAACCAGCTGCGCCTGAGCACCACCATCGGGGGCACTCAGGTTGCCAAAGCGCTCCGCCGGCGCAACGCTGACGGCGTGCACGTGGCCGGGACCTCCGCCGGCGCGGCCTTTCTCTGCGAGCACATGATCGCGTTCGGCAAGGAGGGCGCGTCCCCCCGGGCCAAGATCGTGACGCTCGCGCCGGGTCTGGGGTTGACCAACCGGGTGATCATCGACCAGCACTTCCGGCAGCGCGACCGCCTGGGGCGGCTGCTCACCGCCCTCGCCTACAATCCGTTCGCCATCGGGATCGGGCTGGACGAGAATACGGCCGGATTCATCGGGCCGGACCAGACGCTCGAGGTCGTGGGCAGCGGCGCGCTGACGATCGTGGATCCGTCGGAGCTGGAGTTCTCGTCCATGGCGCGAGTGCGGAAGAACGATCCGGTCTGTCTGATCGGCCTTCGCCTGCACATCCTGGATCACGGCTCGACGTTCAACCTGCACACCCGGGTGGCGGCGGCCGCGCCGGAGATCGCGCAGCGGATTTGAGATGAGAAGGGCGGGAAAGGCGGGAAGGACGGTAAAGACGGCAAGACGGCAAAGTTGGTGAAAGTTCGAGCCGCTTTCTCCGGCGCCCTTCCGCCCTTCCCGTCTTTACCGCCCTTACCGCCCTCGAAAAAGGCCGCTAGTCACCGTAGGAGTTCTGAAGATGCAGATCCTGGATCGCTCGGTCTACATCGGTCCCAGCCTATACGCTCATTTCCCCGTCATCCGGCTCGAGCTGGACCTCGGCCCGCTGGAGGATTGGCCCTCCGGCAAGTTGGGTCCGGCGTTCACCGATCCGCTGTTGGCAGCGTTGCCCGGCCTCCAGGAACACACCTGTTCCTATGGCGAGAGGGGAGGCTTCGTCCGCCGGCTCATCGAGGACGAGGGCACCTGGATGGGGCACATCCTGGAGCACGTCGCGATCGAGCTGCAGAACGTGGCGGGGGAAACGGTCACCTTCGGAAAGACCCGGTCGCAGGGCGCGCCCGGTCACTACCACGTGATCTACCAGTACGAACAGGAGGACGTGGGCCTGGAAGCCGGACGACTGGGCGTCGTCCTGCTCGAGTCGTTGCTCCCGAAGCAGCTCCGGACC
Organism: Gemmatimonadales bacterium; assembly: GCA_036556025.1. Classification (GTDB taxonomy): domain Bacteria; phylum Gemmatimonadota; class Gemmatimonadetes; order Gemmatimonadales; family GWC2-71-9; genus CAVVWJ01. The sequence continues at coordinate 84,722 of DATBKD010000053.1, read as the reverse complement.
CCGGACGCGGTTCCCCCCGGGTTCGACTTCGCGACCGAGCGGGATGAGTTCATCCGTTTCGCTCAGCGGCGCGCCCTGGGCCCCAGCACCATGGCACTGGTGCGAGCCGCCGAAGAGCGCCGCATTCCCTGGATCCGGCTCAACGAGCAGAGCCTGATCCAGTTCGGCCACGGCCGCTACCAGCAGCGGATCCAGGCGACGGTCACCACCCGGACCCCCCATATCGCAGTAGAGCTGGCCTCCGACAAGGAAGAAACCAACCGGCTCCTCGCCAACCTCGGCCTCCCGGTCCCCCGACAGCGGCTGGTCCAGACGGTCGAGGATGCAGTCGCGGCGGCGGAGCGCGTTGGCTATCCCGTCGTGGTCAAGCCCTACAACGCCAACCACGGGCGGGGCATCTCGATTCATCTGAGCACCGCTGACCAGGTTCGCTCCGCGTTCGAGATCGCCCGGGAGCACAGCCGCAGCGTCATCGTCGAAACCTTTATCACCGGCGACGACCACCGCATGCTGGTGATCAACGGCGAGTTGATCGCCGTCGCGCGCCGGGTGCCGGGGCACGTCGTTGGAGATGGGGTGCACACGGTGGAGCAGCTGGTAGAGGAGGTCAACAGCGATCCCCGCCGCGGCATCGGACATGAGAAAGTGCTCACCCGGCTGGTATTCGATACGCAAGCGGAGACCCTGCTGGCTCGGAAGGGCTACACCCGGGAGACGGTCCCGGCGTCCGGCGAGCGGGTGTTCCTCCGGTCCACCGGCAATCTCTCAACCGGCGGGACGGCCACCGACATGACCGATGTGGTGCATCCCGACAACGTCAGCATGGCCGTGCGGGCGGTAAAGGCCATCGGGCTGGACGTGGGAGGAGTGGATTTCCTGAGCACCGACATCACCGAGTCGTACAAGGAGGTCGGCGGCGCAATCTGCGAGGTGAACGCCGCCCCGGGCTTTCGCATGCACATGGCGCCGAGCGAAGGGCGGGCGCGCGACGTCGCCGGCCCGGTGATGGACATGCTGTTCCCGCCCGGGTCGCCCAGCCGAATCCCCATCGCGGCGGTCACCGGAACCAACGGGAAGACGACGACCGCCCGGATGCTGGCGCACATCCACAAGCTCGCCGGCCACCATGTGGGACTCACCTCGACCGACGGCGTGTATATCGACGGCCAGCGCACGGTGGCCGGCGATATGACCGGGCCGGTGGCCACCCGAATGGTCCTGAGCGACCCGCACGTAGACGTGGCCGTGCTGGAGATCGCCCGCGGAGGGCTGTTGCGCGCAGGAATGGGGGTGCGTCATTGCGATGTCGGGGCGGTCCTGAACATCAAGTCCGACCATCTGGGCCTCCGCGGCGTCGGCACCCTGGAACAGCTGGCGCAGGTCAAGCGGATCGTGGTAGAGGTCGCGCGCGACACCGCCATCCTCAATGCCGAGGACCCGCTCTGCCTCAAGATGGCCGACTATACCGAGGCCAAGCACCTGTGCTACGTGACCATGGATCCCACTCACGAACTGGTGGGCGAGCACATCAAGGCCGGTGGTCGCGGCGTGGTGCTGGAGTCGGGCATCAAGGGGCAGATGATCACGATCTACGATCGCGGAGCCCACATACCGCTGCTCTGGACCCATCTGATTCCAGCGACGTTGGAAGGCCGGGCGATGCACAACGTGCAGAACGCGATGTTCGCCGCTGCCATGGCCTTCAGCATGGGGCTCAAGCTGGAAGACGTGCGCCACGGACTCCGCACGTTCGACACCACGTTCTTCCAGGCGCCTGGCCGGATGAACATCTACGACGAGCACCCCTTCAAGGTGATCCTCGACTACGGCCACAATTCGGCCGCGGTCCAGGCCATGTGCCAGCTGGTGGAGCGCATGGAGGTGACCGGCCGGCGACTCTGCGTCCTGGCCGCCCCGGGAGATCGAAGAGATGAAGACATCGCCGAGATCGGAAAGATCGCGGCGGGGTCGTTCGACCGGTACATCTGCCGCCGGGACGACCAGCTGCGGGGCCGCAAGCCGGACGAGGTGCCTCACCTGCTGCGCGACGCCCTGCTCGCCAATGGCGTCTCGGCGGACCAGATCCTGGTGATCCCGGACGAGCAGGCCGCGGTGGACGCCGCGCTACGCGAGGCTCAACCGAGCGACCTGGTGCTGATCTTCGGAGATGCCATCACCCGCTCGTGGAAGCAGGTCATCCATTTCCGTCCGGAGGCGCCGCCAAGAGCCGCGGAGCGGCGCCGCACGCCGCGCGAGCCGGTGGCCGTGCCGGCACCGCCACCACCGTTACTGGTGGAGGACAGCCGGCGCGAATTCGTCAGAGACGTCCGCGGGGTGTGGCTACCGCGAGAAGCGGACGACTGAGCCGGCGGGCCTAGATGCCTCTGCTCGATTCCCGCCGGCTGACTGGACCCGGACTTCTGCTCGACCGGCCGGGCGCGGTAGTGGACGTGGCGATGGACGACACACACCGGGCCCAGACCATCGCAGCCTGGCGGCGGAATGCCGCGCGAATGCTTGAAGCCGTCGGCTGGGGGAATGAAACACTCAGTACCCGTGCCTTCACCGGAGGCGCAAGCCTGGCGCTGAGTGCTCCGCCCGATGCCCTGTACGCTGCGACGGAGCTCAACGAGTGGGCCTGGGCCAGCGCCGAGGCCGAGATGGGCGGGGCGCGCCCCTCCACGCTGGAACCCGACGCGGCACGTCTCCGGGAGGCCATCCAGGCGGAGAGCAATCCACCGCTCCTGGCGCTCAGGAGCATGGCACGGCGCCGTGGCGTCACCTTTCTGACCGGCGAGGACCAGGTATCGGTGGGGACCGGTGCCGGGGTCACGGTCTGGCCAGAGAACGAGCTTCCGGCACCCCAGGCGGTAGACTGGTCGCGAGTGCACGACGTTCCGCTGGCACTGGTGACCGGCTCCAACGGCAAGACGACCATCGTGCGGCTGCTCGCGGCGATGCTGGCCCGGGCGGGCCGCACCCCGGGCAGCACCTCCACCGACGGAGTCAAGGTCGGAGACCGCTGGCTGGCGGAGGGCGACTACTCAGGCCCGAGCGGCGCCCGAATGGTCCTGCGCGATCCCGGGGTCGAAGCCGCGGTCCTGGAGACCGCGCGGGGTGGCATACTCCGCCGCGGCTTGCCGGTGGAGCAGGCGGATGTCGCGGTCATCACCAACATCGCCGATGACCACCTGGGTGAATTTGGGGTCCAGAGCCTGGCCGATCTGGCCGCGACCAAACTGGTCACCGCCCGCGCGGTGCGGCCGGACGGGCGGGTGGTGATGAACGCCGACGATCCCACCCTGGTTGGCGCCCGGCCACAGCTATCCGCGCCGGTGATCTGGTTCTCTTTGCATCCCGAACGCGCCGAAATCCGCGATCATCTTGCCACGGGAGGCCAGGCGGCGCTCCTGGAAGGCGACGCGCTGGTGCTGGCAACCGGTGCCAAGCGTGTGCCGGTAGCGAGGGTGGACGAGGTCACTATCACGCTCGGCGGCATCGCGACCCACAACGTCGCCAATGCGCTTGCCGCCATCGCCGCCGCGCAACGACTGCACCTCCCGACCGATGTCATCCGGGCGACGCTCCAGAACTTCGGCCGCAGTGTCGCCGACAATCCTGGGCGGGCCAACCTGATCGAACTGGGTGGGGTCCGGCTGCTGATCGACTTCGCCCACAATCCCCACGGCATGGGGGCGCTGGCCGCCACCGCTTCGACGCTCGGCTCCGGACGGCGGCTGGTGATGCTCGGCCAGGCCGGGGATCGCAGCGACAGCGCCATTCGCGAGCTGGCTCAGGAAGCGATGAGACTCCATCCCGACTACGCCATCGTCAAGGAGCTGGAGCAGTATCTGCGAGGGCGAAGTCCTGGCGAGGTGCCTGCCTTGTTGATGGACGAGTTGCAGCGGCTGGGGCTGCCTCCCGAGGCAGTGAGCTTTCCAGGGTCGGAGGTGGCGGCAGTACACCATGCGCTCGAGTGGGCACGACCGGGTGATCTGCTGGTGCTGCCCATCCACCAGGATCGGGCACAGGTGATGCGTTTGATCGAGCGGCTGCAGGGATCGGGGTGGAAGGCGGGAGAAGACCTCAGTAAGCAGTGAGCAGTGAGAAGTAAGGAGGAGCGCCGCCTCGTACCTGTCACTGCTCATTGCTCACGGCGTTTTGGGCGCCAGTCGCACCAGGTAGTGGCCGTACTCATCCGGAGGCAGGAGAATCTCGCAGTCCCACCCCTCGGCCGCGGCGTGCCGGCTGAGCGTGCCGGGATCGACATAGAGCTGCGAGAACGGCGCTCCCTTTCTCCCCTCGAACTCCAACTGAAAATGCAGCTCGCCGAGGTAACGGCCGTCGGGGCGCTCCAGCCTGCCGGTTCGGCCGGCCTCGGGGTCCAGGTACACCCCGACATCGGTCGAATCAGCCAGCACCTGCCCGTCACTGCGAATCAGCGTGCGCAGCCGCCGGAGAAAAGGCCGCAGCCCGGGAAGAGTCTCCGCCAGACCTACGCCGTTCATCATGATGAAGACCGTGTCGTAGGGCTCGGCCTCGAAATCCATCCAGGTCGCGAGCCGGGCATCTCGGACGCCGCGCGCGCGGAGGATCTCGACCAGCTCAGGCGCCACCTCGATCGCGGTTACCGCGAGCCCCCGCTGCTGCAACGCGAGGGCGTGACAGCCGGACCCGGCGCCGATATCGAGCACGCGTCCCCGGCAGAGCTCCAGGGCCCGGCATTCCAGAAGTGGGAAATCGGCCGGCTCCCGGTAGAAGTACCCAATGGGAGCTTCGTCTCGTTCGTAATCATCGTAGACCACGATGGTGGCGTCCCGCGCACCATTGTGGTAGGCCAGCATCGCCGCGACGTATGGGGTCCAGGCAGCCAATTCCATAAGGACAGTAAGCAGTGAGCAGTCTAAAGTAAGGAGTGAGGAGTAAGGAGTAAGGTGTGCTCCCGCGTTTCACACTGCTCCTCCTTACTCCTCACTCCTCACTCCTTACTTTTAGAAACTGGTCACTGCTTTCTCCTTACTGCTAACCACTTACTGCATACTTCTTTGCTCAAATCGCCGGACCCCCTCGCCAAAAAGCGACCCTGGTTCTCCCTCGCCGTCAGCAGCGGGGTGCACGTGCTGATCCTGTTGCTCGTCATTCAGCACTCCCGGCAGGGGGAGGTTCTGCCTGCGGACGAGGAGAACCGGGCGGCCCGGCCAAACCGGCAGGTCGAGATGATCTACGTACCTCTACCCCCTCCCCAACCGCGGCCCCGGGTGGTTCCGCCGCCGCCAAGGCTGGAGTCACCCAAGCCGCCTCCCCGCTTGATGGCCCCGCCACCGAAAAAGGCTCAGCCCCGGCCCGAGCCGGAGGCGAACGCACCACCGGAGGCCAAGCGCAGCGAAGGTGAGGAGGCGCCCAAGCAGCCCATCGGCGGCAGCCCGACCGGCACCGCTACGCCCAGTGCACCAGCGCCGGCGCCATCCCCTGAGCCCGAGGCGACGATGGAGTCGGAGGCTCGCCGAATCTTCGGCCGGCCGCGTTTGGGCCCCCGCCCGGGTGCAGGTCCTCAGGCCTCACGTCCGATGGAAGCCTATCTCCCGGATAACCCGGAGCGCTGCATCCCCCACCCGGTCGCACCCCGGGATTCCGCAGGCCCCATCCAGTTCGGGGTGGTGCAAGGAAAGATCTTCCGGCAGAATGACGGCCGACCGCTGGCCGGCGCACATCTCCAGATGCTGGGCACACCCTACGTGACCTTCACCGACGAGCAGGGCGAATATCACTTCCGGTTCGATCTGTCTCTGGTAGACAATTGCCGGACTCAGTACGTGCGGGTGAGCGCCCCGGGCTACGAATCGCGGCTGATGGTACTGTTGGTGGGGCCGAACATCAGGAGCGAAGACGTGCTGCTGCGAAAGCGCTGATCCACCGTCACAGAACCCAGCGCAGCAGGGAGAGCATGAGGGCGACGGCCGAGAGGAGCAGCGCGACGCCGAGATAAACCTGCAGCCGGCCCTTCCAGGCCAGGGTCTGGACGGCTTCCCTTGCCTTCAGCTCGGCGTGAGTGCGTTCCAGGCTGGAGTGAGCCCGGTTCAGGCCCTCGAGTCGTTCAGCCAGCAGCCCGGTTTCAGCCCGCAGCTGCTCCTGCCCCTCGGCCAGCTGTTCCAGCACGCCCATCGCCGCCGCGGGACCGCTGGGCGCCGTATCGAAGAGCGATTGAGCCATCACCGATTCGGCCGCGATGACCTCCTCCATGCCCTGGACGAAGTGACGCTGGTGAATCTGCTTCTCCGAGTCGGGGCCCGGCTCGGTCGTGGCGATCTGCGCGGCTTTGAGGACCGCGTTCTTGATGTCGCCGCCGCTCCGCGGATAAGCCTCGGCCAGGGCCCGAAAGTCCACATCCGCGGCCAGGGGAGTCTTGCGGGAGTGGAGCTGCACCCGCCAGATCAACTCCCGCTCCTCCTCGTTGGGCATCTCGAACAGGATGTGGGTGCGAATCCGGCGCTCGAACGCGGGGTCGATGTTGGCGGCGAGATTGGTGGCGAAGATGACCACGCCCGGGAAAGCTTCGAGCTCGTGCAGCAGCACGTCCACGATCGAGTTCGCCTCCCGCTCGTAGCCCGCGCTTACCGAGGTAAACCGCCGCCCGGCGATGGCGTCCGCCTCATCGAAGAAGAGCACCGCATCCTGCTGGGCAGCGGCACGGAAGACTGTCGCTACGTGCCGGCCCGTCTGCCCTACCCAGCGGGACTCCATTTCGGCGTAGCGCACCACCAGGAGCTTGCGGTTGAGCGCATAGGCAAGGGCCTCGGCGCAGATAGTCTTGCCGGTCCCGGGCGGCCCCGCGAAATGAAACGCCAGGCCCAGGCCGGTCGAGTGTCGTTCCGCGAGTCCCCACTGATGGAAGATCAGGTCGTGCTTGCGGACCAGAGCGAGCGCGTGGTTGAGCGATCGCATGGTCGTGGTCGGAAGCACCACGTCCTCGAAGGAGCGGCGAGGTGTAATCGCCTCGACCAGCTCCCGCGTGGGAAGCCCGAAGAACAGATCGCGGATGGCGTCAGCCATGCTCGAAATATGTCACGTTGGCTGCGGTGTGCTGCCCTTATTCGCGGATCTGGGGTTTTCGCCCTTCGGCCTCGGCCGTTCGGGCACCGGTTATTCGATTCCACGCGTCCCGAACCGCCTCCTTGATTTCCTCCCATGCCGCCGGCTGCTCACCCCGATGCTGGTAGCGCTCCCACCCTTGCGCGAGGTCGGACTCGGCCTCGTTAAAGCTTCGCCCCAGGCTGTGAGAAGCCGACTCGACGCCGTACCGAAACGCGGGGCGGAACCGGTCATAGTAGTCCGGCCCAGGGGCATAGGGCAGGCTGCTGAAGTTCTCATGCCAGTAATTGTCTTCTGTCTCCCACGAAGCCACCCAGTTCGACGCGGGTGGGATGTCGCGATCAGGACTCTCCGGTGATGTCATCGCAGTACCCCCATAGCTGATCCCAAGCGTGCGGACGAAAAGAAAAAATGTAGCCGGAATCCTGGAGGATCGAGGATCCAGTTCACAGCGCCGTTCCCAGGACTTGGGAAATTCCCAATTGGCTGTGAGGGAATCTCCCAATCGGCCCCCCAAGTCTGCTTGGCGGAAAGCAGTAACTATTTCAACGTCAAATACTTAACAGATCGCTCCTGGCCCGGGAAGGACCTGGCACGTCCACTGCCTAAGAGGCTGCCATCCCCGGCGATAGCCGCTCGATGTGAGGATCGATGCTCCGGTTGACCCGAATAAACGCCCGGCCCCATGAGGTCACGCTTCAGGCTGAAGGCCAAATCGTGGCGGAATGGGCCGCGCTGCTGGAAGAGGAGTGTCGCGCACTCCTGGAGACCCAGAACCGAGTGTCGCTCGATCTAGGACGGGTGAGCTATCTCGACCAGCGGGCGGTCGAGGTGCTCCACGCTCTCGCTGGGATGCCGGTCTCCATCGTCAATTGCTCGCCCTTGGTCGCGGAGCTGCTGCGGGAGGATGCCCCATGATTGCGGCTGGTATTGTCGAACCCACCAGGACCCAGGGCGAATTCGAGGCCCTGCTCGCGCCGGTTCTCCCGATGGCCTATGGCACCGCGGTCCGACTCACTCGCGACCGAACCGAGGCGGAGGACCTGGTGCAGGACGCGGCGCTGCTGGCTTTCCGAGGATTCGCCTCCTTCGAGCAGGGGACCAACTTCAAGGCCTGGTTCTTTCGGATTCTGACCAACGCGTTCTACAGCCGGCATCGCAGAGAGAAGCACGAGCGGGCCAACGTCAGCACCGAGGATCTGGAGCCGCTGTATCTCTACAACCGGACCGGTGAGGCTGGCCTGCACAGCCGGGAGCCTGATCCAGCCTCGGCCTTGTTGGACCGGCTCGACTCAGAGCAGGTGGCGGAGGCGTTGGATCGGCTCCCCGGGGAGTATCGCGTCGTTGCCAGTCTCTATTTCATCGAGGATTTCTCGTATCAACAGATCGCCGATGTGGTGGGTTGCCCCGTCGGCACGGTTCGATCACGGCTGCACCGGGGAAGGCGGATGCTGCAGCGGTCGCTCTGGCAAGTGGCCGAGGAGAGGGGGTTGGTTTGCACCTAGGCTCGGGGTGGTGCCATACTCCTGCGCCATGCACCCGACCCAGTTGTATCCTCTCCGCGGCCAGTCTGCCCCGTGATCGTGATGGACCGGGAGAACCTCTGGGCGCCCGGCTGGTCCCACGTCCTCTCCACCACCAACGATCTGGTCGAGCTGGAGACCTTCCGGGAGCGGATCGGCGCTCCGCCGCAGGCGCTGCAGCTCGGCAACCGGCGTTGGCCGCACCTCGACCTCAAGCTCGAGCCACGCGCCCGGGCACTGGCCGATCCCGCCGTGCGGGTGTTCGATCGCACCGCGGACATGTTGCGGTTCATCAAGGCCCTTCGAGGGGTACCCTAGAGGATCTTCTTTCCGAAGGCAGACTGCACCAGCTCGACCGCAAAGGTGGCGGACGCGTTCCGATCGTCCAGGATCGGATTCACCTCCACCATCTCCAGTGAGGTCATCCGGCCCGAGTCGGACAACAGCTCCATGATCAGGTGGGCCTCCCGGTAGTCCAGGCCGCCCTTGACCGGGGTGCCGACCCCCGGCGCCACCGTGGGGTCGACCGCGTCCAGATCGAAGCTCACGTGCAGATACGCGGTGCCGTCGGTTACCCGGGCCATCGCCTTCTTCATCACCCGGTGGATGCCGTGGCGGTCGATGTCCGACATGGTGTGCACCTGCACGCCGTAGCGCTTGAGCCGGACTTTCTCCCCTTCGTCCAGGCTGCGGATCCCGACCAGGGCGACGTTGGCCGGGTCGACTTTGCGGAAATCACCGCCCACACCCGTCAGCTCCTCGGGTCCGTCACCCAAGAGGGACGCCAGCGGCATGCCGTGGATGTTGCCGGTCGGCGAGGTTTGGGGCGTGTTGATGTCGCCATGGGCATCGATCCAGAGGACGCCGACCTTCTTCCGTTGGCGATGGGCATGGGCGGCGACTCCGGAAACAGTGCCGACCGCGATAGAGTGGTCGCCGCCCAGGACCAAGGGGAAATCGCCCCGGTCCATGACCCGCTCGATCTTGCGGCAGACTAACCGAGACGCCCGGGCGATCTCGGCGAGATATCTGGCGTGCTCATCGCCGACCCTGAGCTCTTCCAGGTTCTTGATGGAGAAATCGCCTTCGTCCACCACCTTGTGCCCCAGCTCGCGCAGCCGGTCCGAAAGGCCGGCAATTCGGATCGCGGATGGACCCATGTCCACTCCGCGCCGGCCGGAGCCGAGGTCCATGGGGACACCCAGCACGTGGACGATCACTCACGCACCCCGAGGGCGCCAGCGCAGCCGGGCCAGCGACAGCCGCCCACGGGCGTCGAATCGGATGCCTTCGCGCTGGAGCAGCATGCGTTGAGTGAGCTCCGCCCCGGGCGAGGTTCGCAGACTGATCCCTCCCGCCGCATTCACCACCCGGTGCCATGGAACGGTGGTGCCCGAAGGCAACGCGTGAAGGGCGTATCCCACCTGGCGGGCATGGCCAGCCAGGCCGGCGAGTTCAGCAACCTGTCCGTAGGTCGCCACCCGGCCGCGGGGGATTCGGCGAACGATGCGGTAGATGGCGGTGTAGCTGTCCGGACTGCGGGACGTCAAGATCTCAGCTCTTCCGACGGCTGCCTGCGATCACGAGGGCGAGTCCGCCGACGATGGCGAGAGCGCCGACCCAAGTCGGTACCGAGCGCTTCTCTTCCACCGAGGCCTCGAGACCTCCAACCTTGAGTTCGTGACGGTCAGAGGTGTAGCTGAGTCCGCGTACCAGCACATACCCACCCAACAGCATGAGCACGATACCGATGAGGAGTGAGGGTTTCATGGGGTGAAGGTGAAGGTGAAAACGTGAAAAGTGAAGAGTGAAGGGTGGAGGTTGGAGGGTGGAGAGTGAAGAGTGAAGGGGAGCAGCGGGGTGGCCTCCTCATCCCTCGCCCTCGCTCTTCACTTTGCACGTTTCGCGCTTCACCGCAGTTCCCTATACCACTGCCCTCACCACTCCCCCATCCACTCGCAGCGCCGCGCCGTTGGTGGCCGAAGCTCGGGCACTGCAGATGTAGACGATCATGGCTGCCACTTCTTCCGGCTTGGCAAACCGGCGGAGCAGCGAGCTGGGCCGCGCGGTGGCGAAGAACTCGCGCTCCATGGTCTCGAAATCGGTGCCCCGGCTCTGCGCGAGACGCTGGACGAAATCGCCGACGCCCTCGGACGCCGTGGGGCCCGGCAGCACACTGTTCACCGTCACGCCAGTGCCAACTGTCGTCTCCGCGAGCCCTCGTGCCACCGCCAGCTGCGCCGTCTTGGTCATGCCGTAGTGAATCATTTCGACGGGAATCTGCAGCGCCGATTCGCTGGAGACGAATACGATGCGCCCCCAGTTCCGAGCCAGCATCTCGGGCAGATAGAACCGGCTGAGGCGCACTCCACTGAGCACGTTGGTCTCGAAGAAGCGAAGCCAGTCGGCGTCGGAAATGTCCTGGAACTGTTTAGGCTCGAAGATACCGACATTGTTGACCAGGATATCAACCCAGGGCACCTCTCGGGTCACCAGCTCACAACCTGCTGCGGTACCGAGGTCGGCGGCGACGCCTCCCACATGGGCCCCAGGAACCGCGGCCTTGATGGCACGAATGGCACTGGCGACTCGATCCTCGCCCCGGCCATTCACCATGACGGCAGCGCCCTCGGCCGCGAGCGCCTGGGCCGTGGCGAACCCGATGCCGGCGGTCGAGCCGGTAACCAGTGCCCTGCGGCCTCTCAGCTCGAGGTCCATATCAGCGAGCCTCCGTTACGAGCACGCTATCGTGTCGTCCGAGCGGCCCGGGGGCGAGTCATGGCCGCCTCCACCTCGGAGATTTCGCGCGGCGCCTGAGACACTCGCTCCACCCCCGTCGGCGTCACGAAGTAATCGTCTTCGATGCGCACCCCGATGTTCTGGTATCGCCCAACGGCCGGTCTCACCTTGTTGATCATGACGCGGTTCCGGGGCGTATCCGGCAAGCCGTCCAGAGCCGAAGCGCGGACGTAGAGTCCCGGTTCGATGGTGAACGCGTCGCCCACCTGGAAGGTGAACGGCGGTACATCGCTGTACTGGGCGGGATCGTGGACATCCAGACCAATCCCATGACCGTACCCGTGGTAGCTGTAGAGATACCATTGGGGGCAAAGTTCACCTTCTTTGCGCAGTCCCGGGCGGACGGGGCAGAGACCTTCCGGGGCATCGAAGACCGCGTCAGGTGATTCGATCAGCCCCAATTTGGCAAGACCCTGCTTGACGACGACCCGGGCCGAGCCATACGCCGTGTCCCTGGAGGCGCCCGGCTTCACCAGTCGTTCGGCCGTCTTCTGCGCGTCCAGCACGATCTGATAGATCGCCCGCTGGCCCGGGGTGAAGCTGCCGCCGACGGGAACCGTGCGCGTAATGTCGGCGGCATACCCCTCGTAGCCGGTGGCCACATCCATCAGTACGACCTCGCCCGCCTGGAGCACTCTTCGCCCGGCAGGATAGTGGAGTACCGTGGAGTTGGGGCCTGATCCGACGATCGAGGTATAGGCGGGTCGGTCACCACCCAGCCGGCGAAAGGTGTACTCCATCGTCGCCTGCACCTCGTTTTCACTTCGGCCGGGCGCGATCATCTCCATAGCCGCGAGATGGCCCTTGTCGCTGATCTCGATGGCTTTCCGAAGTAAGGCCAGCTCCGCCGGGCTCCGATGAGCGCGCAGTCGATCCACCATAGGGGTGGCGTCCCGCACCTGGAGCGAGGCATGTCTCTCCTGAAGCTGTCGGACCAGGGTTCGAGAAAAGGACAGGGTGTCGCTGCGGGCGAACTCGTTGGACTGGAAGTCGCCCACCACGTAAAGTGGAAGCCCGGTTTGCGACAGGGAGTCGAGGAGGGGAAGCAGTCCAGCGGCGTAGCGCACCTGCAGCCCGTTCTCCCGCCCCAGCGCGGCGGAATCCGTGAAGCGCCCATTGTAGAGCGCCGCTCTGAGATTGGTCGGAGGCACAAAGAGAATGCCGGCTGCACCGCGGGCCCGCTTGAGCAGGACCAGCGACGCGTCGGGCTCCAGGTATCCGGTGAGATAGCGAAAAGCCGGAATCTGATAGAAGTCCGGAAAGTGGTTGACCGGGTCACGACCTCCCGCCGAGAACACGAAGCCGCTGTCGATCTGTTGCATGAGAGCCTGACGCCGTTGAGCGTATTCGCGGCTCGGAATTTGAGCTTGAGCGGAAAAGCCAACGCAGGAGAGGAGAAGCAGCACAGCTGAACGCATCGGAGCCTCGGAATAGTCAGGCGAGGTCGGGGAACAGGGGAGGAAAGTCCTGGATCAGGGCCCATCCGGTACCCTGGATGACGGGTTCTGTCGTCAGCCCGTCGAAGTAGTGGTCGAGCACGGCTGCCCGTTCCTGCGCGAGGGGTGGCTCACAGTAGTCCTCTTCTTCCCACATGGCACGTCCATTGGGAAGGCGTCTCGCTTCACGCAGCGCTTGGGTGAGGGAGGGGCCAAACGGCCTGAGCCGAGTGAACTCTCCCTGGGTGAGACGGTGAGACAGTTCGTCCATCAGCGAGGGGCGGGGCGTCGCTGATACGAGGTAGAAAGCCATCCCCCAAGCTATCAGGGAAGGGCCGAGCCCGCAGCCGCGCTGGTTGGAGAACGAGAAAATGAAAACGTTTCGCTGAACCGTTTCTTGTCAGTCGTAACTCCCCGATCGCGAGCGGGTTGAACCAGCTGGCTGTAACGATTCTTCTAGACGAATCAGCATGGGGCCACCATATTGACAGTATACTTCGGACTCGAAGACTCGGGGCCGAGGTACTCCCGTCCTGCATGCCAGGGCCGCCCCTCGAGGCCGGCTCTGTGGACCTCTACAACTAACGATGAGCGTTACGGTCCCCGCAGGGCATGCCTTCATCCCCCTCCGCGGCTGGAACTGGTTTCTTGCCCACGGATTGATCCGGCGTCTCCCCGGGTTGGCCCAAACTATCCCCGTACTCGTCCAGTTGTCGGTCGGAGCCTGAGCGTGAGTCAGCCGAAGCGCGAACGCCGGGGTCAGGGGACTGCCAGCCGGGCGAGCTCGCTGGAGCATGACCTCAACAACAGTGGATTCCTAGGAGACGCCCGCTGGCGGTCGTGGGCGGAGCACGCTTTGGAATTCGTTGCCCTGCTCGACCGCCAAGGCAGGATCAAGTACCTCAATCATCGGTTGGCCGATTCCCATCTCGACATTCAACCGGGCGAGCGGCTTTACGACGTGCTGACCGGCGAGCACCGGGGCGTGCTCCAGGCGGCGGTCGAACGGGTATTCGAGACTGGCGTCGCGGACCAGTACGAAACCGTGGGTCAGCGCGGCTCGGAGCGATTCTGGCTGGACAATCGGGTCATACCGGTGAGCCGGGCTGGTGCGGTCACCGAGGTCATGCTGGTGAGTGCCGACATCACCCGGCGCCGGCGGGCGGAAGAGCTTCGGCGGGAGACCGAGAACCGGCTCCAGGCCATTCTGCAGGAGGAATCGCTCGGCATCTGCGATAGCGATCTGACCGGGCGCATCCTTTCGGTGAATCAGGGATGTTGCAACCTCCTTGGCCGGTCCATGTCGCAGCTGCTGGGCCGGACCTTCCTGAGCTTCGTCCACCCACCTGACCTGCCTCGGGCGATGGATCTCATGCAGGGCCTGGCGGCGGGCGGGCCGGGCTGGGAGCTCGAGCTCCAGTACACTCGGCCGGACTCCTCTCCCATTCTGCTACGCCACTCCGCATCCCTCATTCGAAATCCAGCGGGCCAGCCCCAAGCGGTGCTCTCGACGCTTCAGGATGTCACCGGCCAAAAGCGAGCCGAGGAGACCGCTGCGCGCCAGAGCCGGATGCTGGATAGCGTGCAGGATGCGATCATCGCACTGGATGAACGATTCCGGATTGTGACTTGGAATCGCGCGGCGGAAACCCTCTTTGGCTGGACCACTGAGGAGGCCCTGGGTCGCGCCGGCGATGATCTGCTGCGGCTGGGCAGCGCGCTGGGCTCCTGGGCTCACCTTCACCAGATGGTTGGCCTGAGCGGCCCGTTCCGGGCACGATTGCCCCAGGCGCGCAAGGACGGCACCCTGGTCAGCGTCGACCTCTCAATCCAGACCCTGGAGGGTCCCACTGATCGCGGGAGGGAGCTGCTCGTCCTCTGCAGGGGTGCGCCGGATCCGGCGCGTGGAACTGATGCGTCGGAGCGCCACCGCCTGGAGCGCGAGGTCCGGGTGATGCACGAAGAGCTTCGGCTGCTCGCGACCCGGCTGGATGCCGCGCGAGAGGAGGAGCAGGCCCGGATATCCCGTGAGCTGCACGACGAGCTGGGGCAGTCGCTCACAGGGCTCAAGATGGACCTGGCCTGGCTCGTCGCTCAGCCGCCGCTGGCGGGCAGCGAGTTGCAGGATCCGGCGCGCTCCATGCTGCGCACCATCGATGCGATCACCGTCAGCGTCCGAGATATTGCCTCCGAGCTGAGGCCCGATCTCCTGGACGAGCTGGGGTTGCTCGATGCGGTCGACTCGTACGTCCGCCGGTTCGAGCGGCGCACCGGCATCCATTGCGATTTGCGGCTTCCCGTCCGCTTGCCTCGGGCCGGCGCCGAGGCGGCCACCGCCTTGTTCCGGATCATCCAGGAGGCGCTCACCAATGTGGCCCGCCACGCCGGCGCGACCCGGGTCCGCATCAAGCTGACCGCGAGGGGAGCCCGGCTGACGCTGCAGCTCAGCGACAACGGGGCCGGCATTGCCGACGCCGATATCAGCGGGGAGCGCTCCTTGGGACTGCTGGGCATGCGGGAACGGGCCGGCGGCTGTGGCGGCAGCTTCACAGTCTGGGGAGTACCGAAACGTGGGACCAGAATCGTCGTCCGCATCCCGCTTCGCCCACGTGAACAGAAGGGTCCGTCCCTATGAATGCACTGGAGACGGCGTCGCGCACGATCAAGGTGTTCATCGCGGACGATCATCCGATCGTGCGCGAGGGATTGCGCCGGATTGTGTCGCTGGGGGCGGAATTCCACGTCGTGGGGGAGGCCGCCACCGGAGAAGAAGTGCTCGAGCGGTTGGCCCGGTCCGACGCCGATGTCCTCCTGCTCGACGTGGCCATGCCGGGCCCGGGGTTGCTGGAGGTGCTCTCTCAGGTGAGGCGGCGCCATCCGCGGCTGGCGGTGTTGGTTCTGAGCATGTATGGAGAGGATCTCTACGCCATGCGCGCGCTCAAGGCGGGCGCGTCGGGGTATCTCACCAAGGAGCGAACCCCGGATGAACTGGTCGAGGCCATTCGCCGGGTGAACTCAGGACGGACCTACGTGAGCGCCACTCTCGCCGAATCCCTTGGCTCCCGGCTTCGCCCGGGTGGCTTTCGGGAGCCCCACGAGCGGCTGTCCGAGCGCGAATACGAAGTGTTTCGCCTGCTCGCGCGAGGCCGCTCGGTCAAGGAAATCGCCGCGGAGCTCAAGGTGAGCGTCAAGACGGTGAGCACTCACCGGGTTCGCCTGCTGTCCAAGATGCACTTCAAGACCAACGCCGATCTGGTGCGTTACGCCATGACGCACGGCCTGGCCTAGCCCGCTCCTCTCCGGTGTGTAGGACGGGCGCCGATACCGTGTCGGCTCGCCTCGGAGGCTGCGGTTCGGCACCGGCTGATACCGGGTTGGGCTGCCCGTTCCAATCTTTCATTTCCTCCTCACAAAAGACTCGCCCGAACGACCAGAGGACCGACCAGGCGCAGCCTGTCCGGAGAAGTCCGTGGCCGACCCGCGTCCTACCTTTTCGCCCTCCTTCGACGCCTTACCCGAGGCGCTCATCGCCCTCACGCCGACGTACGACGTCCTGTTCTGGAACCGGGCCGCCGAGGCCATCTTCGGCATCGCCCCGGAAGACGCGCTAGGACGAAACCTGATCGACCTCATCGTCGCTCCCGACCAGGCGAATGACGTGCTCGTAAGCATTCGGGAAGCGACCCAGGCCGGTCAAGCCAGCTTCGAGTGCGATTGCCGCCACGCCAATGGTTCTCCCGTCTACGTGGATGTCTCCCTCAAGGTGCCGCAGGAAAGTGAAGGGAGACCGTACCTCGTCTTGTGCCTTCGAGACGTGACCCAGGCGAGGTACCACCGGCAAGCCGCTGATCTGGAAGCGCGCCTCACCGAGCAGCGACGCGCAGAGGAAGCGCTGCGCCACAGCCTGGCGATGATGCGCTCGGTCATCGAAGGCACCACCGACCTGGTCTTCGTCAAGGACCTCGAGGGTCGCTACCTGATGGTGAACTCGGCCGATGCGGCTCTGATCGGCAAACCGGCCGATGAGATCATCGGGCACACTGACCAGGACCTCTTTCCGGGCAAGGCGGCGGAGGCGATTCGGCGGGCGGAGCTGGAGGTGATCGCCGAGGAGAAGACCAGGACCTATGAGGAGTCGCTCTCGGTCAAGGGGAAGACCCGGAGATTTCTCAGCTCCAAGGGAATCTACCGCGACCCCAGAGGGAAAGTCGCCGGGATCTTCGGCATCTCCCGCGACGTGACCGAGGCCAAGCAGCTCGAGATGCAGCTGCGTCAGGCCCAGAAGATGGAAGCGGTAGGACGCCTGGCCGGCGGCATCGCTCACGACTTCAACAACGTCCTTTCGGCCATCCTCAGCTATGCCGATCTGTTGGCCGAGGACTTGTCGCCCAAGGATCCCAGGCGGGTCGACGCCCAGGAGATCAGTCGCGCCGCGCACCGCGCCGCGGGCCTGACCCGTCAACTGCTCGCCTTCAGTCGCTCCCAGATGCTGGCGCTCAAGGTGCTCGATCTCAACGAGATCGTCGCGGGCACCGACAAGATGCTCCGCCGGATCATCGGTGAGGACATTACGCTGGAGACCAGGCTGGCTCCCGAGCTGGGCCACGTCAGGGCCGATCCCGGTCAGGTGGAGCAAGTGATCATGAATCTCGCGGTCAATGCCCGCGACGCGATGCCGGGTGGTGGCCGCCTTACTATCGAGACCGGGAACGCCGTGTTTGACGAGCAGTATCGGGCGGTGCATGAGATGGTCACGCCGGGAGACTACGTCATGCTGGCAGTGAGTGATACCGGCTGCGGCATGGACCGGGAAGAGCAGAGCCGGATCTTCGAGCCGTTCTACACGACTAAGGAGCCGGGGAAAGGCACCGGGTTAGGGCTCTCGACGGTCTACGGGATCGTGAAGCAGAGTGGGGGATTCATCTGGGTGTACAGCGAGCCGAACCAGGGGGCCACGTTCAAGGTCTATCTGCCGCGGGTGTACGAGGCGCTCGACGTGGTCCCGCCCAGCCCCCCGGCTTCCGCACCGGCTCGCGGAGTGGAGACCATCCTATTGGTGGAGGACGAGGCCCCGCTGCGGAAGGTGGTGCATCAGATTCTGACCCGGCAGGGCTACCTGGTGCTGGCTTCGAGCGGCGGAGAGGAGGCGTTGAGGCTGGCGCGATCGCATCCCGGGGCCATCGATTTGATCGCCACTGACGTCATCATGCCCGGACTCGGCGGACGGGAGCTGGTCGAGAGGCTACTCGCCCTCCATCCGGAGGCAAGCGTGCTGTTCATGTCGGGGTACACTGATGACGCGGTGGTACACCATGGCATCCTGGAGCGAGGAACGGCATTTCTCCAGAAGCCCTTCAGTGCGGCGGTCCTGGCTCGCAAGGTTCGGGAGGTACTCGACAGCAGCGAGAGTCGAATCTCCTGACCGTGCGGCGCTACGTCGGGCGGGCGAGGTCCACCAGGAGCCGCTCGGCAAGATCCTCGCGTTGGGCGAGACGGCGCCGCAGATCCCGCTGATCGGTCCGCGCCACTTCCATTTTCAGCTCGGGCAGGTAGTCGTGCAGCAGATCCCTCAGGATCTCTGCTTCCTGCTCCGTCAGTGTCAGTTGCATATCCGGCCGACCTCGGTCACATCAATGGGGCAGGCTCGAACCCGTCACATCCGCTGATCGGAGTGACCTTCAAGTGGAGCGACGCATGACGAGGGTGACCGCACTCGTCCACCAGGGTCTCCGGCGCCTCATGCTTGTGGCGAATTTGCAGCAACTGCTGGTCGCTTCCGTGGGGCTCTCCAAAGTGGCTGCAGAGACCACATTGTCCCTCTTGCACCTGTAACATCGCTCACCTCCGTTGCCGACCAATGCGGTTGATCACCTGACCCGCGAATTCCGGGTCCGCCGCTGAAACCAATCTGCAGTGAATCGGGAAGACGGACCAGACCCGGACCTCCATCGTCCGCCCGCCCTCGATTACTCTCCACTCATCTCCTCCCTTTTCTAGCATGCCCTATCAACCCGGCGCCGTGCGGCTCGACACCATCCAGCAGCCCGACACGTCGGCCACCGCCGAGGTACCGGTCCCGGAGCCCAGTGCGCTCGCGCGGCAGTATCAGCGGAGCGGCGACCTGCTCTGGGTAGCGGACACTGCATTGGGGTTTCTCATCCCGGCGCTGCTGCTATGGTCCGGCTTGTCCGCCCGAATGCGGGACTGGGCGGCACGGGCGGCCGGAGCCCGCTGGTTTCGAAGCATCGCCGTCTACAGCGTGCTGTTTACCGTGCTCATGACCCTGTTGAATCTGCCACTCTCGTGGTACCAGGGGTTCGTACGGGAACACGCCTACGGCCTCTCCAATCAAACCTTGGGCCGGTGGCTAGGAGATTGGATCAAGGCGCTCGGCCTGGGCTGTATCGTGGCGCCGTTGCTGCTTTGGATTCCCTACTGGTTACTGAGAAAGAGTCCGCGCCGCTGGTGGCTATGGACCGGCCTGGCCGCGATCCCGCTCTCCGTCCTCGCCCTCGTCATCACCCCGCTCTGGGTGGAGCCCCTCTTCAACCAGTTCGGCCCCCTCGAGAACAAGGCGCTCGAGATGAGGATCCTGGCGCTAGCCTCCCGAGCGGGGATCGAGCGCAGCCGGGTCTACGAGGTCAAGAAGAGCGTCGATACCAAAACGGTGAACGCGTACGTCACCGGCTTTGGGGCCAGCAAGCGAATCGTGCTGTGGGACACCATCCTCGCACGGCTCACCCCGCGTGAAATTCTCTTCGTCGTGGGGCACGAAATGGGTCACTTCGTCCTCCACCACACGCTGGCTGTTATACTTGGGGCCACGCTCCTGGCGACTCTCTCGCTCTACACGGTCCATCGACTCGCGGCTCGGCTGATCCAACGGCACGCCGGACGGTTTGGCTTCGCCCGGCTGGACGACGTGGCATCGTTGCCGCTGCTCCTGCTGCTGAGCAGCCTGGTCTCCTTCGCGGTGACTCCGTTCGCGCTGGCCGGCTCCCGCTACATGGAGCACGAGGCCGACCGATTCGGACTCGAGCTCACCCGTGACAACCGGGCTGCTGCCCTGACCTTCGTCCGGCTGCAAGAGGAGAACCTCGACGTGCCTCGACCTGGGCTCCTCCACCGACTCTGGCGCGGGAGCCACCCATCGCTGGCCCAGCGGATCGAGTTTGCCAACCGGTATCGGCCCTGGGCTACCGGGGGCCGGCTGCGCTACGCGCAGATGTTTCATTCCGCCGCCAGCCCCTGAGGAGAGCGACGTGTCCGGGAAGCCCGCCGCGCGGGAGCAAACCGTCTCCTTCAGGGTCACCTCGCCGATCCTCACCGATGCGACCACCCTGAGCGGCACCGCCGTCCTGGTGCTCCAGGTGGCCGCCGTTCTGATCGTGCTCGCGGTCCTCCCCTATCAGCTCTTCGAGTTGGATCGCTTCACCGTGGTAAAGGAGCTGGTGCTGCACCTTGCCGCTCTTACCACCGCCCTGCTCTGCCTCGCCTTTGCCCGCCGGCTGACGGTCTTCATGGTGGACGCTCCCCTGATCGCCTTTCTGGCTCTGTCTCTCCTATCGACCCTGTTGGCGGACAACCGATGGCTCGGGTTCCGAGCTCTGGGAGTGAGCCTCTCGGGTGCGGTGCTGTTCTGGTGCGGCCGAACGCTTGCTCGCGCCGGCCGGAGTCAGGCCCTCCTCGTTGGGCTTGCGGTGGCCGTCGTGCTGGGCTCGCTCACGGCGCTGGCTCAGGCCTACGGCTTGATCACGACCAGCTTCGCCAGCCTGAGTCGCGCTCCCGGGGGCACCTTCGGGAACCGGAACTTCATGGCTCATCTGGTCACCATTGGCCTGCCTGTCCTCCTGCTGGTCTCGCTGGAAGCTCGAAGTCGGGCGGGCTTCGCGCTTGGATCCATGGGCGTCATGCTCGCGGCGGCCGCCCTGATTCTTTCCCGCTCCCGTGCCGCCTGGGTAGGCGCGGGGGTGTGCGGTGCGTTTCTGGCCGTGGAGGGTCTGTGGGTCGGCCGGCTCTGGGCGGATGAGCGCCTGCGGAAACGGGTGCTGCGGTTGACCACGGCAGCCGCGGCTGGGTTGGTGCTTTCCCTGATCCTGCCCAACCGTCTCAGCTGGCGATCGGCTTCGCCCTACCTCGACTCGCTGACCGGGGTCGCCAACTACCGCGAGGGGAGTGGCCGGGGTCGCATGATCCAGTACCGCAACACGCTGGCGATGGCGCTGCGGCATCCCGTCCTGGGGGTCGGTCCGGGCAACTGGCCGGTCGCCTACCCCCGGTTCATGTCCCCGAATGACCCTTCGTTCCACCTCCGCGACATCATCCCCACCAATCCCTGGCCCAGCAGTGACTGGATGGCCATGCTGGGCGAGCGTGGCTTTCTCGCACCGATTCTCCTCATCCTGGTCGGTGGCTCGTTGGCGCTGGGTGCCTGGGCCAGAGTGCGCCGCGGCCCGCGGGAAAGTCCAGCGCTGGCCGACCTTGCCATCGTCGCCACCCTGATTGCGATCGGTACGGTTGGACTGTTCGACGCGGTGCTGCTGCTGCCGGTGAATACCCTCTTCGGTTGGGTCATCGTGGGTACGCTCGCGTCGTCCGCCCGCCCGATTCGGGAGATCCGACTCACCCGCGACTCGCGGCGGTATCTGATCCTGGCAGCGGCCGCGCTGGGCGCCCTCTTTCTCTGGCGAAGCAGCGCGCAGGTGGTGGCGATGAGCCTCTTCAGCAGAGGCGAGCGCACGGCCATGGAACGAGCCTCCCGGGTCGACCCCGGGAGCTACCGGATCCACATGTTGCTGGCCCAGAGCTGGCGAGCGTCCGGCCGGTGCGACCGCGCCCGCCCCCACGCCGAGGCCGCCGAAGCACTCTTTCCCAACTATCCCGCCCCCCGTCAGGTCCTGCGGGCGTGCGGGGTCCGCAAACCGAAATAGTCTCGCTGCCCTGTGTCGTTCGTCACCGCAGCGGGGGCTGATATCCCGCCATATAGCGACGCGTCACTTCGCTCAGTGGAGGATATATGAAACTGCCTGGCACAGTAGGGCTCGTCCTATGCGGCCTTACCCTGGCCGGTTGCCATAAAGCTGTGGAGATCAGCCCGGCGGCCATGCCCGCGCCGGAGCGATGGAATGCCACTCTGGCCACCCCGACGGGCCTTGCCGGCGCGGTTCAGGTCAAGGGTACCGCCTGGATGGAGCCGGACATGAAGGACACGAGTCAGACGGTCGTCCACGTGGCCATTTCCAATGCCGCGCCCGGTGGAGCCCATCCGTGGCATGTCCATCGGGGCCAGTGCGGTCAGGACGGTGGTATCCTCGGCCCGCCGGACGCCTATGGTATTCTGAAGGTGGGTCGCGGCGGTGACGCCGAGTCGGAGGCAAAATTGCCCTTGCCGGAGCCGAAAAACGGGCAGTACTTCGTCAACGTGCATGCCTCATCGACCAACATGGGCACCATTGTCGCCTGCGGAAACCTTGCCCCTCCAGCGCACTAGGGGTGCAAGGCGCGTTTGATGCTGGCAGCCAGCCACTCGGCTTCGTGCTTGTCGCGGACCGAGTGGCCGGCGGTCAATTTGCTGCCGCTCTTGGTGATTGCTACGACGTCGTAGTAGGGCGTCCCTCCAGCCTGCATCGAAATCTTGGTCGTGACATCGTCGATTTCCGACGCCGCCCAGCTTTGCTCCCTTCCCGGAAAGAGGTAACCGCTCGCAACCGTCAGTCTGCCATCTCCCACGGATACCCGAGATACCCGAAGCCAGAGCTCCAGCACGAACCAGAGCAGCAGCAGCTCGAACACGCCGAAGACGATGGGGAAAATGACCGGCGCGCGGAAGTGAACCAGAAACCACACTGCCACGCTCCAGATCATCACGAAGGCGGTCAGACCCAGTGCGGCACCAGGGTTCCTCGCGGCTGGAAACACAATGTCGGTTCCCCGCCGGGTGGTGCGGACCTCGATGCGGGAGCCGACTGGTTGATGGTAGGTCTCGACATCCACACTCACCTTGAGAGCAGCCTCGGCCGCCGTCGGCGGCTGACCGCTCAACTCCGTGCGGAAGACCGGCACCTCAAAGCTGGCGGCGTAATCCACCCCGGGAACACCAGCGGCCAGCTCGAGCCGCCAGAGGACTCTGTTGTTCGAATCCCGGTCGTCACAGGGAATGGCGTCCGTCGGAATGGCGAAGGCCACCGGAATCGCGGTGCCCATACCACTCGCGTCACGGCTCACCTGGCCCTGGACCGTGGCTTCCTCCTGCCACAGGGTGGACTCCGACGTGGACCGATTGTCGCCGGTTCCACTGGTGACCCGTCGAATGCAGCGCAGGCAGACCTGAAATCCTTCGGCCGGCCGCAGCGTGGTGGTGGTCCGCACGGTTCCGGCCAGGCTGTGCCCTATGACCCCGGGGCGAGTCGTGAGCTCCAGCCGGGAGACGCCGAACCGGCGGCAGCGGATGGTCGCGCGCAGCGCCCACACCAGTAGCCCGATGCCCACGAGCGGAAAGATCAGGGCGACGTAGCCACCGGGCTTGTTCTCACGCAAGGCCGCCCGGGCAGCCAGAATGCCGAGGGGAAAGCCGATCAGATTCCAGAGGGTGGCAAAGCTCCAGGCAAACCACATCGTGGCTCGGGTGGAATCGTCCACCCGCCCCGCCGCCCAGTCCGGGCGCCAGAGCCACGGTGCCGCCGGATTCTTCTGCTCCAGCGCCTCGATGTCGGCCAGTTTGCGGCGCCCGGCGAACGCGGCCGCGATTCCGCCTACGCCCACCCCGCCGAACGTCAGCGCGAAGATGGCGAAGAAGCCTGCCTGACTCCAGTTGTTTTGTGATGCGAACCGAACACACTGCACCGCGGTGAATATGCCGACCGCGGCGAAGGGCAGGAGGAACGCGACCATACAGCCGAAGCCGACGGCGGAGCGCTTCACCGGGCGGGCCCTCGCTCGACCGGCGTGTCCTCCCGGCCTCCCCATTCGGTCCAGGCGCCATCGTAAAGTGCGGTGTTGCGGTGCCCGAGAAGATGAAGTGCGTGAAGCAGGGCGCAGGCACTCGTGCCTGAGCCGCAGGTCGCCACGATCGGCCGGCTGAGGTCGGTCCCAGACGCCACAATTTTCTCCCGCAGCCGAGCACGTGGGAGCAGGGTGCCCTCCGAAGTCACCAGCTCGGTAAACGGCAGGTTCCGGCTTCCGGGAATGTGCCCGCCGCGAAGCCCGGTCCGGGGCTCCGGCTCGGTCCCCTCGAACCGGCCCGGCGAGCGAAGATCCAGAACCTGCTCGGCTCCGGTCTCGATGTTCCCCAGGATACTGGCGAGATCCCGGACCCTGGCCGGATCGAGCCGCGCGGAGAAGCGGCCTCGAGGCAGTCGCACCTGACCGGATTCGACGGTGCGCCCCTCACGCTCCCACTTGCCGAACCCTCCGTCCAGGACTGCAATCTCCTCATGTCCGAAGACGCGGAAGGTCCACCACACCCGGGGAGCGCTCAGGTTCACCCCCGATCCGTCGTATACCACGAGCGCGTCGCTATCGTGCAGCCCGAGCCGGCTCATTGCTTCGGCGAAGTCCGCCTCAGTCGGCAGCATGTGAGGCAGCGACGTCGTTTGGTCGCTGGTCGCGTCCAGATCGAAGAAGACCGCGCCCGGGATGTGGCTTCCGGCATACTCGGCCCGGGGGTCCCGTCCACTATTGGGCAAGTACCAGGAGCCGTCCAGCACCCTGAGCCCAGGCTGGTTCAGCCGCGCCGCCAGCCACTCGGTCGAGACCAGGGCCGGGAAGTTCTGGCTCACGGCAGCAAGAGCAATTTGCCGGTGGTGCGGCGGGACTCGAGCCGGCGGTGTGCCTCGGAGGCTTGGGCGAGAGGGAATTCGCCTCCGATGCGGACCGACAGGTTGCCGTCCGCGATACCGTGAAGCACGGCGGACGCGCGCTGCAGCAGCTCCCGCCGGGTGGCGGTGTAGTGGCCGATGGTCGGGCGGGTCAGAAAGAGCGAGCCCTTCCGGTTCAGCACCTGAGGGTCGAACGGCTCGACCGGGCCGCTCGATTGACCGAAGAGCACCATGACGCCCCGACGTGCAAGGCAGTTGAGGCTCTTGGCGAACGTCGTGCGGCCGACCGAATCGTAGACCACTTCCACTCCGGCGCCGTCGGTCAGTCGTTTCGTCTCGACTTCGAAATCGACTTCGGTGTAGAGGATGACGTCGGTTGCGCCCGCCTCGCGCGCCAGGGTTGCCTTCTCCTCGGTCGACACGGTGCCGATCACGCGAGCGCCGCGTTGCCGGGCCATCTGGCAGATCAAGAGCCCAACGCCGCCGGCGGCGGCATGCACGAGGCAGGTGTCCCCCCGTTTGAGTCGGTGAGTGGACGCCGTGAGATAGTGGGCGGTAATGCCCTGGAGGATCGCGGCCGCGCCGTCGCGCGCGCTCACCCGCTCGGGAAGCGGCACCAATCGGTCGGCGGGGGCCAATGCATACTCGGCATAGGCGCCGATCATGTCGGAGGAGGCGACCCGGTCACCCGGCCGCACGACGGTGACGCCGGTGCCGACGGCCTCGACCGTACCACCCGCCTCGCTGCCCGGAGTAATCGGATAGGTGACCGGGTAGGCTCCGGATCGGCGATAGATATCGATGAAATTCACTCCGGCAGCTTCGACCTTGATCAGGGCCTGGCCCGGACCCGGCGTGGGAATCGGGACGTCTTCGAGCCGCAAGACCTCAGCCCCGCCCGGCTGCTCAACTCGGATCGCCTTCACTCAAACCTCTTGGTGGTGTGCTCTAGTAATCTGCCAACAAAAAGGGGGAGAGCGCCACGCGCCCTCCCCTTCGCGATACAGGACTTCTCAGATCAGACGCCGATGAGGCGACGCTCGGGGCCGCTATAGCCGGTGCTCTGTCGCAGACGCCTCTCGGGGCCGCTGTAGGGCTTTCGGCTGGGGACCTCGCGACGTTCCAACCCGCCCTGCCAGCTTGGGCCGAAGTCGATGCCGTGCCCCTGAAGAATGGCAAGCGCCTCATCGGTTCGATTGCCGGCCCCGACCGCGAGCAGCGTGCCGCCGGCGCGCAGCCCCAAGTCGAAGTGTTGCGCGTCCTGCTCGGAAACGCCCATGCCGGTGAGGGCACCGATAATCCCGCCGGCGGCCGCGCCCAGTCCCGCTCCGGTGAGGGTCGAAGCGAGTACGCCTCCTACGACGACTGGCCCGAATCCAGGAATGAGCAGCGACCCGAGCAGCCCGACCAGGCCTCCCAACACGCCGCCGCTCACGGCGCCTTTGGCGGCAAACTCGCCCGAATGGGTCTGCCCTTCATCTCCAACCTGCGGGTCCACGATCTGCGCTTCGCCCTCGGTCGACTGCAGCGCAACCCCGATCTGCTCATCGGTGAACCCGGCTGCCTTCAGATCCCGAATGGCGGCCTCCGCATGCCTGCGGTCGTTGAACAGCCCGACCACGGTGCGGCCGGTGGTATCCGGTTCGTTGGGAAGAGACATCGGCGATCTCCTTCATATGAATAGCCCGGCTCTCCAGCTCGGCCCGGCATGAGGATCACTTATGGCTAAGCGATCGCGGAGAGGGGCACCTGTTGCCTCATGGGCGAGGCAAGGTACACGAAGAACTGCAGTATCGGGGTGAGCCGGGTCACAGAGGCATGATTAACGAAGCGAAGCCGGGCTCGTCCACCAGCCCAGTTTCCCAGCAGCCCACACGCAAGCCAATCGTTCTGCCCAAGAAGGAGTCTCGACCCATGCGCCGAACCCGATGGGCCTCCACGGCCTCCCTCTTCGCCTGCAGCTTGCTGGTCCTGGGGATCGCGGGCTGCAGCGATTCCACGAACCCCGGCTCCAACGGCTCCATTCCCACCGCCGAGGTGGAGGATATCGGGGATGCCGCGGCTGACGAGGTCGACCAGTCGGTCAATGCCCTGACGATCTCCGGCGCGGAGGCCGGGGCGGCGGTGCAGAGTTCTGCAGCTGAGTCGGTCATGGGGTTTCCCCCTCGGGGAGCCTCGTGCGCGACGGTGGACAACACCACCGACAGCGATGGAGACGGCTCTCCGGACCATGCAACGCTTACCTTTGCGCTCCCCGCCTGCAGCTTTACCGGCTTCCGCGGCGGCACGCTGGAGATCACCGGAACGATCGAGCTCAGCGATCCGACTCCGAGCAGCCCCGACTTTGCGTATCAGGCGACTCTGACGGACTTCCAGTTCAGGTTCACGAGCCCCAATGAGCGGCGCAGCTTCACCGCGGTCCGGAACGGAACCCGTACGCTCACCGGGAACGCAGCCTCGGCATCACTCACCAACAACATCACCGTGGTGCGGAGCGTCACCGGCCGCGCCGATGCGACGGTGAGCCACAACACGCTGCTCACGTTCACCCCCGCGGAGGGTGAGAGCCTGGCGGAAGGCCAGCCGCTTCCCGACGGCACGTTCGTCAAGAGCGGGACGCTCATCTGGAGCCGGAACGGGCGGAGCCGGACCTTCACGGTGACCACGGCGGAGCCGCTCGTGTGGGATGCGAGCTGCACGACCGACCGCAAGATCGTTTCGGGTGAGGTTCACTGGACCCTGGCGGACGGCAGCTACATCAAGACGGTCTGGACCGGGTGCGGCGAGGATCCGATTCGGAGCTTTGTGCCAGCGGCCTAAGGGCGGTAAGGGCGGTCAAGGCCGCCCTTACCGTCCTTCCCGCCCTACGCCGCCCTCTCCGCTCCCCCAACGTCATCCGCCGGCGCGCGGCCATTCCGGGTGTACTGCTCAAAGAACCCGCGCGCCTGCTCCAGGTCGCTCGGGTGGAAATAGCCGGGCCCCAGGCCCTCGCACCCGGCGATGGCGATCTCCGCGAGCTGGCTGGCCGTGCTCGCTATGGCCCGATCGTGGAGTCCCAGCCGGCCGGCCCGCTCCAGCAAGCCCAGATCGGCGTGTCCCAGCAGGTCGGCTGCCGCGCGTAGCGCTCCCGGCTCGTAGGTAATGCCGACTGCCAGGGCGAGTGGGGCCGCGTACCACTGCGGCGCAACCGCGTCCGCCGAGCGGAGCTCGAGATGTCCCCGCGGCCGCACCTCGGGGAACAGCGTGCTCAGATGATCGTGCCACTCCGCCGCGGTCGGCCGGGCGCAGGCGAGCCAGTCGCCGAAAGGACGATATTCGCCATCCACCGTCGGCAGCAGCATGGCGGGGGCCGCCAATGCAAACTCTAGATACGCCTCCACCGGACAGCGTGCGTCATAGGGCAGGCCGGTGTGGGTCGGGTCCAGCGTTCGCCAGACATCGGCGCGGGTGCTCTGCAAGCCGGTGGGCTCTCCCGCGTAGACGGCTGAGTTGGCAAAGATCGCGACCACATAGGGCGCCGCCGCGTTGAGCACTCGCCAGCGGAGCCAGGGCTCATCGTCGAAATCGATGCTGATCTGGAAGGCCGCGGTCTGACGCATCATTCGGGCGCCAGCCGGACTGCGCCGTGCCAGATACTCCGCCATGCGGTCGTATCGCTCGCTATGCACCAGGAGCGGAGCGCCCGAAATCGTATTGAACGGATCGATGCCGACATCGAGCAGGGTGATCCCCTCGCCCGCGGCGGCCGATCGGAGCGGCAGAACCACCGATCGCAAATCCGCAAGCAAACTGCTCGCGGAGTGACATGGAGGCGAGCTGTACTCCAGCTGGCCGCCGGGCTCGTAGGTCAGGTTCCCGCCTGTGGCAACCTGGAAGCAGGGGGTTCCCTTGGACGTTCGAGTCTCTCGCCATCCCTGCCTGCCGCCGAAGCGGCGAAGAAAGGTAAGCGTGCCGAGGCCCGTTTCCGTCTCGATGGGACACCGACGCCCGGTCGAGGTCTCCACCGGGATGAACTCCACCTCGGCGCCCAGCCGGCGCGGGGTCAGGGACGCGCTGACCGGGGGGGCGAAGACGTGCTCCGTCAGATGAGCCAGCAGCGCCGCACGACCTCCGGCAATCATACGGGCGCTCCCACCACCAGTCCGAACGGGGTGTGCGGGTCGGTGGGCCACGCTTCGATGCGCAAGCCGGCGGCATCGAAGAGCTCCGCGACGCTGGCTCGATCGTACTTGCTGCTGATCTCCGTGCGGATCGTTTCGCCTCGAGCCAGCGCGACCTGGCCCAGCCCCGGAATCGTGACGCGTTGGTCGCGGGTGGAGACCAGATGCATCTCGATTCGGTGAGCCACCGGCTCATAGAAAGCCCGATGCTCGAAGGCCGAGGGATCGAAATCCGCGCCCAGCTCGTGGTTCAGCACCCGCAGCATGTTGCGGTTGAATTCGGCGGTGACGCCTTGGCTGTCGTTGTACGCCGCCTCGAGCCGGGCTATGTCCTTGCGCAGATCTACCCCCATCAGGAACCGGTCTTCCGGCGCCATAGCGGCACGGACTCTTCCGAGGAGACGGATGGCAGCGGGAGGGTAGAAGTTGCCGATCGTGCTCCCCAAGAAGGCGAAGAGAGCCGGCCGCGGCATCCGGCCAGGCAGGTTGAGCTCCTCCGAGATGTCGGCCACCGCAGGCTCGACCCGGAGACCGGGATACTCCAGCCGAAGTCGAGCCGCGGTCTGGCTCAGGAAGGTGGCGCTGACGTCGATAGGCACATAGAGCTCGGCGGAGCCGGCGGCGCGCATGGCGTCGAGGATGATGCGGCTCTTCTCCGCGTTCCCTGCGCCCAGCTCGATCAGCGTCCGGGTGCCGAGCTGGATCATCAGCTCGGGCATCCAACCCTCGAGCAGCGCGCGCTCGGTGCGGGTAGGATAATACTCCGGCAGCCGGGTGATGGCCTCGAACAGCTCCGACCCGCGCTGATCGTAGAAGTACTTGGGTGACAGCTCCTTCTGAGGAGCGGAAAGACCTTCAGCCACTTCCGCGAGCATCCGCAGGTTGGCTGGCTTGCCGTCGGGCCGCAGGGCCGCTCGGACGGCGGGCGAAGAGATTCTAGGCATCTTGGGCGCACCTCACGCCGCTGAAAATCTGCCGGCGGATGGGGTAGTCCCAGTTCCTGAAAGTGTTGCGAATCGCTCCAGGGCGAGTCGCCCACGACCCCCCGCGCAGGACCTTGTAGTCGGCGCCGAAGAAGACTTCGGAGTACTCCTTGTAGGGGAAGCTCTCGAAGCCGGGCCAGGGACCGAAATCGGTCGAGGTCCACTCCCAGACGTCCCCGATCATCCCGTAGCACCCGAGTGGCGAGACATTCTGGGGATAGGAGCCCACTGCGGCGGTGCCGAAGGCCAGCTGATCGACGTTGGCGAGGTGACGATCGGCCTGCTGCTCTCCCCAGGGATAAGTCCGCTTGCCCCCGTCGGGCTCCCAGGAGGCCGCCACCTCCCACTCAATCTCTGTGGGCAGGCGCTTGCCGACGAAACGGGCAAACGCTTCGGCCTCGTGAAAGCAGATGTGGCAAACCGGATGGCGCGGGTCAACCGGGGCTATCCGATCCATGGAGCGGTTGGTCCATTCCCCATCCACCAATTCCCAGTACTTCGGCGCGTTCACCCCCGAGTCGGTCAGCCAATGCCATCCAGCTTCGGACCAGTACTCGGGTGTGGCATAGCCTCCGGCGGCGATGAAGATCAGGAAGTCGCCGTTGGTGACTGGATTGACGTCGATGCGGAAGGGCGCGACCTCCACCTGGTGGCGGGGCCGCTCGTTGTCATACGCGGCACTTCGGTCATCGGTCCCGATCTCGACCGTTCCCCCTGGAAAAGTCACCATCTCCCCGCGAATTCCTGCGCGGGGATCCGCCGATACCGGGGGCAGGTCATAGCGCACGACGGGCGAGTACGGATGGCCCAGCTTGAGCTGGAGAGTCTGCAGGATGGTCTCGTTGTGCTGGTATTCGTGCTGCAAGACCATCTGGTAGACATAGCCTTCGCGCAGCAGAGGGTGGCTTCCGGAGAAGTTCGTGCCGGCGAGTCGCGCCAGGACCCTTCCCCGGATCTCGTCCATGATCCCGCGGCAGTCCCGCAAGTTGGGGAGCGGCAGCGCGCCCCGTTTGCTTCGGGGGTGCTCGAATGGATTGAACATGCCCGGCATCTCGACGAACTCGATGGGTCCCTCGAGGTTGCGGGTGAGCCAGAGCTCTTCGAAGTGGGTGATGTGTCCCAGGTCCCACAGGATGGGGCTCATCAGAGGGTCGTGCTGGCGCCGCAGGTCCTCATCGCTCAGAGGAGCGATCAAGAGCATGGTCCGCGCTCGGGCTTCGAGCAGCTGCCCGGCGATGGCCTGAGGGTCGACGTGCGAGGGGGCCGCGACAGTCGTCATGGAGCTTACCTCACCCGATCCGGATGGGCCTCGAGGTTAGAGAAGAGATTGTTGAGCGACTCCGCCAGGGTCGGGTGGGCGAAGATCGCATCCCGGAGCTTATGATACGGCACGTTTCCCATCATGGCGACCTGGAGGGTCGCCATGAGCTCCCCGCCTTCAATCCCGAGTACGGTGGCCCCAAGGAGGCACCCGGTTTCGGCATCCACAAGGACTTTTATCACACCGCGGGATTCGCTCAGCTCCAGGGCCCGGGCCACCTGACTCATCGGCAGTTGAGCTATCCTGAAGCTGCGTCCCTCTTTGCGGGCCTCCCGCTCGGTCAGTCCAATGCGTCCCAACTGGGGGTCGATGAATACGGTGTAGGGTATCGGACGGGCCATGGTCGTAGCGTTACCGCTTTGTAACAGATTGGTGCGGATGATCCGGAAGTCGTCATAGGAGATATGGGTAAAGGCCGGGCCGCCCTTGACGTCGCCCAGGGCGTAGACCCCCGGTGCACTGGTCTCGAGGCGCTCGTTGACCCGGATGAAGCCCTGCCGATCGGTCTCCACCCCCGCCGCGGGGAGATCCAGTCCCTCGGTATTCGGCACCCGCCCGGTTGCGACGAGAAGGTGGGATCCCTCGAGCGTGCGCTCGCCGGCGGGACCCTGCACCACAAGCTTTACGCCCTCAGGCAACCAAGCCGCACAGCGCGGTTGCGTCTCCAGCAGGACCTCGATGCCGTCTGCCCGGAGAATGTCGAACACCATGGTCGCGATATCCTGGTCCTCTTGGGGCAACAGCTGAGGTCCCCGCTGGATAAGGCTCACTCGGCTGCCGAAGCGCCGGAACATCTGGGCGAACTCCAGTCCGACGTACCCGCCTCCCAGCACCAGCAGATGTTCGGGCAGAGCATCGAGCTCCATGATCGAAGTCGAGTTCAGCCTCCGGTTGATCCGCTCGAGTCCTTCGATGTCGGGAACGGCCGGACGGCAGCCGGTATTGAGGAAGACGGTGTCCGCCTGGAGGAGTCGCGAACCGACGCTGACCCTCCTGGGACCGGTGAACCTTGCCTCCCCCATGATCAGATCGACGCCGGCCTCCTCGATTCGCCGTTGACTTCCGCTCCGGAAGCTCTCGACAATGGCACGTTTGCGTTGCCGGACCCGGATGAGGTCGACCGAGACCGGGCCGGTGACAACGCCGTAATCGTGGGCCCGGCGGGCCAGATACGCGATCCGGGCACTCGCCACCATCGTCTTGGTAGGAGTGCAGCCCTCGTTGATGCAGGTGCCGCCGACGTGCTCCCGCTCGATGAGCGCCGTGCGGCGTCCGGCTCTGGCCATGGCACCGGAGAGTGGTCCGCCGGCCTGGCCTGCACCGATGACTATGGCGTCGTATTTCTCAGGAGCAGCCATCGAAACCGTCGGGTCAGGGGAGGTGAAGCGGACCAAGAGTAACGACGGGAGAGGAGGCGAGGTTCCCCGCTCGACCGCCGATGGTCGGTTAACGGGACGTAACGTAGTGGGGAGCAAGGAATAAGGAGTAAGAAGTGAGCGGGGGGAGCCGGCCGCTTCTTACGTCTCACTGCTCACTTCTCACCGCTCCTCAGGATCCCCAGCTCCAGCCCGTCGCACAGCGCCTGCCAGCTCGCCTCTATAATGTTCTCCGAACAGCCCACGGTGCTCCAGCGCTCGGTGCCCCGGGCTGACTCGATGATCACTCGCGGGCGGGCGCCGGTGCCGAGGTGCTCGTCTACGATGCGCACCTTGTAGTCCACCAGATGGACCTGGGCCAGCTCGGGATAGTGCGGCAGGAGTGCCTTCCTGACCGCGCGGTCCAGCGCATTGACCGGCCCCTGCCCTTCCGCTGCGGTGTGCATGAGCTCCTGTCCCACTCGCAGCTTCACCGTCGCCTGGGCCCGGACCCCGTCCCCACCGCGTCGTTCCACGATCACCGTGAAGTCCTCCAGCTCGAAGGGCGGTCTATAGCCGGACGCCGCTCGACGCAGCAGCATCTCGAATGAGCCCTCCGCCGCCTCGAACTGAAAGCCGCGGTGCTCTAACTCCTTGATCCGCTGGAGCACGCTCGCTTCGGTCGCGCCGGGCGCGATACCTAGCGCCTCGGCGCGAAGCCGGACATTGCGCCGTCCGGCAACCTCGCTCACGACGACCCGCATCTCGTTGCCTACGGCCGCCGGATCGATGTGCTGGTAGCTCTCCGGCACTTTGGCAATGGCGGCCACGTGGATCCCGCCCTTATGCGCGAAGGCGCTCCGCCCGACGTAGGGGGCGTGAGGATCGGGATGCTGATTGGCCACTGCGGCCACGAACTGGGAAACCTCGGTGAGCCGGCCGAGCGCCTCGGGTGACACGACCGGGAGGCCGAGCTTGAGCTGCAGCGTGGCGATGAGAGGGACGAGATCGAGATTCCCGCAGCGCTCGCCGTAGCCGTTGATGGTGCCCTGCACCTGGGCGCAGCCGGCCTGAACCGCAGCCAGTCCGTTGGCCAGCGCGAGCCCCGCGTCGTCATGAGGGTGGATGCCGAGCGGCGTGGCCAGCACCTCACGGATCTCGCACACCCGATACCGGATCACGTCGGGGAGCTCGCCGCCGTTGGTGTCGCACAGCACGAGACAATCGGCCCCCGCCTCGGACGCTGCGGTGAGGGTGGCCAGCGCGTAGTCCCGATCCAGCCGATAGCCATCGAAGAAGTGCTCAGCGTCGTAGATCACCTCCTTGCCGGCCTGCTTCATGAATGCCACGCTCTCGGCGATCATCCGCAGGTTTTCCTCCCGGCTGGTCTCCAGCACCCGGTCGACATGCAGCACCGAGCTCTTGCCGACCAGGGTGACGACCGGGGTGCCCGCATCGACCAGCGCGAGCAGGTTGGCATCGTCCTCACAGCGGGTGTTGGCTCGACGGGTACTGCCGAAGGCGGCGATGCGCGCCTGCGCCGGCGGCTCATCCTGCATCCGGCGAAAGAACTCCGCATCCTTGGGATTGGAGCCCGGCCATCCCCCTTCGATGTAGCGCACGCCGAGCCGGTCCAGCGCCCGCGCGATCTTGACCTTGTCCTCCACGGAGAGCGAGAGACCTTCCCGCTGGGTTCCGTCGCGGAGGGTGGTGTCGTACAGGCGGAGAGTCATAGGTGGCTCGGGATCCGGTGTCCGGGATGAAAACGAAACGGCCTCTCGTCGTGAGAGGCCGTCTCTGGCTGCTTGGCTCGGGTTCTGCTCTACCCCAGTGCTGTCGCGCCGCCTCTCGCCGAGAGTGAGGGCGGAATAATGTTGCGGCGGAACAGATGGGCGGTCAGGAGCATGAATATCTATACACTGAGGCCCGGCGCCTCGTCAAGCAGGCCTCACAATTGCCGGGACATTGCGAGACTCGGGAGATCCGGGAAATCTTGAGGTAGCTCCCCCGCGCCACACCAGCAGCCTGAGGTACCCGTGGCGGTTCCTCCGTCACCCCTCGTTCGCGACTCCGCCGCATCGTCCCTGCCGGTCGGAGGACGGTTGGTGTGCCTCCAGGATGGCACCAGCCATCTGATCGGAAGTCAGCCGCTGGTGATCGGCCGCGCTGTCGAATGCGACCTGCTGGTGGAGGATCCCAGCGTCTCCCGCCAGCACGCCTGCGTGATTCGGACCCCGACCGGCTACGTGGTGGTGGACAGCAGCAGCCACGGAACCTACGTGAACTGTGAGCGGATCCAGGCGCAGCACCTGCTCCAGTCGGGCGACGTCATCCAGGTCGGCAACCGCGCCTTCCGCTTCGATTTTGCGACCCTCCCCCCGCCACCGGATCCGGACGCCGCCTCGCCAACCCATGGGGAGCCCCCGGTCCGGCGCTGGCCGGGAACCGGCAAGATCGGGCTGCTGCGGGCGATCCCACCCAACAGAGGCCGTGCCCGCGAGTGGATCGTCCGGTACGGCATCGCAGAAATCGTGGGCGCGGCCGCCGCGTTCGGCGCCTTTTGGCTGGTGCAGTCGGCCACGGAGAGTCGAGTCGTCGCTGCCTACGCCGCCGCCCTGGCGGAGGGAACCGGCTTCTATCTTACGCTTTTGCTCCGGGAGCTGATCCGAGACGCCTATGCGGCCGGCGCCCATCGAGCGGTGTATGGACCGCGGCAAATGTTTCGCAGCCTTCGCACCCTGTTCGTGGAGTTCGGGCCGGCCGAGCTGATCGACACCGGGGTCACCCGCCCCCTGTGCTTCGGGCTGGCCACCGTGTGGCTGGGGCCCCAGCTCGGCATTCTGGTGGGTAAGGTCGCCGCCGATGTGATCTTCTATGGGCCGGTGATCGCGGCCCACGAGGTACGCCTCCACCGGTCGCGGACACGATGATCTCCCATAGTTCACCCGCCAGCATCGATGGCTTAGCTTACCAGTATGCCCACGCTCGAGAGCCTGATTCCCCGGTTCAAATCGGCCGACCGGACCACCCGGTTGGAGACCTTGCTGGACTATTCCCGCAAGCTCCCTCCCCTGCCCGACCGGCTGGAACAAGAGAAGAACAACGACGAGCATCGGGTGCCTGAATGCCAGACCCCGGTCTTCCTTTGGGTGGAAGTGGAAAACGGGCAGGTTCACATCCATGCCGATGTTCCGCGGGAATCTCCCACGGTGCGCGGATTCATTTCGCTGCTGGCCCGGAACCTCGATGGCGCGGCTCCGGATGAAGTCGCCAGAATACCTGACGACCTGCTCGATCAGCTCGGGCTCAGCGAGACGCTGGGGATGACTCGAACCCTGGGTCTTAGCGCCATTCTGCACCGGATCAAACGCTCCGTGGCATCGGCCGCCTGATGCTCGGTGTCTTGGAGATCGCCGGAAAAGGCAGCGGCTTTCTCCGGCGTCGTGAGGCAGGGTATCTCCCTGCGAACGGCGACGTCCATGTCGCTGAAAAACTGATTCGGCAGTACGGCCTCAGGCCCGGCGACGAGATCGAGGGCGAGACCCGAGCGTCCGGGAAAGGACGGGGTCCTTCGCTCCAGGGGATCAGTACGATCAACCGGCTGCCTCCCGATCAGCTCCGCCATCGCCCGGAATTCAATCGTCTCAGCGCCATCCATCCGAACGAGCAGCTCCGCCTGGAGTTCGGGCTGGTCCGCCAGGGACAGCCGGACTACACCAACCGGGTCATCGATCTGCTGTGCCCCCTGGGTAAGGGACAACGAGCTCTGATCGTCGCTCCGGCCAAGGCTGGGAAGACAATGGTGCTCCAGGCCATCGCTCAAGGAGTGAGCGCCAACTACCCCGACGCCGAGCTCCTCATCCTGCTGGTGGACGAGCGGCCGGAGGAAGTCTTCGAGATGGAGACGGCAGGCGTAGGCGAGGTCGTGGCTTCGAGCTTCGATAATCCCGCCACCCAGCACGTCGCGCTGGCCGAGCTCACGCTGGAGCGGGCCAGGCGCCGGGTCGAGCTGGGAGGGGACGTGGTGCTGATCGTGGACTCGCTGACTCGGCTGGCGCGGGCCTACAACACGGTCGAAAAGGGAACCGGGAGAACGCTCTCCGGTGGCCTGGATGCCCAGTCGCTGGAGCGGCCCAAGCGCTTTCTGGGAAGCGCGCGCAAGGTGGATCCCGCACACGGCGGCTCACTCACCATCATTGCCACCGCCCTGGTCGACACCGGGAGCCGTATGGATCAGGTGATCTTCGAGGAGTTCAAGGGCACCGGCAATAGCGAGCTGGTCTTGAGCCGGGAGCTGGCCGAGCGCCGGATCTTCCCCGCGATAGATCTGGTGGCCAGCGCGACACGGAGGGAAGAGCTTCTGCTGCCCGAGGATGCGCTTGCCGTTTCGCGTCTCCTGCGTCAGCGCATTGCGGGCATGTCGCCCATTAATGCCATGACCGACCTGATCACCGATCTGCGTCGCACCAGGTCGAACGACGAGTTGATCCGCGCCTTTGCCGCCGCTTGAGCTCGGCGGCGGTCAGGTCCGCGCCGCCGCGGCCCGATTGGCCCGCTCGAACTCCTTCATGAACGACACCAGCGCCTCGACCGCGGCGCGGGGACAGGCATTGTAGATGCTGGCCCGCATCCCGCCCACCGAGCGGTGTCCCTTGAGACCGTCGAGGCCCTTCTTGGTCGCCTCGCTGATGAACTTGGTCTCCAGCTCCTCGGTGGGAGCCCGGAAGCAGAGGTTCATGCGCGAGCGGCTATCGGGCTGAACGGTGCCGCGGAAGAAGTCGCTCTCATCGATGTAGTCGTAGAGCAGCTTCGCTTTGGCCTCGTTCTTCTCCTCCATGGCCTTGAGCCCGCCCTCGGCCTGAATCCACTTGAACACCTCGCCCATCACGTAGATGCCGAAGGTGGGTGGGGTATTGTAGAGCGACTTCTCGGCCGCGTGAGTGCGATACTGCAGCATGGTGGGCAGCGTCTTGGCGCCGGCCTCGACCAGATCGTCGCGGATGATAACCAGGACCACCCCTGATGGACCCAGATTCTTCTGGGCGCCCGCGTAGATCAGACCATACTTTCCGATGTCGATCGGCCGGCTGTAGATGTCGCTCGAGGCGTCGGCGATCAGAGGGGCCCCCGCGGGCACGGCCGGCTCGCTCCGCCACTGGGTTCCGTAGATGGTGTTGTTGGTCGTGAGGTGCACGTACACCGGATTGGCGGAGTAGCGGATCTCATCGGGTTTGGGAATCCGGTCGAAGTTGGTGGCCTCACTGCTGGCCGCGAGATGCACTTTGCCGCCCAGGATCTTGGCTTCCTTCACCGCTTTCTGCGACCATACGCCGGTGAGGAGGTAGTCCGCGGTGCGGTCGGGCGGCAGCAAGTTCATCGGCACCATCGAGAACTGGAGGGACGCACCGCCCTGGAGGAACAAGACTCGATAGTTGTCCGGGATGCCGCCTAGCTGCCGGCAGGCCTGCTCGGCGTCCTCGATGATCTTGTCGAAGACTTTCCCGCGGTGGCTGTGCTCCATGATCCCGATGCCGCTCCCTGCGACATTCCAGATCGCCTCCTGGGCTCGCTTGAGAACGGGTTCTGGGAGAACGGCCGGGCCGGCGGAAAAGTTGAAGATGCGGTCGGTGGGCATTGGGGGGATCCTGGTATGGGTAATAGTCGCGGGTCGCGACTACTTTCCGTCAATCTCCGTCAGTTCGACGCTAATTATATCCGCATTTCCGCTCCGGATCTTTTCCAGCGCGCCGTGGTTGGGCTCGCCGTCCAGATGGATCCGCGCCAGCGTGGCCTGCGCGCCGTGATAGATGATGTTCTCCACCTCTTCGACGTTAATCGCCGCGCCGGCCAGCACCCCAAACACGTGGGCCAGCACACCCGGGCGGTTGCGATGTCGGATCGAAAGCACATGGGTGGCCGAGCTGCGCGCCAGCCGGTTGACCACGTTGGGCACCTCACCGGTGTCCCGGAAGGCCTGGACGATCCGAATCACCTCGTGGGCAATCGCCACCTGGGCCTGCTCCGTGGATGCGCCCACATGGTGCGTGCCGTAGACCGCGGCATCCTGGGCGATCGCCGAGGAGAATTCCGCGGTTCCCCCGGCCGGCTCGCCCTGAAACACATCCAGCCCAGCGCGAAGTCCCTTTTCCCGGATCGCCTGCTGCAATGCAGCCTCATCCACCACCGATCCGCGCGAGGTGTTGATGAGGTAGGCACCGGGACGCATCGCCGCCAGGAACTCGGCATTGACCAGATGCTTGGTCGAGGCATTGGCGGCGACGTTGATGGTCACGGCATCGGCAAGGCGGGCCACATCCAGCGGTGTTTGGGCATAGGCCAGGCCGAGACGATCGGCTTCTTCGTGGGTGAGGCTGCGAGACCAGGCGATGACCCGCATGCCGAATGACTGGGCCCGGCTCGCCACCTCCCGGCCGATCTGCCCCAGCCCGACGATGCCGAGCCTGCGCCCGAATAGTCCTCGGGCTTTGGAATACTCCGCCTTGTTCCACCGCCCTTTGCGCAGGTCCGCCACCTGATCGGGAATGCGGCGGTCACAGGACAGCAGCAATCCCAGAACGAGCTCCGCGACCGCGATGGAGTTCTTCCCGGGACAGTTGGAGACGAAAATGCCGCGGCTCGAGGCGGTCTCAACGTCGATCGTATCGATCCCGGCGCCGGCCCGGATCACCAGCGTGAGCGCGGTGCCGGCCTTGAGCGCGTCGGCGTTCACCTTCTTGCCGCGCACGATCAGGATGTGCGGGTCGACCTGCCGGATCGCCATGGGAAGCTCGTCGGCCTGAACCTGCGGCTGCGAGACCACCTTGCAGCCGAGCTCCATCAGACCATCGGTGCCGACTTTCTCGAATTTGTCGGCGATGAGGACCTTCATTGCACTCCCTTCGTTCGCGACTTTCACCCCAGCTCATGCACGAATAGTCCGCTGCACAGCTTCGGCTCGAACCAGGTACTCTTGGGTGGCATGACCTTGCCCGCATCGGCCACCGTCATGAGCTGCTCCAGCGTCGTCGGATAGAGCGAGAAGGCGATCGCCATGTCTCCCGAATCCACCCGCCGCTCCAGCTCCTTCGTTCCCCTGATTCCCCCCACGAAATCGATCCGCTTGTCGGTGCGCGGATCCTGGATCCCAAAGATGGGACCGAGTACCCGTTCCTGCAGCAGGGCAACGTCCAGCGAGCCGATCGGATCGCTGCGGTCGATGCTGCCCTGGTCCAGCTCCAGCAGATACCACCCGCCCGCCACATAGACACAGAAGCTGCCTGGTCTGGGCGGCTGGGCGTCCTCCGTGGGCCACACCCGGCCCACCCGCGCCAACCGGGCCAGGATCTCTGTCCCGCTGAGTCCATTCAGATCCCGGACCAGGCGGTTATACGGAAGGATCCGAAGCTGGTCGGCGGGAAAGAGCACGGCGAGAAACCAGTTGTACTCTCCATCCCCCCGGTGCTGCGGCGGACGCGCCCGGATTTCCTTGCCCGCTCGCCAGGCGCTGGCCGAGCGATGATGACCGTCGGCGACGTAGGCGTGGGGGACGTTTCTGAACG
Organism: Gemmatimonadales bacterium; assembly: GCA_036556025.1. Lineage (GTDB taxonomy): Bacteria > Gemmatimonadota > Gemmatimonadetes > Gemmatimonadales > GWC2-71-9 > CAVVWJ01. Next base: position 44,681 of record DATBKD010000053.1, on the reverse strand, counting down.
CGTCGATGAGCGGAGCCGGGTCCGGGACCCGCCAGACGGTGTGGCGCACGTCATCGGCCGCGGTGAAATCGTATAGTGGCGGGGTCCGCAGAATCGGCTCGATCAGGGCTTCGATCCCGGAGTTCTCCCGATAGGTGAGAAACACCGGCTCGGCATTCGCGTTGAGCATCAGCACGTGCCGGGTCCGGTCGTCCTCCTTGTCCGGCCGGGTCTTCTCGTGCTTCCGAATGACGTCTGCCTCGTAGTCGTCGATATGGACGCACCCCACGACCCCGACCTGTGCCCGTCCATCCATCACCTGGCGATACAGATAGAGCGAAGGCACCGGCTCCCGCAGCAGCGTCCCGCCGGACAGAAACTGATCCAGGGTCCGTCTCGCCTGGGCATAGACCCGCGGGTCGTACGGGTCCACATCCTGCGGGAGATCGATGTCCGAGCGACCGATGTGAAGGAAGCTGTAGGGATTACCCTGAGCCAGGGTGATAGCCTCGGAGCGGGTCACCACGTCATAGGGAACCGACGCGACTCGCTCGGCGAGCTCGGGAACTGGACGGATAGCACGGAATGGGTGCAGGCGCATGAGACTCAGACTGGGGAAGGGGGACGCATGCCCGGTGGCATCCTACTCCGAGCGCTGACGGGGCGTCAAGCCACCGAACGTGGGCCTCACCATCGCCTCGCAGAGCCCCAACAGCCCGTCTACCGCCAGGGCCAGAAGGGCGGCGGGCAGAGCCCCAGAGAGGATCATGTGGGTGTCCGACAGTGCCAGTCCGGAGGCGATCGGGTCGCCCAGGCCGCCGGCGCCGATGAACGCCGCGAGTGTGGCCGTCCCCACGTTGATCACCGCGGCGGTCCGGATCCCGGCCATGATGATCGGGGCGGCCAGTGGCAGTCGCACGTACCGGAGAACCTGACCCGGCGTCATCCCCAGCGCCCGGGCGGCGCCCACCGCGTCCGGCGCGGCCTCCCGTACGCCGGTGTAGGTGTTGCGCAGGATGGGGAATAGCGAATACAGGAAGAGCGCCACCAACGCTGGAATCACCCCGATGCCGAGCAGCGGGATCATAAGTGCCAGCAGGGCAATGCTGGGAATGGTCTGGAGCAGCCCAACGGCTCGAATGACCGACTCGGCGGCGCGGGGGTGGCGCTCCAAGGCAAGCCCCAGCGGCAGAGCCAGGGCGATGGCGATGGCAAGAGACACCGCAACCAGGAACAGGTGGCGCCAGGTGAGGCGCGCGATCGTAAGCCGCTGGTCCCAGAGATAGGCGAACAACCCGCTCCGCACTCGGGAACCGGTTTCCCTGCCGCCGGCCTGACCAATGAGGCCGAGGTCCCGTAGCGCGCCGGCAGCCACGCGCGCCACGGGTTCATGCTCAACCTCAAGGCGCTGGTTGAGCTGGCGCATTGCGACTTCACTCAGCCGGCCGCTCAGCTCGCCCAAGGCGGCCAGCGCAGCGGGCCTCTCCTGAGCCAATCGCCGGCTGACCAGCGCCGCAGCTTCGTACGGTGGGAAAAAGCCCCGGTCGTCCCGCAAGACCACGAGATCATAACGGGCGATGAGCCCATCGGTGGAGTACCCGTCGATGACATCCACCTCGCCGGCAGCCAGGGCCTGGTACTTGATCGCCGGCAGCAGGGCGCGCACCGAGGAGAACCGAAGACCGTAGGCCCCCGCCAAACCGGGCAGGCCGTCGGGGCGACCGATGAAGTCGGGAGTCAAACCTGCCCGCAGCGTCGGGCCGGCCCTCGCAAGATCGCTCAGCGTGGTGAGCTTGAGACGTTGAGCTGTTTCCCGGCGCACGGCGATGGCATAGGTGTTCTGGAAGCCGAGTGGTGGGAGCCAGCGTACCCCGTAGCGGTCGCGGAACTCACGCGCGACCTTGGCGTAAACCTCCGCCGGGTCCGCGCTGGGGCGCTGATGCAGAATCGCAAGCAGTCCGGTCCCGGTGTATTCGGGATAGACGTCGATGGCGCCACTCTGGAGCGCGCCGAACGCGATCTCGGTCGCGCCGAGCCCGGGCCGCCGGTCCACGGAAAATCCCCGCGCCTCCAGCAGCTGGGCAAACATCTCAGCCAGGAGGTACGACTCACCGAAGGGCTTCGACGCCACGACGATGGGGGGCGACTGGGCAGTCTGGGCGGGAAGCGGAAGGTCAGCGGCGAAAAGCGCCGGAACGACCAGCCAATGCCAACCGCCCCCCAACGCCGGCATGCTCACTCCACGACCCGGGCACGGCGTAGGAGCTCTCGGACGTAGTCCGTCCCGGGAGATTGGAGCAGTTGATTTGGCGGAGCCACCTGTTCCAGGCGACCCTCCCGCAGCACGGCGATCCGGTCGGCCAGCAGCAGGGCCTCCGGCAGATCGTGGGTGACCAGTAACGCGGTAACTCCCAGGGTCTCACGCAGCCCTCGAAAGGTGGTTTGCAGATCGGCGCGGGTGATCGCATCGAGTGCCCCGAACGGCTCATCCAGCAGGATCACGCTCGGCTCGGCGGCCAGCGCCCGGGCTACCGCCACGCGTTGCCGCTGGCCACCGGAGAGATCGGCGGGCCAGCGGTCTCCCAGGAGAGCGGTATCGAGACCCACCAGGCCAAGCGCCCGTTCGGCGCGCTCAGCCGCATCCGGCCGCGATTGAAGCCAGGGCACCAAGCCGACGTTCCGGCGCACCTTCCAGTGGGGCAGAAGGCCACCTTCCTGTGGCACATACCCAATCCGGCGGCGCAACCCGATCGGATCGAGACCAGCGGCGTCGGCCCCATCGACGAACACCCGTCCACCATCCGGATCCGTGAGGCGATTGAAGCAGCGGAGCAGGGTGCTCTTGCCTGAGCCACTTTCGCCGATCAGCGCGACGCATTCTCCGCGTCCCACCTCCAGCGATATCCCGTCGAGCGCCTGGACCGCACCGAAGCGCTTCGATACCCGTTCGGCCCGGAGGACAGCGGATTCGTGTGCCATTCGGGCTGAACTTATCCGAGCGCTTCACCGACAGACAGAGCGCACCCAGCGAAGGGTCGTGCAGAGTACCAGACCGTGCTGCTCCGGTTTACCGGTCTGGCAGAGCCCTCAGACAGGTGGCTCCGCGGGTGCAGAATCTCGCCTACGCTCGTTCTGGCCGTTGCCGATCAGATAAGCTGATTCCGCGGCGGAGTTTCTGATGATCGCTCGGAGAGTTGAGCGCACTCGAGAGCGAGTGCACGATCTTGCGGCGCTGCCACGGCGTCATGAAGGAAGGTGCACTCGACGCGAGCATGAAATTGGCGTGTTGGGGAGGCTCCCACAGACAATTTTCGAGGCAGCATCCATGTACCGGATCGAGGTCGGACGCGGCGAGGAAACCGTCTTCCGCACGATCGAGGAGTTGGCGACCGCGATCCGCAACGGCGTGGTCACCAACCGCGCCCGGATCTACCATACCGCTTCCCAGAAGTGGCTGCCTATCGAGTTTCATCCACACTATAAGAAGGCGTTGGAGCTTCCCCCGAGCTCATTGCACCCGGCCGAGCCGACGCCGCCCCGTACGCCCGCTCTCAAGTCGAGTGGCCCGCGACCCCAATCGCCGGCGCCCCAGTCGGCGCCGGCACCGCATCCTGCTCCGGTCCAGCACCACCCGACTCCGGTCCAGCACCACCCGACTCCGGTCCACCACCACCCTGCTCCGGTGCAGCGCCACCCCGCTCCGATGCAGCCCCCGGCGCCGCAGCCGAACCGCCCTGCACCGATCCAGTACCACCTCGCCCCGGTTCCGATTCCAGCACCAGTTCCGTCGCCGGTGCTCGAGCTTACCCGGTCTGCGTTCAGCCCGCCGAGCTACATGGCCCGGGAAGCCGCGGTAGTGGTGGAAGAGGAGCCACCGGCGCGGGCGGAGGAGTCCGCCCCTTCGGTGCCTCAACCATCGCGGTCCTGGATTCGGCGTCCGATCCAGCTGACAATCATCGGAATCATCGCGATCGTCTGCACCCGGATGGCGGTCTCGGCAGTTGCTCCAGGCGCCGAAGCCAAGTCGCTGGCGGAGACCGCGCCTCGTCCGACGCTCGCGCAGACCACTCCGGCGGCTCCCGCATCGGTCAGCCAGACGACCGCGCCCGGAACTGTGATGACGGCGGGTCCCGCGTTCTCCCCCGCCATCGTAACCTCGGCGGAAGCCGCGAAGTCCACGTCGCCCGCGCCCGCAACCATGCCGGCATCAGCGACGGCGAAACGTCCCACAGCGTCCACGACAGACTCCATTCAGGCCATCGACCCCGCGCCGGCCACGCTCGAAATCGCCCTTCCCGCAGTTCCGGCCGGCGATTCACTCACTCCTGCGGTGACGACCGCCGACTCCGGCGCCATCGGGCGGATCCTGCGCGCCGTGACCAGCGCTAAACCCGCACCGATCAAGGCAGCTTCGCAGTAACCCCGTGTGACTCAACCCACAGCAGGGCCCTACTGCCCCGGGCATAATCCAGCGGCGTAAGTTGTTAGTTGTCAACAACTTATGTTGAAAACGCTGTGGATATCGTGTGCTTGGGGTGTGGAAAAGCGCTGCAAGATCCGCCTCCCGGGCCACATGCGTCCTTCACGCGGCGAGCCGGGCCCGGCCCGATGCCGGCCCGCCAGGAGACTTCAATGGCGAGGGCGATCTGGAGCGGCTCAATCAGCTTCGGGATGGTGAGCATACCGGTTCGGCTCTTCGGTGCGACTGAGAGCAAGGACATCGCATTCCATCTGCTCCACGCGACGTGCGGCACCCGGCTGAAACAGGTGCGCTGGTGTCCCACCGACGAGGTAGAGGTCCCCTGGAACGAGACGGTGCGCGGGTACGAATACGCCAAAGATCAGTACGTAACGCTCACCGAGCAGGACTTCGACCGGCTCCCGTTGCCCAGCAAGCACATCATCGACCTTTCGGCGTTTGTGGAAGAAAAGGAGATCGACCCGGTCTTCTACGAGCGCAGCTACTATCTCGAGCCGGGAGAACGGGCGGAAAAGCCCTACGCCCTGCTGCTGCGGGCACTGGAGAAGAAGAACCTCACGGCCATCGCGACCATCACCTTGCGGAAGAAGGAACAGCTTTGCGCCCTGCGTCCCCGGGAAGGCGCCATCATGCTGGAGACGCTGTACTACCCCGACGAGGTGCGGGAGTCGCCCGAGGTGGACCTGAAGGGAACCCGAGTGACCGACCGTGAGCTGGATATGGCCTTCGCCCTCATCGAGCTGTTGCGGAAGCCGTTCGAGCCCTCGGAATACCACGATCACTACCGCGAGGCGCTGGCGGAGCTGATCGAGGCCAAGCTGGAAGGCAAGGAGGTCGTGAAGGCGCCGCAGGTGAAGGAGACCAGGGTCATCGATCTGGCCGACGCTCTCCGGAAGAGCGTCGAGGCCGCGCGCAAAGGCGCCAAGCCCAAGGCGGCCGCGCGCCAGCGGGCCCGCCCGGCCGCGCGCCGGCGCACCCGGAAGGTCAGTTGATTCACCACAGAGGCACGGAGGTCACACCTCCGTGCCTAAGTGGCGAAAGGGTGGTCGGGTGGGAGGAAACGTATGAAAGCCGCCGTCCGTGACCTGCTGCAGCAACTCGACACCCCCGACCAGAGCACCAAGCTCTCGGTGGATGGCCACGAGCTCCCCGTCACCAACCTCGACAAAGTCCTCTGGCCGGGCGAAAGTAAGCTCAAGCCGCTCACCAAGCGCGACCTGCTGCGGTACCTCGCCAGGGTTGCCGAGTGGATGCTGCCGCATCTGGCGGCGCGGCCGGTGTTCGTTACCCGATTCCCCAACGGCGTCACCGGCAAGAGCTTCTTCCAGAAACACTGGGACTCGGTACCGCCATTCGCCAAGGTGGTGAAGATTCATTCCAGCAGCACCCGGCGCGACACGGAGTACCTGCTCTGCGAGAACACCGTGACCCTGCTCTGGCTCGGCCAGATGGCAGGCCTCGAGCTGCACACCTGGTTTTCGCGCACCGATCCGGAGCCGGACGCTCGAAAGCTGGGCCGCAGGTTTCATGGCTCCGAGGCCACCCTGAAGCGCTCGGTTCTCAACTATCCCGACTTCATCGTCTTCGATCTGGACCCGTACCTCTACTCCGGCCGGGAAAGCCGAGGCGCCGAGCCCGAGCTGCATCGCAAAGCGTTCAACCGGACCCGCACCCTCGCGCTGCAGCTTCGCGAGCTGCTCGAGGGGCTGGGCCTCTCCACCTACATCAAGACCTCGGGCCGAACCGGCCTGCATCTGTACCTTCCGATCGTGCGCACGTTGGATTATGACGCCGTGCGCCACGTCGCCGAGACCATCGGTCGCGCGGCGCTGCAGGCCCATCCCAAGGAGGTAACCCTGGAGTGGTCGGTTCCGCGCCGCCGGGGCAAGATCTTTTTCGACTTCAACCAGAACAGCCGGGGAAAGTCCCTGGCGGCGCCCTATTCCCCCCGGCGCCATGCCGGTGGCACGGTCGCAACCCCGCTTAGGTGGGAGGAGTTGGAGAAGGTCTATCCCACCGATTTCACCCTGCGAACGGTTCCCGATCGACTGGAGAAGCGGGGCGACCCCTGGAGCGACATCCTCCAGGCCAAACAAAGCCTGGATGAGGTATTGGAAGCGCAGGAGGTGGGATGAACCGCTCGCTCAAAGGGTTGGACAAGACCGCACGGTCCCGGCTGCGTTACCGGCCCGCGCCGGCTTGGGTCGGCCCGATGCTCGCCACCTTGACGGAACACCGGCCGACATCGGGGCATTGGCTGTTCGAGCCCAAGCTCGACGGGGTGCGGGCTCAGGTGCACGTCCACGAGTCCCAGGTTCAGCTCTTGTCCCGGAATCGGAAGCCCCTGAATGCGGCCTATCCCGAGCTGGTAAGCGCCCTGGCAAGTGCTGTCCGAGGTAACGCCGTGCTCGACGGCGAGATCGTGGCCATCGACCCGAAGCGGAAGATCTCCAGCTTTGCCTTGCTGCAACAGCGCATGCAGCTGCGGGACGCGGCCCGGGCCATGCGCAGCGGCGTACCCGTCGAGCTGTACCTGTTCGACTGCCTGTTCTACGAGGGAGTGGATCTCACCGGCTTGCCGCTGATCGACCGGAAGGCAGTGTTGCGCGACGTCGTCTGGTTCGACGGCCCGATCAAGTTCACGCCGTACCGCACCAGCGGGTCCGCGGCGATGTTCCGCGACGCGTGCGCTCGCGGGGCCGAAGGGATCATCGCCAAGCGGGCGGACAGTCGCTACCTGAGCACCCGGTCCACCGACTGGCTCAAGATCAAGTGCGTCCATGAGCAGGAATTCGTGATCGGCGGCTACACCGCGCCTCAGGGATCCCGCGAGTGGCTGGGCGCCCTGCTGGTCGGGTATTACGAGAATGGCGTTCTGCGCTACGCGGGAAAAGTCGGAACCGGCTACAATCGCATCACGCTCGAGCAGCTCCACCGGCGGCTCGCTCCCCTGCACCGCCAAACCTCCCCCTTCGCACCAGGGCCCAGGCCGGCGGGTGCGGTGCAATGGGTATCGCCCCGCCTGGTGGCCCAGGTGGGTTTTGCTGAATGGACCTCCGCGGGCCTCCTTCGCCATCCTCGCTTCCTCGGCCTCCGCGACGACAAGGCGGCGACCGAGGTGCGACGGGAGGGATAGTCCGGCCCCGGGTTCAGCTTCGGATTGCCATCCTGCTTTGGAGCTACCTCTGGCCCGGTCCCGAAAGGCCGATCGACAGGCCCAGGGAGGCGACCAGATCGTTCTGGAACTTGTCGCCGCCGCCGAAGTCTCCGTTATACAGGTAGTCCTCGAAGTCCAACCTCAGCGCGCTGGATCCGCGATCATTCAGGGCAAAGCGGAACCCGATGCCGGCGTTGCCGCCGAAGTCCGTCCGGCTCCGATCGTCATCGAAGGGATTGCTGCCCCGGGTGAGAAGTGCCGGGCCCGCCGCGAGGAACACGCCCACGCGGTTGGTTGCTGGGCTGACACCAAGCAGCAACCGACCGCTGGCAGCGAGCAGATCGGTTCGAGTCTCATTGATGGTCTCGCCCCCGATCTTCGCCGGGGCGTATCCCCCCGTCGCCTCGAAGCCGAGCCAGTTGTTGCCCCAGAACGTCAGCCTTGCGCCTCCGATGACACTCACGTCCCGATTGAACACGTCGCCTCCCAAACGGGAGAACGAGTTCCGGGTGGGTATATAGGCGCCGGCCCACGGAGTCAGCTCGAGACCCCCCTGTGCCACGGCCAGTCGAGGTATCGCGCTGACCAGTGTGGCCGCGGCAAGAATCGCCGGGGCTCTCGTGGCGAGCTTCAGGATCGACATTCCACACCCCCTGTTGAACGGAAGTCCCGCCAGAGCCGAGCGCGGGATCGGGTGCAACCCCGATGTTGCAGCATGCGAATAGCCGCCGCGAGCCGCTGTGAGCCGTGGGAGGAGATCCTGTGAAGCCCGTCACCCGGGGGGTAACTCTAGCTGCAGGTTACAATTAGAAAGTCGATGTCGTTCGAAGATCGCTGCCTGCTGAACCCAAAGGTGGGTGGAACGGGCGCTAAGGCCCGTTCCCGCGAGATAGAATAGAAGAGGGGATTTGAAGGGACACACAGCGGAAGCATTTCTGGGTTCGGCTCATCCGGCCGCAGAGCAGGGGACTCAGGGCTGGTTCGGACGTCTCGCAAGTCGCCGCTCCCCACACCTCCACTGTTGCGCAAGATAGAACCACGTACCAGCGCCGCTGTGCGATAGATCACACCGTCCGGGTGCTCAAGTAGGAATCGAGGGCGTGCTGGTTGAGAATCCGATAGGAGGAAATCAGCTGAGCACCCGCCTTCTGCCAACCCGCCAGCAGCTGATCCCCCTCGTCCGGATAGATCGAACGTATCGAATCGGTAACGAGGTAGATCCGCTTCCCCGGGAGGCGCGCAAGCAGGCCTTCGATCGCCCACTTCACGCAGAAATCAGTGGCGACGCCGTACACCACGATCGCGTCCGGGTCGAGCGCCTCGACCAGGGTGACCGTGTTGGGGTTGCTGAAGACGTCCAGGGAATGTTTCCGGACCAGAAAGTCTCCCGGGTGAGCCAGGACCTCGCGGGTGAAAGCCTTCTTCTCCCGCGGCTCCGGATCGATCACCATCGGGTCCTGAAGGGTCGTTTCCGCGATCTTGAGTTGGCCTCGCGTTCCCCGCATGCAGTGTGGCGGGAAGGTCGTTTTCCAGTCGGGCGTACTGCTGATCTCCGGGTCCGAGAGGTCATGGTTGTCGGCCGAAGCCAGAATCGGAATCCGGTGCTGGTGGGCGAACTCGGTCAGTCTGGCGAGGATCGGGACGATCTCTTCGCTGCCGGGCACGTAGAGCTTACCGTCCGGCCAGATGAAGTCGTTGAGGGTATCGACATCCCAGAACAGCAGGGCAGATCTCATCGGCCCCTCCTCCCGCTCACTCCTCACTCCTCACTTCTCACTGCTTTCATTTCCGCCAGCATCGACCGCAGCCGCGCTGTCGCCGGTTCTCCGGGGTAACGGTCGATCAGACGGCGCAGTTCCCCCATCGCACGGCCGGGCTCCCTCAGCCGGTTGCGGTACAGCTCGACCAGCGCGAGACCGACACGAAACTCGTCCCGGGGCGAGAGCGGGCCGTGCCGAAGATTATCCAGCTCGGTGACCGCGCTTTCCGGCTGATCCAGCGGTCCCGCGAGGAGGGCAGCGTGGCGAATCGTGGCTTCGGTCCGCTCCAGCGGATTGCGGGCCCGCTCCCGGTACCCCTCAGCTGCGGCGTCCAGTTCACCCCGGGCGATCATGGCCTCGATCGCCGAGTATCCGCCGCCGGCCCGACGCAGGCCGACGTCGCCCAGAATGCCGACGAGCGCATCGAGGGCCGGCTCGAGTACCCCCGTCGCCACCCCGGCGACCAGGCCATATACCGCCCACAGCGGCCCGATGAGGGCAAACGCCCGCGGCTCGGCGCCGCTGCATCCGAGAGCGAGAGAAAGGCAGGTCCCAGCCAACGCAACAACGGCGGCCGTCAGTCGCACCAGGCGAAGCGGCTCTTCGGTCGAGTGGTCCAATCCGGCCCACTCGAGGGCGGCATCGAACCAGCGTTGTAGCACGCTTCAAAGGTCTGGGGTGGCGTTGACATCCGCAACCGGCCAACCTAAATCCCGGCAGTCTTTTTCCGCTCCGACTGCCCGAGGAGTGCGAGATGGTGGAGAACCAGTCCCGTCGAACGTTCCTGGGAGCTCTGGGGGCGGTTGCCTGATGAAGAAGCTCGGCCTGCTTTTCCTGGCCGCCGTCTACGGTCCTGCGCTCGCCGCCCAGACTCCGGATACCACCGCACTGCCTTTGCAAGCTTCGGACACGGCCGAAGTCGCAGCCGCTCGCTGGCGCCTCAGCTACTTCCCTTACCTCTCGGGCGGGGTCAACGACGGACCGGTGTTCTCGGCTCGGGTGCGCTATTGGCGGCCGGCCGACTACGAGGCCCGCTCTACCGCAGACGCGGCGCTCACCGCGGGTGTGGGCATTTCTTTCCGCGGCAGCCGATACGTTGGTGTCGAATTCCGCGCGCCTCAGCTCCGAAAGAATTGGCGTTTCTTCGCCATCGCGGGGGCAGAGCGGCTGGTTCGGTTCGGCTATTTCGGGCTCGGGAACTCCGCGGTCTACGACAAGGATCTGGTGGACGACAGCGACCCGTTCCTCTACCGGGTGCGCCGCACCCGGTACGCGGGCGTGGTCGAGATCACCCGACGGATTCGGGGGCCCCTGATGGTGGCGTTGCAGGGAAGCCTGGAGCAGTCGCGGTTCACCTCGCTTCCCGGCCCTTCGACCTTCGCGGCCGATGTGCCCTCGGGAGAGCTGGAGCAGGACGATGGCGGCGGACGGCTCGCGCTGGTGTACGACACCAGGGACAACGAGTACAACACCCATCAGGGACTGCTGCTGGAAGGCGGAGCCCAGGTGGGAAACGGCGGCGGGAAGAGCTACAGCCGGTTGTACGTCGTCCTGCGCGGCTACCTCATGCCGCGCGAAGGCACCACGGTCGCAGTGCGCCTGGCCGGCTCAGGCATGGGAGGCACTCCCACGCTCAACTCCCGCTACGATCTGCCCACCTGGGAGGGGCATCTCCCGGTGTTGGGCGGCCCGTATTCCCACCGCAGCCTGGACACCGGACGCTTCGCCGGCAAGGGAACCCTGTTCTTCAACCTCGAAGTCCGCCACGACCTCCTTCCCTTCGGCGACCTCGGCGCTATCACCCTGCTCGGCTTCATGGACGCGGGGAGGGTCTTCGAGCAGGAAGACTTCAGGCTGACGACCAAGGACATGAAGGTGGGTGGCGGAGGCGGCATCGGGCTTCGCATTCTCCGCTCTACCATCTTTACCTTCAACCTTGCCGGCGGCACCGACGGGTTCAATTATTCGGTGGGAAGTGGCTGGATGTTCTAGGCCGCCATCGCGGGCGGCCACCCCGCCGCGGTGAGTACCTCTCGGATCGTCGTCTCGCCCTGATCACGGGCATACCACTTTCGCACCTGGGGATACAACTCGGCCTTGGCCATGGTGTGCAGATTGGCCATGACCCACGCCTGGAGCGCCGAAGGGCGCGGCCCCCAATGCCCTACCTCCTGCATCCGCTCGTCCAACGCGATGACGATGGGGATAGAGCGTGAGCCGTTGGTGAGATAGCGGTTCATCACCTCGGGGTTCTGATCTCGCAGGATGATGCGCAGCTCGAGTCCGGGAAGAACTTCCGCCAGTCGAGCGAGGACCGGCACGGTGCTGGATGCGTCGCCGCACCAGTCCTCCGCAACGACCAGCAATTTCCGCTGTTGGCCGGCCTGCACCGCGCTGATGGCCCATTCCGGAATCCGGGCCAGCTGGTGAATCCCCTCCCACAGACCGCGGTGCTTGGTACTGTTGGCCAGGAACTCCTCGAAGGTGTACCCCTTCTCCCAAAGCGTCTTGAAATCCAGCATGCCGTCAGAACCGGATTCCATCCATTAAAGTTCCTCGATCCGGATGCCGCGCTTGGCCAGTTCGGAGATATAGGGCTGGAACGGAATCGCCTCGTCGGGGGTGTGCACGCCCTTGGCCGTCACCCGGCCATCGGCCTGCATTTGGCCGGTGATCGAGAGAGAATAGCCGGTGGTGCGCATCATCGCGCTGATGCCGTGCTCCGCGTCGTAACGATCGATCAGACGGAACCCGACCCGGGCAGACTTCCCGTCCTGCTGTCCCGTCACCTGGACCTGGAGCGCCACCAGGTCGCGCCCTTGGGGTTTGTAGAGCTTGGGTCTCACCGCGGCGATAAAGAAATCTCGCGGCACCACCGACTGTCCCTTGACCTCGATCGGCTGGAGATCGAGCAGCCCGAGCTCCCGGATCGGACGCATGACCGACGCGTGGCCTGGGTAGCGGAGCGTCTTGTACTCCATGACGTCCACTTTCCCCTCGTACGCGAACGGAAGGGTGCTGATGCCCCCACCGGTGTGGAATGCCTCGAGCGTTCCGACCGGGCGGGGGAATTCGACCGACTCGAGATCGCTGAGCGCGTCCACCTGCACCGGCTTGCCGCCGCGAAGGACCCAGGATGGCGTCGTGTAGTAGTCGAGCGCGCCTTCCAGCGAGTAGACAATCTGATAATTGAGCGGCGGCTCCGGATTCTGCGGCAGTCCTCCGACGTACACCTTTACCGTCGAAGCTCGATCCAGCCGCCGGATGCCTTCCGCGGCCAGAATGTTGACCATCCCCGGCGCCAGGCCGCAGTCCGGAACCACCGATATGCCCTTGGAGAGCGCCTCCTGGTGCAGCTTCTTCTGGGCGAACACGATCTCGGTGTTGCCCCCGAGATCGGAAAAGTGGCAACCTACGTCCACGGCTGCCGCGGCCATCGGCTCGTTGTAGTAGTACGGGATCGCGCTCATCACCGCGGCATTGCCCCGCAGCGTCTGGCGTACCGCGGTGCCATCGGTCACGTCCAGCTGGATCGGTCGCAAGCGCCCTCCCCAATCTCCCGCCAGGAACGGAGGCAGAGCTGCAGGCCGCAAATCGGCCAGAGTCACCTGGGTTACCGCCGGATTCTGGAGAAGATCGTAGGCGCACGCGCAGCCCTGCAGGCCCGCTCCGAGGACCACCACTTTCATTGCCGACCCCGTCAAAAAGTGAAAAGACAAAGCCTTGCAAGATACCCGGGATGGAGGGGCGGCTTCAACCGTTTAGTTTCTCACCCATGTCCGGTCCGACGCCTTCACGGCGAGACGGTGAGGCCACCCGCCAGCGGCTGCTCCGCTCGGCGCTCGAGCTCTATACCACGATCGGATTTCGGGCTACCACCACTCCTGCGATTGCGGCCCGGGCCGGCGTCGCCGAAGGCACCATCTATCGCCACTTCAGCGGCAAGGAACACCTCCTGAACGAGGTCTATCGCGAGGCGCAGCGCTGGGGGGCCGCGACCGTAAACGAGCCCGAGGCCGAGCGCGGGCTGCGCGCGCCCGAGCGGCTGTCGCGGATTGCGCGGCGGCTCCTGGACGCCGCGGCCCACGATCCGGCCCTGGTGAGAATGCTGCTCCGCGCCCGGGACGAGCAGCATCTTGATGAGCGGAGCCGGGAGTCGTCCCGCGAGTTTCGAGCGGCGTTGCAGCAGGTGGTGGCGGGAGGAAAATCCGACGCGCTGGTCCGTCAGGGGCCCGCGGAGCTGTGGACCGAGGTGTGGCTCGCGCTGGTCAGTTTTGCCACCGAACGGGTCGGCGCCAGGGAATGGTTGCCCGACAGCGCTCAGGCGACGCTGACGCTCCAGGCCGCCTGGGATGCCATCAAGGCGTGATGAACGCGGTCGGCTGCCGAGGGTGACCGGGAAAGCCTGACCACAGCAACCGCCGGGCCCGGCCCGGGCCGAGCGGCCGGACCTCGAGCTGATCACCGATCAGGAAAGCAACCGAATCGGTTCCCCACCGCAGCGCGTCGCGTGCGCTCCGTGCCAGTGGGCCGGGTGCGCCGGTATCGCCGGCCACGCAGAGTGCTCCGGGTTCGGCGCAGGGGACGACCCGCGCAAAAACCGGGCTTCCCAGGAGCACGGACAGACTCGACTCCGCCGCCACGCGGCCGGCGCCCGAAATGGCGGCCGGGTTCGCCGGTCTTGGCGGGGCGCCGAGGCGATAGAGTCCGTTGTCAGTGCGCACCACCACCGAAGCGCCGTTTGGCGCCCATCCGACCCGGCGGGGAGTGGCCGACCCTGTCGGGAGCGACAGCTCGCGATCGGCGCCGGTGAGCAGGTCCAGCACCCAGACCGAGCCCGGGGTGGAGTCGCGCAGGGAGGCGCCTCGCAGGAAGGCGACCGCGCGTCCGTCAGGTGAGAGCTCCGGCTGCATCTCCCCCACGGTGGTAAAGGTGACCTGCACCGCGGGTCCTCCATCTGTTCCTACCGCGTAGAGATCACCGCCGGCCGGTGACGTGCCGGCCACGAAGATGACGTAGCTCTCGCCACCGATAGTGAGGGCCCCGCGAAGCGGCGGGAGAGTCGGTTCGCAGCTCGAGAGCAGCCCGATCGCCACCGCCATCCCGAGCGCAGCTGTCGATGACGACCTACTCACTTCCCCAGGCGGGCCCGGTAAAACTCCAGAATTCGCTTCCACGCCCGCTCCACCTGCGGCCCGTCCGAGCCCTCGCGCCCCGGCTTGAGGAACCCGTGGCCCGTGCCGGGGAAGACCTCGTGGGCGAACGTCTTGCCGTCGGCTTCCATGGCGGCGCTCACCTCGGGAAGGGTGGTGGTGATACGCGCGTCGTTCTCGCCATAGATGCCGAGTACCGGCGCCTTGATCCGCCGCATTGACGCAGTGTCGGGCGGGGGCCCATAGCACACCACGGTCGCGCGGAGGTTGGGGTTGTTGGTGGCATAACGGAAGCTCTGGCCTCCTCCCCAGCAGAACCCGATGGTCCCCACCCGATCCTTGAGCACAGCGGGCAGGCCATTCACGTACGAGTAGGTCGCGTTCAGATCGGCGGTGATCCGGTCGGGCTCGAGCGCCTCGATCAGCTTGCGCCCCGAATCAGGATCGGGCGGCGTGATGCCGTATTTCGAGGAGAGGAGATCAGGCAAGATGGCGACGTAGCCCTCCTTGGCCAGCCGGTCGGCCACGGTCGGCTCCCATTTGGTCAGGCCGAAGATTTCATGAATCACGATCACAGCCGGCGCCTTGGTCTTGCGCTCCGGGTAGGCGACGTAGGCCCGGATGGAGTCGGCTCCACGCTTGATGTGCACCCATTCGCCGTGCGTGGTAGGAGCGGGCGGCAGCATGCGCCGGTACGAATGGGCCCCGGCCGCCCCGATAATCAGCGCCAGGGCGGCAACCGCCGCGTGAGACGTGGCGCCTCGGAGAGAGGCGCGCGGGTTGGCCGTCATCTAGGCCTCACTGGTTGGCGGACGGGCCGGAGGGAAGGTCCCAGAACTCCACCTTGTCCTCCATCATCATTGGCACGGCGACCCGGTTCCGCTTGGTGTCCAGACCGAAGTCGGCCGGCGTCGCAAGGCCCGTGGCCAGGGGAACCGCTTTGCCGTTCTCCACCACCAGCAGGCTCGAGTCGGCCCAGCTCGACATCAGAATCCGCCCATCGGAGAGCACTTCCATGCCATCGGCCAAACCGGGGCCCGTCGCGATGGCCGTCGCGGTCTTGTCCCCCGGCGCCCAACTGAAGATGCTCTTGTTGCCGAAGGAGTTGATCAGGAACTTCTTCTGCGAGGGGACCCAGGTGATGCCGTTGGCGCCGCCGATGCTGTCGCTCTTGAGCACGAAGGTCGCTTTTCGGTCCGGCCCGATTCGAATGACCTGGTCGGGGCCGACGTAGTTGAGTTGTCCCTTGGCATCTCCCTTGAGGCCTGAGTCGGTGAAGTACACCCCATCAGGCCCGGCTGCCGCATCGTTCAGAAACTTGACCTTCCCCGCCAGGTTCACGCTGGTGATCGGAGCGCCGGTCCGTTTGTCGAAGGCTCGCACCGCATCGATGTCCGCCACCCAGAGCGTATCGGCCACGATCGCCAGCCCCTTGGGCCCGTTCAGAGTCACTCCCTTGCGGCCGGCCTCGATGAACTTGAGCGAGTCCATCTTGCCGGTGGAAGCAATCCGGCTGATGAAGCCGTTGTTGTCCTTCTTGCTGGGATCGCCGTTCACGTTGCTGACGAACCACACATCCAGACCGGGATCGTAGCGCACCGACTCCGGATGCTTGAGGTCCGTTATCTCGCCGATGCGCGTCGGCTTGGCGCCCACCGTCTCGGCGGGCGCGGTGCTATCCGGTTTGGCAGCCTGGTCCAGCGCCGTCTCGCGCCTCTCGCGGCCGCACGCCGAAAAGACCCCCAGCGCCGCGGCGATCCCGGCGGTGACCGAGGCACGTCCCAGTCGATCCATGAGCTTTTCCTCCAGCGATGGTGAGTATGCTGTCGTCGGCCTACTGCTCCTCCGGGGCTCCGCTGGCCTTGGCCACCTGGTCGGCGCGAATCTTGGCCGAGTCGAACTTGCGGGCCGAAGTGAGCATTTTTTCCAGGGTCTCGTCGAAATCGGCAGTGGCGCCCCGCTTGAAGCGGAGCGGATTGATCCGGGCGACCACGAACGCCTTGAGGTAGGGGCTCTCGAACCCGCGGTCCTTGAGAGCTTTCACTGCCTCGTTCACCGCCTCATCCAGCTCCAGCAGCCGAGCCGCGCGCTCTTGCCTCACCTTCAAGCTCTCCGAAAGCCGCGAGCTGAGGAACTGATCGATGCGGCGGAGCACCGGGTGGTAGGCGCCGCCGGCAAAGCGGCCGTTCTGCTGGTAGCAGAAGCCCAGGGTGAGCAGGGCCGGCTCCTCGAATTCCGTCTCGTACTCCCGCTCGGGGCGGTCGTCCAGCTCGGCCAGCCCTGCCGCCAACCGCGAGACTTCCAGCGCGCGCTCGCGGACGTTGTGCGCCTTCTCGGTGTTGAGCAGAAGAATCCGATGGGCGACCTCCATCTCCGGCACCACCAGCGCGATCACCGCCTTGGCGCCCAGCCGGCGCAGGGCGGCGAGGCGATGATTGCCATTCGGGGTCCAGTAACGGCCGTCCTCCGCCGGGACGACGATCAGCGGATCGAGGTATCGCTCCAGCCGTTCGATAGCAGAGGCAAGCCGGGTCACATGGGTTTCGGAGAGATCGCGCTGGAAGGGAGTGGGTTCGACCGAATCGATGGGCAGGCTCGCCAGCAGTTGCCAGTTGCCTCCCAACGGTTCTCGATACGTGGCCAGGACGCTGCCACCGGCCTTCATGATCTGCTCCTGGAGACTGGCCACGGCCTGCGGTACCGGTCCCGAGGCCAGGCGATCGGCCTCCAGTCCACGGGAGCGGGGCTCGGCCTGGGACTTCTTTTTCGAGCGGCGGGGTTTCTTGGCGGATTTGGGCTCGGGCATGCTGCTTCTCGGTAAACAGGTAACGGTAAACGGTGAACGGCTGCCGCGGATCGGTCAATGGGGGGCGCCTGTTCCCCGTTTCCCGTTTACAGTTTCCCGCCTTGCAACCGCCTCCCAACCGGATTAGTCGCCGATCGATAGTAGCGAAACTTCCCCGAAGCCTCTCGCGGAATCACGGCGACCCGCTCCACCTCCACTCGGCATTCCCGTCCCAGCGCCGTCCGCACCACCTCGCACAGCCCGGCGGACAAGCCCCCGTCGAGACGGTTTTGACTCTCGACCAGAACCTTCCAGCTCTTGTCGTCCATCTGCTGAAACAGCACCTGCCCGATGGCACCCGGCTGCGCGGTGGAGAGGAACGATTGCAGCCCCTGCCCCAGGACGGAACCGTGCACCAGGCTGCCGTCGGCGGCCAGAAACAGCTCCGCTGCTCGGCCCACCAGCTCGGCGAGCACGGGATGCGGTCGACCGCAGCGGCAGGGGTCCGGCGACATGCGGCCCCGGTCGCCAATGCGGCAGCGCACGAGCGGCATTGCCCGGTTGTCGAGCGAGGTGACCACGATGTCACCGAACTCACCGGGTGGAACGGGGTTGCCATCCCGGTGAATCTCCAGGTGCACGTGCTCGGCGAACACATGCCGGGACCTCTCCGGACACTGTGCCGCGATGGCGCCCATCGCGGTGGACCCGTAGAACTCGACCACCTTGGCGCCCAGGTGTCGCTCGACTTCATCTCGCTCGAAGGGATAGATCTGTTCGCCGCCGAGCTTGACGAAGGGAACGACGGGGCGGGGCACATCGGGGTAGGCCGCTCCAACGAATCGAGCCAGCCGTGCGGCGGCAGAAGGCAGTCCCACAAAGAGCGTGGGACGCTCTTGTATGAGGTAGTGGGCGGCTTCTTCCAATCGGGCCTGGGTCAGCTCGGTCGTGAGGTAGACCTTGCAGTTCCGGATCCAGTCGAGAGCCGGGTGGCTGTTGCCCCACATCATCAGGGTCTTCGCTCCGGGCGCCAGTGTTCGTAGGGCTGTTGTTGTTGGCGCGGGTGCCGGCCGAGGCGTCGCTGGCGATCGCGATCAGCGGCCGGGTGATTCAGCTCGCGTGCTTCTTGCCCTGGTGGCTGGTGCAGGTTGCCGGATCCGGTGGCGTACGCCCGCCGGAGAGACTGGCCGCTGACAGCTGACAGCTCACGGCTGAGTGATCGCCGTCATGGCTCACCCGGCATCGGCCCGCCACCTTGGGCCATGTCTCACGTCACCATGGCCACGCTCGGGGCGGTTTTCCTCGCCCTCTGGGGTTGTCGTGAGACCAAGGTCGCCCCGCCGGTTCCGCACGCGCGAGGCAAATGGGTGGACACCTTGCCCCCGGTACCGCACTCGTACATGGACGTGCCGGTGCGGTACGACCTCCGTCCGGCAATTCAGTGGCTCGAATCGCAGGTGCCACCCAATTTCGGAGACCTTCGGCAGCGTCAGCCTGTGCCCGGCAAACATGGCCTGCATTACGCCTTCGCGATCAGGCGAAGTCCATTCCGG
This sequence comes from Gemmatimonadales bacterium, assembly GCA_036556025.1. Lineage (GTDB taxonomy): Bacteria > Gemmatimonadota > Gemmatimonadetes > Gemmatimonadales > GWC2-71-9 > CAVVWJ01. The sequence continues at coordinate 25,814 of DATBKD010000053.1, read as the reverse complement.
ATAGGGCTTCGGGGCCGGACCGCCTCGGTCCAGGCCGACGTGGCCTATCAGGGACGCGTCTGGTACAAGCCGCCCCTCCTTCCGGAAATCAGCGCCTCTTGCGGCACCGAACGGCCCGCTCCAAGAGCTCGACTCACGATCACGACGACCATCCAGCTCGAGGATGACTGGTCGCTCGCAGCCCAGACACGGGCATCGGCGCGGCCGGTCTCATCCGGCAGCCGGGACCGCTGCGTGGTGCCGGACCTGGACAACATCGACGTCACCGATCAGGTCATGGCGGCGGCACAAAGCGCGATTCAAAAGCAGTTGGCCGACTTTGACGCCCAGCTCCGCTCCTTCGATCTCCCGCGTGAGGCTCGACGGGTCTGGGGCGCACTCTCGGCTCCCATCAAGCTCACGGACAGCGTATGGGCCCGCATCAATCCTACCGCGATTCGCATAGGCCAGCTCGAGTTGCGTCAGGACACCCTGGTCACGCGGGTGGCGCTCTCGGCGGACCCTCGTGTGGTTACCGGCCCCAAGCCGCCTCCGTCGAAGCATCCCTTGCCGCCACCCAACGACACCGCCTCAGGCAAGCCGGGACTTCACTTTCTGACCGAGGGCCGGATGACCTATGATGAAGGCAGTAGTGTCCTGACGGCCCAGCTTCGGGGAACCGACATCCGGGTGAAGAGGCATAAGCTTCGCCTGGACAGTCTACGACTCATCGGGGTGGGTGACGGGCGGCTGGCGGTCGGCGTGGCGGTGAGCGGTCCGGTGAAGGGCGTTCTGTATGCCGTGGGTCACCCAGCCTACGACACCGCCAGGGCGGAGCTCTACATGCCCGATCTGCAGCTCGATATCGGAACCCGCGACGCCTTGACCAGCGCGCTTGCATCGCTCAAGCAGGACGACCTGGAGCGGCTGCTTCGCACCAGGGCTCGGATCAAGCTGCGGCATCTGCTGGACCAGGGCCGGGACCTTCTCGAAAAGAATCTCAATCGGGAGTTGGCCGAAGGTGTACGCCTGGAGAGCAAGATCAAGGATGTGCGGGTCCTGGGGATCACGGCCGCACCTTCCGCCATGCTGGTGCGTGCGGTTGCGCATGGCGAGGGCGCGCTTCGCATCGAGCTGGGGCCTCAGAAAATGATGGCTACCGGCGTAAACCCCAAGAAATCAGTCCGAAAGCGATCAGGCCCGTCGGCGCGGACGAGTACGCCAGCACCCTGATCAATCCCTCCCGGAAAGCAGTGCCATGAGCAGCTCCCGCGGCCAGCGGCATGGTCTCACCGAGTGTGACAGCTAACAGCTATCAGCTAACAGCTAGCAGCTAGCAGCTATCAGCTAAGCCCTCCTCGAGTGAGTTCGGGAGAGCTGTCTTGCAAGACTGTTAGCTGTTAGCTGATAGCTGTTAGCTGCTAGCTCTCTACCGGCTCGGCTGGGTAGTCGACCCTCCGGTCTGGCCCCCGGCCGATCCTCCTTGCGAAGCCACGTACGCCTCCGCAAACGTGCCGGCCACTTCGCCCGCCTTCTTCAACTTGTCCAGCGCTTCGTCCCACCGATCCCGGCTGCAGCCCATGCGCCCGTGATGGATTACCACCTGATGCGCCTTGGCCGCGGAATCAGGGGGCGCGGAGATGGACCAGGACTCATGCTGGGACTGGGAGAGGTTGACTCCCCGGCAGAGTGCCCGCTTGTGATACACCGGATTGCCATCCTTGTCTCGCAGCTCGACCCAGACCACACCGGTGAATCCCTCGAGCTCGTCCTCCGACTTGACCGTGGTCTCGCCGGTGATCATTCCGCCGGGGCTCACGCGGACGTTCTTCGTCTTCACCAGGAATGCCCCCTTGGACACCGACCCCTGCCCCACCTCGGTGCTCTTGGTCTCATCGAGGATCAACGGGAAACGGGTGAATCGCACCCTGGTCCCGTCCATGCTGATCGACACCGGCTGTTTGGGCGCTACGTTACCCTGGAGATCGCTGGGATACGTGAACTGAATTTCACCGCCCGGCGACGCCGGTCGCGCCTTGGCCTGCAATCCGTTCACTTCCGAAATGGTGCCGAATGGACGAAACACTCCTGGCAGGATCGGCGCCGCGGCCGCAGAGGACACATTGCTGGCGGTGCTGGTGCGCCGGTCCGTAACCTGTGCGGCGGACTCGTCCTGCCACAGGATGGTGGCGAGCGCTGCCAACGCTGCGCTCAGGTATATCGGTGACATCCGATGCGCGTACATAGTCTGCCTCTCTTCCATGGGGACGGTCAGGGAACCCGCAGTTTCCGCTTGATCAGTGATTTCGCCGTCTTCGCCGCAGCGTTCTCGGTCCGCGCCTCGGCGGCCTCGGATGGCTGGGATGGCTCGGCCGCCTCCGCGGTCGGAGTGACCGCAGCGGTCGTACTCGCGTCGTCGCCGGCAGCCGAAGTCTCCGGCGACGGCAGTTCCTCCTGCAGCGCAACCTTGACCGAGTGGCGCAGGCTGCCCGCGGCGGCACCCAGCTTGGCCAGCGCAGCCTGAGCCGATGCCTTGTCCGGCGCCTTGGTGAACTCGAGATACGCCGCTTTCAGATCGCCGAGCCCACCGGGCAGGATGGTGAGCATCCGGAGACCGGCCTGGAGCAGGTTGGTGTTCTTGAACCGGGCGACGAACTGGGGCAGCGACTGGGCGACCTGCTCGAGGATCAGGTTGAGCTTGTTCACTGGTTTGCCGCAGCAGCCTTCGGCGAAGCCCGAGCCGGACGGTGCCGCTGTGCCGCCGTCAGGGGCGCTCTCGAGCGCCGGTTGCAGCTCGCTCACCGTGCGTTCGATGTCGGCTGCCTGGGAGGACAGCGGCGAGGCCAGCGCCGGCATCGCGGGCGCCGCCATGGCGCCCTGAGTCGTGGCCGCCGATCCCGTGACGAGACGATACCGGTAGATCATTCCGTGATCGCCGACCAGGTACGCGCGGTCGCGGCGTGGGAAGCTCAGTGCCCGCGGAGTCGCTGGAAATCGGTGGGCCTGCGAGCTCCAGCGGCTCCCGCTGCTCGCGGTGTAGCTCAGGCGATGCTCGTCAACGCTCCAGCCCACTTCCGGATCGGCAAAGCGGAGCCAGTCCCCCGGGGTGGCTACGACGCCTCGCCAGGTCGCCCCGCCGTCGGTGGTCGCGTAAAGCTTGTCCGAAATGCCCTGTCGACTCTGGATGAATCCGGTTCGCTCATCGGTGAAGAACAGCTCTTTGAGCGTGTGATCTGTGAGCTCGCCCGGGCCGAGGCTGAAGGTCCAGGTCGCGCCGCCGTCGGCGGTCTTGCCGACAATGGGCAGTCCGCAGCTCGGTCCCATGCACTCCCGGGCCAGGACGTAGCCCACGGTCGGCGTCGGGAAGTGCAGCCGGGTGGGGACGCACTGGAAGTGTTTGGCCAGACCTTCGATCGTCGCTTTCACCTCACAGGGAGCGATCGGCTCCCAGGTGTGCCCGCCATCGCGAGTCTGAAAGACGTGGTCCGGATATCCGATGTCGGTGGTCGTGCCGAGCGCGAATCCGACGGTGGGAGACACGAAGGCGTAGTCCCCATCGCTCGCCATCGCATTGGGAGTCGCCCCGATCTCTTCCCAGCTTTCTCCATCGACGGTTCGCAGCAGCTTCTTCCCCTGCACCGCCCATCCGTGGCGCTCGTCCACGAAGCGAAGTTGTTCGATCGGATCGTCGGCCCCGGCGGGGTCGCCACCGAGCTGCGGCGTCCAGCTCTTGCCGCCGTCGCTCGTATGCAGGATGGTGCCCGCGGCGCCCGAGGCCCATCCGATGTCGGCGGTCACGAAGAAGACGTCGCGCAGTGCGAGGTCCTCCGAGTAGTTGGCAGGTTCCCAGATCCCTCTCGCCGCGCGCTCCTGAGCCTGCGCGCCGGCCCCGCCCGAGAGTCCCGCGAGCGCGAGCAAGAGCGCGCCCAGGCGACGTGTGCGATTCATCGCTGATCCTCCCCCTCGAGTTGCTGCTTGCCCCTTCCCTGAGCGGGGCATATGTTGGCCAGAAGCCTGCCGGCAGGACGCTGCCGACCGCGTATCTCCTATGTCACCGATCCCCGACGAGCGTTACTCCGGGGCACCTTCCAATCCGCCGCAGCCGGTGGCTGGCTCCGTCGCGCCGGTTGACGAGAACGAGTGCGTCACCCGGTTCTGGGAGCGCGTCCGCCTCTTCGCGCTGCGACGCACCGGCGACCGGGTGGCCGCGGAGGATGTCGCCCAGGAGACCCTGCGCCGGGTAGTAGAGGCCCTCCGCGGCGGCCGGGTCGCGAACCTCATCGCGCTTCCTTCATTTGTCTTTCAGACCGCGCTGCACGTGTGCCAGCACCACAGCCGTTCAGCCGGCCGGGAAGGCAGAGCTCTGCTCCGGCTGCACCGCACCACCGGCGATCCGCCGTCCGCGGGCGATCCGTTGCATGGGTTGATCGGCGATGAGCAGCGCGCCGAGGTCCGGCGCGCCATGGGGGAAATGGATGAGAGAGACCAACAGCTCTTGCGGATGCTGTACTACGAGCAGCTCGATACCGCAGAGGCAGCGCGCCGTCTCGGGATCACCGTTGGCGCGCTCCGGGTGCGCAAGCACCGGGTGCTCGAGAGGCTACGCGAAACGCTGAACCACGATCGGGGACATACCTCAGGATGAGCGCGGACCTGGTGACTTGCGAGCGGGTGGACGAGAGCGATCTCGACACCCGGTATCTGGCGGGGACGCTGTCCGAGGAAGAGGCCAGCGCATTCGAGGAGCATTACTTCGGCTGCGACCGGTGCTGGGCCCTGGTCCAGCAGGGAATCGCGGCGCGAGCCGGACTGGTCTCCGAGGCGAAGGCGAAGCGAACCCGGCCGAGAGTCCGCGCCTGGTGGGGCCTGGCCGCGGCCGCCGCCATCGCCGCCATCGGAATCGGCCTCTGGCGCTGGACCATTCCGCCGGCCGGGCAGAGCGCTGTCACAGCTGTCCGCGGTCGCGGCACACTCGTGCTTCAGCCCTCGGCGACCTCCGCCGGCGCCGCCGTCGCCTGGTCTCCCGTCTCCGACGCGGACGTCTATCGAGTACGGCTCTACAGCTCGGACGGCACCTTGCTCAAGGAGAGGGAAGTGTCCGACACCAGCCTGAACGTCCCGCTGGATTCGATTCCCCATCTCTCTCCGGGCGCGAAAGCCTACTGGGACGTCGAGGCGCTCAATCGGGTGCGCGAGCCGGTCGGGCGTTCGCAGCTCGCCGAGGCGGTGCTGTCTCCCACTTCTCCCTAGGATGCGTTCGCCACTCGCGCTCCTGCTCGCCGGCCTCATCCCGGCCTGCCACCAGCCTTCGTCCACCGGCCGGGACGCTTCGTCCCCGTTCGCCGTCGCCGACAGCCTCCGCATCATGGGCAATCACACGGCCGCGCTGGCGCACTACGCCAGGCTTCGCGACTCCCTCAAGCACGCCGGAGACTCGGCCGGCTGGTGGCAGGCGGAGCTCTGGCTCGGCGCCGGGCACATGTGGCTGGGTCAGGGAGACAGTGCGGCGCCGGCGCTGGCCCAGGCGTGGCGTCTGGTTCGGGGTGATCGCCGGCGGGAAGCCTGGACCAGGGTGGTCACCAGCGTGTCACTCGACCTCCAGGGGAAATACGATAGCGCCTTGGTCGAGGCGACCCGGGCCCGCGCCATGATCTCCACGCTGAGCGACCCGGAGCTCGATGCCGCCGCGCTCGATGCCGAGGCCCGGATCTACGCCTTCACCGGACGTTATCACGAGATGCTGGCGTTGGATTCCGCCGCGGTCGCCCGCCGCCGGGCCCGCGGCGGCCTGCCCAGGCCGTTCATGGCGCGGGAGCTCACCTCGCTGGGACTGGCGCTCTATCAGCTCGGCCGCGCCAGTGAGGCGGTGACCTATCTGGAGGAGTCGCTCGCCCTCTCCGAGCAGATCGGGAGCGACGAAGCCACCGTCCGCACACTCACCGCTCTCGCGCTCACCTACCAGACCAACGGACACCTCGACCGGGCCAGCGAGCTGTTGCAGCGCGCGATCGCCCGGGCGGAACGGGCCCATCCGCCCCAGCTCGCCCGGGTCGCCGTCGCCTACAACAATCTCGGCTGGATCTACGTTACCGCCGGCAACGGCGAGGCGGCTCGCCCCTACCTCGAGCGGGCCCTCGAGATCAGTCGCACGACCGGTCAGCCCTATGCCGGCGTGCTGGCTCGGATGAACCTCGGCGTGGTGGAATTCGACAAGGGCGACTCCGCGCGCGCCGAGCAACTGTGGCGCTCGGCCCTGAGAACCGCCGATTCGCTCGAGTACAACGCGCTCAAGGGCGATCTCCTCTCCAAGTTGGCCGAGTTCGCCGCGCATCGCGACCCGGCTCAGGCCAGACGGCTGCTTGCGACCGCGGTGAGCGTGGCTGAGTCCACCGGGTTTCTGGCGGGGGAGTACGACGCTCTGCGAAAGCAGGGGAGCGTCCTCGAGTCGCTCGGCGATACCGCCGGTGCCGTGGCCGCCTACCGCCAGGATGTGCGCCTGGTGGAGAGCTGGCGTGGTCGAGTGGCCATGGGCGACCTGCAGATCGGCATCGGTGAGCCGCGCCTCGAGCCGTATGAGGGTCTGGTGCGGCTCGCGGTCGCGCGGGGCCACCAGGAGGAAGCCTTCGGCATCGCGGAGCGCGCCCGCGCGACGGCCCTGCTCACGCTCATGGGACGGCGGGAGGCGAATCCCCGCCCGCAGTCGGACGACGAGCGGCGGCGCGAGCATATCCGGCAGGAGATTTCCTCGGCGGTGGACCCGGAGGCGGCGGAGCGGGCGATCGGAGCCATCGCCGATTCGGTCGAGATGACGGAGGCCGCGGCCAGGCGGAGCGATCCCGCCAGCGGGGCTGCCCGCTATCCAGCGCCGCTTTCGCTGGGAGAGGTACAGGAAGCGCTGGCCCGACCCCGTCGGGGCGTGCTGGTCTTCTTCTGGGGAGACCGCGACGTGTACGGATGGTGGGTCGCCGGCGACTCGGTGCGAGGCGCGCGGCTCGGCCGGGCTGACTCGCTCGAGGGACCGGTCAGCTTCCTGCACCGGATGGTCGAGTCACCCGCGCCTGGAGGCGATTGGGTGCCCGCGGCACGGCGCGTCTTCGACGCGCTGGTCGCTCCCCTCACCACGGCCGATGTCGATGAGCTGCTGGTCGTGCCGGACGGTCCGCTGGCCCAGATCCCGTTCGAGGTGCTCGTGCCCGACAGTGGCCGGCAACCGCTCGGCGCCAGGCAGCGCATCATCTATGGCCCGTCCGCCTCGGTGCTCGTTGCGTTGGCGCGGGGCCGCCCGCAGCCCGTTTGGAAGGGGACCATGCTGGCGGTGGGCGACCCGGCAGTGCGGGCAGTTTCGCAGCCGGACCCGTTTCGGGATCCGCGATCCCCCGCGCCAGGGCCGCTGCCCCACGCTGCCGCTGAGGCGCGTGCGGTGCGCGACCTCTTCCAGCAAGCCGGCGCCGATCTCCTGCTTCGGAACGACGCGACGCTCGACCGCTGGCTCGCGAAGGACCCTGGGAGCTACCGCTACCTGCACTTCGCCGCGCATGCGCTGGTCGATACTCGCCGCCCGGAGAAGACCCACGTGCTCCTGAGCGGCGCCGAGCTCGACCTTACCGCGATTCGCCGGCTGCGGCTCACGGCGGAGCTGGTCACGCTGTCGGCGTGCGAGACCGGACTGGGAAGGCGCTATCGCGGCGAGGGCGTCATCGGCCTCCCTCATGCGTTCCTCGCGGCCGGCGCGCGTTCCGTGTTGGTGACGCTGTGGAGGGTGGAGGACGAGTACGCCGAGAAGTTTATGGAGGAGTTCTACGGCCAGGTTGCCTCAGGCACCCCGCCGGCCGCTGCGCTCGAGACCGTCCGGCGTCGCTGGATTCAGGCCGGCGGCCCGGAGTCGCATCCTTCTCATTGGGCACCGTTCGTGTTGGTCGGCGGTCTGAATAGCGGCGAGCAATGAGCCAGGCTCAGCATACAGCCAGCGCTCCGACCACCGACGCCGCGGTGCGCGGCCGCCGAGCCGGCTCCTTCTCCAGCAGCCGATGCACCAGTCCGGCGAGCGACTCCGGCACCTCCGGCCGGATCCTCCTGATCGGCGCCGGCTCCCGAAGCTGCAGGGCGCAGAAGAGAGCCAGGAGATCCCCGTTCAGATACTCTCCGAACGGCGGGGTGCCCGTCAGCATCTCGTAAAGCACGGCTCCGAGCGCCCAAAGGTCCGTCGTTTCATCCACCGGTTCGGCCGCCGCCTGTTCCGGACTCATGTACGCCAGCGTCCCCAGCAACGCCCCGGCTCGAGTGAGCTGCTCCGCGCCCACCTTGGCGATGCCGAAGTCGAGAATCTTCACCAGCCCGCTCGCCGTCACCATCAGATTGGCCGGCTTGATGTCGCGGTGGACGATCCCGGCTGCATGCGCGTGCGCCAGCCCCGCCGCGGTCTGCATCGCATAATCCCGGGCCGACTCGATCGACAGCGGGCCCCGAGCAAGCTTGGCCTTCACCGTCGCGCCGTCGTAGAACGGCATCACCAGAAACGGCCGGCCGTCGTCGGCCCGCTCGATCCCCAGCAGGGTACAGACATTCGGATGGTCGAGGGTGGCGGCGGCCTCAGCCTCTCGCAGGAAGCGGCGCTCCAGCTCCCGGTCTCCGCTCAGCTCGGGGGTCAGCCGCTTGATGGCGACCGTGCGCCGCAGCCGCAGGTCGTGGGCCTTGAAGACCTGACCCATGCTGCCGCTCCCCAGCATCTCGAGCACCCGATACGCCGAGGTCTGCAGTCTGGCGCCGCGGGCCCGGCCGTGGACCGTGGCTCGCGCGCGATCCAGCGTGACCGCAAGCCGCGCCTCATCGTACGGCTTGAGGAGAAAGTCCACTGCGTCCACCTCGAAAGCCCTCACCGCATGCCCGGCGTGCGCGGTGACGAAGATGACGTGCGGCGCGGCAGCGGGCGGCAGCGAGCCCAGCAGGCCGAAGCCGTCGATCTGGGGCATCTGCACGTCGAGGAACATCACATCGGGCCGCGCCGCCTCGATCGCCCTGGCGGCCTCCATCGCACCCACACATTCGGCGACGATCCGGACATCGGCATAATCGGCCAGCATGGTGCTGAGCCGGAGCCGGGCCAGCGGCTCGTCGTCCACAATCAGTGCATCCATCGTGACCTCCTGCCCCCGGTCGCCTAGTTCGAGGAGTTTGATTTCCAGGCGATCGCGGCCACCTGGATCCGCGGCGTCTCCACCGTCCGGCTCGTGGCCGACACCAGCTGGCCGGTCTTCTTCCGCTGAGGCGGGACATAGGCGAACCCGTTGCTCCGCATCTGGGGATCTCGGGTTACGATGATGGCATCAGCCCCCATCTCGGCGGCCCGCACTCGGGCGCGCTCGATCAGGTCTCCGTACTCGCTGTTGCCCAGCTCGGACGCCGCGATCTCGATGGTGCCGATCTCCTCGAAGGGGCGGTCGGGTTTCGCCTCGGTGAGCACTTCGACGTCCTCCGCGGACGATTTCGGTGCCACCTGGCGGAACGCGGTGGCGTGAGTGGCGGGGGCGCAGGCCGCCAGTGAGACTGCCAGGGCGAGGAGCGTGGAGCGGGTCATGGTTCCTCCGGTTGGTGTGATTGCCGTATCGAACTCCTGCCTAAGAGACGGCGGCTCCCGGAGGCTTGGCAGGGATGATGGGACGAAGGGCGCAAATTTCGGGATGAATGCCCCTCGCCGCGGTGGCGGTCCCCCGAGCCGAGCGCTAGCCTTTGAGCCATGGCAGCCAAGCGCGCGCCGCTTCCCCCGATTGCTCGGTCGGTCACTCCGCTCGAATGGGTGGTCGTCCTCTCCTGCTGGCTGATACTGGCGATCGCATCGGCCGAGCCGCTGCACCGGCAGTTGTCCGCGCGCGGCGTGCCGCTCACCATAAATGACCTCCGGATCGGACAGGCGATCGACTGGGCCGTCTGGGGCGTTCTTCTCCCCGTGGCGTTCGCCACCCTCGACCGGCTTCCACTGCGCTGCCGCGTTTGGCCCAAACACCTTGTCGGCTGGATCGCTGCCGCGTTCGTCTTCGGCGCTGTACATGCGGTGCTCTCCTGGCCGCTGATCCAGCTCGCCGCAAACCTGCTCGGCATACCACCACAGGCCCTCTCGGCGCCGGAGCTCCGGCTTACCAAGCTCGCTCTCGATGACGCCGAGAACTTCAACCTCCTCGTGTTCGCCTACGTCGCGCTGCAGTGGGTCCACCGTGGCCGGGCCGAACGGGCCCGAGCCCGCGAGGTAGAGAGGTCGCTGCGGGACGCGCGACTTCACGCCCTGGCGCTGGAGCTGCAGCCCCACTTCCTGTTCAACACGCTGAACGGAATCGCCGCGCTGGTCCGATCGGATCCACGGACCGCGGAACGGATGGTGGTGACGCTGAGCGACCTGCTTCGGCTGACACTCGACTCGGGCAAAGCGGGGCAGCTTCCGCTCCATGAGGAGCTGCGGCAGCTGGAGCTCTATCTCGGGCTCCAGCAGATGCGCCACGGCAGCCGACTCACGGTGCGCAAGGAGGTCCCCGGCGACGTCGAGACAGCGAGAGTTCCGCCTATGTTGCTCCAGCCGCTGGTGGAGAACGCCTTGAGCCATGGCATCGGCGGACGGCCAGGGCCGGGGACACTGGATCTGCGCGCGTGGCGCGAGGGCGATCGCCTGTGGCTGGCAGTGGAAGACGACGGTATCGGGATGCCGGCAGACGGACCGGCCCAGGAAGGAGTCGGCCTGTCGAATACTCGGGCCCGGCTGGCGGCGCTCTACCCGGACGAGCACGAGTTCCGGATCGAGCCGCGCCCCGAAGGGGGCACCCGGGTGTTGATCCGCATGCCGTATCAGGCAGATGGCATTGCGACGGGAGCGGCGACATGAGGGAGCTCCGCGTGCTGCTGGTGGATGACGAGCCTCTCGCCCGGCAGCGGCTGCGGCAGATGCTCGCCGATCACGCCGATGTGGCTATCGTGGGTGAGGCCGAGCATGTAGAGCAGGCGCGCGAGCTGACCCGGGTGGAGCGGCTCGATCTCATCCTGCTCGACATTCGCATGCCCGGCGCCGACGGCTTTGCGCTGATCGAAGGGCTGCACCTCACGCCGATGCCGTACATCATCTTCGTCACGGCCCACGCCGAGCACGCAGTCGAGGCGTTCGACGCCGAGGCGGTGGACTATCTGCTCAAGCCGTTTGACGAGGAGCGGCTGGCAAGGGCGCTGGAGCGGGCCCGGGCGGCTATTGCTCGCCGGGGAGGCGCGGAGCACCTCGAGCGATTCGCCGTCACCGCCGGACGGCTCACCCGCTACGTCGCGGCCCGGGACGTGGATTGGATCGAGGGATACGGGAACTACGCCAAGCTCCACGTCGGGAAGGGCACCCATCTGGTCCGAACCACCCTTTCGGCCTTGGAGCAGGAGCTGGATCCCGGCAAATTCGCCCGGGTACACCGCTCGGCCATCGTATCGCTGGACCGGGTGCGGGAGCTGCGGAGCCTGGGCGGGGGGGAATACCGCGTGCTGCTACTGGATGGCACCCAGGTCCCGATGAGCCAGCGGTATCGGGATAGGTTGCCGTGAAGTTCGGGCACACGACTTAGCATCTTGCCTTCCAAATTGCTCACCACGAAAGCACGAAAACCACGAAATAGCACGGTGCCCTTCACTCCTCTTTCACCCTTCATCTCTCCTAGCCCCCGCTCTCTCGCGGCAGTAGTTTTTGGTGTCTTCCGTCCTCCCACCCAGAGCCCCTGAGTGGCCAACCTGCGCGAGCAGCTTGAAAACGGCTTGGCGGACCGCTACCGGATCGAGCGCGAGCTCGGGCGCGGCGGTATGGCCACGGTCTATCTGGCCCAGGACATTCGCCACAAGCGCCCCGTCGCCCTGAAGGTGCTGCATCCCGAGCTGGCGGCCACGCTGGGTCCCGAACGCTTCCAGCGCGAGATCGAGATGGCCGCCCGACTCCAGCACCCGCACATCCTTCCGGTCCATGACTCGGGCGAGGCGGCGGGACAGCTCTGGTTCACTATGCCGTTCGTCGAGGGCGAGTCGCTCCGCGATCGGCTCACCCATCAGAAGCAGCTCCCCATCGAGGACGCGTTGCGCATCACTACCGAGGCCGCCCGCGCCCTCGATTACGCTCATCGCCACGGCGTCATTCATCGCGACATCAAGCCGGAGAACATCCTGCTTACCAAGGAAGGCGACACCCTGGTCGCCGACCTCGGTATTGGACGAGCGCTGGATACGGCCGGTGATGAGGACAAGCTCACCCAGACGGGCGTGGTGGTGGGGACGCCGACGTACATGAGCCCGGAGCAGGCCGCGGGAGAGCGCGAGCTCGATGGCCGCAGCGACATATACTCGCTCGGCGCCGTGCTCTATGAGATGCTCGCCGGCGAGCCGCCCCACAGCGGGCCCACGGCACAAGCCATCATGGCGCGGCGCTTCATGGGAGACGTGCCCCGAGTGAGAGAGGCTCGTCCTACCGTCCCGGAAGCGGTTGAGCAGGCGTTACTGAAAGCGCTCGCGCGGGTGCCGGCGGATCGGTTCCAGACGGCCGCGGAATTTGCCCGGGCGCTCGCACCGGCGACACTCACCGCGCCTGCCGCGGCCGCTCCGACGCAGCCGACTCCGACGCGAGTCGTCGCCCCTCCCCCGGCGCCGGCCGAGCCTCGCCCCAGGCCGCGTCGGGTCGCAGCACCGGCCTTCGTGTTGGGACTGCTGGTGATGGCGAGCATGGGCATGTTCCTCTGGTCCCGGGGTCACCGGGCCACCGAAGATCACGGCACCGGCCCCAAGCGCCTCGCGGTGCTCCCCTTCGAAAACCTCGGTCCGGCCGAGGACGAGTACTTCGCCGACGGGGTGACCGACGCAGTGCGCGGCAAGCTCACCAGCATACCCGGCCTGGAGGTGACGGCCCGCGGCAGCTCGACTCAGTACAAGAAGACGCCCAAGGATCCCCAGCAGATCGGGGAAGAGCTCGGGGTGCAGTACATCCTGACCGGAACGGTTCGCTGGGAGAAGAGCGGCGGGCAGAGCCGAGTCCAGGTCAGTCCGGAATTGATCCAGGTCTCCAGTGCCGCGGCCAAATGGCAGCAGCCTTTCGATGCGCCCCTCACCGACGTGTTCCAGGTCCAGGCCGACATCGCGGGCCGCGTCGCTCAAGCACTCGATGTGGCACTGGGGGCGGGACGTCAGAACGAGCTGGAGGAAAAGCCGACCCAGAACCTCACCGCCTACGATGCCTACCTGAAGGGTGAGGAAGTCTCCGACGCGATGGGCACCACCGAGCCGCCGATACTGCGCCAGGCGCTCGGTCATTACCAGCGGGCCGTGGCCCTGGACTCCGGGTTTGCGCTGGCGTGGGTGCGGATCTCCCAGGCCCACTCGCAGCTATTCTATTTATCGGCTCCTAATCCGCAGGATCGCGAGGCTGCCCGTACCGCCGCCGAGCGGGCTCTCGCGCTTGCCCCCAAGCGAGCGGAGCCCAGGCTGGCGCTGGGCGACTACCACTATCGCGTCACCAACGACAACACCCAGGCGGTGGAGCAGTACGCAGTCGGACGGCGTATCGCTCCCCGGGACGCCGAGCTGCTCGTAGCGACCGCATTGACGGAGCAGACCCTGGGTCGGTGGGAGCCATCGCTTCAGCACCTTCAGGAAGCCCAGGCGCTCGATCCTCGCTCAATCAACACAGCCCGCCGGCTGGCGCGGACGCTGCTGTGGATGCGGCGCTACCCCGAGGCGATGCGAGCGACCGATCAGGGGCTCGCGCTGGCCCCGGATAACCTCGAGCTGTTCGAGAACAAGGCCATGATCCACCTGGCCCAGGGAGATCTCGAGGGCGCTCGGGCGGTCGTGCGGTCAATACCCAAGGAGATCGAGCCCACAGTCTTGTTGCCGTATTTGGCAAACTTCTGGGACCTCGCCTGGGTGCTCGACAAGAAGCAGCGGGGCGTACTGGTCGGGCTCCCGCTCAGCGCCTTCGACGACGACCGCGGGGTCCACGGTCTGGTGCTGGCGCAGGCCTATGCCCTCGATGGGGACCAGGTGAGGAGCCGCGCTTTCGGAGACTCCGGGGCGGTCGCCTTCGCGGAGCAGTTGCGACCCACACCAGATAATGCCCAGCTGCACGCGTTGCGGGGCCTGGCGCTGGCATACGCCGGCCGGACCGCCGAGAGTATCACAGAGGGAGAGAAGGGGCGTGCGCTGCAGCCGATCGCGAAAGACGCGTACAGCGGCGCCTACAACCAGCACCTGGTCGCCCGCCTTTACCTGCTCGCGGGGAAGCCGGACAAGGCGCTCGACCTGCTCGAGCCGTTGCTCAAGATCCCCTACTATGTCTCCCCTGGCTGGCTCAAGATCGATCCCAACTTCGCCCCGCTGCGGGGCAATCCCCGGTTTCAGCAGCTGATTGAATGAGGCTCTAGAGCTTCCTCCGTAACAATCCTCTCTCCACCCCCGCGGTGCCATTCCTTGCACTCGAGCCACTGGCCCGCGCCTAGTGCCCACCCCGCTTCGACTTCTCCGTGGCACGGGAATGCAGCCCGCGAGCAATCGTTTAAGTTCTGGCTGCCACTAACTTTAGAACACTTGAACTGGCCTACCGACATTGGCCATCATGGCGCGTCTCGATTCGTGGAGCGTCATGCTCAGGCTCTTCGCTCAGCCGGCCAGACTCGGCCTGCTGCTGGCCATCGGGTTGTCCATTGATGCTTGCGCCGGGGGCAACCCCCCGGCACCGGTGTTCCAGCCCTTGCCCCAGCGGCCGCTGGCCCGCGCGCCGGCGCCCCGACCCGGTCAGGCGCGCCGGGCCCAGGTGTCTCCGGCAGTCGACAGCTCCGCGCTGGAACGGGCGGTTCTGGCTCGGTACTCCCATCGCCCGCTGGCGCTCGCCCTGGCCCGGCGAACCCGGAATCCGGAGCTGGCCGACCGAGCCGCCGCGGCCGTGGTGCGCGAGGCCATCCAGCTCCGAATGAGCCCCAGCGTGCTGGGAGCCGTGCTCCTGATCGAGAATCGCGGGCTCGACAGCAGCGCCGTCAGCGGTCAGGGCGCCGTGGGTCTCATGCAGGTGATGCCGATGCATGCCGGCAGTTACGGCTGCGGCACCAGCAATCTGCGCCAGGTGGACGCCAACATCTGCCACGGTTCCCGGCTGCTCCACCGCTATCTGAAGCGGACCGGCTCGATGCAGGTGGCCCTGCGGCGATACAACGGATGCGTCCGAGGCACCAACACCCCGCGCTGCGAGCGGTATCCGACGCGGGTGCTTCGCACCGCGGCCGTCTTGCGACGGGACATGCTGACCAACGCCGCGGAGATGGGCGTCATTGTGCCGGCATCGGCGCCGGTGACATCTCAGACCGGACAGCTCTCCCGAGCGCACTAGCCGGCCAGCCGATGGCCCCGCCGGGCCCCGTCCCACGTTCTCCAGGGTAGCAATCCACCACGCCTGAGAACCTGGGGGGCCCATGTATCACCTGGCATATACCGCGTGGCAGCTGGTTATCGGTTCACTGGGAGCCGCCGCTCCTCCGCTCGCGATGGCGCCCCATCTCACCTGTGAAGACTTCCACCTCATGACCGCGTCCGGCGTGATCGGACCCAAGCACCGCTACACCTTCAGCGCCCATTGCTCCTACGAGGCCAGCGAATGCAAGCGGTCGGTCCTCAGCAGCAAGTGCACCAATACCGTCTCACTTCATTTCGATGTGGTGGGCGCCGGAGAATGGGTACGGGCGACCGGGATAGCGACCGAGAAACTCAAGTTCACCGGCAGCGCCGCCGGCATTCGCCTGGCGACCGGCACGAGCTGCACTCAGGATCCCTGGCTCAAAAACCCGCCCAGCCCGGGGTCGTGCGGGAAAGTCAAGATCATGGCATCGGTTCAGACGCCGGGGCCGGTACCCGAGATCCTGCTGAAGCCCGAAGTCTTCCTGCTCCCCCGGACAGTCCTCCTGCAGGAAGCCGAGGCGCTCTCCCAGAAGGTGGCATCGAACAACCCGCCCCCGCCGCCGCCCCCGCCTTCACCAGCCCCTGGACCTACGCCAAAGCCGAAGCCCATCCCGACCGCGCGGAACACCGATCAGCTCGTGGGGCATCAGATCATGGTCTCGAGCCCTACGCCCATGCCTAACGTTCCGGGGCCGCTGCCCCCTCCGGCGGTCAGGCTCGTGACCGAGGGCGAGCAACTGGTGAAGGACGGAAGCTTTCAGGTGAGCGGTGGTCGCGTCGGCGCACAGCTCATGGGCGGATTCGGCTCGGGCTGGAGCGGCAATGCCCAGTTGCTCTGGGTGAGTGGCGCGGTAGGGTCGGTGCTGAACCTCAAGGTGAAGGTGCCGGCCGGCGGGCAGTATGCGCTCGAGCTGCACATGACTCGGGCACCCGACTATGGCAGCATCAGCCTGAAGGTTGCCGGCAGCTCTGTGGCAAAGCCATTCTCCGGCTACTACCAGAAGGTGGTCCCGAGCGGTGCCTACCTCCTGGGAACCTTCCCGCTGGACGCCGGGAACCACTGGATCGCCCTCAAGCTGATCGGCAAGGCGACGGGGTCGACCGGCTATCTGGTGGGCGTGGACAAGATCGTGTTGACAAGGCGGTAAAGGCGGGAAAGGCGGTAAGGGCGGGAAGGTTCAAAACGCGGCTCATGTCTAAACAGGCCGACGCCTCCAAACCTTCCCGCCCTTACCGCCTTTACCGCCCTTACCGCCTTCCGCCTTTCCCGCCTTTCCCGCCCTTACCGCCCTACCGCCGCGTAGATCTCCCCACCACTCTCCCGAAACTCGGCTGCCTTCTTCTCCATCTCGGCCGCGTAGTCCCGCACGTCCTGGGTGATTTTCATCGAGCAGAACTTGGGGCCGCACATCGAACAGAAGTGCGCGACCTTGGCGCCATGGGCAGGGAGGGTCTCGTCGTGGAAGGCGCGCGCGGTGACCGGATCGAGCGAGAGATTGAACTGGTCCTCCCAGCGAAACTCGAAGCGGGCCTTGCTCAGCGCATCGTCCCACTCACGACCCCGCGGGTGACCCTTCGCAAGGTCCGCCGCGTGGGCCGCGATCTTGTAGGCGATCACGCCGGCCTTCACATCGTCCCGGTTGGGAAGGCCCAGGTGCTCCTTCGGGGTGACGTAGCAGAGCATGGCGGTGCCGTACCAGCCGATCATGGCGGCGCCGATGGCGCTGGTGATGTGGTCGTATCCCGGCGCGATGTCCGTGGTGAGGGGGCCCAGAGTGTAGAAGGGCGCTTCGTCGCACCACTCCAGCTGCTTCTCCATGTTCTCCTTGATGAGGTGCATGGGGATGTGCCCCGGCCCCTCGTTCATCACCTGCACCTCGTGCTCCCATGCGATCCGGTTGAGCTCGCCCTGGGTCCGGAGCTCGGCGAACTGGGCCTCGTCGTTGGCGTCGGCGATGCTGCCGGGACGGAGTCCGTCGCCCAGCGAGAACGAGACGTCGTACGCCGCCATGATCTCGCAGATCTCGGCGAACCTGGTATAGAGGAAGCTTTCCTTATGATGGGCCAGGCACCACTTGGCCATGATCGATCCGCCGCGGGAGACGATGCCGGTGACCCGGTTGGCGGTGAGCGGTACGTAGCGCAGCAGCACGCCGGCATGGACGGTGAAGTAGTCCACCCCCTGCTCCGCCTGCTCGATCAGGGTATCGCGGTAGATCTCCCAGGTGAGATCCTCGGCCACGCCGCCGACCTTCTCCAAGGCCTGATAGATCGGCACCGTCCCGATGGGCACCGCCGAGTTGCGGATGATCCACTCCCGGGTCTCGTGAATGTTCTTCCCGGTGGAGAGATCCATCACCGTGTCGGCGCCCCAGAGCGTGGCCCAGCGAAGCTTCTCGACCTCTTCCTCTATAGAGGACGTGACCGCCGAGTTGCCGATGTTGGCGTTGATCTTCACATGGAAAGCCCGGCCGATGATCATCGGCTCGAGCTCAGGATGGTTGATGTTGGCCGGGATGATCGCGCGGCCGCGGGCCACCTCGCTGCGGACGAACTCGGCGGGCATGCCCTCGCGGACGGCGACGAACTCCATCTCGGCGGTGATCTCGCCCCGGCGGGCGTAGTGGAGTTGGGTGATTGGCCCCGCTCCCCGGTACCTCGGGCGTTCCAACGTCGAGGGGATCACTCCTTCAGTCCTTCCCGCCTTTACCGCCCCTTCCGCCTTTACCGCCCTTACCGTCCTTTCCCCAATCCACGCTCCTCGTACAGGCGGCAGCCCACGCCGCACATCGTGCCCCTGCGGCCCGCTGCTGTCGTACACCCGGAGCGGCGGCTCGCCGCCGGTGAGCGCGATCTGACGGAACGGCACCCGAATCCCTCGGCTGCCCTCCACGTACACCTTGGTCGAGCTGGGGAACGCCTCTTCGAAGCTCGAGACCGGGGGAGGACTGGTCGGCTTGGGGCGTCGAGTCTTGCGTCGGGGGGAAGTGCGGGTGGCCATCGCTGTCGCTCCACAGTGGCGGCGAGAAGCACAGCGCTGGCGAGTCTTCGCGGGCGCCGCACTCCCTTCGCCGGTATCAGCCGGATCAGGTTCCAAGGGTGATTTCTCAATGGGGCGCGCGCCCCATACCCCTGGCGGCAATACGAAGCTTAACCGGGTCCCGGAGAGCGGAGAAGCCAGAGATCTTGGACGCAACAGCTACGACGTCACCCGATACCGCACCGCCATCCCGGCCGCGTTGTGGAACGAGACGTGGCAGTGGAACAGCCAGGTGCCCACGTTGTCCGGCACCATGTTCGCGATGTCCATGCCCATGAAGGAGAGCGTGAGCACATCGGTCCGCATGCCCCCCACCAGGACGTCGTTGCCGTGCCAATGGGGCGCGTGCACGTCGAAGTCGTTGGTGGATGACATGACGTACCAGCGCACCCGTTCGCCGCGTTTGATCGTCAGTTCGGAGAGTGGCAAGGTGCCGTGGATGAAGCCGTTGATCGTGAACTTGACGTACCAGGGGTAGGCTGCGTCGGTCTCCGACGGGTTCGGAATGGGCTTGAGCCGCGCCGCCGAATCGGGCCGCGGCAGGTTCACACCGGAGAGCCAGCTCAGGTCCTCCTCCACCTGCGCGAAGGCCGCGACGATCTCCCGGTCCACGTCCCGGGGTGAGCCGTCCTCTCGCGCCATCGCCCGCGCCGTGACGATGATCGGTCCGAGCAGGCCGGTGTTGATGTCGCGCACCTCGTCCACGTGCGAGTGGTACATCCAGAGCACCGAGCTGCCGTCCATTGGTCCCGGCCCGGCGCGCGCGGGCACCGGCCACACATAGGTAAAGGTCCCCCCGGGCGGCACGCCGTTGCCGGTCCTGCCATCCCCGGCGCCATCGTTGTAGGGCGCTCCTTCCGATGCCTTCTCGTAGAACACGCCGTGCGGATGGATGCTGAAGGGCCGAGGTCCGTTGTTCCGGAACACGACCCGAATCGTGTCGCCCACGGCCGCGTGGATCACCGGGCCGAGGAAGCCGAGGTGCTGCCAGGCGGGTGGGCGGGGCTTGAGCGTCCGGAACGTGCTGTCGGTGTACTCGCGGTAGAGCACCTTCCGGTAGACCGTGCTCACCGGCCTGGGGGCGGAGCCGGCGAAGAAGGCGGAATCGGCGTACGGCTTGCCGGCGATCTCGTCGCGCCCGCCCGGCAGATAGTCCCACGGCACCTCGTCGGCGGCGATGTACCAGGTACGGGTCCGCGGGGTTACGGCGCGCACGGCCGGCAGAGATGGCGGCGAGAGCGTCAGCGCCAGCAGCAGTACGGGCGACAGGCGACGGAGCGACGGGTAGCTCATCGGACCTCCTGGAAGATCTTGTTGCAGAGCGCGCCAATTGCCTGCTGCAGCGCGGCCGCAGGCCGGTCGCGCAGCGCGGCCGCGAGCCCGTTCACCTGGATGTCGCAGAGCAAGTCGTTCTGCTCCGCGACCACCTCATCGAGGGTACCGACCCACACCGCATCGTCTCCCACCCCTGCGAGCGGCGTTCCGGTGACCGGCATGCGGCCGCTCTTCCAGACGGCGAGCGACGCCTTGCCGTTCGGGCGCAGGGCCACGATCACCGACGAGGCCCCTGCGGTGGTGAACTCGCACGTCGCCGGAGCTCCCGGCGTGGGCCTGGAGCCGGTGACCGGATCGGCGACCACCGTGGCCGCATCGTCGGTGGTGAGCAGCTTCTGCTCGCACGCGCTGTGGGTGATCGCCGGAGACCTGTCGGAGCTCCGCCGGGCAACGGTCTTCCTCGCACTCGGGCTGCAGGCGACGGCCAATGCCAGACAGAAGACCGCGATGCGACCAAGCCCCCGGTGACGGGAATGGCTCACAACCGCTCGCAGATGGCGCTCATCAGCGCCTTGGCCTTGTCGAGGTCCGCGGAGACCAGGCTCATGCCGACGAACGTGTCACCTCGCACGGCGAGGAGCTGAGTGCCGTGCAGCAGGGTCGCATGATCCCAAGGTCCCTTGAGGGTGGTGTCGGTGATGAATCCGGACTTGGCGGCGACACCTGGCGCACTGCCCTCGCCGCCTCCTTCAGAGGCGTTAGTGACCATCTTCATGATCCCGCCGATGGCGGCCTGCATCTGCGGCGGAGGCTTCATGGAGTCGAGGCCGGAGGCCGACGGCAGCCCCATCATCCCGGTGACGGTGGCCATGCTGTGCACCAGCATCTGGTAGCTCTTGGCGCCGCCCTGCCAGGTTACCTCCACCGGATAGGAGCGCTCCCCTTGCGGCGTGCGCACCCGCCAGGTGCACGAGGTCTCGGGAGAATCGGATGTCGGTGCGCCGTCGGTCGGGCCGATCGCCGCCTCCACTGCGACACGCGGCACCAGGTCGCACGCCCGGGCCGGATGCGGCCGCTGTTTGGGCGCCGAGGCGACCGCCTTGGAGCCGTCGTAGTCGAGCGGATGGTCGAACCGCGGCATGGCGATTCCGGCCAGCGCCTTCGCATCGGACTCCTTGCCGCTCGCTCCGCTCACGTCGATCTGCACCTGCCTCTCGCCTTTGGTGGCGAAGAGCGCCCCGCCGGGAATCCAGGTCGCCTGGTCCCACGGACCGGACTCCTGCTTCATGACCCGATTGGTCAGGCTGTCTAGGCCGGGCGCTCCCTTGGCCAGTACGCCCATCACCGCGCCGGGTAGCTTGAGGGCCTGCCCCGCCGTCTGGCCTCCGCTCCAAGTGGGGTTCACGGTCAGCTGGCGTCCGTCTCGCCCCCGGTACACGCACTGGTCGCCACCGGCGTCGGGGGCGCCATCGCTGGCCCGGTAGGGCGGCACGGCGAGCGATCCCACATACGGCTGGACCTCGGCCGCCGCGATCAGGGTGCAGGGGTCGTGGGCTTGGGCGAGGTCTCCCACACCGCCGGCGCAGGCGGCGAGCGGGGCCAGGAGGCCCAGCGTCAAGGTCAGGCGTTTCATCGGTGAACTCCTCGATCGGCGAGTTGGATGCTCGAGCGCGGGGTTACACTGCGCTGGCGGCGTCGCCCCGCCGTTGGCTCGCCGTTTGTTGCTGGGCGACGGGCCGGGACCTACATTCGAGCGCCCATGATCGAGCTCACCGTGCTCGGGCTTCAGGCCATCCGGCACGCGGATGGACCGGAGCTCACCTCGTTACCGGCACAACCCAAGCGGTTCGCGCTCCTGGCGTATCTCGCGATCGGCGGTGGCGGCGGGTACCA
The DNA here is from genome assembly GCA_036556025.1 of Gemmatimonadales bacterium. Classification (GTDB taxonomy): domain Bacteria; phylum Gemmatimonadota; class Gemmatimonadetes; order Gemmatimonadales; family GWC2-71-9; genus CAVVWJ01. The sequence goes on along the minus strand of DATBKD010000053.1, from coordinate 4,189 downwards.
CCGGCGCGACAGCCTCGCGGCGATGTTCTGGCCCGATCTCGACCAGTTTGCCGCCCGCCGGGCGCTGAGAAACACCCTCTACCATCTGCGAGAAGCGCTGGGCGACGGCGTCATCGTCACCCGGGGCGAGGACGTGGTCTCCATCGACCCGGCGATGCTGACTTGCGACGTCACCCGGCTGGGCGAGGCCGTGGCGGCCGGCCGCTATGAGGAGGCGGTGGACTGCTTCAGGGGAGAGCTGCTCGCGGGCATCCACTTCGCCAACGCAGGTGAGGCCTTCGAGGAATGGCTGTCAGGTGAGCGCCTGCGTGTCGCCGAATTGGTCATGCGCGCGGTACGAGCCCTGGTCGAACGCGAAGAGGGGGCCGGTCATCTGCTCAACGCTGCCCGGTGGGCGCAGCGGGCCTGCGCGCTCGCGCCGGGCGACGAGAGCTGGCTCCGCAGGGCGATGTCGCTCCTCGACAAGGGCGGCGACACCGGGGGGGCGCTTCGGCTCTATGAGACGAGCGTGCGCCGGCTCGCCACCGAGTTCGATGCAACCCCGAGCGCGGAGACCGAGACGCTCGCGGCGCGGATCCGGGACGGCGCTCGCAAGCCGGTTGGACGACCGGAGCCTGACATGCCAGGCGTTCCGTCCCCCTCCCCGTCCCCGTCCCCGCCGCCGCCCGCCCTTCCGGTCGAGAAGCGCACCGTCGCCGGGCGCACCCGCCGCTGGGCCATCTGGGCGGCCAGCTTGGCTATCGCGGCCATCGGGGGCTTCTTCGCGGTGCGCGCGACTATCGCGCACGCGCATCCGGCCGCGTCCCGGGCGCGCGTGCTCGTCGCGGTCTTCGACAATCGCACCGGCGATTCTACGCTCCAGCCGCTCGGACGGATGGCGCAGGACTGGCTGTCCCAGGGGCTGCTGCGCACGCAGCTGGTGGACGTGGTAGACGGGCGCGCCGTCTTCCAGCAGAGCCGGGAGAACCCTGCCGCCGCGCTCGATCCTGTCGTTCTGGCCCACCGCACCGGGGCGGCCCTGGTCATATCGGGCAGCTATTACCGCACCGGAGACACGCTGTTCCTGCAGGCTGCGGTCACCGATGCCCGCACCGGCCGCATCACCCGCGTGGTCGGACCGGTGCTCTCCAGCATGCGGGCGCCGGTCGCCGGGCTGGACGAGCTGCGTTCACGGGTGATGACCGCTCTGGCGACGGTGGTGGATCTGCACGCGGCGAACGCCCTGGCGACCAGCGAGGACATCCCTCCCTTCGAGGCCTACCGGGCTTACATCGATGGGTGGGACGCGTTCCAGCACGGGGACGGCCGCCGTGCGGAGACCCTGTTCCTTCAGGCGGCGCAAGAGGACACGGGGTTCGTGGCCGCCCTCCTCGGCGCCGCCAGCGCGGCAGGCAATTACAGCCACTGCGCCCTGGTGGACTCGCTCGCCGGCGCGCTCGCGGGCCGGTCGCTCGATCGGATTGACCGGCTCTCCATCCAGATTTCCTCCGCACGGTGTCATGGCCGCAACGAGGAGATGCTGCGTCTGTCGGTGGAGCGGGCGGAGCTGCTCCCGCGCACGTCGGGCGCCCTGTTGAACACCGCGGCCGCCGCCTCATGGGCCAACCATCCGGCCCAGGCGCTGGCCCTGCTCCAGCGCATCGACCCGGCGACCGACCTCGTCTACAGTACCGACACCGCCCACATCGGATACTGGGGCGGCCTCACCGGCGCGCTCCACTCGCTCGGCCGATACCAGGAGGAGCTGGCGGCGGCCGACCGGATGCCGGGCGGCGCGCCGCTCACCCGTGCGTGGCTCCGCGCCAGTGCCCTCGCGGCGCTGCGCCGGCCGACCGCGTCACTGGCGGTCCTCGACAGCGCCCTGGCGCTGCCGGTCGAAACCGCCAACAACCTCGGACTCGCGCCCTACACCGACGGCCGTCCGCAGTACGATGCGACCGCCGGCTGGATCGCGTGGTGGGTGGCGCGGGAGCTGGCGGTGCACGGCGACACGGTGGCCGCGCGTCAGGCCGCCGAGCGGTCGGTGGCGTGGTACCGGGGCCGCCCGCCGGAGGAGCGGGCGGCGTTCGAGGAGCGGCTGACGCTGACCTGGGCGCTCGAGATGGTGGGACGGTATGCCGAAGCGGACAGCATCGCGCGCGGCCTGCTCGCCGAGGACTCGACCAATGTCGACGTGGTCGGCGAGCTGGCGTCGCTGGCCGCGCGCATGGGCCGCACCGAGCGGACCGACAGCCTGGATCGTTGGCTCGCCGCGCAACCGGTATCGCGTGCCGGCTGGAGCGCCGCGTATTACCGCGCGCATCTGGCGGCGCTCCTGGGCCGGCCTGATAGCGCCGTCGCCCGCGTGCGCGAGGCGCTCGATGACGGCGCGTGGCCAGCGTACCTCCACCTCGATCCCGCCCTCGCACCCCTCCGCGCCCGCCGGGACTTCGCGGCGCTGGTCGCGCCGCGGGGCTGAGGTCTTAGACCAGTGAAGCACGACACCGCACAGGCTGAGCTGGAAAGGGTGCGACCGGGCCGGGCTTCCTGCCTGCCCACTCGCCGTGAGCTGCCACCGAACCCACTCCCTGGTTGAGAGCAGACTGCACTAGCCTCCCCCCTGCCCTCAAGACCCGCGGCAGCAGCCCGTCTCCACCCAGATCGTGAAGACCGGCCGGCCCGAAGTCCCCGTCGCCCTGCCTGCCCCGCCGACAGCGCCGGTGTACAGCATGAAGAGCAAGGCGCGCTCGAGCAGCTCGGTAGCGATCGACTGGACGCCGGTCCAGGATGCAGTGCGCTATCAGATCTACCACGGGGTCCCCGGGTACCCCCTGCTATACCTCGCGGAAACACAGAAGACGACAGCTATCATCGATGACCATATGGTCCCCGGCGTGCCGCTCAACTACGAGATCCGAGCCTACGCCGATAACAAGCAGGGCTCGTCCCCCATCGCCGTCATCACTGGGACGGCTGAGACCGGCCCTGGTGTGCCGCCGGAGGTGACCGCCGCCTGCCAGCCTACGGCGAATCCGGGGCTGCAGAGCTGCACCTGGACCTGGAATCCGGTGGAAGGAGCGGTGAGCTATCTCGTGTCCGAGGGCTTGGCACCGGGCGGGGCCAACACCTGCGGATATGGATCCCCATGGCAGAGCAACCCGCACCCTGCCGCGACGAACCAGTTCACTCTGGCGACCGTCGCATACGCGAATGCGCCCTGCAAGCGGATGTACGGCTTCCGCGCGGTGCTGCGCTGGTACTATCCGGCCACGACGAGCTCTGGGGCCTGGCGCTACATCGACGTGCCGGGACCCAGGTCCTTCTGGCAGCCCACCCAGGAACAGCCGCACTGAGCGGTAAGGGCGGAAATCGGTAAGGGCGGTAAGGGCGGTAAAGGCGGTAAAGGCGGTAAAGGCGGTAAAGGCGGGAAGGTATGGTCAACTCGTGTCGCCCTTACCGCCCTTACCGCCCTTACCGCCCCGCGACAGATTGAAGACGCTCATTTCAGGCAGGGACCCGTGTTCCGCGTCGCCTTCGCGGCGCTCGCCGCGCTTCTTGGCTCCGCCTGTGCCGGTGGCTCGGCTGGATCTCCGGCGCCCGAAGGCGCCAATCCCGCTACGGTCGCCGACCAGCTCCTCGCCGCCGACCGCGCCTTCGCCGCCGCCAGCGAGCAAACCGACGTTGCCACCGGCCTCGCCCCGATGTTCGCCGCGGACGTCGTGATGCCGGTAGCCGGCGGGTTCGCCGTCGGGAAGGACAGCGTGCTCGCCGCCATCCGCGCCAATCCCGCCACCGCCGGAGCCCGGGTTGGCTGGGCCCCGGTTCGAGTCGGGGTCTCGGCCGACGGGCTGCAAGGTTTCACGCTGGGATATGCCACGGTTCACAATGCGGACGGCTCCTCGACGCCGGCCAAGTATCTCACCTACTGGGTCAAGGGACCAGAGGGATGGCGGGCGGCGGTCTACCGCCGCGGGCGGGCGTCCAGCCCCGCGACGGCCGATCCCATCCCACCCGCGCTGCCGGCCAAGGCCGTGCCGCCTTCCAGGGACTCGGCGGCGATCGCCGGTTATCGCCAGAGTCTCGATACCGTCGAGCGCGCCTTCTCCCGCGACGCGCAGCAGATCGGGCTGGGTCCGGCGTTTGCCCGCTATGGAAGCAAGGATGCGATGAACATGGGCGGGGGCGCGCGGGCGGCATTCGTGGTGGGAGC
>DATBKD010000052.1:0-8566 GCA_036556025.1 Gemmatimonadales bacterium | reverse complement strand
AAATGAGCTCACCAAACGCCGCGGAATCGCGAGCCACGACGGCCCAGGTGGAGGCGTCGACTCCCTCCCCGCGGAGGACCGCGGACGGCGACGCGAACCTGCGAATCCGCGCCACCGACCTGGCGTCGATCGCCAACCGAGCCAACACCGGTTCAAGATCCAGAAACCGATTGCTCAGATGAAAGACCAGGACGCCGCCCGGCATGAGTTTGCTGAAGTACAAATCCAGGGCCTGCCTGGTGAGCAGGTGGACGGGGATCGCATCCGAGGAGAACGCATCCAGGATGATGAGTCGAAAGGCGTGGTCGGGCGCACGGGCGAGGGAGAGGCGGCCATCGCCCAGCACCACCCGGATGTCCGCCCGGCTGTCGTGGAGATAGGTGAAGTAGGCTGAATCCCGCGCGATTCGCTCGACCGCGGGATCGATCTCGAAAAAGGTCCAGCGCTCGCCCGGCACGCCGTACGCCGCCGCAGCGCCGGTGCCCAGGCCTATCACGGCGACATCTCCCGGAATCCCTGGGGGAAGCTCGCGAAACACGTCTCCCAGCGGCCCTGGGCGCGCATAGTAGCTCAGCGGATCGGAACGCCTAGACGGGTCCACGCTCTGCGCTCCGTGCACCGTGGTGCCGTTCACCAGCACATGGGTGCGGGCCGCGCGATCCTCCCGCACCCGGTGGATCCCGTAGAAGTCCCGCTGATGCAGCAGGGTCTCGCCAGGGTTGAGCTCCGCGATCACGTAGGCAAAGACCATCGCGCCCAACACGACTGCCAGGCTGACCGGCCTTTGCCTTTCGCGATAGCAAACGACGGCGGCAAGACAGGAGGCGACCAGAGCGAGAGCGATGACCTCCCAGGGGACTCTCGTGCCAGGCCGGTCGAAATGGAAATACAACTGACGCGCTGACAGCAGGACCGCCGCGCAGACAACACTTCGCGCCGCGACCGATCCCACCGAGTCAGGACGGGTTTCGCGGTTCGGCAGCAGAGCGCAGCCGAACACCAGGACCAGGGGATACTCCAGCACCCAGTCGAACAAGGCCGGCGCGACCAGGACGTTGAACACCCCTCCCAGCAACCCTCCCACCGAAATCCACAGGTAGTACTGCGTCAGATCGTCCACCGGCGGCCGGCTGGCGGCAAGCTCGCCATGGCAGGCCATCGCGGTCAGGAAGAACGCGGCCAGATGAAACGGGAGCAGCGCAGGTGTCGCGACGTACGGGCCCCAGAAGAGCAGGATCAGCAGCACCAGGATGAACAGCGGCAGCCACCGGAGCACCAGCTCGTGCGGCACCGGTGGCCTGCGGGCAAACACCAGCACCAGGGTGATCAGGTAGATGGCGAGGGGTATCACCCAGAGCAGGGGGACCGCCGCCAGATCCATCGTGAGGTAGGTCGTGAGCCCCAACAGCAGGCTGGACGGGACGAAGGCGAGGGCGATCCAGCGAAGTCGAGTAGCCGCGCTCGGGTGAAACCCACTCTCCGCAGGAGCCGGGTTCTCCTGAGCGACCTTCCGCCGGCTCCAGAGAACGGTTGCACACGCGGCGATGAGGACCAGCGCCAGGACATAGCCTCGGCTCCAGAGTGCCGCCTGCCGGCCCAGAGGAAGCGAGGGCTCGATCAGAAAGGGATATGCCAACAGCCCGGCCAGACTGCCCGCGTTGCTGGCAGAGTAGAGAAAGTAGGGGTTCGCTGCCTGCGGATGCCTGGTCTGCACGAACCACGCCTGCAGCAACGGCCCCGTACTCGAGAGCAGCAGGAACGGTGCGCCCAGTGAGATGGTGAGCACCAGCAGCAGCCACGGGACCGGATTGCTCGCCACCGGCGGATCGCTGATCCGATTCAGCGCGATCGGCAAGGCGAGCGTGGACCAGGCGAGGGCAACCACGTGCACGATGCCATGGCGACGCCAGCCCAAAAGCCGGGGGCCGAGATGGGCATAGAGGTAGCCCAGGAGCAACATGCCCTGGAAGAACAGCATGCAGGTGTTCCACACTGCCGGGCTTCCGCCCAGCAGCGGGAGGACCATCTTGCCGAACATCGGCTCGACCATGAAGAGGAGGAACCCGCTCAACAGCAGCGTACTGCCAAAAATCAGAGCCAGAAACCTCTCCGTTACCGCTCAACCGAAGGATGCCACTCCGCCAGCATGTTGTCGTCGGTGATCACCCCGGAGGAGGCCAGTCGCTGGAGGGCGGCGTCCCGGAACTCGACGTCGGGGGAGGTCACGAGCTGCTCCAGGCGCTCCCGCTGCTCCGGCACGGTGAGGTCCAGCGCCGGCCGGCCATCGATCCGGTAGTCGCGCAGCACCCGTCGCCACTGCTCGAGATCGAACCCCATCGGGCTCGGGCTCACCGCGACGAAGCTCATGTACCTGACCCCGTAGGGAAACTCCGTCAGGACCGTCTTGAGCGCCGCGGTGGACCAGGTGGTGTTGAAGTAGTAGACCCCTCCTCGCAGCAGGTGCTCCCGCACCAGCCGAGTGTACTCAACCGAGAGCAAGTTGGTGGTGTGCTCCCGCCAGTGCTGCGGCGTGTTGGACACGATCAAGTCGAACTTGCGCTCGGTCCGGGTGAGCCAGCGGCGCCCATCGTCCACGATGAGCTCGAGCTTGGGATTGGAGAGCAGGCTCGCCACCTGGGGATACTTCGCGATCAGTCCGACGTATCCGGGGTTGATCTCCACCACCGTGAGCTTTTCGACCTGCGGGTTGTTGATGATCACCTGGGCCCACGCGCCGGTGGAGAGCCCGATCATCAGCACCTGCATCGGCGCAGGATGCAGCACCGCGGTGGCGTAAGCCCGCTCGATCTTGTTCCGGTCGTTCATCAGGCTGGTCGAGATGCGGCCGTCGTACACGCCGCTGCCGTACACCGTGCCATCCTGGGTCACGGTGATGACCCCGCTCCGGTTCTCCACCACGTCCCTGAACGGCGGAGACACCGAAGCCCGGGGACCGAACAGGAGCTTTTCCCAGAAGCGGTCGAACCCGATGGTGGAGGCCTTGCCCGCGCACCCCGCCAGCGCCACGAGAGCGAGGCAACCCACCAGCACCTGCGCGGCCGGCAGCCGGCCCAGCGCCAGCAGGGCGGCCGTGGTGAGCAGGCCCAGAAGGATCAGCAGGAGCGCGACGGTCTGCAGCGGAAACCGATCGAGCAGAACGAATCCGGTCAGGAAGCTGCCCAGCACCGACCCGACGATGTTGGCGCTGTACAAATAGGAGAGATGGGTGCCGGCGAGCCGGTCGGGCGGAATCGCAAAGTGGCTGACCAGCGGAAGCACCGCTCCCAGCATGGCCGAAGCGACGGCGATGAGCCCGAGGGCCTGGGCCCAGCTGCCTTGCGTCGCCAGCCACGCCAGCACCGGCAGCACGAGGAATCCAACCGTGTTGGCGAGCAGGACGAAGCCGGCCACGTAACGCAGGAACCGGCGGTCTCCATGCGCCGCCGCGTCTCCGCAAAAGGCTCGGCTGGCGTACGCCCCGATCGCCAGCCCGATGAGATAGAAGCCGAGCAGCAGGCCGAAGGCGGCAGGAACGCCGCCGCTCACGAACGCGATGGCGCGGTACCAGAGAATCTCGTAGGACAGGGAGATGAACCCCGATACCGCGACCACTCCCAGGGCCAGAAGGAGAGTCAACGGAGCGCCTGTTGCCGCGCAGGACCGGCCAGGACGATGAGGGCGCAGGCCAGATTCACCGCGGCCGCGAGCAGCACCGATCGAGTCTCCCCCAGACTGCCCAGGATGACCAGTCCTCCGGCCAGAGCCGCGAGGGCGGAGCCCGCCGTATTCACGAAGTAGAGCAATCCGACCGACCGCCCCACGTTGGCGCTGGTCCGTACCAGGTACCCGGCGAGCAGCGGCAGCGTGGCCCCCATCAGCGTGGTGGGAAGCATCACCGCGAGCGCCATGACCAGGCCCCGAGCGGTCGAGTCCAAGCCGAGTGTCAGCTCGCCGACCCAGCGGAAGAACGGCAGCGACAGCAGGCCGAAGAGCCCGATGGTGCCCTCGATCGCACCGAACCCGAGCAAGAGGGTTCGGTCGGAACCCTCAGCCAACCGTCCGCCGAGCAGGCTTCCCACGCCGAGCCCGGCAAGGAAAGCGGTGACGACCGTCGTCACCGCTTCGATGTTCACTCCGAATGTGGCGAAGAGAACCCGCTGCCAGACGACCTGATACAACAGGGCGGCGAACCCCGAAGCGCAGAAGATGAGCTTGATCCAGCCCGGGGCCGCCGCGCCCATGGTAGGGCTCAGGGTGTAAAGCCACCCATGTGGGGCATCCCCATGAACCTGCCGGCGACCACTCCGATCACGATCGAGAGCACGATGCCGCAGAGGATGACCACCACCGTATACCCCAGCGCCTTCTCCTTCGGGCTCTTCATCAAAACCGGCAGGCCGGTGTAGAGCAGGAAGAGACTGTACAGTCCCAGGATGCCCAGGAACCGAAGCCCGGGAATCAGCGCGAAGATGCCCGCCAGCCAGGCTGCGGTGTAGGAGTAGGTCGCCACCTTGAGCGCCTGGATCTGGCTCTTGGTGCCGGCAAAGGTGGGGGCCAGCGCATCGATGATCAGGGCGAGCACGTAGACCACGACCAGCGTGAGCACGTAGGTCACTATCGCGCCCGTGATGGCCGAGCCGATGGGCATGCGATAGGTGCCGACGAACGGCAGGCTGATGCCGAAGACCGAGTAGCCGATCACCTGGCAGATCGGACCGATGGCCGCCAACGGTAGGATGTAACCCGTGTACAGCGAGGCGGGCGTGGCGGCCTCCTTGTCGATCACTTCCCATTCCGCCCGGGGCGAGAGCAGGATGTTCTTGACGCGGTCGACCAGACCCATCGGAGACTCTCCTGGATGATGGAAAACGCGGGGTGGGCGCACATATACTGCCGCGCAAAGGCCCGCGCGTAAAGGGGGCAGACGCAGGCGCACAGGGAGGCAATCCCGCCGCACAGCGAGACGAGGCCAGTACGCAGCAAGCTGATTTCGGCGCGCAGCCGGTCACCTGCGACTCACCAGGACATCGGGCAGGCGCGGAGTCGAATACTTTCCCGGTGCAGGAAACCGATCTATTGCTGCCGCAACCCGGAGCAACGCGTCAGCCAGCGCGATTTCCCCGGCGGGGAAGCGATGCCGCCGGCAGCGATGGGAGGCCAGCCGTCAGGAAGCAGGCCCTCACTGCCAGGGGTCCCGGTTCAGCCTGTAAACGCCGCGAGCCGGCCCCGGCAGTAATCACCAGCCGGTCGTCATTCACCTCAGGCAGTCTCGCAGGGACCGAGTCTACCCAAGCAGCGGCCGAATCTCTGCCGGCAGCAAGCCCGAGCAACTCATCAGCAAACCCGATTCTGTTGGCAGGAGCCGAGTTTCGGGCTAACATAGCCGTGATGAGGGGCTCACTCTTCCGGTCCGTCCCGCTCGCAACCCTGTTCGCCTGCGCCGGCCACTCCGTCCGGCCCGCAGAAGGCGGCGCCGGCGGCGCCACACCCGCTGCGGCGCCGCCCGTAGCCGCGCCCGGTCCCACCAGCCCGGAGCCCACCGTCAAACCGCAGCCGCCCGAGCCATACCAGGGCTATGCCGACAGCGCAACGATCAACGTCCGGCGGATCGGCCAGTGGAACCACACCGGTATCGTCGAGCCCCGCCGTCAGGTCATTCAGGACGCCAACGCCTGGGCCCAATTCTGGTCTGCGCTCAGCATGGGCGACCGCCCCGAGGTGGATTTCGAGCAGGAGCTGGTGATCGCGGTGGCCTCAGGCCAGCAGCGGACCGGCGGGTACGCCATCGCCGTGGACCGGGTGAGCCGGCAGGCAGGCGAGCTCACCATCCATGTGACCGAGACCAGCCCCGGCCCTAACTGCATGACCACCAGCGAGCTTACCCAACCGGTCGAAGCGGTTGCCATTCCCCGCACCAAGGTCGAGCGCTGGAACTTCGAGGAGCGAAAAGCAGTCTCAGACTGCCGCTAGGGCGGCGGCCGCCCCTATCTGCTGGCCTATTCCCCACATCCGTCCACGCCACTTTGGCAGCAACGCGAGCCTGCGTTTTCCCCTCATCAACTGTGCTGCAACTTATTGATCCTCTTGAGGTTATCTTCGGCTTGACTTGCCCGGTCCGGCGGTGGTAATTCCGCCAGGACCTTCAAAAGACGGGAAATGTCAACCAATCCAAGCCGTGCCTTGCCTGCGGTCGCACTCCCGGTAGAGCCCTCGAGCGAGTCGGCACCCCGGGTCACGCGGGACGCGCATCCCCGCCATCTCGAGCTGCTGCCCTCGGCGCCCGTGGCGCGTATCGACCCGCGGGAGACGACGCTGCACGGCGAGACCCGGAGGGACGAGTACCACTGGCTCCGGAACCGCGACGATCCCGAGACTCTGGCCTACCTGCAGGCGGAGAATCGGTACACCCAATCGGTCATGCGGCATACCGAGGAGCTCCAGGAGCAGCTCTACCAGGAGCTTCGCGGCCGCATCAAGGAGACCGATCTCTCGGTGCCGGAGCAGCTGGACGACTGGCTCTACTACGACCGCACCGAGGCGGGGGGACAGTATCCCATCTATTGCCGCCGCCAGCTGGGCGACGAGGCGGAGACAGTGCTGCTCGACCAGAATCCCCTCGCCGTCGGGCATTCCTACTTCCGGCTGGGCGCCTTCGAGATCAGTCCCGACCACCGCTACCTGGCCTACTCGGTCGATACCAGCGGGTCGGAGTCGTACACCCTGTACCTCAAGGATCTCCGGACCGGTGAGCTGCTGCGGGAGGCGCTGACCAACACCGGGCCCGCGGTCGCCTGGGCCAACGACAGCGAGACCCTGTTCTACCTCGTCCTGGACCATGCCCGCCGTCCCTGCCGGCTGTTTCGCCATCGGCTGGGCGGCAATCAGGAAGACGACGCGCTGGTGTACCATGAGGCCGACGAGGCCTTCTTCCTCGACGTGGGCCGCACCAGGAGCCGGCGCTTCATCCTGCTCGACATCAACAGCCACTCGACCTCGGAGGTCCGCTTCGTCAGCGCCGACCGGCCGGAGGATGCCTTTCAGGTGCTGGAGCCGCGGCGCGCCGGCGTGGAGTACAACGTCACCCATCACGGCGACCGGTTCTTCATCACCACCAACGACCAGGCCCCCAATTTCCAGCTCGTGAGCGCGCCGGTGGATGCTCCGTCGCGGTCCAACTGGATGCCGTTTCTCCCGCACCGCTCCGCGGTGAAGCTCGATTCCACCGACGCCTTCCGCGACCACCTGGTGGTGTATCAGCGGGTCGGCGGACTCCGCCAGATCCGGATCCTGGACCTGAACGGGGACGGAGATCACCTGGTGCCCTTCCCCGAGCCCGTCTATAGCGCTTTCCCGCACGACAACCCTGAGTTCGAGACCTCGATCCTCCGGTTCAGCTACACCTCGATGGTGACGCCGAGCTCGGTGGTGGACTATGACATGGCGTCGCGCACCTGGACGGTGCGGAAGCAGACCGAGGTCCTGGGCGGCTACGACCGGTCGCGCTATCGGAGCGAGCGGCTCTTCGCCGAAGCGCCCGACGGGGCCAAGGTGCCGGTCTCCCTGGTCTATCGCCTGCCGCTCGAGCTGGATGGCTCGCGTCCGCTGCTGCTCAACGGCTACGGCGCGTACGGGGTGAGCTACGAGCCGGGCTTCTCCAGCCACGCCGTGAGCCTGCTCGACCGCGGCTTCGTGGTGGCCATCGCCCACGTGCGGGGCGGCGAGGAGATGGGTCGCGCGTGGTACGAGGGCGGCAAGCTGCTGCGGAAGCGAAACAGCTTCACCGATTTCATCGCAGCGGCGGAGCACCTGCTCGCGGCGGGCTACACCTCGCCGGACCGTCTGGTGATCAGCGGCGGCAGCGCCGGCGGCCTCCTGATGGGGGCGGTGACCAACCTCCGGCCCGATCTCTTCCGGGCGGTGCTGGCCGAGGTGCCCTTCGTGGACGTGGTCAACACCATGCTGGACGCGAGCCTGCCGCTCACCGTGATCGAGTACGACGAGTGGGGCAATCCGGCCGATGCCGAGTTCTACCGCTACATCCGGTCGTACTCACCGTACGACAACGTCGCAGCCAGGGACTACCCCAACATCCTGATCACCGCCGGGCTCAACGATCCCCGGGTGGCCTACTGGGAGCCGGCCAAGTGGGCCGCGCGGCTCCGGGCGCGGAAGACCGACCAGAACCGGCTGCTGCTGCGGACCAACATGGGCGCGGGCCACGGCGGCGCCTCGGGCCGGTACGACCACCTGCGCGAGGTGGCGTTCAAGTGGGCATTCGTGCTCGACGTTCTGGGGATGGCGCGCTAGGCGGGAAGGGCGGGAAAGGCGGGAAGGGCGGTAAGGGAGTGAGGCGGGCGAGCGAGGCGGCATCGCGCTGGTACCGGCGGGCACACGACGCGGGCGACGCGACAGGCCGGTGCCGGCGGGCTCACAACACGGATGACGCACCATCTCGCCGGTGCTGGCGGGCGAACGAGGAGGGCGACGCTCCCTCCGCCCACTGCAGTGCCCGCCGGATTGACCCCCTTGCTACCACGTTCTGGTGGAGTGGCGGGCACTGACGTGC
>DATBKD010000051.1:0-5413 GCA_036556025.1 Gemmatimonadales bacterium | reverse complement strand
GAGTACGCGCAGGCAGGGGGTCCGCCGTACCACCGCGGCGGAAAGGCCGAGCTGGAGCTGACCCGCGGCCATATTGCCATGGCCGAGCGGCGCTGGCCCGCGGCGATTGCGAGATTTCAAGCGGCTGTAGCCGAGGCAGCAACTCCGACCTTCGGGTTGCCGGACCTGGGACGCGCCTATGACTTCGCGGGGCAGATCGACTCCGCCATAGGGATCTATGAGCGGTACCTGGATGCCCCGGATGTCTTCGATGAGTTTCCCTTCAATACGGACAGTGGGATAGCCATCGAGCTCCCCGGCATCTATCGGCGACTGGGCGAGCTGTATAGCCAGCGTGGCGAGACCGAGAAGGCGCGACTGTACTCCGCCCGGTTCGTCGAGTTGTGGCAGGACTGCGACCCCAAGCTCCGGCCGCAAGTCATCCAGGCGCGCCAGATGGCACAAGGCGGGGATTAGGGGCTTAGGCTCAGGATCAGAAGTCTACCACCATCCCCAGCCGCGCACTCATGGGCGCCTGATACCTGGTCACGACACCGTAGTTGGGGTTTTCCTGGGTCCGGGCCGCGTCGAGATAGTGGAGTTGCTCGTAGAACAGTACTTCTCGCGAGTTCCCGACGTTGAAGACATCCAGAAGAAGCCGCGGCCGAAGTCGCGCACCCATCGCGAAGGGCGGAGTGTACTCGGCGTGGAGGTCCAAAGACCAGATTGCCGGCGTCCGGCCGGCCGAGCCGCGGCTACGCACGAACGTCTGGTACCCCCCGCCCGATGCCGAGGTAGCAAGCTCGCTGCGCGGTGTCCCGGAGGCGACAGTCAGAAAACCGCCGACCGTGGCACCAAAGCTCAAATCATAACTTGCGACCACCTTCGCCACGTGAGTTCGGTCATTGGGCAACAAGCCGTAGGCGTTGGTCATCAGATCCGGCACATCGTATTGCGGTCCCGAATTCGGCAACGGATCCAGGTAATCCGTCGCGAACAGTCCAGTGTAGTTACCGACGTTCCGCGAAAGCACGTATGAAGCCAGCAGGTAGAGCGGGCCGGGTGTGGAACGCTCGAGACTCAGCTCCAGGGCGGTATACCGGTGCCGGGCACGCGGCATGGTCGCGAGTGGTCCCCGCCCAGGATTGCCCATTCGGTATACTGAGTCGCCAGGTGCTACGCCGTCTTCAATTGCCCAGCGCAGTATCCGATAGGTGCCATGGATGCCGAGCTTGACCTCAGTGCCCAGCCTCCGCTCATACCCAAGGGTGACTTGGTCGTAGTACTGACCCACCACATCAGGCGTGGCCGGTACCTCATCAAAGCTGAAGTCGGCCAGCACAACTCCATTGGTGGAGTCGATAAGTGGGTTCTGGGGAAACTGTCGGACCAGCAGCGATCCGCCGCCATTCCAGAAAATCTGGCCGAAGGCCCTGATCTGTTCGAAGAAGCGCCCGGCGCTGGCGAACAGCCGTTGCGAGCCCAGCTCGCCCGGCTGGTACACGAAGCCGAGCCGAGGGGCAAATTGCGATCCGATCGTGCGTGAAGGGCCGCTATCGCCCGACAGGTACTGAGCCTCCCAGCGCAATCCCGCACTGACCCGGACCCGCGGCGTCACCTCCCACGCATCCTGGGCGTACAAGGTTGGCACCCGGTTGCGCACTCGTGCGGCAAGGGGCTGCTCGGCCCACTCGTAGACGCTATCGGAGGAACGGGTGATCTGGCTGATCAATATGTCTTGCTCAAACTCGTTGGCTTCATATTCCGCCCCGAACTTCATTGCATGCCTGCCCCGCAGCAGCGTCAACGCGGCCCGTACCGCAGTGCGAGTCTCACCGCCCTGATTGTAAAAGCCAAAACCTCCTGAAGAAGCATTGGTGGTGAAATCGTCGACTCTGGCCAGAGCTGCAGAACTGACCGAGCCCGACCGTGGACCGGTGTCATTGTTGCGGTCCAGCCGCGAGACAGCAAAGCTGACCTCTGTACCGGCCCCTAACCCGCGACGTGCTTGGACGGAACCCGTCGTACCTCCTCCCGTCTGGCGCCCAAGAACCGCGCGAGGGTCAACGGTTTGCGGCAGGATGTCTCCGCCAACCAGGTCATGAGTGAACGGATCGCCGAGCAACGTAAAGGCGACGTCGGTGCTCGCATCGGCTCTCCAAGTCAGCTTTCCCGCCAGCAGATGGTGGACCTCGGAATCGCGCTCCTCCTCGAGAAGTCCCCCCACCTGAGCATCCTGCCTGGCGAATGTCGGGTTGTACGCCGCGAAAAACCAAAGCCGATCCCGCTGAATCGGACCACTCAGGCTCAGCCCCAGGTCGTAGCGACGGAAGCTGACAGCCTCCGTCTGTCCCACTCCCGCTCTCGGATCGGTGCGAAGTTCGTCGCCGGTGAAGAATGCCAGTGCCTGCCCCCGGAATTCATTTCCCCCCGAGGGGGTAACCACATTGACCACACCGCTCAGCGACCGTCCAAACTCCGCTTCGTATCCCCCCGTCTTGACCTGGATTTCCCGCACGAAGTTGAACGGTAGATCGATGCTGCCCCCACCTCCAACGGTCGCGTTCATGCCGTCGAGGTAGAACGCATTATCCTGGCCGGAAGAACCACCGATGTTGGGGCCGTCGCCATAATCACTGGCGTTCGCCTGCGGCAGGAACGTTACCAGGGCCCGGAAGTCTCGTTGAGCGGGCAGCGACCGAAACTGGGAGGAATCAAGGGTGGCGCCGGTGGCAGCAGATACCGGGTCGATGACGGGCCTGGCCGCTGAGACGACGATTTCGGCGACCTGATACGCCTGGGCTTCAAGACGAACCTCTCCCAAGGACGTCGTCAGCCCAAGCCGAACTGGGACATCCTCCAAGCGAACCGGGCCATAGCTGATTCGTCGGATGACCACAACGTACGAACCCGCAGGCAACGATCGAAGGGTAAAACGGCCACGCGTATCGGTGCTTGTGGCACGAGTTCCCTGGAGCAGCAACCCCTCGACGAAAATTTCCGCACCCTCGACTGGTTCACCTGATCCCGCGACCACTCTACCCTCGAGCGCGCCAGCCACCTCCTGTGCGTGCAGCGGGGCGGCAATCCACAGGAGACCAGTTACCGGAAGCCACCATTCCCCCTTCATCGCTCCTCCAGTCCCGCGTATTCAAGACTTGCGGGGTCAGAAGCTCCCCACCATCTCTACATATACACACGAGAAACGGCCCGGAAGACCCTCACCTTATCCCTTGGGTGGTTCCCGCGCGCGGAGCCGGCCACGCGTTGACGCCGGCCTGCGGGCATCGTACCGTCCGACAGGATACCGCCCGGCTTGGTGCGGCGTCCCCGCCGCAGATCGCCGGCACCAGATGCTCCGGTTTCGATGACACCTCCCTCGCACGACCACGACGTGACCGCGCTGCTCCGGGCCTGGGGCCGGGGCGAGCGGGCCGCGCTCGACGAGCTCCTGCCGCTGGTCTACGGCGAGCTACGCCGCCAGGCGGCGCGCCAGCTGCGTGCCCAGCCTGAAGGCCACACACTCCAGGCCACGGGCTTGGTGCACGAGGCCTATCTCCGCCTGGTCGATCGGGACACCGGGGGCGTCGACTGGCAGGACCGCTCCCACTTCTTCGCCGTCGCGGCGCGGGCAATGCGGAGCGTCCTGGTGGACCACGCGCGCGCCCGCCGGGCGGCCAAGCGTGGTGGCGGGGCGCCGGCGCTCACCCTTGGCACGGCTGACTCCGTGGCCCACCAATCATCCGATTCGGGGGTGGACGTGGAGGCGCTCGACGAGGCACTCACCCGGCTCGCCGCGCTCGACTCGCGCCAGGCCCGGGTGGTGGAGCTCCGCTACTTCGGCGGCCTGAGCATCGAGGAAACGGCTGAGGCACTCGGCGTCTCGCACGCCACCGTCGAGCGCGAGTGGAAGGCCGCGCGGCTGTGGCTCCGGCGCGAGCTCGGGGCGGGCGGAGGCGCGGGCTGACGTGCGAGCGGTACAGAAATGACGCCGGAGCGCTGGGAAGCGGTGAAGGAGGTCCTCGCCAGGACGCTCGAGCGCCCGGCCGGCGAACGCGCGGCGTTCCTCAACGAGGCGTGCGGCGACGACGCATTGCTCCGGAGCGAGGTCGAGTCGCTGCTCGCTGCAGGCGAGGGGACGGGCGGGTTCCTGGAGTCGCCGCCCGTGGCGGCGACGCCGGAGGGCGATGGTCCCGAGCTGGCGACGCGGCTCGCGGTTGCGCTGGCCGACCGTTTCACGCTCGAGCGCGAGCTCGGCCGCGGTGGCATGGCGACGGTGTACCTGGCCCAGGACCTCAAGCACGATCGCCCCGTCGCCCTCAAGGTGCTGCACCCCGAGATCGCCGCCAGTCTCGGCACCGAGCGCTTTCTGCGGGAGATCCGCCTTACCGCCAGGCTCCAGCATGCCCACATCCTCCCGGTCTTCGACTCCGGCGCGGCCGTCGGCCAGCCTTGGTACACCATGCCCTACGTCCGAGGCGAGTCGCTGCGCGATCGCCTCCGGCGGGAGGTGCAGCTCTCGGTAGAGACCGCGCTGGATATCACCCGCCAGGTGGCGCAGGCGCTCGAGTACGCCCATCGCGAAGGGGTCGTGCATCGGGACATCAAGCCGGAGAACGTGCTTCTGAGTGAGGGCCAGGCGCTGGTGGCGGACTTCGGCGTGGCCCGCGCCCTCGGGGCGGCCGGAGAGGAGGCGCTGACCGGCACCGGCATGGCCCTTGGGACACCCGCCTATATGGCCCCGGAGCAGGCCAGCGCCGGCCAGGTGGATGCGCGGACCGACGTGTATGCCCTGGGCTGCGTGCTCTACGAGATGCTGGCCGGTGAGCCGCCGTTCACCGGGCCCACGCCGCAGGCGGTGATCGCCAAGCGCTTCGCCCAGCCGGCACCCTCGGTGCTGATTGTCCGGCCGAGTGTGCCTCGGATGGTGGATGAAGCGATTCGGAAGGCCATGGCGCCGGTGCCGGCTGACCGTTTCCCCAGTGTGGCAAGGTTCGCCGAGGCACTCGACCGGTCGTCATCTCCCAGTGCTGCTACCGAAGCGACCACCGCTGCCGCGACCCTGCCTCGCTGGAAGCGTCTCACCCGTCACAAGGCCGCCGCAGTCGGCGCGCTCGTGGTGATAGCTCTTGGGGCCGCTGCAACGCAGTACCTGACGCTGCGTTCCCGAGAGACCCCGGCGAGGGGTACTCTGCTCGGGGCAGGTGTTCTTGCGGAACGCGAGCGTCTCCTCCTGGCCGACTTCGGCACCCGGCAGGTCGACAGTGGCCTGGGTGGAGTACTGACCGAGGCATTCCGCATCGATCTCGCCCAATCACCGGTGGTCACCCTGGTTTCCCCGGTCCAGTTGGCCGAGGTGCTCGGCCGCATGGAGCGGCCGGACACGGCGAGGCTCGATCCGGCCCTCGCGCGCGAGATTGCCGTTCGGGAAGGC
>DATBKD010000050.1:0-22323 GCA_036556025.1 Gemmatimonadales bacterium | reverse complement strand
AGGCCTCTTCTGCTCTATCTTCCGCGGACATGCGCCAGCTCGACGCGCACGCTGTCCCGCTCGGCGCGGAGCGGCGGCTCGGGACCTCCCCTGTAAGGTTCCGGCTGGAGACTGACCGAGCACCCGTGGCACGCGGTTCCGAACAAGCAGCAGATAACCACGCCACCCCGGACGAGGCTCGCTATCGTTCGGGCGCCACGCTCAAAGGGTTGGACAAGAGGGAGGCAGCCAAGGCGCCTCCTGCGTTGTCGGCGGTATTCGCTACCGTTCGCCGACGAGCCGTGCCAGCTCGGCGCGCGCGCTGTCCCGCTCAGCCCGGAGCGGCGGCTCAGGATCCGACCGCAGCGCAAGGTAGTGCTGGTAGGCCTGGATCGCCCCCGCCGTGTCGCCGGCGAGGGCGGCCAGACGGCCTTCCTCCCGAAGATAGGTCGAGAGATAGGGCCATGGACGCAGGCCGAATTCCCGGCGCCGGACAGTCACGAGCGCACGTGGCAGGTTGCCTTGCTTCTCCAGCAGGCGGGCGAGGACGAGGTTCCAGCCTTCTCCCCACCACCCGTCGGCCCTTCGCGCTGCGAGCGAATCCAGTCGGGCGACAAGCGCCGCCGCCTTCGGCTGCCGAGCCGCAGTCGCCAGCCAAGCCTCAAGCAGGTCGGCGCACATCGAGCCGTAGGCGGAGACCGAAGAGGAATCGCTGGCGACTCCCGGCGGGCGGGAGCCTCGAAGCCGGGCAATATCCACGCGCACCGAACCCAGGTCGCCGTGCGCCAGGCGCCACTGTTGCACCAGGCAGATATCGTCGGCCCGCTCGCGAACGCCCACCGCCGCGGCAGTGGAATCGCCATCCCAGTAGAGAGCATCCGTAACTCGGGGAGCAAGGTCGCCGCCGTCTAGATTGTACTGGTTGGCGATCGCGAGCCCCTCGCGCGGGCGGCCACTGTTCATTGCCAGCATGTATTGCAATCCTTGCCATCGCGCCGAGTCCGAGTCAGCGCGCTTGACCAGGATGGAGACCGCCCGGCGGGCATCATCGAGCCTCGCGCCGGTCTCCTCACTCCGTTCGACTATGGCGAACAAATTCTTCGCACTCAGCTCATCGAATCGCGCACGAATCCGGGCGAGCGCCACGGAGTCGCGCAGGGTATACGCCATCTGCCAGCGGACATAGTCGGCGTCGTCGCTCCCCGAGTTGGTCGTAAGCGCAATGGTCCCGAGGTGGCGGACCGAAGCAGTGTCCCCCTCCGCGGCGGAGAGATCAATCAGGTGCAGGAGGGGTTCGGCATAGGACGAGTCGAGTTCGAGCGCCCGGCGAAATGCATCGGCTGCCCGCTTGAGGTGATCGCCGTAGCCCATCAGCGCGCCCCAGTGATAGAACCGATCGCCCAGTTCGTACCAAGCCTCAGGGCTTTCCGGCACCGCCGCCACGATCTGTTGCACGGCCGCAAGAGCCTCCGCGTCGGATGGCCGCGGGCCATTGGGAAAATTCGGCCCGATCCAGGGCGCGATGAGCGCCCGGTCGCGCGCACTGAGTCGGTCCCGGCCGGCCCAGGCCAGCCGGAGCCCGCGCCAGTCGTCATTGCCCCCGTCCCAGAACTTGGCCTCGTTGAGCCCGACGCCTGCGAGAGCAAAGGTGGAATCGAGATCGAGCGCGTGGTTGAAGCTCCGGAACGCGTCCTTAAATCGTCCCGCCCGGAGCGCCGACTGGCCGTCGAGGTATTCCCGTAGGGCAGGCAGCGACGTGAGCGTGGCCAGCTCGGTGCGTCCGCTCTCGCCGGCCAGGAGCTGGGCAATGAGCCGGTCCACAAGCGCAGGCAAGCTGTCGGCCGTGCCCGTGACGCTGGCCCGTGACCTGGTGGACCCACCAGGAACCGTGAGGACCGACGCGGTGAGCACCAACTGCTGCGGAGTACCGACCACACCCCCGTCTACCAGGCGTCCGGCGCCGAGCCCCCGGGCCACGTTTACCGCCGCCTCAGGCGAAAGGTCGCTCGCTCCCAAGTGAAGCGCGCGGTGCCAGCGACTCAACAGGGCCCGGGGATCGAGCGCCCTTGGGCCGCCCTCTCCGGTCAGCTTGACCGCCAGGAGATCGACGATCCCCTCCCGGAGGTACGCCAAGGAGGCGTCCGCACCCGCAACCCTGAACGGGATGACGGCGACGAGCCCCGGATCGACTCCTTCGGCCTGGGTAAGACCATGACGCCAGTGCAAGACTCCGATCGCAAGCCCGATCGCCGCGACACCAGCGGCCATCACCCCGGCTGTGCGGCGAGGTAACCACCGCGCACGAAGGGTGCGGGGGGTTCGCTCGCCCGTAACGAGCGCGCGACTGAACTGCTCAGCCGTGGCGAAGCGATCGGCTGGTACCTTCTCGAGTGCCCGCAGGATGCACTGCTCGACTCCCTCCGGAATAGTTCGCCGCACGGTGCGAAGCGGCGGCACCGAATCGACGGCGTGGCGCGCCATGATCGCCTGCGCGGTTGGCCCGGTAAACGGCGGCTCGCCCGCCAGCATCTCGTAGAGCACGCAGCCTAGGGCGTAGAGGTCGCTCCGCCCGTCGAGCTGGGCGTCACCGGCCGCCTGCTCCGGGCTCATATAGTGCGGTGTCCCCAGCGCGAGACCAGTTTCAGTCAGCTTCTCCCCTCCTGCCGCATCGAGCGCGCGCGCGATGCCGAAGTCGGCCACCAGGCACTGCTCGCCCGAGAGGAGGATGTTCTCCGGCTTGATATCGCGGTGGATGATTCCGTGCTGGTGGGCATACCCGAGGGCGCCCAGCACATCGCGCGCGATCCGAAGGGCTTCGTGGACCGGGATCTGTCGCTCGCGGGTGAGGCGCTGGCGCAGCGACTCACCCTCGACGTATGGCATGACGTAGTAGAGCAGCCCTTCTACAGTCCCGGAGTCGTGGAGGGCGAGAATCTGGGGATGGTTGAAGGCGGCTGCGACCTGGATTTCCCGGAGGAACCGTTCGGGCCCGACGGCAGTCGCAAGCTCCGGGCGGAGCACCTTGAGGGCGACAAGACGCGCGTGCTTGAGATCGCGGGCGAGATAAACCGTGGCCATCCCGCCCCGGCCGAGCTCCCGCTCGATCAGATATCGACTCGCGAGGGCAGCCGATAACCTGTCAAGCACGGCAGGCGTGGAGGTCAATTCCCAGCCCCTCGACGCAGGGCCACAGGACCCCCGATGCTAGGGCTAATCCGAATGTGGGTGGTTACATCCTCAAGCTACGTCCGCCGCACGATTCCCGCCAAGCCGCCGAACCAGGTCTCACTGCCCGATTTCCTGGAGGGCGAAGGGGCACGCTCGCTCGACCCGGGCCGAGTCCTGGGGACTCAGGTGCAGGATCATCTTCCGGAAGCACTGCTCCATCTCGGCCTGGCCGAAGATGTAAAGCATCAAGGCTGGCCGACGGCCCGTGTTCTCGATTCCCCACCAAGTGCCTGGGGGGACGTACACAGTGGTTCCAGCCGCTATGGACACCTTCCGGCTCCCAAGCGTGAGGGTTGCCTGCCCATTGTGTAGAAACAGCGTTTCCTCATGCTGAGGCCGACGATGGACTGGAATCCCGGTGCCAGGCAGCAAGCTCACCGAACCGAGTACGATGTGCTTGGAGCCGGAGGTCACGGGTCCGATTTTCAGAAGCATCCCCCCACCATTCTTATCACCAGGGACCAGCACCTGGCCCTGGTCCGCGGAGAGGACAGTTCCGGCCTCCGGCCTCCCGAGAGTGCGCTGGCCTCTGCTGCGCGTGCAGACGGCCCACCGGAGCGGCCACTTCCAGGCCAATCAGGAAGGCCGCGCGCGCTGGAGACCATATCACTCGCGACATTGTCATAGCTCCCTCCTCAATGGAGCCCACTTGCCCCTTACCGGCCGGCCAGTCTGAGAAGGCTTTTTCAGTCTTCCAAACCAGATCACTGCCCCGGACGGTCCTGTGAGGCCTTCATTCCAGACAATCGCACCAGCGCCTCGCGCGCCTCATCCACCAGATGCCGCCCCTTCGGCGTGGGCATGTCGTAGCGGAGGAGGAACTCCTGGTAATACTCCCGGGCGAGGGGAGGATTGCCTCGGGCATCCTCGATCCGAGCGCGCTCGAGGTACGCCAGCGTCGCGAAGACCCCGCCTCCGACGCTGCCACTTACTCCTCCCCACGCTTCGTTCCAGGTCAGGAGCCGTGCCGCCTGAGTGGTATCACCCGCCGCGAGGCGCCATCTGGAAGCGGCCAGTCGGTCGAAAGCGGTGAGGTACTGGGCGAAGGATCCGTCGGACAGCCGCTCGGCGCGCTGCCACTCTAGCGCCGCCAGGGTGGATCCAGCCTTTCTTGTGTCGCCCGAGAGCGCCACCTCAAAGGCCGCGAGCGAGCGCTCCCAAGGTGCGTTCTTCCAGCTGGTGTAAACCTGGTCCACCCGCTCAAGCTCTCGGCGGGCAGCCTCCAGGCCGGCCCGGTCGCGCTTCGCCCAAGCCAGCATCCCGTCGAGCCACACTAGTTCGGCTTGGAGATGGGGCTGGCCTTCGTCCAGCGATACACGGCCGACCATCTTGACAGCAGCATCGTGTCGCTTGGCAGCCTCGCTCGCATTCAGACCGCCCAGCCAGACACCAGCCACAGCCAGCGCGAAACGATCGAGCGCGCTCCACCGCGTCCGCCACTCGGCAGGCGCTTCGTTGCCAGGTTCTTCCAACGCCGCCGCCACCGAGTCCCAAGCCCCACGACCCGCCCAGCCGATGGCGAGAAACCATCGGTGGTAAGCGGCCACCTCGGGAGATGGTCTGAGCCGGAGGACCTGGCTGCTGATCTGCGTCTGAGTAGACAAGAATCCGCACCACCCCAACATCCCGACGGATGCACCTCCGCCCCGGGCATCCGCGCGGGCCACGCTGTCGATCAACCTTGGATCGGCTTTGCCTCCCGTTTCTACCAAGCGCGTGAGCAATCGGAATTGCAACATCTCGTCAAACCCCTCCCCTTGTATTAAGGAAGGTCCAGCTCGAAGCCGAGCCAGCGCTGCCTCGAGGCTGCGCGTCGCGCCCGTGGCGTCGCGGCTCTTGCAATAGACCCAGTTCAGGTGCTGCCACGCCGGGGCAAGCTGAGGATTCAGTTCCACCGCACGCTCCAGCGCCGGCCCGGCCTCTGCTACGGTGTGGCCGAGGATCGGGGCCCAGTGCACCAGATAGTCGCCGTACACCAGCCAGCCGAGCCAGTACTGCGGAAACCGTCGCGTAACCTCCTTCGCCCTCGCGAGCGCGATCGACAGACTGTCGCGAAGTGCTATAGAGGCTTCGATGGACAGACGGTCACCCGGCGGCAGCTCAGATCGGTGGGTCTCGAATGCCTTTACGATTGTGCTGTCGATGTCATTCCCCTCCCAGTACCCTCGACTGAAGGCGTAGCGCCAGTAGGGCAGCCAGAAGGTGGAGTCAGCCGATACTGCACTCGCATATGCTTCGGCTGCATCGGACCACCGGTTTTCAACCAAGGCGCGTTCTCCCTGGAGGAACGCCCGTAGCGCGGGAGTCGATCGAGTCCTAAGAGCCGCATCCAAGCTCGGCGTGGGTGGCTCGCCTCGGAGCCAAACCTGGTGCAGGAGGGCTCGGGTTATGGAATCGGTCAACACCGCCAGGGAGTCCGGGGACGCGGTCACCGAAGCCCGAGCAACCGGAGTCAGGCTGTCGCTGGTAAAGAGCCCGAAGTCCACTCGAGTCAACTGAGGCGCCAATCGGGCGAGGCTGCCGTGAACCACGCTTCCCGCACCGAAACGACGCCCGAGAGCGGCGCCCTCCGGGAGCGAGAGCCCGGCGCTGGGGTCCGGCAGCTGAGCCAGGATCGTATGGGCGTCCAGGGTGCGAGTCTCACCCACGTTGTCGAGATTGGCACTCACCGTGAACACGAGATCCCGACCGAGGCGCCCGAGCGCGGTGTCTGCCACGCTGGGCGTGAATGGGAGCACCGCAATGACCGAGGCGGAGGGGACGATCTTCGGTCCTCTGGGCCGGAGTGTGAGCCACGCGCCTGCTGCTGCTCCCAACAGGACGGCCGCCGCCAATGGCAGAGTCCAACGGACGAGCTGTGGACTCAAGCGCCGCAGTCGTCTCACCGGCCGAGTCGCCGAGGTCAACGCTCGGCGCAGTTCCGCACCGGTGGCGAACCGGTCATCCGGTGATTTCGCCAGCGCGGTCATTACCGCTCGCTCGATGTGCGCCGGTACCTCTGGACGCGCGTCGCGCAACGAAGGAACCGTAGCGAGCTGGTGACCCGCGAACATCGCCCGCGCCGTCGCCCCGAGGAACGGGGGGTGGCCGGCCAGCATTTCGTAGAGCACGCACCCGAGCCCGTAAACGTCGCTGCGGCCATCGACCGGCTCACCCACGATCTGCTCGGGGCTCATGTATGCCGGTGTGCCCATCCCCCATCCCGTCTGCGTGAGACGCGAATCTCCGGCGAGCTCAACCGCCTTGGCAATCCCAAAGTCCGCCACCAGCGCGTGCCGGCCCGTGAGCAGGATGTTCTCCGGTTTGATATCGCGGTGCACCACACCGCGTTCGTGCGCGTACCCGACTGCGTCGGCCACTTGCTCCGTGATTCGGAGCGCATCGTCGATGGGCAGCGCCCCTTCCCGGTCGAGCCGCTGTCGTAGCGACTCACCCGAGACATATGGCATTACGTAATAGAGGAATCCGTCGGCTTCACCCGAATCGTGCAACGGAAGGATATGGGGATGCTGCAGGTTGGCCTCGATCTGGATCTCGCGCAAGAACCTCTCGGTTCCGATTCCGGCGGCCAGCTCCGGATGGAGGACCTTGAGCGCCACCGGACGCCCGTGCTTCAGATCTCGTGCGAGGTAGACGGCTGCCATGCCGCCGCGACCGATCGGCCGTTCGATTGGATATCGCTCGGCAATGGCACTCCGAAGCCTGGAGGGAACCTCGATGAGCTCCCCTGCCCGCTCGTCAGGGCTCATGGAGCGGGTCCGTTGGGAGGCCATCCCTGAAGGGGGGATTCCCAGATCTGCACTTCTCGAGTACGGACCCGGAGGAGAAGCGCTTCGGTCTCAGGTGAAGGCAGAGCTCCATATTCCTCTGCCAGCCGCCGGCGAAAGGCCTCATACGCACCGAGAGCGCCGGCCCGGTCTCCCCGGCTATCCAGAATCCGAATGAGCCGCCGAACTCCCGCTTCATCGTCGGGGGAAAGCTCCACGGCACGTCTGGCCCAGGGGACAGCCGCCACCGGGTCACCCGCACGCTCCGCCACTGCTACGAGCGACCACGCGGCGGCCGCTGCCCGGCTCCGCAGCCCGGCGCGCTTTCGCTCTACCCAATGCTCCAGCTCGGTCGAGCCATCTGCGATGTACGTACCCGCCAGCAAGTCTCCCCGGTAAAGCTCCAGGGCGCGACTCCAGTTCGAGTGGTCGCATGCCTCATCGAACTCAGCTGCATCACAGCGAAATATTGCCGAGTCGATCCCGAGCTCATCCTCTCCTCGACTGACCACAACGCCGGAAACCAGCTCTTTGCGGAGGAAGCGGATCGCCTGACGCAGCGCCCCACGGGCATGGTCCTCGTCCAGGTCGGGCCAAAAGAGGGCCATCAGGCTGTCGCGCCGGCTGAATTGTCTCGGGGTGGCCAGGGCAAGATACACCAAGAGCGCCAGGCGCTTCGGCTGAGCCAGGAGGGATCGTAGCTCACGCCCTTCCGCATCGGCGAGATCCAAGCGGCCGAGTACTCGGAGTTGAATCATCCTCTACTCTGTTGCGGGGAGAGCTGCGAGGCGACGTCGGATCACGCCTGCGTCACGGCTGGATCACCAGCCGCCGCTAGTCTGATCGCGTACCCCGCCGATTTCCAATCTAATCCTGGTGAGTGCGCTGGCCAGGGAGAGTGGATCGTGGAGTCGGCCGGTATAGTTCTCGGAACTCTCATCTCAGCCAGGAGGACGTATGCGCTTGCCTTCTACCCTCGCCGCTTGCTCTGTCGTGTTCCTTTTGGGTGCCTGTGGGGCCGACGGTGTAGGCGACCTGTCCCCAACTGCGGACAGCCCATCGCCGAATGCGTCCTCGTGGGGGCCGGAGTCCCCCAAATTCAACCTCGAGGTCATCCTTCGGGGCGACGGTTTCGGTCACGTCAAGTTTCGTCAGCCCAACGATCAGGAGTTCCGGATCTATCTGGATGTTTGGGTGCGTGACCTGGCAGCGAATGCGACCTACACGGTTCAGCGGGGCGCAGTCGGCCCTGCCGATGGCAACTGCACCGACGCGGTCAACTGGCTGACCCTTGGCACCGTGTCGACTGATGAACGTGGGACTGGAACCGCAGCGCTGACGCGGGTCGTCCCCAGCCTGCCGGGTGCCACCTTCGACATCCAGTTCCGGGTGCTGGATGCGAGCGGGGCGGTTGTGCTCTCGAGCACGTGCTATCAATACACGATCAGCCAGTAGAGCGACTCGATTTGCGGGGCCAGGCGTTCACCAAACTCGGCAGCGCGCAGCCGGAATCGGAAATCGAGCGGAAGAGGCCCTTCCGCTCGTTTCTCGCCCCCAAGTCACGGCACGTGGAGCTCATTCCCGGTCGCACCAAATTCGTTATCCACTTCCGGGTGGTTTACGCGGCGACATAATCCAATACGATCAGTGAGTAGCAATCTTCGTGTGGACCCCATGATGGCGAAAAGCGCCCGGGATCTCTCCCCGGGCGCCTCTGTTAGCTGTTAGCTGTGAGCGGTTAGCTCACTCCTCCTCCGCCAGCATCGCGGCCGCGGTGAGCGGCTGCGGCACCGGCTCCTCTACCCGCGGGGGCGGTGCCTCGTACCCCTCAGGCGGCTCGATGTCGATCTCGGCGTACCGGTAGATGCCCGAGCCCGCCGGAATCAGGTGGCCGATGATGATGTTCTCCTTGAGGCCCAGGAGATCGTCCTTGGCCCCGCGGATCGCCGCATCGGTCAGCACCCGCGTGGTCTCCTGGAACGACGCCGCCGAGATGAACGACTGGGTCGTGAGACTCGCCTTGGTGATGCCCAGCAGCACCGGCTCGGCCTGCGCCGGGGTGCCTTTCCGCTTCTGGATCCGATCGTTCTCGTCCCGGAAGGTCAGCCGGTCCACGGTCTCGCCCTCGAGGAAGTCGGTGTCACCCGGCTCGGTCACCCGGACCTTCTGCAACATCTGCCGTACGATCACGCCGATGTGCTTGTCGCTGATCCGGACCCCCTGCAACCGGTAGACCTCCTGCACCTCGTTGAGCAGATACTCCTGCACCGCGCGCGGCCCCTTGATGAGCAGGATGTCGTGCGGGTTGACCGGACCTTCGGTCAGCCGGTCACCGGCCCGGACCCGGTCGCCCTCGTGCACCCGGAGATGCTTGCCGGCCGGCACCTCGTACAGCTGCGGCTCCACCCCTTCTTCAGCCGGCTCCTGGTACACATAGATCTCGCGCTTCCCGCGCTTGATCTCGCCGAACTTCACCACGCCGTCCACCTCGGAAATCGTGGCCGGGTCCTTGGGACGCCGCGCCTCGAACAGCTCCGCGATACGCGGCAAACCGCCGGTGATGTCGCGGGTCTTGTACGCCTGCCGCGGGATCTTGGTGACCGTGATGCCCTTGGTCACCTTCACCGGCGCGGAGAGGAAGACCGTCTTGTCCTTGCTCTCCTTCTTGGTCTTGCTGGGCCAGGCCTCGTTGATCGGCCGCTCCTCCACGTGGAACTTGGTGCTCCACGGGTTGGCCGCATCCGGAATCTCCATCGCCCGGCTCACCTGATCGGTGGGCGAGCCCAGAATCACCCGGCTCCCCTCCGCCAGGGTGTACTCCTGCGGATCCTTTCGGTTCCCGGTGTACACCAGCACGCTGGGGTGCAGCTCCCGGTCCGGATCGGCCATCACCACCAGGGAGCGCAGGCCGGTGCCCTCGTCCAGCTCCTCGCGGAGCGTGACGCCCGGCACCAGATCCTTCCACCGGAGCTCGCCGTCGGCCTTGATGATGCTCGGATCGTTGTACGGGTCCCAGGTGTAGAGAATCGTCGCCCGGCGCTCGTTGTCGCCCTTGGTGACCAGGTCGCCCTCCTTGACCGCGAGGAGCGCCCCTTCCGGCACCGGGTAGCGGTTGAGCACCCGCTTCGGATCCTTGGGATCGACCACCAGGATGCCTTCCTTGCTCTCGTCCGAGGCAGACTCGTCCTCCCGGGTGAGCACCACGCGGATGCTTCCCGTGGCGCCATCCTCGAACTCCACCGGCACGTCGGCCCACTCCAGCCCTTCGGTGTACTTCACCTTCCCGTCGGACCGGGCCCGGCGCTCGGCTTCTTCCGCGATGCGGCTCGAGGTGCCGCCGATGTGGAAGGTCCGCAGGGTGAGCTGCGTGCCCGGCTCGCCGATCGACTGCGCCGCGAGAATGCCGACGGCCTCGCCCATGTCCACCATATCCATGGTGGCCAGGTTGCGACCGTAGCACATGCGGCAGATACCCCGCCGGGCTTCGCAGGTGAGCACCGAGCGGATCTTCACCTTCTCGATGCCCGCGTCCTCGATGGCGTTGGCCACGTCCTCGTCGATCAGCTTGCCCGATTCGACCAGGAGCTTGGGATCACCGTCCACGTCCAGCTCGTGAGGATCGAACACATCCTCGGCTGCCACGCTCCCGACGATACGCTCCTTGAGCGGCTCGATGACATCCTCGCCCTCCTTGAGCGCCGCGATCTCCAGACCCAGCACCGTGCCGCAGTCCTCTTCGGTGATCGTGACATCCTGCGCCACGTCCACCAGGCGGCGGGTGAGATAACCGGCGTCGGCCGTCTTGAGCGCGGTGTCGGCCAGACCCTTCCGGGCGCCGTGGGTGGAGATGAAGTACTCCAGCACGGTAAGCCCTTCGCGGAAGTTCGACTTGATCGGGCTCTCGATGATCTCGCCGATGCCGCCGGTGAGCTTCTTCTGCGGCTTGGCCATCAGGCCGCGCATGCCGGCCAGCTGCCTGATCTGGTCGCGACTGCCTCGGCTGCCGGAATCGAACATCATGAACACCGGGTTGAACCCGCCGCGGGATACCCGCATCGAGTTGATCATCGCCTCGGCCACGTCGTTGTTGGCGTGAGTCCAGGCGTCGATCACCTTGTTGTACCGCTCACCGAAGGTGATCTGGCCGGTGTTGTACGCCTTCTGGAACCGCTTGACGCGGGCATCCGCCTCGGTGAGCAGGTCCGCCTTCTCCGCCGGAATCTCCAGGTCCTCGATGCCGATGGACACACCGCCCATGGTGGCAAAGCGGAACCCGAAGTCCTTGAGCCGGTCGAGGAAGGTGACGGTCTCCGCCAGGCCCGCGCGCCGGTAGCTCTGCAGCACCAGCTCGCTGAGCTGCTTCTTCTTCATCAGGTCATCCCGGAAGCCGAGCTCGGCCACGACCGTGCGTGGGAGAATGCTGTTGAACAGCACCCGGCCGACGGTGGTCTTGAGCCACCGCGGAGTCGCGTCCTCCGACCCCCGCGGCGGCACGTACCAGAAGCTGATGGCCGTGTGATAGCCGACGCTGCCGTTGAGCAGCGCCATCTCCAGCTCCGCCAGGGAGCCGAAGAACTTGGCCGTCTTCCACAGGCGTGCCTTGGTCTCCTCGGTGCGGCCTCCCCCGCCCTTGCGGAGCTCCTCCTCGAAGCCCGCCGGGAGCTTGGTGAGGAAATACGAACCCAGCACCATGTCCTGCGACGGCTCCGCCACCGGCCGGCCGTCGGACGGCTTGAGCACGTTGTTGCTGCTGATCATGAGCAGCCGGGCCTC
Source organism: Gemmatimonadales bacterium (assembly GCA_036556025.1). Lineage (GTDB taxonomy): Bacteria > Gemmatimonadota > Gemmatimonadetes > Gemmatimonadales > GWC2-71-9 > CAVVWJ01. The sequence goes on along the minus strand of DATBKD010000050.1, from coordinate 10,576 downwards.
GAGCTGGGCCTCGAACGACAGCGGCACGTGCACCGCCATCTGGTCGCCGTCGAAGTCGGCGTTGAACGCGGCGCAGACCAGCGGGTGGATCCGGATGGCCTTGCCTTCGACCAGCACCGGCTCGAACGCCTGGATGCCCAGGCGGTGCAGCGTCGGCGCGCGATTCAGGAGCACGGGGTGGTCCTGGATGATCTCTTCCAGGATCTCGTACACCTCGGGGCTCTCCCGCTCCACGATCTTCTTGGCCCGCTTCACCGTCTCGGCAATGCCCTTCTCCACCAGCTTGTGGATGATGAACGGCTTGAACAGCTCCACCGCCATCGCCTTGGGCAGGCCGCACTGGTGCAGCCGGAGCTCCGGGCCCACCACGATCACCGAGCGGCCGGAGTAGTCCACCCGCTTGCCCAGCAGGTTCTGCCGGAACCGGCCCTGCTTGCCCTTGAGCATGTCCGACAGGCTCTTGAGCGGCCGCTTGCCCCGGCCCCGGATGGCCTTGGAGCGCCGCCCGTTGTCGAACAGCGCGTCCACCGCCTCCTGGAGCATGCGCTTCTCGTTCCGGAGGATGACCTCCGGCGCCTTGTGCTGGATCAGCTTGGTGAGCCGGTTGTTCCGGTTGATCACCCGCCGATACAGATCGTTGAGGTCGGACGTGGCGAAGCGACCGCCGTCCAGCGGCACCAGGGGCCGCAGGTCGGGCGGGATGACCGGAATCACATCCAGAATCATCCAGGCCGGGTTGTTCGGGAGATCGCCCGAATCACCCGAGCTCAAGAACGCATCCACGATCTTGAGCCGCTTGAGCATCTGCTTCTTGCGGTGCTGGCTGGTCTCGGTCGCCACGCCGGCTCGCAGCTCATCGGCCAGCTGGCGTACGTCGATCCGGGCCAGCAGCTCGCGCACCGCGGGTGCCCCGATGTCGGCCTTGAACGCGGTGTCCCCCTCCTCCCGCGCCTTGGCGCGGAGGCCGAGGTACTCCTCCTCGTCCAGCAGCTGGTTGGCCTCGACCTCCTGCTGCCCCGGCTCGATCACGATGTAGCTCGAGTAATAGATGACCCGCTCGAGATCGCGCAGCGTGATGTTGATCAGGTTCCCCATCGGGCTGGGGAGGGTCTTGAAGAACCAGATGTGCGCCACCGGCACGCTGAGCTCGATGTGACCCATGCGCTCCCGCCGCACCTTCGACAGGGTGACCTCCACACCGCATCGGTCGCAGATGACCCCGCGATACCGGATCCGCTTGTACTTCCCGCAGTGGCACTCCCAGTCCTTCACCGGGCCGAAGATGCGCTCGCAGAAGAGACCGTCCTTCTCCGGCTTGAAGGAGCGATAGTTGATGGTCTCGGGCTTGGTGACTTCGCCCCATGACCACCAGCTGCGCTGCCCCTGCAGCTCCAGGCGCTCGCGCTCCTTCTGGTCGCGCGGCCCGCGGATCTCCTCGGGTGACGCGATGCGAATGCTGATATAGTCGAAGCTCGAGCTCTTGGGCTCGCGTCCGCTACGAAAATCGATCATTTGTCCCTCTTATTCGTCGCCGGCTTCGGTGGTACCGAGCGTGACTTTCAGGCCGAGCGCCTGCAACTCCTTCACCAACACATTGAACGACTCGGGGATCCCGGGCTCCGGGAGGTTCTGCCCCTTGACGATCGCCTCGTACACCTTGCTACGGCCATTCACGTCGTCCGACTTGACCGTGAGCATTTCCTGCAGCACGTGGGCGGCGCCATAGGCCTCGAGCGCCCACACCTCCATTTCGCCGAATCGCTGGCCGCCGAACTGCGCCTTGCCCGCGAGCGGCTGCTGGGTCACCAGAGAATACGGCCCGATGGACCGGGCGTGGATCTTGTCGTCCACCAGGTGGCTCAGCTTCAGCATGTAGATCGAGCCCACCGTCACTTCGCCCTCGAAGTGCTGCCCCGTGCGGCCATCCCGCAGCCGCGCCTTGCCGGCCGGGGTGAGCCCCGCGGTGCGCAATAGCTCGTCGGCTGCTGCGTCGATGTCGGCCTCGCCCTTGGGACCCAGCAGGCCCGCCAGCGCAGGCTTGCCCGCGGCCTCGAGGGCCTCGGCCGGGTCGGCCGCCGCGGCCTTCTCCAGGTCCTTCACCGTCTTGGCGGCGGGCTTGTGCTCCTTGCTGCCATTCTCACCGCTTGCCTGGTCGCGGTGGTAGGTCAGCTCCTGGTTGCGCTGACCCAGCTCCCGCTCACCCAACTCCTTGGCGGCGTCAACCAGGAACGCCCGGACGCTCTGGAAGAACTCCCGCGTTTCGGGTGACGCGTTGCGTGCGCCCAGCATGCCAATGCCGGCCTCGAGCAAGGTGGTGCGCTCGCCGTCCGGTGCCACCTTCTTGAGATCCTGCACCAGTCGCCCGATCGTCTGGACGGAGAGGGTCGGCGCCGGCGTCCTGAGCCTCAGACTCTCGGCAGCCCACTTGAAGCCGGACAGCCGAAGCAGCACGCCGATCTCCGCTTCATCCGCCCCGCGGAACACCGGGGTCTTCGCCTCGAATCCCAGGAGCCGAGCACACCAGCCCAGGTGGGTCTCCAGGATCTGGCCCACATTCATGCGGCTCGGCACACCCAGCGGGTTGAGCACGATGTCGACCGGGGTGCCGTCGGGAAGGAAGGGCATGTCCTCCTCCGGCACGATCCGGGCAACGATGCCCTTGTTGCCGTGGCGTCCGGCCATCTTGTCGCCCACCGAGATCTTGCGCTTCTCGGCGATGTACACCTTCACCAGCTGGATGACGCCGGGCGGCAGCTCGTCGGGCTGGAGGATCTTGTCGATCTGGTCCTCCGCCTTCTCCTCGACCTTGGCCCGCTCGCGCGCCGCCATGTCGATGCTCTGCCGGATCCGCTCATTGGCCGCCTTGTTGGCCACCCGCAGCGTCTTGAGATCCACCTCGCCCAGATCGACTTCCTTGAGCGACTGCGCGGTCAGCCTGGCGCCGGCAGGGAGGTACTCCTCCACCGTGCCCGCCTTGAGCATCAGCGCCACCTCCTGGCCATTCAGCAAGTGACCGAGCTCGTCCAGCATGACGCTGTTGATCCGGGCCTTCTCGTCGTTCTCGATCCGGCGCACCTCGCCGATCCGCTCGCCCCGGTCCTTCTCGACCACCTGATCCTCGATCCGGCTGAAGATCTTGACGTCGATGACCACCCCGGCCATGCCGGGCGGGACCTTCAGCGAGCTGTCCTTCACGTCCTTCGCCTTCTCACCGAAGATCGCGGTGAGCAGCTTCTCCTCCGGCGAGAGCTCGGTCTCGCCCTTGGGGGTGATCTTGCCGACCAGAATGTCGCCCGGCTTCACGTGGGCGCCGATGCGGACGATGCCCCGCTCGTCCAGATCCACCACGCTCTCGTCGGAGACATTGGGAATCTCGCGGGTGATCTCCTCCTGGCCCCGCTTGGTGTCGCGGACGTGCAGCTCCAGCTCCTGGATATGGATCGACGAGTACACGTCGTCCTTCACCAGGCGCTCGCTCAGCACGATGGCGTCCTCGAAGTTGTGCCCGTACCACGGCATGAAGGACACCAGTACGTTGCTGCCCAACGCCAGCTCGCCACCGTCAGTGGCCGCGCCGTCGGCGATGATCTCCCCGGCCTTGACCGACTGCCCCAGCTTCACCAACGGCCGTTGGTTGATGGCGGTGTCCTGGTTGGTGCGCCAGAACTTCTTCACCCGGTAGCGGTCGTGCTGGTGCAGCCGCGCCAGCGGGGTCTCCCCCACGCCGGTGCCGTTGCCGCCGGCATCCACGATGATCTCATCGGCTGTGACCCGGGTGACCGTGCCGGCCCGGCGGGCGATGATCACCGCGCCGGAGTCGCGCGCCACCTTATCCTCCAGCCCGGTGCCCACCAGTGGGGACTGCGGGAAGAGCAAGGGCACACTCTGCCGCTGCATGTTGGAGCCCATGAGCGCGCGGTTGGCGTCGTCGTGCTCCAGGAACGGAATCAGCGCCGCCGCGATGGAGACCAGCTGCTCCGGCGCCACATCCATGAAGTCGATCCGCTCGGGCGCGAGCAGCGGGTAGTCGTCACCCTTGCGGCAGAGCACCAGCTGATCGGCGAACGACCCGTCCGGATTGAGCGGGGCGTTGGCCTGCGCAACCGTGTAATCCTCCTCGTCACTGGCCGAAAGCCAGCGGATCTCGTCGGTCACCTTGCCGTTCTTCACCACCCGGTACGGGGTCTCGATGAAGCCCAGGTCGTTGATCCTGGCATAGGTCGAGAGGCTGGTGATGAGCCCGATGTTGGGACCTTCCGGGGTCTCGATCGGGCACATCCGGCCGTACTGCGAGTAGTGCACGTCGCGGACCTCGAACCCGGCCCGCTCCCGCGTCAGACCGCCGGGGCCCAGCGCGGAGAGCCGTCGCTTGTTGGTCAGCTCGGCCAGCGGGTTGGTCTGGTCCATGAACTGGGACAGCTGGGAGCTCCCGAAGAACGCTTGGATCACGGCACTCACCGTGCGCGCGTTGACCAGGTCGTCGAGCGAGATCTTCTCCGGATCGGAGTTGATGCTCATCCGCTCCTTGACCAGGCGCGCCATGCGCGACAGACCCACCGAGAACTGGTTGGCGATCAGCTCGCCGACCGAGCGGATCCGCCGGTTGCCCAGGTGGTCGATGTCGTCGGTGAACCCACGCCCGTCGTGCAGATCGATCAGGTAGCGGATGATGGCGACGAAGTCATCTTCGGTCAGGACCGTATGATTCGGATCGGTCTTGAGCTTGAGCCGCTGATTGATCTTGTAGCGGCCCACTCTCCCGAGATCGTAGCGCTTGGGGTTGAAGAACAGCTTCTGCAGCTGCTGCCGCGCGGTCTCCAGGTTGGGCGCGTCGCCCGGCCGGAGCAGGGCGTAGATCTGCTCCAGAGCCTCGGCCTCGCTGTGAGTCGGGTCCTTGGCCAGGGTGTTCTTGATCAGCGGCGACTCGGAGCGCCCCGCCGGGAGCAGGACCTCGATCTTATGGACGCCGGCCTTGATCAGCTTCTTCCGCATCGCGTCCGTCAGCTCGCTGCCCGTCTCGGCCAGAACCTCGCCGGTCTCCGGATCGGCGGCATCGAACGCCAGGACGTGATTGTGCCGGTCGCGCGTGGTGGTGGGCTGCTCCTCCTCCCGCACGTCGAGCGTGGTATAACCGGCAAACACCAGGACGGTCTTGACCCCCTTGTGCCGCATCTCGTTGAGACGCTCCTGGGTGAGCTCGTCTCCCACCACCCCGAGCGGCTCACCCCGGGGATCCTCCGGATTTCGCACATCGGCGGCCAGCAGCGACCCCAGGACCTCGCGCTTCTCCTGCCGGCCTTCGAGCTTGCCGGTGATGTTGAGCTCTTTGGTCGCGAAAAAGAGCTTCAGGATGTCGGCGTTGGTCCCGTGACCGAAGGCGCGCAGCAGGGCCGTGGCCGGGAACTTCTTCTTCTTGTCGATGTGCACGAAGATCACGTCATGGATGTCGATGGTGAACTCGACCCACGAGCCCCGGAAGGGGATGATCCGCGCCGAGAAGAGACGCTGGCCGTTGGGGTGGGTGTCCTCTTCGAAGACCACGCCCGGCGACCGGTGCAGCTGGCTCACCACGACGCGCTCGGCCCCGTTGATCACGAAAGTGCCGAGCGGGGTCATGATGGGCAGCTCACCCAGGTAGACTTCCTTCTCGATCGCGTTCTTGAGCCGCTTCTGGCCTTCGACCTCCTCGTACACGTCGAGGCGGAGCTTCGCCTTGAGCGGCGCCGCGTAGGTCATGTCGCGCTCCACACACTCCTCGACCGCGTACTTGGCTTCGCCCAGCGAGTACCCCAGGAACTCCAGCTTGTACTTCTCGTTCACGTCGGTGATGGGAAACAGGTCGCGGAAGACCCGCTCCAGGGAGACGTCCTGCCGGTCGCCGTGGACATCGTCGGGGACCAGCAGCGTCTGGAACGCCGCCGTCTGGATATCGAGGAGGTGCGGCATCGGCATGCCGCCCTCGCGCTTGCTGAACGTGATTACGGATCGGGTGTCAGGCATCAGTCTCTCACTCTCACTCACGCGACTCGCGTGCAACACAAATGGCCCCAACGGCGACCCCCCTCACCAGCTGCCCGCGAAGCTGGTCTGGGCTTCGCGGCTGCCCGGTGGGGTGCCCGACGGGGCTCGGCAGACTCCGGAACGTCGGAAAATTTCGAGAGGGCATTCAGTCTCACTGAAATAGGGTCCCCCCTACTTCAGTTCAACCACCGCGCCCTGCTCTTCCAGCTTCTTTTTGATCTCCTCGGCCTCCGCCTTGGTCACGCCTTCCCTGATGTTGCTGGGGACGTTGTCCACGGCATCTTTGGCTTCTTTGAGACCCAGGCTGGTCACCTCGCGGACCACCTTGATGACCTGGATCTTCTTGGCCCCGCCCTCCTTCAGGACGACGGTCCACTCGGTCTTCTCCTCGGCGGGTGCCGCGGCGGCCGCACCGCCCGCAGCGCCACCGCCCGCGGCGACCGGAGCCGCCGCCGCGACCGTGACATTGAACTTGGTCTTGAACGCCTCAATCAGTTCGGCCAACTCGACCACGGTCTTGTTGCCGATGGCGTCGAGAATCTCTTCGTTACTCAGCGTCGTGGTGGCCATGGTGTTGTCTCTCTCTCCATCCGGTTAAGAAGCAGCACTACGCTGCGCACGAAGCGCCTCGAGGGCGCCGACCATTTGATACAGCATGCTGTTCATGACGCCTGCCATCTGGGCCAGCGGCGCCTGGAGGTACCCTGCCAGCTGAGACAGGAGGACCTCGCGCGAGGGCAGCTCGGCGAGGCGCTTGACCTGCTCCGGCGTCACCGGGCGGCCGTCGACCAGGCCGATCCTGATCGCCGGCTTTTCGAACTCCTTGGCGAACTCCGTCAGCACCTTGGCTCCGGCCATCGCGTCCGGACCGGCCAGCACCAGGCCGGTAGGTCCGGCCAGGTGTTCATCCAGGACGCTGACGCCGTTGGCAGCGAAGGCGCGCTGCGCCAAGGTGTTCTTGACGACGATGTAGTCGACTCCGGCCACGCGCAGCCGGCGCCGAAGCTCGGTCATCCGCAGCACGTTGAGGCCGGTAAAATCGGTGACGAAGACGTTGGGGGACCCCTTGAGCTGCTGGGTCAGCGCTTCCACCGTCGCCTGTCGCTCGGTCTTGCTCATCGGTACCCCGCCGTATCCAGAGGCACGCCCGGGCCCATGGTGCTGGAGATGGTGGCCGAACGGATGTAGTGGCCCTTGGCGGCTGCCGGCTTGGCGCGGACGATGGTGTCCATGAAGGCCTGCACATTGTCGGCCAGCTGGTTCGGGGAGAAGGAGACCTTCCCGATGGGCGCGTGCACGTTGCCCGTCTTATCCACTCGGAACTCGATTTTGCCGGCCTTGATCTCCCGCACCGCCTTGGTCACATCCATGGTGACCGTGCCGGCCTTGGGATTCGGCATCAGCCCGCGGGGCCCGAGCACGCGGCCCAGTTGCCCCAGCTGGCCCATCACATCCGGGGTCGCGACAATGACGTCGCAGTCCAACCAGCCGTCCTTGATCTTCTGGATGTACTCGATGCCCACGAAATCGGCGCCGGCGGCCTCCGCCTCCCGCACCCGCTCACCCTGGGTTATCACTAACACGCGAACCGACTTTCCGGTTCCATGGGGAAGCACGACCGTCCCCCGCACCACCTGGTCGGCATGACGGGGATCGACCCCCAATCGGACGGCCACGTCCACCGTCTCGTCGAACTTGGCGAACGAGGCACCCTTGACCAGGGCCACGGCCTCGGGAATCTGGTACGCCCGGCTCCGATCGACCTTGGCCACGGCCGCCTGGAACTTCTTTCCTCGAGTCGCCATCAGTCCACCACCTCCAGTCCCATGGACCGGGCGGTGCCCGCGATCATCCGCATGGCGCTGTCCAAGTCGGAGGCGTTGAGATCGGCCATCTTGATCTCGGCGATCTTCTTGAGCTGGGCGCGCGTCACCCTGCCCACCTTGGTGCGGTTGGGCTGGCCGCTGCCCTTCTCCAGGCCAGCCTCCTTGAGCAGGAGGTTGGGGGCCGGCGGCGTCTTGGTAATGAAGGTGAATGTCCGATCGGCGAAGATCGTCACCACGACCGGAATCACCATCCCACTCTGGCTCTGGGTCCGGGCGTTGAACTGTTTCACAAACTCCATGATGTTCACGCCGTGCGGCCCCAGGGCAGTGCCCACCGGAGGCGCTGGCGTGGCCGCGCCGGCAGGGCACTGCAGCTTCACGACTGCCTGGATCTTTTTCGCCATCCTTCTCCTCGTAACGTAGGCCCGCTCGCCGGGCCGACTGCCGCGTTACCGCGCGGTCGCGGTGTCAAAGGACGCAGAGGACGGAGAGGGCGACGAGGACGGAAAGGTTGGAGGGGTGGAGAGCGGACCTCTCCGTCTTCTCCGTTCTTTCCATCTTGGCCGTCCTCCCTAATGCCCCCTCAACTGCAAATAGTCCAACTCCACAGCCGTGGGCCGCCCGAAGAGACTCACCGTGACCCGCACCTTCCCCTTGTCCGACAGCACCTCTTCGACAGTACCGCTGAAATCGGAGAACGGTCCCTCGGTGATCTCGACCACCTGCCCCACCATGAAGGGGATCTCCTCCTTGGGCTCGCTTTCCGCGACGGCTTCCGCGATGCCCAAGAGGCGGTTGACTTCCTCTTGGCGGAGGGGCTGGGGCAGCTTACCGGTGCCGACGAACTTGATGACGCCCTGGATGCTGTTGACTACGTGCAGGGCTTCCTGGCTCATTGCCATCTCGACCAGGACGTAGCCCGGATACAGCTTCCGCTCGACGTTGACCTTCTTGCCGTTCTTGATCTCGATGACGTCCTGGACCGGCACGAGTGCCTGGCGGATGAGCTTCGCGTCCACCGGCCGCGGATCGTCCTCGATCCGCTTCTGCAGGAGATTCCGAACTTTGTTCTCGTGCCCGGCCGTCGTCTGAATCGCGTACCAGCGGTATTCCATGCTCATTGCCCGCGCAGGCGCGCGATGCCATTCACCAGAATGGCCTGAAGCACCCAGTCCATAAGCCCGATCGTGATGCCCAGCAGGATCGAGAGCACGAGGATCATTCTGGTGGCCTTGATCAGCTCGTCCCGGGTGGGCCAGGTGACCTTGCGGAGCTCCTCACCTACGGCGGTGAAAAAGCCCCTGGTGCGGTCGTACCACCCCACCAGCTTGTTGGACGGCTGCGCGACCTGCGCCCGTTCCATGTCTACTTGGACTCTTTGTGGACCCGATGGGCATCACACCGGGGGCAATACTTGCGCCGTTCCACCCGCTCCGGGTGCTTCCGCTTGTTCTTATCAGTAAAGAAGTTGCGGCTCTTACACTCGGTGCACTCTAAGATGATCTTATCCCTGGGCACTGCTATGTCCTCTCGTCCTACTTCAGAATCTTGGTCACCACGCCCGCCCCCACCGTCCGCCCCCCCTCCCGGATGGCAAACCGCAGCCCCTCGTCCATCGCGATCGGGGTGATCAGCTCGATGGTCATCGTTACGTTGTCCCCCGGCATCACCATCTCCACCCCCGCCGGCAGCTCCACACTCCCGGTCACGTCCGTCGTCCGGAAGTAGAACTGCGGCCGATACCCCTTGAAGAACGGCGTGTGCCGGCCCCCCTCCTCCTTGGTCAGCACATACACCTCCGCCTCGAACCCGGTGTGCGGCGTGATGCTCCCCGGCTTCGCCAGCACCATCCCCCGCTCGATCTCGGTCTTCTCCACCCCCCGCAACAGCAGCCCCACGTTGTCCCCCGCCTCCCCCTGGTCCAGCAGCTTGCGGAACATCTCCACCCCCGTCACCACCGTCTTCTTCGCCGCCCCAAACCCCACCAGCTGCACCTCCTCCCCCACCTTGATCACCCCCCGCTCGATCCGCCCCGTCGCCACCGTCCCCCGCCCCGTGATCGAGAACACGTCCTCCACCGGCATCAGGAACGGCTTGTCGATCTCCCGCTTGGGCTGCGGAATGTAGCTGTCCAAGGCATCCAGCAGCTCCTGGATCACCTTCCCATGCTCACTATTGGGGTCCCCGCTCTCCAGCGCCTTCAGCGCACTCCCCTTGATGATCGGGGTGTCATCCCCCGGAAAGTCGTAGCTGCTCAACAGCTCCCGCACCTCCAGCTCCACCAGCTCCAGCAGCTCCGCATCGTCCACCATGTCCACCTTGTTCATGAACACCACGATGTAGGGCACGTTCACCTGCTTGGCCAACAGGATGTGCTCCCGGGTCTGCGGCATCGGCCCATCCGCCGCACTCACCACCAGGATCGCCCCATCCATCTGGGCCGCCCCCGTGATCATGTTCTTCACATAGTCCGCATGCCCCGGACAGTCCACGTGGGCATAGTGCCGCTTGGCACTCTCGTACTCCACGTGCGCCGTCGCGATCGTGATCCCCCGCTCCCGCTCCTCCGGCGCCTTGTCGATCTGGTCGTACGCCGTAAACTGGGCCAGCCCCTTCTTCGCCTGGATCGCCGTGATCGCCGCCGTCAACGTCGTCTTCCCATGATCCACGTGCCCGATCGTCCCCACGTTCACATGCGGCTTGGTCCGCTCAAATTTGGCCTTGGCCAT
>DATBKD010000049.1:0-7479 GCA_036556025.1 Gemmatimonadales bacterium | reverse complement strand
GAAGCAGTGGCCCGAGCTATATATTGTCGTGGTGACCGATAATCCCGAACCCGGGCGCTCATGCTTTCAGGTGCTCGATCGCCGCGCCAGTGACCGCGACGCCAGACTCCTACCTATCGACCTATGTGACGTAGGGGACCTCGAAATCTACCGGAGCACGGTCGAGGAATACGAAGGGTTAGTGAAGCAGGTGTTCTCGCTGCTAGGGGCTCAGCTCCGGGGTCGCGATCTTCTGCGAAAGCCGCCGAGGAGGGTCCCGGCTGACCCGGCAAGGGCGCCTCGCTCCGAAGAGCGAGAGTCGTCCGCGTGACTCGCTGCTAGCCTCGACTGAGGCGGTCTTCCCAGGAAATGAGTACCACCGGGCCCACTTTTGAGGTAGGTCCGCAGGAAACTCGAAGGCCCGCCCCCCACCCGCGCCCTAGACCGTTCTGGTGTCAATAGTGGTGCGAGTGCCGGTGCGAATCACCGGTCTCGACTAGTCGCACGTCGTATCGGTGGATAGCAGGTCCACATCAGGCAAGAGCGACGACAGGACGGGAAGTTAAGTAGCACCAAGTGGTCCCGAGTGAGATGGAGTGAGATAGCCGAAATTGGCCCGAGAAGGGTCTCTTAATCAGCGGGTCCAGCCACGGGGGGCTGGACAAGACCACGGAAAGCGCGTCTCGCTGAGGGGATTCACCGTGTAAGGACAAACAGGAATGTATGAGAGAGAGCGGGCCGACGTTGACTCTCATACAAAGGTCGACGGTCGAGCGGTACCGGTGTGCCGAACCAGACATTTCGAAGTGTAGAGCCCGCAGATGGACGGGTCTGATTGACCTGTTCGGCCCCCCCGGCTAAGCTCTCGTCACCTGTCTGACCGGTCCCGGCTCCGCCCGCTGGGAGGGCGTTGCATGCAGTGTCCCCGGTGCCAGCACGAGAATCCCACGGGCATGAAGTTCTGTGGGGAGTGCGCCGCACCGCTTGCCTCGAAGTGTCCGTCCTGTGGCGCGGCGAACCCGCCCGAGCACAAGTTCTGCGGCCAGTGCGCCGCGCCGTTCCGGACGACCCCGACCGTCAAGTCCGCCGCCCCCGCGTCCTACACTCCGAAGCACCTGGCGGAGAGGATTCTCACCTCTAAGTCTGCGCTCGAAGGTGAGCGCAAGCAGGTCACCGTTCTCTTCGCCGACCTCAAGGGCTCGATGGAACTGCTCGCCGACCGGGACCCGGAGGAGGCACGCAAGCTCCTCGATCCGGTCCTCGAGCACATGATGGAAGCGGTCCACCGCTACGAGGGCACGGTCAACCAGGTTATGGGCGACGGGATAATGGCGCTCTTCGGCGCCCCCCTCGCTCACGAGGATCACGCGGTCCGTGGCTGCTACGCCGCCCTCCGGATGCAGGAGGCGCTGAAGCGCTATGCGGAGGACACGCGGCGCGCACATGGGGTGGAGGTACAGATCCGCGTCGGTTTGAACTCCGGCGAGGTCGTGGTGCGCTCGATTGGCAGTGACTTGCGCATGGACTACACCGCCGTGGGGCAGACCACGCATCTGGCGGCCCGCATGGAGCAGCTCGCGATGCCCGGGACCGTGCGACTGACCGGCGAGACGACGCGGCTTGCCGAGGGCTACGTCGAGGTGAGGTCGCTCGGGCCCATCCCCGTGAAGGGGCTCCCGGATCCGATCGAGATCTTCGAGCTGACGGGGGCGGGACAGGCGAGGACACGCCTGCAGGCCGCGGCGCTCCGGGGCCTCACGCGCTTCGTCGGCCGCGATGCCGAAGTCGAGCACCTGCGCCGGGTCTTGGGCCAGGCCGGCGCGGGCCGGGGGCAGGTGGTCGCCATCGTGGGCGAAGCCGGGGTGGGCAAGTCACGGCTCGTGTACGAGTTCACCCACTCCCATCGGGTCCAGGACTGGTTAATTCTGGAATCCTCGTCCGTCTCCTACGGCAAGGCCACCAGCTACCTGCCCGTGATCGACCTGCTCAAGGGCTACTTCAAGATCGGCGATCGGGACGATCACCGGGAGATGCGGGCCAAAGTGCTGGGGCGGGTGCTGGGCCTGGACCGCGCGCTCGAGCCCTTGCTGCCCCCGCTGCTCGCGCTGCTCGACGTGCCGGAGGACCCGGCCTGGCAGAACCTGGACCCGCCGCAGCGCCGCCAGCGTACGCTAGACGCGGTCAAGCGGCTGCTGCTGCGGGAGAGCCAGGTGCAGCCGCTGCTGGTGGTGTTCGAGGACCTGCACTGGGTCGATGGCGAGACCCAGGCCCTGCTCGACAGCCTCGTGGAGAGCCTCGGGTCCGCGCGCCTGCTGCTCCTGGTCAACTACCGCCCCGAGTACGAGCACCGCTGGGGGAGCAAGACGGCGTACTCCCAGCTCCGCCTTGACACCCTGCCCGCCGAGAGCGCGGCGGAACTGCTGGCAACGCTGCTCGGGCCGGACCCCGGGCTGGTTCCCCTAACGCAGATGCTGGAGAAGCGGGGCAACCCTTTTTTCCTGGAGGAGACGGTGAGGACGCTGGTGGAGACGGGGGCGCTGGCGGGGGAACGGGGGGCGTACCGGCTGACACGGCCGGTGGAGGCCCTAGAGGTGCCGGCGAAGGTGCAGACGATCCTGGCGGCGCGGATCGATCGGCTGCCGGCGGAGGAGAAGCGGCTCCTGCAGGCGGCCTCGGTGATCGGCAAGGACGTGCCCTACGCGCTCCTAGCCGCGATCGCGGAGCAGCCGGAGGAGGCGCTGCGGCGAGGGCTCGGGCACCTGCAGGAGGCGGAGTTCCTCTACGAGACGAGTCTGTTTCCCGAGTTGGAGTACACCTTCAAGCACGCCCTGACTCACGAGGTCACGTACGGTAGCCTGCTTCACGAGCGCTGCCGCACGCTCCACGCAAGCATCGTGGGCACGCTGGAGACCACCTTCCGCGACCGTCTTCACGAGCAAGTCGAGCCGCTGGCGCGTCATGCGTACCGGGCAGAGCAATGGGATAAAGCGGCGCGGTACGCTCGGCTCGCCGGAGAAAAAGCCGCCGCGCGCTCTGCGCATCGCCAGGCGGCGGAGTTGTTTCAGCAGGCTATCCGCGCACTTGGTCACATACCGGAGGCGCCAGCGACACTCCTGGCCGAGATCGAGCTGCGCTACGGGCTCCGGAGTGCCCAGCTGGCTGGAGGGGAACTAGAACCCATTCCCGAGAACATGGGCAGAGCCCTATCACTCGCCGATACTTTAGACGACACTCCATGGCGCTCCCGGATCACCGCCGCGCTGGCCCACTACTTCTGGCTGGTCCGGGATTTGCCGCGGGCTTTCGACCTCGCTCGGCGTGCAATCGACATCGCCGAGGGCACTGGGGAGGCACTTACCGCAGCCCTCGCTCGGGGTACCCTCGGTCGGGTGCACTGGGCCCGTGGTGAGTATGGCGCGGCCGTGGCGCTGTTTCGGGAGTGCCTCGAGATCGAGCCGACCGATGTCCCGCGGGGGGTGGCCGCGATTCCCGCAATCCCCTCGGTCGTGAGCCAGCGCTGGCTTGCCCAGTCGCTTGCCGAGAGCGGCTCTTTCGAGGCAGCAATCGCCGCGGGACGCGAGGCGCTGCGGACGGCCGAGATGAGGAACCATCCGTACAGTTTGGTGAATGCCCTCACCGCTCTGGGGACTGTCTTACTCCGATCGGGACGCTTCGGCGAAGCCGTCAACCTCGTCGAGCGCGCCGCGGAGGTCTCGCGCACGTTCGGGTTTCGCGACTTTCTGGCCGGGTTCCCGTCGCTGTTGGCGATCTTGTATGCGTATACAGGCCGCCAAGCCGAGGCTCGCGCAATTGTCGATGCCTCGTGGCAGAGCCGGGACCGCTCGGCGTTCAGCAGGATCCGCCTGAGTGAGGCCGCGCTGGTCGCCGGAGCCCTGCCACAGGCCCGCGAGTGTGCTGAGGTCGCGCTGGCACTCAGCCGAGAGCAGATGGGCGGCGGAGACGAGGCGTGGAGTCTCTATCTCCTTGGGGCGATCAACGCCAGCGAAGAGCCAGCGTCGGTGAGCATCTCCGAGGACCACTACCGCCACGGTCTCCTGCGTGCCGAGGAACTCGGTATGCGTCCAGTCGTCGCGCACTGCCACCTAGGTCTCGGCAAGCTCTACCGGCGCACGGGCGACCAAGATCAAGCTAGGGAGCACCTGACTTCCGCGACGGCGATGTACCGGGAAATGGACATGCCGTTCTGGCTGGAGCAGGCGGAGGGGGAGCTGAAAGAGGTCAACTGACCGATGATGGCCAGGAGGGTGTGATGAGTCGAGCCGATATCGCCACAGTGAATCGAATGTTCGAGGAAGCCGCCCGGAAGAGCGATGCCAATCGCATGGCATCCCTGTACACCCAGGATGCCATGGCTCTGCCGCCGGACGGGCCGGTGATCAAGGGACGCGAGAACATCAAGCAGATGTGGGCCTCTGCGATGAAGCAGATGGGACTCAAGGACGTGAAGCTTGACACCCTCGATCTCGAAATCGCCGGCGACGTGGCCTCCGAGGTCGGTGAGGCGACACTGAGCCTCGAGACCGAGGCAGGGAAGAGGCAAACAGCAGTCATGAAGTTCGTCGTGGTCTGGAAGAAGGTTGATGGGCAGTGGCGGTTGCACCGTGACATCTGGAACGCAAAGGGGGCATAGGAGTTCAGCCAGGACCCGAGTCTCCAACTCCAGGGTATGCGTATCTCCGCGAAGGGGGTTCGGAGCGAGAGCGGGGCGACGCTCGACTCTCACGCGAAGATCGACGGTATAAAGGGTAGAGCCCACAGATGGACGGGTCTGGATTGACCTGTTCGCAGGGATCGATCATCTTGGACGTCGGGGACTGGTTCACCGGGCTCGACCGTGGCGTCGGGCTCCGCGGGCGGCCGGCGTCGGAGTCTGGCCCCTTATGTCACGGTGACGGGGCCGATGGTGGTTCCAGGTTGGTTCCAACTCAGCGAGTGCGACGCGGTGTACGGGCACGTGGCCTCATGATGAGCGTTCCGTATCCTCGCGGGATACATCCTCATCCGTCTCGGTGCTTAATCAGCGGGTCCAAGGTTCGAGTCCTTGACGGCCCACCAATCGAATCGGGCACTTCCAGGGCATCGGAAGTGCCCGATGCTGTTTCCGTTCCACTTTGCTACCGATCTGTTCGTCCGAACTGACTCTCGGACTGCGGCTTGGTTCGTCGCCGCCGGAGGGACTCTCAATCAGGGGACCAGGTCAAACGCGGAGTGGGCCCAGAGCTGAACGTTTGCGGTTCTGGTTAAGAATCCGTCAAGCTCGAACCGGGAAGGACATAGCCTTGGCGGTCCGGGTTCAAAGCAGCGCCGAAGTCGAGCGCGGTACCGCCTTCGGAAGAGCGCCGCCGGCGCGCAGGGCGTGAGCCGCGGCGTCGGGGACGAGCTCGGCAATTGGCCATGCAGACGGATATTGGCGAGCCCAGCACGTCCTGAGCTGGACCAGTGTTGACCGTTGTGGACTCACCATGTCGTCGGTCGCAGGGAATGCCAGGCGTCCAAGGCCAACTCCCGCCGTGACCAGGCTAGGGCCAGTAGGGAGTACCCCACGGCCCGAAACCAATCGCGGCGGGGGAACCCCGCGAAGCGGGTGGCACGCAACAGACCGAACTGATACCGCCAGTGCTGCCATCTCAAAAGGGCGCGGGTGGTCGGAACAAGATACAGTGCGACCTCGCGTGCACTCATGAGCGTGGTCGCCGTCTCGATCGACATGCGACGGAAGAATAGCCGCTCGTCGATCCGGAGAAACCTGCCCATCAGAGCAAGCTCGCTTGCCAGCACCACATCTGCGCTCATGTAAACGCCTAGCCTGGATGCGCGCAACAGTGCATCTCGGCGGATCAGCCCGTTGATCGCATTGTTCAGGCGCAGCTTGCTGAGCAGCTCGATAAAGCGCGCAGCAGGCTCTCCCGACAGCAACTCGATATCCTGATCGTATGCCTGTGCCGCGTCGATCGTGTCCTCGAAGATGGCGGTGCGCGGACAGGCAAGCACCGCGGTACGGTCCCGCTCGAGGGCGGCAACGCACTTCTCGATGAACGTGGGTGCGCACCAATCGCTCGAAGAGGCCCACTTGAAATATCTACCCCGGGCGGCTGCGAACACTGCGCGATAGTTGCGACTCACGCCCAGGTTCCTCTCGTTTCGCAACAAACGAACTCGGGAATCAGCCCGGGCGAGACGTTCGCAGATGCCATACGTGCCATCGGTCGAGGCATTGTCGGAGATGATTAGTTCGAGATCCCGAAAACTCTGTGACAGGATCGACTGGACGGCGGTGTCGATCCACCTCTCGGAGTTGAAGGCGGGCATCCCGACGCTTACCTTCGGGAACGCGTTCGACGCAGACTGTGGGATGGCAGGGGTCATCTGCGCGAGCGCCCAACGGTTCGATCCCGGCTCGGGACTATCTGGCACCACGGCGTCGCGCGCGTCACCTCACACACGGCCGCGACAGCAAAACCTGGGCTACTTGTCACTGCCGATTCCGGGGATCGGTAGGAGTCAGGACGAGGAGGGTCAGGAGACCTCCGGCTGACATATTCCAGTGATTAAGCCCCACATGTGCTAATAATGTCAAGAATAATGATGCCGGTTAACCTGGTCCCCGCTGGTCGAGGCCGTCCACGGAAGTTCGGGCGTCCGGCGCGGGCGGTCACCCTGACGCTCCCCGAGGACGTCATCGCCGCCCTCACAGCGGTCGATGACGACCTGAGTCGTGCGGTCGTCCGTCTCGTGCAACCGCTGGTTGCCGACGTGGTACCGCCTCCGCCGGTGGAGCTATCCAAGTACGGAGGGAGGGCCGTCATCGTGGTCAGGCCGGTCACCGAGCTCGAGAGGATGCCTGGCGTGACGCTCGTGCCTTTGCCAGACGGCCGCGCCTTGATCTCCCTGGATGCATCGATGAGCATCTACGAGTTCGAGCTCAGATTGCGGGACGCTACGGATGACGATCAGATGGGTGCGCGCGAACGGTCTCTGCTGACGTCGATTGCCGAGATCCTCAAGACCGCGCGCTGCACGGGAGGCATCGCCGTGCTGCTGCGCAACATTATTGTGGTGCGGTCGACCCGCCGAAGAAGGAGCGCGAAGTCCCAGGGGATCAGGCAGCCGCGCTAGTCGAGCCAGTCTTCCTCTTTGAGCTTTCGCGGCAGGTAGGTCTTGGTCAGGTAGCGGAAGTCCTTGTTGGCGAGGGCGTCGAGCTCGTACTTGAGCCCGCTCCCGAGCATGCGCTTGATCTCGTCCTGCCAGGGCCTCTTCTGGAACCAGCGATACTTGAGCAGCTCCTTGGCGCGGCCGATGTCCTTGTCGTTGAGCTTGATGCCCACGTTGCGGGGCAGCCCGTAGCGGTCGGGGTCGGCGCTCGAGAGGCCGATGAACTTGGCCTTGGGAATGGCCATGCGCTCGCTCTCGAAGGCGAGGTTGATCGAGCCCTGCTTGACGACCGAGTAGATGTAGTAGCCCCAGGGGTCGTTGTCCACC
>DATBKD010000048.1:0-92190 GCA_036556025.1 Gemmatimonadales bacterium | reverse complement strand
GGGCTTGGAAGAGGGCTGAACCTGACCTTGCGGTGCTGGCGATGGTTCCGAGCTTCGTCGTGAGCTGGGTCGCGTACGGAATAATAGCGGTGTCCATTTCCGAAGCTTGGCTGGGCAACGAGCCAAGTCTGGTCCGCTCCTTGAGATATGTTTTTAGACAAGGCCTCGTAGGAGCACTGCTGATTGTCGCTCTTGCCCAAGGTGCCGCACTGGTTCTAATTGGGACCATCATCCTTATCTTGTCTGAGATCGTGGCTCCAATCATTTCGGTGCCATTAATCGTGATCCTAATTATCCCGGGACTGGTACTTCTCGTGTGGTTAGTGTTCAGTCCAGTTGTTGTTGTACTCGAAAGACGTTCGGCTCTCACCTCCTTGGCACGCAGTAAGAGACTTGGCTCAGGCTACCACTGGCGGACGGCTGGCATTCTCAGTGTGGGGTTGGTCCTGTTCATGGGCGGAGTGTCACTTGGAGCGTTGGCGGAGTCTATTACGGCTAACCCATTGGTGAGTGAGGTCTGGCATTTGTTATGGCCGGTCATCTTTACCCCTATCATGGTATCCGCCTTGGTTTTACGATACTACGATCTTAGGGCGCGGAGAGAGGGGTATGACACGGGCGGGCTAGGCGAGAGTTTACCGCTTTGACGCGCTCAGCTGGCTGCGACTAAAGGTCCCCAACTAAGCTCCCCGCAATTCTTTCGGAGTGCGCCTGCCAATAGCACCTTCGCCTCGAATGTGACCGCGATCATCATCAGAGTCGCGATGTGGTAGTGAAGCCCGCCCTCGATCACAGCTCGATGGCGCACACGTTGCTATGCCTTCGCGCGGGACGACGATATGCCGGGCTCCCGCTTCGTCAAGCAGTGAACCCTCGGCGCCGGGTGTAGCGACGATGCGAAATCTGCTGATCGCGGAACGACGTCTCGCTGGGCAAGGCGTCATCCGCGTGATCGAGCCGGCCCTGGGCGAGCCGTTCGAGGAAGTCGCCGCGGCCGGCCCGGCCGAGCTCGAGGCTGCGATTGCGGCGGCCAAGGCGGCGTTTCCCGCCTGGTCGGCCCGGACGGCGGTGGCGCGGGCGGAGCTGCTCTTCCGGTTTTCCGATCTGGTGCGGGCCCACGCCGAGGAGCTCGCGGTCCTCGAGGCGCGCAACGTCGGCAAGCCGATCGGCGACGCTCGGTGGGAGGCGAACCACGTCGCCGACACGTTGCGCTACTATGCCGGCGCCGCAGACAAGCACTTCGGCGAGACGATCCCGGTAAAGAAGGGTGGGATCGACATCACCCTGCGGGTTCCCCTCGGTGTCGTGGGCCTGATCGTGCCGTGGAATTTCCCCATGGTCATCGCGACCTGGAAGGTGGCCCCGGCGCTCGCCTGCGGGAACACGGTCGTGCTCAAGCCGGCGAGTCTTACACCTCTCAGCGCGCTTCGCCTGGGCGAGCTCGCGCTGGAGGCCGGGATCCCGCCCGGAGTGCTCAACGTGTTGCCAGGGCCGGGGGCCGCGATCGGTGCGGCGATGTCGGCTCATCCCGACATCTCCAAGATCGGCTTCACCGGCGAGACCGCGACCGGGCGGGCGATCATGGCCGCCGCAGCGCAGACCATCAAGCGGGTCTCGCTCGAGCTGGGGGGGAAGTCGCCCTGTATCGTCTTCGGCGACGTCAATGTGACCCAAGCCGCGGGAGAAGCAGCGGCATCGGTGTTCGCCAACGCGGGACAGGACTGCTGCGCCCGCTCCCGAACCATCGTGGAGCGCTCGATCTACCCGGAGTTCGTGGAGGCAATGCGGGAGGCGGCTGAGGGGACGGTGGTAGGCAACCCGCTTGACGAGAAGACTCAGATGGGACCGGTGATCTCGACCGGGCAGCGCGAGGTCACCGAGCGGTACATCGACCTGGGGAAAAAGGAAGGCGCCCGGCTCCTCTGCGGTGGAGAGCGACTCCCCGGACCGGGCTACTTTCTGCGGCCGGCCGTGTTTGCCGATTCCCGGCCCGGCATGCGGATCGTGGACGAGGAGATCTTCGGTCCGGTGGCGAGCGTCATCCCCTTCGAGACCGAAGCGGAGGCGATCGCCATCGCCAATGACACCATCTACGGCCTGTCCGGCTCGCTCTGGACCAACGATCTCAAGCGGGGCCTGCGCGTGGCTGCCGCGGTCCGGACCGGAGTCATGTCGGTCAACTCATCCTCCAGCGTCCATCTCCAGGGCCCGTTCGGCGGGTTCAAGCAGTCGGGCCTGGGGCGGGAGCTCGGGATGCACGCCCTGGAGCATTACTCCGAGATCAAGAACATCTACTTCGAGACGGCCCCATGAAGACCATCGGGTTCGCGGAGCTGCGGCGCATGGTCGAGAAGGGCGCGATCGACACCGTTGTGGCTGCGTTCCCCGACCAGCAGGGACGACTCGTGGGCAAGCGCTACACCGGTCGCACCTACGTCGCCGTGGCGCACGAAGGTTGGGAGGGCTGCGACTACCTGCTCGGCTGCGATCTCGAAAATGAGCCGTTGCCGGGCTACCGCCTGTTCTCCTGGGAGCGCGGCTACGGCGACTTCATGATCCGGCCGGACCACTCGACCCTGGCCGTGGTTCCCTGGCTCGACAAGACGGCGCTGGTATTGGGCGACGTGGAGGCCAAGGACCACACCCCGCTCGCGATCGCTCCTCGGCAGGTGCTGCAGGCGCAGGTGGAGCGGGCCGCCCAGCTCGGGCTCACCGTCCGGGTCGCTTCCGAGCTCGAGTTCTACGTCTTCAACGACACCTACGAGCAGGCCTTCGACAAGGGCTTCCGCGGGCTCGAGCCGGTCGGCCGGTACATCCAGGACTACCACATTCTCCAGACCACCAAGGAAGAGCCGTTGATGCAGGCGCTGCGGCGCCACATGGACGCCCTCGGCCTGGAGGTGGAGAACTCGAAGGGCGAGTGGGGACCGGGGCAGGAAGAGCTGAACCTGGCGCATCAGGAGCCGGTGCTGATGGCCGATCACCACGTGATCTTCAAGCACGGCGTCAAGGAAGTCGCCGCGCTGATGGGCAAGTCGGTCACATTCATGGCCAAATGGAATACCGGGCTGGCCGGCAGCTCATTCCATGTGCACAGCTCGCTCTGGGACAAGAACACCGGCGAGCCCGTGGGCTACGACAAGGCGGGGCCGGCCCACATGTCGCAGCGGTTGCAGCAGTGGGTGGCGGGCCAGCTGACCTGCGGGCGCGACTTCAGCGTGTTCTACGCGCCCTACGTGAACAGCTACCGCCGCTACATGGCGGGGACCTTCGCGCCGACGCGGCTGGTGGCGGGGGTGGACAACCGTACCTGCGGTCTCAGGCTGCTGGGTCATTCGCCCACCGCCGTCCGGGTGGAAAACCGCTGCCCCGGAGCCGACGCCAATCCCTATCTCGCGTTCGCGGCTACCATCGCGGCGGGTATCTATGGAATCACCCACGGGCTGACGTTCGAGGGCATCTACACCGGCGATGCCTACAACGACCCCAAGGTGCCCGAGGTGCCGAAATCGCTGTACGAAGCCACTCGGTGGTTGGAAGAGTCAACGATCGCGCGGGAGGCGTTCGGCGACGTGGTGGTGGACCACTATGTGAATACGGCGCGCCAGGAACAGATGGTATACGATCGCCGGGTCACCGAGGTGGATTTGCTGCGAAACTTCGAGCGAGCCTGAGTCCGCTCGACAGGAGAAAGACCGATGGGACGTCTGGACGGAAAGGTCGCGGTCATCACCGGCTCGGGAGCGGGACTCGGCGCGGAGGCCGCGCGGCTCTTCGCCAAGGAGGGCGCCGCCGTCGTGGTGAACGACGTGAACCTCGAGACTGGCGAGGCCGTCGCGGCGGAGATCCGGTCAGCCGGTGGCAAGGCGCAATTCATCACAGGTGATGTGCGCTCGGCGGCGGAGGTCGAGCGGCTCTACGCGGAGTCGGCCCGCGCGTTCGGGAAGATCACGGTGCTGTACAACAACGCCGGGGTCTCTCCCGGAGACGATGACGGGGTGGTGAACACCGGCGACGACATTTGGGACCTGGTGCTCGACATCAACGTGAAGGGCGTCGCCCGATGCTGCCGGGCGGGCATTCCCTATCTCCGGAAGGCGGGCGGTGGGAGCATCATCAACGTGGCCAGCTTCGTGGCCACGCTCGGCGCCGCCACGCCGCAGATCGCCTATACCGCGTCCAAGGGTGCCGTGCTCGCCATGACCCGGGAGATCGCCATCATTCACGCCCGGGAGAACATTCGAGCCAACGCGTTGTCGCCAGGGCCGGTGCGCACCGCGTTGCTGGAGAAGTTCCTGTCGACCGAGGAGAAACGACAGCGACGCCTGGTGCATATCCCCATGGGCCGCTTCGGCGAAGCCCGGGAGATCGCGCAGGCGGCCGTCTTTCTGGCTTCGGACGAATCGTCGTTCATCACGGGGGCGGATTTTCGGGTGGATGGGGGAATTACGGCGGCGTATGTGACGCCGGAGGGGCCGCCGCGGCGATAGGAGGTTTCGCGGACTAGGGAAAGTCGATTCCTGTCGCGAAAAAATCGGCCTGCTCCCCCGAAGATCGGCTTGCTGCCGCACCCCCCGTGTTCCTTGCGCTGAAAATCTGGGTGCTGCGAAAGAAATTCCCGTTGCTGGCGTGGAAAATCTGGTTCCTGACAGAAAAGACCAGGACACTGCTAACGAAAAGCTGAGCCTTATCGGGGAGAATCTGGTTACTGCGAGGAAAATCCGATGGCTGACGAAGGAAATCAGCTTGCTGCCACGAAAATCTGAACCCTGCCGAGGAGAATCGGATCGCTGCAGGAAAAAAATGAGGTCGCTGTCCGAAAAAAACGAGGTCGCAGACGAACCTCCGGGTTCACTGATAGAGAGAATGAGGTCGCAGACGGAAAGAATGAGCTGGCTGCCGAGAAAATCCGCCCCCTGACGGAGTTGATGGGTTCGCGGTCGGACCTCATGGCGTCCGTGAGCTGGAAAACGGCTCCCCGGCGGAAGAAATTGAGCTCGTGCGTTGCCGCAGCAAGTCCCTGCCGCCAGAGTGCCGAACTCGCTAACTTGCACAGCCTTCCGGGGCGGTAGCTCAGCTGGGAGAGCACCTGCTTTGCAAGCAGGGGGTCGCCGGTTCGATCCCGGTCCGCTCCACTCGATACCCGAATCCCCGCCGCGCGTGCCCGCGGCGGGGATTTCTTTTGCTTCGAAAGAGACAAAGAGTCACATCCCGCCGATTCGGGCAGGGACAGAATGGCTCACAGGCAGAACACCGTGAACGCAACCTGCGCTTCCCTCGCGGCTTCGCCGATGGCCGTGTTCTTGCCCTCCCGGCCATCGACCGCGGGAGGGACTCGTTGCGAATCGCGCTCGTCACGGAGTACTACTATCCCCATCTCGGCGGCGTCACCGAGCACGTTCACAACTTGATGCTCCAGTTTCGCCGGCAGGGACATCCAACGATCATCGTCACGGGCCACATGCAGCGCCCCTCGGGGGATCTCGAGGAGGTCGAGGACGATACGCCGTCCGTGCGGCGCATCGGCACCAGCCGAACCATCTACAGCGCCGGCTCATTCGCCCGGATTACGACCGGGCGCAATCTCCGGCGCCAGCTCCGCGAGCTCTTCCAGCGCGAGCGCATCGACGTGGTCCATGTTCACGGAGGCCTCAACCCCACCCTCGGGCTGGTGGCACCCGCGGCTGCCGCCGACCTCGACCTGCCAACGGTGGCAACGTTCCATTCCTGGTTCTCCCGGTCGGCGCTGTGCGGCGTGTTCCGCGGCGCGCTGCAGCGGACGTTGGACCGACACGCGGCCGCGGTGGCGGTAAGCCAGCCCGTGATCGAGGCGCACTCGCGCTACTTCAAGGCGGACTGGGAGATCATCCCCAACGGCGTGGATACCGAGTTCTTCCGCGCCGACGGGCAAGGTCAGGCACGCGCATTTGGTGGATCGGCGCGCGCCCCGGCGCTGCTCTTCCTGGGTCGGCTCGACCCGCGGAACGGTCTCGAGACCGTGCTCGCAGCCATGCCGCGCATCCTGCGGCGCCACCCCGGGGCTCGGCTGACCGTCGCCGGCGACGGCCCCCTCCGCTCGCTGTACCATCGGCGGGCGCGGCCACTCGGGCGGGCGGTGAGGTTCATCGGCCGAGTGAACGGCGATCGCCCTGAGCACTACGGGAGAGCCGACCTCTACCTCTGCCCCACGACCAAGGCGTCGTTCGGCGTCACTCTGCTCGAGGCCATGGCGTGCGCCACGCCGATGGTGGTCTCCGACATCATCGGATTCCGCGAATTGGTGGATGGCGGGCAGGAGGCCGTGCTGGTTCCCAAGGACCAGCCTGCAGTATGGGCCGACACCGTGCTCCAGCTCCTGGACGATCCCGGCCGGCTCGAGGCGATGGGCGCCGCCGGCCGCCGCAAGGCCGAGGCCTATGCCTGGCCCAGGGTCGCCGCGCGGGTAATGGACGTCTATCGTCGGGTCATCCACTGATGTGGGTAGGACTGGCCGCGGTGGCGGCAGCCGGCGCGGGACTGATGGCGCACGGTGCGCTCGCGCCCAACAGCCCTGTCTTTGGGCCGGTCATCGGCCGCGGGCCGCGCGAACGCGTACTCTACCTCAGCTTCGACGACGGACCCAATCCCTCCGCCACCGAACGAATCGTTCGCCTCCTTCAGCGAGAGGAGGTCCAGGCCACGTTCTTCATGGTGGGACGGCATGTCGAGCTGTTTCCCCAATTGGCACGGCTGGTAGCCCGCGCCGGTTTCGGCATCGGCAACCATACCCATACCCATGCGAGGCTGGCGTTTGCCGGTCCGGCCCGCACGGCGTGGGAAGTCGCAAGCGCGCACGCCGCGATCGAGTGGGCGACAGGGATCGTCCCCAGCCGTTTTCGCGCCCCGCACGGCTACCGCAACCCGTTTCTTCGACGCATCGTGGCCGGCCACGGCTACCAGGTATTCGGCTGGACCCTGGGCGTCTGGGACACGGCGCGGCCAGGTCCAGAGGTTATTCGCCGCCGCGTTATCGAGGGCGCATGCCCTGGTGCCGTGATTCTTCTGCATGACGGTGATGGGTCTAATCCCCAGGGTGACCGGTCCCAGACTGCTGACGCACTTCCCGGCATCATCGAGGACTGCCGCGCGATGGGCTACGAATTCCACTCGCTGGACAGGCTCTCGGTCTGATGCCCCGCCGCTGGCGGTGGGCGCTCGGCTCGCTCGCTCTGGCGGTGGCGTTGCGATACGTCATCCGCTTTCCCTGGCTGGACACGTGGAGCACACTGGCGTCGGCGGACAGGGGCATGCTGATCGCTGCCGCTGCGGTGAACCTGCTGTCACTCGCCTGCAAGGCGAGCGCCTGGCACTTGCTCCTGACGCCGCTGGTCGCGGTCCGCGGCCGTACCACCCAGGCGGCGACCTTCGTGGGCGCGGCCGTGAGCTCTATCAGCATCGGCGTGACCGGCGAGGCTTCGCGACTGCATCTGGTGGGTCTTTGGGACGGCGTCCCTGCCGGCACAGCGGCCCGGACAATCGCCGTGAGTCGGCTCGTGGAAGCGGCAGCGCTCGGCGTGTTCTTGCTGGCGTTCGTCTCGATCGCAATGACCGCGGGCGGAGGCGGCCCGCCTGATTGGCGAGTGGTGGCCGGCGCAGGAGCGCTGGCAGTCGGGGGCTTGGTGCTGATCCGCCGGCTGCGATGGGTCCGCGCAACGCGACCGCTTGCGCCTCTGGCGTTCGCCACGGCTGCGTGGGGGCTGCAGTGGGCGACCTACTACTGCTCCATCGCTGCCACCCATATCCCCGTCACGCCGTCGAGCTCACTCTTCGCCCTGCTGCTGTCCAACTTCGGCGGGATCTTCCGACTTACCCCCGGGAATGTCGGCATCGTGCAGGGCGCGGTGGTGCTGGGGCTTTCGCCGTCCGGTGTGCCGGCCCCGCAGGCGGTGGCCGCGGGATTGGTGCTCCAGGCGGTCCAGGTCCTGCCGGTCCTGCTGATTGGCGTCGCGATCCTGGGGCCCTATGGACTCAAGGGCGTCCTGTTTTCAGGTGAAGCCGAGGTGTCTGCCTCGTTGGGTGGCGGACGTGGGGTGTAGTAATCCATCACCGGTAAGCCGGGGCAGGTCTGGTGGTAGGGCAGGCCCGGCATCGCCATCGCCCATTCGTCTGCGCTCAAGTTCCGGCCAGCCACCTGACAGGCCAGCTCCTGCCAGGACTCTACACTCGCGTCCCAGACGGCAACGCCGCCTGGAGTTGTGAAAAGAAATCCGGTGGAGGCAAGCCGCCGCCCGTCATGGCTCCAGGCGAGTTGGTTGACGGAGCCCACGCCGGCTTCCAGTGGCTGCCCCAGACGCTGGCGGGTATTCACATCCCAGAGCGAGATCACATCGTGAAGCAGACCTGCCGAGTCCGGCCCGGTCGCTCCGGATGAGGCAAGGGTCTTGCCATCGGGGCTGAAGGCGATGTTGCTGCCCAGCGCGCCGAACGTGGTGGCGAGGGCATTCCCTGAGATCCTACGGTGAGCCAGGTCCCAAATCCAGGTCCTGCCCTGACCGATACCACCTGCTATTGCGAGCGAATTCTCATCAGGACTCAAGGCAAATGCCGCGAGCAGCAGTCCTTCCTTCGGCAGAGTGAACTGCCAGCGGCGATCCCCAACGGCGTCCCATACGACCACCTGATCGTTGTCTTCCACGCTCCAGAGGACTGCTCGACCGTCCGGGCTGGTCAGAGCGGGCGGCAGACGCATCAGCTCTCGGCCCTGCGCCAGGCCCCATACCGATGTGCCCGAGCCTCGAGTTGAAATCGCCAGCTTACCATCGGGACTGAACCGAAGGGTATCGACTTCGCCTGGTCTACCTCCGGGCGGTCCTTTCCGGCGGCCACGCTCCAGGTTCCAGAGAATGATTGCTCCGCTCGCGTCTCCCACTCTCAGGATCGTATCGTCCGCGAACTGGATGCCGAGCACCTGCTCTTTCAGACCGGTGACGATCTCTTTCAGCTTCTGCCCTGAGCGCGCATCCCAGAGAACGACCTTTCCCGAGTCGCCGCCCGAGGCGAGTCTCCGGTCATCCGGGCTCCACGCGATGGAGGGTCCACCGTCTCCGAGAGCGGAAAGCACATGGGTACCTTGGCGACGTGGGCCAATGTCCCACAGCATGACGGTCCGGCCCGAGACGGCCAACGTCTGCCCGTCCTCGGTGAAGGCCAGGGACTCGACTCCGCCAGGCTGCACCAACGCATTTCCTAGCTGAGCGCCTCGATCGACATTCCACACGGTGACGCTGCCACGGGCGGGAAAGGCACCCTCGTTGAGCCCTACCGCGAGGCGGCGGCCATCGGGGCTGAACCTGGCAAGCACGTCTCGTTTTCGGCTCGCTTCCGGGGCTTCCGGATCGAGTCGTATTTCCTCGACGGAGGCGGGCAGCGGCCGAGCGATCTCGTGATCTCTGGCGACATCCCAGAGAATCACGGTGCCGTTGGTATCCGCCACGACCACTGTTTTCCCCTTGGGACCGACGGCAATCGGCTTTCCCTCCAGTGAAACCTGGCGCGAGTCGAGGCGATTACCGGAGGAAACAGACCATAGCGCGACCTCGCACTTGCCATCCCGACTGATGGCGACGGCAAGCGTATCGCCGCTCAAATTGGAGGCATCGCCCGACTGGGTGTTCACCGAATCCGTCACTCGTCTACCGGTGCCGACGTCCCACAGCTCGAGTCTTCCGTCCTGGTGCAGCCCAGCCAGGGTACCGGCGTCCCGCCGGAACTCGAGCGCCGAGAGCCGGCCAGTATCGCCCTCCAGAGGGGTCCGGGCCACGCCGGCGGTCCAACTGCCGCCGGTCCGCTTCCACAGCGAGAGGATACTGTCGTACGCGGCCGCCACGCTCTGCCCGTCGGGGCTCAACGCGATTGCGGTCGGCGCGTCGCGGGTATCATCCGGATCGCGCAGCATCGCCCTGGGACTCTGCTGGAGCGCGGTGAGAAGAGCGTTACGAGCTTCATAGGTTTGCTCCGAGTTGTTCGCCTCGACAGCGGTCAGCAGGGCCAGATCGTACTGACCGTCGAGCAGGAAGCGATCCACCCGTGCCCCCAGCTGGCGAGAGAGCGCTCGACGCGTCTGCGCTTCGGCCTGGCGCTGATTCCGTTGGGCGGCGACCGCGAAGACGATCGCGAGGACCGCCGTGGCTACAATCGCGGTGATCGACAGAATCAGATTGCGGAGGTTCCTCCGTCTTCGGCCAATGCTTTGTCGTGAGAAGCGCGTTTCCAGCTCGTTGGGCCAGGGATCGCTCGACTCGAGGACCCTCTTCAGCAGCTTGCTTCGGAACCCGTCCTGCCAGAGCAGGTCCGCCGCGCTCCGCGATTGCGCCGCCGCCTCCCACTCCCGAGAGGATTGCGTCACCCTCCGCTGGAACACCAGGTCATCCTCCCGGCGCCGCTCGGCCCTGATCCAGTCCCAGAGTCTGTCCCATCCCCTCACCAGCTCGTCGTGCGCCGGCTCGACGTAGGGAGTGCCTTCCTCCAATCCTCGCACCACCAGTCGCGCGCTCGTCAGCCTGTCAATCACCCGCTCCACCCGCTGGTTCTCGGCGTGGTCGGCGTAGACCAGTTCAGCGATCGGCACTCTGCGGCGAGCGACGTCCCCACCTTCGAGGGACACCATCCTGAGCACCACCCGCCGCAAGGTTGCCCGGTGTGCCGGATCGAGCTGTTCGTACTCCTCGGTCGCGCGATGCCGCAAGGCCCCGATCACGCCCCCGAGCGCCTCATAGTGTGCCCTGGTGAGCGCGCGATTGCCGTCCTGATGATCCAGGTACCCGACGTAAAGCTCGCTCAACGTGAACGACAGGAGCGGCAAAGCGCCCGGCATCTGCACCACTTCGTTGATGAGCTCGTCCACCAGGCTCGGCGGCTCAAAGTAGAGCACCCGCTCCGAGGCCGGCTTCTCGATCGCGTCGCGCAGCTCATCCTGTGTCATCGGTGGAACGACGAATCGCGCGGCGGGCCAGAGCGCCTCTACTGGACCTCGAGCCAACTGCGGCTCGAAGTCCGAACGGACGGTCAGCACCACCTTGAGCAAGTCCTGATGCGCGGTGATCGCATCGACCAACACTCGGACAAACTCGTCCCGCTCCTGTTCCTCCCGGCACATGGTCACCAGCTCCTCCATCTGGTCGATCACCAGGAGGAGAGGGCGAGCAGGAGGTTCGGCCAACCACCTGGCGATTGCGGCCGAGGGCGTCGGAGACAGAGTGGCCGTCATGCCGGCGGCAGCAGTCGGCGCTGTCAGGGCGGCGGCGAGGGATTTGAGAGGAGAAGCGCCGGGCCGGACAATCGGCAGGATGTCCCAACCCTGAGCGCGCAGCGCTGGGACCAGCCCCGCCTTCACCAGACTCGACTTCCCCGTACCCGACGCGCCGACGACGACGGTGAACCGGCTTTTGGCGGCATGGGCGGTCAGCGAGCGGATCACCCGGTCGCGACCGAAGAAGAGCGCCTGGTGTTCTTCCCCGAATGGCTCGAGGCCGCGGTAGGGGTTGTTGTCCCTGGTGAGCGCCGGAGCAGGGGGCAGATCCAGAGCATGCCCCGGGGTGAGAAAGATGTACTGCCCCTTGTCGTGCCGCTTGAGAGGCCAGAGACAGGGCGTCTGGCGATGATCCTGGGATGACACCTGGCGGGCGAGCGCGTCGTCGAGGTAGACGTAGAGCTCGGTGGCGGTAATGACGCCGTCTCCTCCGCCCGCGGGGACCACATCGCCGGCGCCGCTCAACCCCTTCAGCAGCAACTCGGCGAAGGGTGAATGTGCTCCCTCTCCTCCCCGGGAGCCGAGCACCCTGCCGAAGAGCACATCCATGGCCTTCTCGTCGTGCGCCGCGGAACTGATCACCTGCCAGGCCGCAGATTCGATGAACCGATCATAGCGCTCGCGGTGAAGGACTGACGGCAGCGGCACAACGTCCCGAGTGCTGGACCAGCGAAACGCCCCGGCGAAGCAGCAATCGAGCACGGCCAGCAGGTGCCGGCATTGCAACGCGCAGAGAGCGTCGTGCAGGTCCGGCATGGCAAGAAAGGAGTCGGCGGAATCCCGTTGGGCGTCTTGTGGCAGGATGAAGCCTTCGGGGCCGTCCTCGCCGTCCAACGCCACACCGTGGCCGGCGAAATAGAAGAAGACCCGGTCTTCTGGACCGATCTGGGCGGGGAGCTCCTGCTTGAGCAGAGTCGTTAGCCGAGCGAGACTCGCGTCCTCGTCCACCAGCAGGCACAGATCGTAGCCATGCTGGTCACGCAGCAATTCGGCTACCGATCGCGCGTCGCTGCCGGCCGTCGCGAGTGGAGGGATGCCGTTGGTGTAACGGTCGATCCCGATGATGACACCGAGGCTGCGGGCGAAACCACTCTGGGTCACAGCCAGCCGCGATTCGATGGTACGATGCGGGGTAGGGGGCGAGCCGACGAGAAGTCGGATGAAGCGAGAATATACCGCCGGACTTGTGAGTCGGTCAGATCGTCCGGCTTCGGATTCCTGAACCAGGGCTCTCCGCGGCTACTGCCGGCACGACGTCCTGGAATGCGATTTCGCTTTCGCCGAGAGACCTTCCATCGCGGCCTGAACGTCCGAGCGGCCGTAATACGTCGTGTCGTGCATCCACATGAAGAACCCGCAGGCGTAACTCTGGCTCAGCAACTCGGTCCCGTAGCTCGTGATCTCGCTGGCGCTCATGGCATAGAGGCCCTTGGTCCAGCCGGGTATCCGGCTGGAGCCGTTCCCCCCGTCGAGCAGGTTCATTCCCACCACCAGCCCCAGTCCTCGGCTCTTCGCGGCGGCGACTTCGTCGGAGATCCACTTCCCGACCTCGCCCTTGCTGGCCCGGTACTGGGCCCAGCCGGCATCGAGATCGGTATAGCTCATCGGCGCCTCGGCCAGCCAGGTGGGCGGAGCCCGCACGATGGTGGTCATCTCGGGCCAAAGCCGCTTGCTGTACCGCGCCATCTCCTCGACGGTTGCCTGGGTGATGGCCTTCCCACCCCATTTCGAGGCCCGGCTGGGTTCGTCGATCAGGAAGTGGCCCAGGATGGTCCCGTCCGCGATATAAGGAGTCAGGTCTACGGTGGTGAATCGATCTACCAGCGCCTTCCATTTCGTGAGGCTGAAGGTTCCATCGGAGTTCTTGACGAATTTGTCCCGGCCCATGCACAACCTGAGGACCACGCGGGCACCCTTGGCCCGGGCCTGATCCAGCAGCGGAATGATATTGGTGAGGCTCAGGCCGCCGGCTCGCACCGTGCCGGTATGCACGCGGCTGAGGAAGTGGGGTTGCATCTCGAAGGAGCCAAACGCGATTCCGGGAACCGGTGACCCGGGCGAATCGTCCGGCGGCGTGGCGGTTGAGTCGACCGTCGTATCGCTCGGCGGCGTAGTGCTCGTGTCCGCGGGCGGCACGGTGTCCGGCGGAGCCGTGCCCGGCGGTGCGGCGGCGGTGGTGTCAGCCGTGGGCGCAGGCTGAGACGTGGGAGCCGTCCCGTCGTCACCGCAGCCCACCAGAATGAGAACGAGAGCGCTTGCGACAGCCCGCAGGCCAGCTCTCCAATGCCGTGCTGTATAACAACCGGGCATAGCCGCCTGACCGGGGTCGGTACGGGGACGAAGGTTGCGACCTCGATGAAACCGAGGTCATGGCTTGCTTGTTGGGTTTCCCGTGCCGGGTACGGCCACGGTCGCGACGGAATGGACGCCCGGATGGCGCGCCATCTCATTTCACAGGCTCGCGGGCGGGGATACTATCGACCCCCGCGCTGACCTGTCAACCTTCACGCCGGGGGCGTGGTGCTGGAGCCGGCGAGATTTGATCGCAAGAATCGGAGTGCGGCCGCTGCGGTCGGCTGATACCCTTACACTCGTGATATGACCAGGAAACGCAACGCCGGAAAGAGGAGTGCCATGAGGATGTCAGCCACGAAGTTGGAGCTGGCCGCCGTGACCGAAAACGACCCCCGCTGGGCGTTGGTCCGGGCCCGCTCCGCGGCTGCGGACGGCAGCTTTTTCTATTCGTGCAGGACCACGGGAGTCTATTGCCGTCCCTCCTGCGCGGCCCGGCTGCCGCGCCCCGAGAATGTCCGATTCCACGCGACCCGGGCGGAGGCCGAAGCCACCGGGTTCCGGCCTTGCAAGCGCTGCAAGCCCGACCAGCCGGGCCTGCTGGAGCAGCACGCTGCCAAGGTCACCCAAGCTTGCAGGCTCATTGAGTCCTCTTCGAAGTTGCCGAGCTTGGAGCAGCTGGCGAGCCACGCCGGGTTGAGTCTGTTCCACTTCCATCGAGTGTTCAAGGCCGTCACCGGCCTGACCCCGCGGGAATATGGCATCGCCCATCGGGGCAAGCGGGTGCGCCAGGAGCTGGGGCGGAGCCGAACGGTGAGCCGTGCGATCTACGAGTCGGGCTACAACTCGAATGCCCGGTTCTACGATGACTCCCGACAGGTCCTGGGGATGACGCCCACAGCCTATCGTGCGGGCGGAGCCAATGCGGAAATTCGTTTCGCCGTCGGGGAGTGCTCGCTGGGATCGATACTGGTTGCGGCCACCGAGCGCGGGGTCTGTGCGATCTTTCTGGGTGACGATCCGGAAGCGCTGGCTCGGGAGCTGCAGGATCGCTTCCCTCGGGCCATGCTGATCGGCGGCGACGCGGAGTTCGAGCGGCTGGTCTCCCAGGTCGTGGGGTTTGTGGAGGCGCCAGGGATAGGACTCGATCTGCCGCTCGATGTCCAGGGCACGGCGTTCCAGCAGCGGGTGTGGCAGGCGCTGCGGGAAATTCCGGCCGGCTCGACCGTGAGCTATGCCGAGCTCGCCAGCCGCATCGGGTCTCCCCGTGCTGTGCGGGCCGTTGCCGGCGCCTGCGCCGCCAACCACCTGGCCGTCGTGATCCCCTGTCACCGTGTGGTCCGCACCGACGGTGGACTCTCAGGCTACCGCTGGGGCGTAGAGCGGAAGCAGGCGTTACTTCGGCGGGAGGCCGGCGCATGACTTCCGCCACTCTGACTTCGGTCGCCGATCGCGTGGCTGCGATCGACTGGGGGCGAATCGGCGACGGGCTCGATGCCTACGGCTCGGCGGTCCTGCCGGCCATCCTCTCCGCCGAAGAGTGCTTGTCCCTGGCGACCCTCTATCCCACCGACGCCCCGTTTCGGAGCCGGATCGTGATGGCAAGTCACGGCTTTGGACGTGGGGAGTACAAGTACTTCGCCTATCCTCTCCCGGAGTTGGTGCAAGAGCTGCGCTCCTCTCTCTATCCTCGGCTGGCCGCGATCGCCAACCGATGGAGCGAAGCGCTTGGCGGCGATGTGCGGTACCCCGAAGAGCACGCGGCATTTCTCGCACGTTGCCATCGGGCGGGGCAGACCCGTCCGACACCGCTGCTGCTGCAGTATGGGGAAGGGGATTACAACTGTCTGCACCAGGATCTCTACGGCGAGCACGTCTTCCCGGTGCAGGTGGCCTTCCTCTTGTCGGCGCCGGGCCGGGATTTCACCGGGGGCGAGTTCGTGTTGACCGAGCAGCGGCCGCGAATGCAGTCGCGGGTCGAGGTGGTTGCGCTCCGTCAGGGCGACGGCGTCGTCTTTCCGGTTCATCACCGGCCGGTGCAGGGCATGCGCGGGGTGTACCGCGTCACCATGCGTCATGGGGTGAGCCGGCTCCGCTCCGGTCGGCGGCACACCGTAGGCATCATCTTCCACGATGCCAAGTGAACCGCCGCTAATAGCGTACTAGCCTCCGGGTCCCCAGCGTGCCACATTCGACTGGCGCGATCGAAAGGGGACCACCGGTGAGCGGACTTCATGGACGGGAGGCGCGGCTCAGAACCGAATTTGCCCACCTCTATC
The DNA here is from genome assembly GCA_036556025.1 of Gemmatimonadales bacterium. Classification (GTDB taxonomy): domain Bacteria; phylum Gemmatimonadota; class Gemmatimonadetes; order Gemmatimonadales; family GWC2-71-9; genus CAVVWJ01. The sequence continues at coordinate 76,332 of DATBKD010000048.1, read as the reverse complement.
CATGTCTCGAGGCCGGCCGCTGGGACTCGGCCGCCATGATGGCCGATCGGGTCGTCGCCTGGCTGCTGCGACAGCCACACGGCGGCTACATCTCACCCGACCGGGTGCTTCGTACCGAGCACTTCGAGTTTCGAGGGAGCTCTCCGCGTCCGGGCTTGCGCCCCGATGGCCAGAGCCGGCGCGGGGACGTGGGCAACCGCTGAGGTCAGCTGCCCGAAGGCTGGTCCGAGGTGCGGGTCCGCAGGTGACGGAGCTCGGGAGGCCGGCCTAACCCGCCGCGAAACTGGAAATGACGGGGATCGCAGGTCCGCTCACCTGAACTCTCTCCAGCTCCTTCCGCAGCAGTCTGGGATACCTGCTCCAGTACCACCCAGGCAGGCATCCAAACGCCGGCCAGGATGCCCGGATACATCTCAGCGAACTGGGGAAGGAGACGGACCTGGCGCTCGTGGCCAGAGGCGGATCTTCTTGGCATCCTTCAACTGACCCCGCGTTTACGACTTCTTACGGGTCTTCCGGCGGGCCCGGGAGTCACCCAGGCGGCTCCGATTGGGCGGTGAGCCCGGGGGTCTGGGAGACGAGCCCCGAAACTCGAAGTGGTCCTCCCGGAGCAGGCGCTCACCGACCATCCCACCCGGTTTGCCGCTATCGCCGTACAACATCTCGCGCACGGCCTGGATCAACCGCTCGACCGGAAGCCAGGTGTTGGGGTCAACTCCAGGGTAGAGGTAGTCGAAATCCGGCCTGAGTCGCGCCTCCCTGCCGCGGACGTCCTGCGCCCTGGACTTCATTCGTCAGGCACCGGTTCTCGGGACCGCCGGCGGCGTCGGTCCTCGAGTCGCTGCAGCCGCTGTTGATCCTGGGTTCCGATGGAAGGCACTCCCCGAAAATCGAAATGGGTCTGGTCCAGCACCCGGTCCAGCGGGATCGTGGTCGAGCGTCCGTCCCGTGATCGAAGGGCCAGCACCCGCTCGGTCATCAGCGTTGCCGGCTGCCACTCACCCGGCTGGATCCCGGGATAGTGTTTGGCGAAGGCGTGCTTGAGAAGGGCCTGGCGGACTCCCGGTCTCACCATCGGCGGCCTTTGAGGGTAGGGGGCGGATGACCTCGTCCCTAGTATAGTCACTAGGTCAATGAGAGCAACTTGGTGACAGCGCTCCACATGGGATTCAGGTCTCCGCGCACCACCACATCGAAGGTGCCCCGCTCCCGGGCTGCTTGCCGGGTCCGAACCGTGATGTAGGCCGGGTGGGTGAGAATCGGCGTCGAGGGCGCCTGCTCGCCGACGGCCCGGAGAGCGTGAAGCGCCGTCACCTCGGGGAGCTTGGTGTCCAGCAGCACCAGGTCGAAGCTCTGTTTGCCCAGCCATTCGAGCCCGCCGCGAAGGTCCTGTGCCTCCGTCAGGTTCAGCCTTCCTCGTCCCTTGACGTTCAGGAGTTCACGGACCAATGACCGGTCGGCCTCGCCGTCTTCGATGAGCAGCACTTGAGCGGTGGTTTGGGGCACGGGGACCTTCCTTGCTGTACCAGGATAGTGCCCTCCGGGTCTGGGGCGGGCAGGGGGCACTGGCGATGCGCCAAAGGTATGCCCGCCCGACACGGGCTCAGACACGTTTTGTGACACCAGGGCTAAAGCCTGGAATCGGCGCCACATCAGAGACGGAACTGTGACAGAATTCGACAGCCGGCGACAGGGTAGACCTGCGAGCGTGGATTGGATGCAGCGGATGGGTGTGGTCACGGACCCACAAGAAAGGACCGCACCGATGCCCTCGCCTCGCGCGCCCAAGCTCAAAGCGCGGGCGAGCTCGGTCCGACCGGGACGCGGGCCCGCGTCGTGAGCCCGCGCGGATGCTCAGCGCATCGGCAGCGGAGAAGGCCCCTCCGGCCGCCGCAGTGCCCGCCCGCTCGCGAGCTTGCTACTACTGTTGGGGTGGAGCGGCGGACACTGAACGCGCCCTTCGGGGCCTCCCCCACTGCCTCGCGCGCCAAGCTCAAAGCACGGGCGAGCTCGGTCCGACCGGGACGCGGGCCCGCGGGCGAACCAAGAGGGCGATGCTCCCGCAGCGCACGTCAGTGCACGCCACTCCACCAGAACGTGGTAGCAAGGTCGTCAATCAGGCGGGCACTGCAGTGCGCGAAGGGAGTGTCGCCCGCGTCGTGAGCCCGCGCGGATGCTCAGCGCATCGGCAGCGGAGAAGCACCGGCGAATGGTGTGCGAGTTGAGGCGCGGAGCCCGGCTCCGGCGTCTAGCTGGTCAGAACGCTGCTGTATCGGGTGTAGTCATTCAGGATGCGGCCGCTTCCCCGCACGACCGACGTGAGGGGGTCATCGTCCACTCGAACGGGCAGGCCGGTCTCGTCCATGAGCAACTGGTCGAGGCCCCGAATGAGGGAGCCGCCTCCGGTCAGGACGATGCCGTGCTCCAGGATGTCGCTCGCCAGCTCGGGGGGCGTCATCTCCAGGGCCCGCCGAACCGCGTTGACGATGCGCGTGATCGGCTCCTGCATGGCGTCCCGGACACCTGCGGCGTCCACCCGTACCGTCTTGGGCAGGCCCGAGACCAGATCACGGCCCTTCACATCCATGGACTCCTCGGAGAGGGAGGGGACGGCTGAGCCCAACTGGATCTTGATCCGCTCGGCCGTGGGCTCCCCGATGAGGAGGCTGAACGTCTTGCGCATGAACTGGACGATGGACTGATCCAGCTCGTCTCCTCCGGTCCGAATCGAAGCGTCGCAGACGATCCCTCCCAATGCGATCACCGCGATGTCGGTCGTTCCGCCGCCGATGTCGATCACCATGCTTCCGACCGGCGTCTCCACCGGCAACCCTACTCCAATCGCGGCGGCCATGGGCTCGGCGACCATCAGCAGCCGCTTGACCCCGGCGGACCGGGCCGAATCTCTCACTGCCCGACGCTCCACCTCGGTGATCCCCGAGGGCACGCATACGATGACGGTCGGCTTGACCTTGAAGATCGTGCGGTCGATGACCTGGCGAAGAAAGTGGCGGAGCATCTTCTCCGCGACGTCGAAGTTGGCGATCACGCCATCCTTCATCGGCCGCACGGCGAGGATGCCGTCCGGGGTCCGGCCCAGCATGCGCTTGGCATCCAGTCCGATCCCCAGGATGGTCCCGGTAGCCTGGTCCACCGCCGCGACCGAGGGCTCATTCAGCACGACTCCCTCGCCCTTCACCAGAACCAGGGTATTGGCGGTACCGAGGTCGACCGCGAGCTCGCTGGCGGGCCGCCAGGACCGACGCTTGGCTCCCGCCTTCCGGCGGTCCCCTCCATTGTCCGTCACCGGCTCGGTCGTGGCCAGCGGCTTGAGTTCGGTTGCGGCAGTCACGTGCGGGTATCCCTTCCTGGCGGTTGGCTTTAGAGGTCCCCATCGAGGAGAGGGAGATGACTTGCAGATCTCCCGCGCGGATTGCGTTTCACCCACGCGACCTGGCGCGGGCGACGCGGATGCCCGTCTCAAGTTCGGCTCTTCAGGGGGAGACGCGGCCAAGTCTGCGGGACCGCGTGGCTCGGTCCGGTGGAAGTGCAAATAGCGATCCAGAACCGCCAGCGGGTGGCGAGGGCCTCAGGTCGTGCGGAGAGAAAACGGAGGAAGGGAGCGCCTGCCCCGGCGATCAGTAGTCAGTTTGGCTCGTTGACCCCTCCTGAGGGTGGTTCCATATTCCCGTTCTATGCCCGGGTATTGGACTCGGGAGCGAGCAGCTTTCATTGCGAAGGAGCCCGTCATGGCGTTCACCCTTCCCCCCTTGCCGTTCGACTACGCCGCGTTGGAGCCGCATATCGACGAACAGACCATGCGGATACATCACGACAAGCACCACGCGGCCTATGTGAACAATCTCAACGCCGCCCTGGAACAGCACGCCGACCTGCAAAAGAAGTCGGTCGAGGAGCTCATCGGAAACGTCGATGCGCTACCCGAAGCGATCCGAACCCAGGTCCGCAACAACGGCGGCGGTCACGCGAACCACACGATGTTCTGGGAACAGCTCACTCCGGGAGGAGCCAAACAGCCGGACGGGGCGCTGGCCGGGGCCATCGACAAGGCGTTCGGCGGGTTCGCGCAGTTCAAGGAGCAGTTCGCCAAGGTTTGCGCCGGCCGCTTTGGCAGTGGTTGGGGTTGGCTGGTCGCCGATCGCCGGGGCGGGCTCAGCATCGAGAGCACCCCCAATCAAGACTCGCCGCTCATGAGCGGGAAGACCCCGATCCTGGGCTGCGACGTCTGGGAGCACGCCTATTACCTGAAGTATCAGAACCGCCGGCCGGACTACGTGACCGCCTGGTGGAACGTGGTGAACTGGACGGATGTGGCCCAGCGATTCGAGCGCGCGGGGAGCATGGCGACGGCGGGTAGCCGCTAGTGGGCTCACTCCCCGCGGCCGGCTCCGCTGCTCCGGATTTTACCCTGCCCTCGACCGCGGGGACCGATGTGACTCTCTCGAAGCTGCGGGGGAAGAACGTGCTGCTGGCGTTCTTCCCTCTCGCATTCACCAGCGTCTGCACTCAGGAGATGCGGGCCTTCACCAACGACTCCGATCAGTTCCGAAGTGCGGAGACCCTGGTGCTGCCGATCAGCGTGGACTCGATTCCCACCTTGAAGGAGTTCAAGGCCAAGGAGCAGCTATCGCTCGATCTCCTCAGCGATTTCAAGCGAGACGTGAGTCGCCTGTACGGCACGCTCCTGGAGGACAAGTTCTTCTCCAACCGGGCGTATGTCTTGATCGACGGGAAAGGGATCGTGCGCTGGGCCTTTGCCGAGGACAGCTTGGGCAATTGCCGGGAAAATCCGGAGCTCTTCCAGCGACTGCGGACCCTCACCTAACCAGGCGTCACCGCAAGACCGCGGGCGCGCTTTGACACCCGTCGCGCCGGGCATTCAGCACTCTATCCAGGGACGTCGATGCATCGCCTGCAGCTCGCAGCCCTCTGCCTGCTTCTGGCCGCAGGGTGCAAGATCGAAGACCGTACTCCCACCGGGACCCGGCAGGACGAGGACGCGATCCAGTCGCTCGTCGCTGACTACGCCCGGAATCTGTCGGATCGAAACTGGAGCCAAGTCCGCAGTCTTTTCTGGCGCGACGGCAGCTATTCCGGCCCCATGGTGCCTCGCTCGATTGCGCAGGCCGTACCGATCGATTCAGCCCTCGGGGCCATCGAACGGCGGGTCGAGGCCGCTGGTCCGACCAGCTTCGATGTCCGGGTCCTGCGGACCGACTTCCGCCAGGATGCCGACCTCGCGGCCGTATGGCTCACCACCCGCCGGCGGCTGCCCCTCACCGGGGTGGCCGAGGGCAGCGAGCGAGACTGGGTGGAGCACCTGGTGCTTCGACGGATCGGGGGCCAGTGGCGCATTCTAAGCATCGCCGGCGCAGCCAGCGCGCGGGCGGCCCCCCGTGAAAGCCGCTGATTTCGCCGAGGGCGGATGACGGCCCCATTCACTTCCATGCCGGCTCTGACTCTGGTCGGGTCGATCGCCAAACTGCTCAACGCGGGCTTGGGTACCGAGGCCACCCTCACCGCGGTGACCGAGACGCTGCGGACCGGGCTCGGGGCCCAGTCGGTCACTGTGTGGCTGCGAGAGTCTGGGGCAACGGCTTTTCGTGCGGTCTCCGCGCCTCCCGCGGCGTCCTCGGTCCTCTTCCAGTCGCCGGACTCGATTCCTCTCAAGCCAAACGACTGCCGCCTGCCGCTGGAGCACGAAGGCATCCGGCTCGGCGTCCTGGATCTCTCCCTGGTGGCCCCACCGGACGAGACCCAGCTCCTTCCGGTTCTCGCTGACCTTCTGGCCATGTACCTGGGCTCGCTGGAGCTCTCCCAGGACCTGGCCGGTGAGGTCGCCACCCAGTCGCGGGAGATAGAGGAGCAGCGGCGGTTCACCAGCCTCATCATCGACAGCCTCCCCCTGGGTCTCTATGTCATCGACCGGGAGTATCGGATTCAGATCTGGAATCGAAAGCGGGAGACCGGGACTCAGGGACTGCAGCGCGGCGACGTGGTGGGCAGGCCCGTGTTCGAGGTGCTCACCCGCCAGCCGGCCGACCAGCTCCGCGCCGAATTCGACCGGGTATTTCAGACCGGGGAAATCCAGCAGTCGGAGCTCGAGGTCATTCTGGGCGGAGAGTCCCGGCATTTCCGCCTGAGCAAGATTCCCATGCGCTTGGACGGCGACCGCATCACCCACGTCATCACGGTCGGCGAAGATATCACCGAGTGGCGGTCCATCCAGGGGCAGATCATGCAGAGTGAGAAGCTGGCGGCTGTGGGGCAGCTGGCCGCGGGAGTCATGCACGAGATCAACAACCCTCTCGCGACCATCAGTGCCTGCGTCGCGGCCATCGAGGGGAGATTGCGCGAAGGCTCCCCGCCCGCGCCGGTGGAGGAATACCTCGCCATCATCGAAAAAGAAGTGGACCGCTGCACCCGAATCGTCGACGGACTGCTGGACTTCAGCCGGCCCAAGGGCAAGACCAAGGGTCCGGTCAAGCTCGATGCCCTGGTGGAGCAAACCCTCTTTCTGCTCAAGCATCATCAGCGATTCCGGCGGCTCACGGTCGAGCGGGAGCTCGATCCGGGCACGCCCCCGGCCATGGGGAATGCCGAGCAGCTTATCCAGGTGCTGATGGCGCTGCTGCTCAATGCGGTCGACGCGATGGAGCAGGGAGGCCGGCTCGCCGTCCGCGCCGGACGCAGCCTGATCCGGTCGGACGAGGTCTTCGTCGAGGTGGAAGACACCGGCGTCGGCATTCCGCGGGACGATCAGTCCAAGATTTTCGAGCCGTTCTATACCACCAAGCCTCCCGGGCGGGGTACCGGGCTCGGGCTCTCGATCTGCTACGGGATCGTGGAAGAGCATCGCGGGCGGATCGAGGTGGAGAGCACGCCCGGACTGGGGTCGGTGTTTAGGGTGTATTTGCCAGTGGCTGCTGGCGGCTGATAGTCATCCGCTAAAAGCAAACGGCTAACCACGGAATACACGAAAGTGGCACGGAACGCTCCGCGACCCAATCTCTCCTGTTTGCTAAGCCTTGTTTCTTGGCTGGTGGTAGGGGGCAACCTTCATTTCATGACAGTTCTCAAGGAGAACGACCTGGACAGGGAGCGCTCCGTGTCTTTTCCGTGGGTTCCGTGTTTCAGTTCTTGCTGTTAGCTGATAGCTGCCAGCTGATAGCTGACTGAAGGAGCTTCCCAGTTGAAGATCCTCGTCATTGAAGACGACCGCACCGTCGGGCAGTACGTCCGGCGCGGGCTGGACGAGCACGGATATCACGCCGATCTGGTGGACGACGGGATGGAAGGCCTGCGACTTTCCTCCGGTGGCCGCTACGACCTCATCGTGCTCGACCTGCGGCTGCCGGGGATGAACGGCCTCGAGGTGCTGCGGACCCTGCGCGACCGGGGGACCACGACGCCCATCCTGGTGCTGACGGCGCAGGACTCGGTCGACTTCAAGGTCCAGGCCCTCCGCTCCGGCGCCGACGACTACGTGACCAAGCCGTTCGCCTTCGAGGAGCTCCTGGCCCGAGTGGAGGCGCTGGGGCGGCGGCCCAAGGAGATCCGCGATCCCATCCTGCGGGTGGCGGACCTGGAATTGGACACCGCCACGCGCGAGGTCCACCGGGCAGGTGAGCGGATCGATCTTACCCCCAAGGAGTACACCGTCCTGGAGTACCTGATGCGGCACAGCGGCCGGGTGATGTCCCGGACCCTGATCACCGAGTACGCCTGGGACTATCACTTCGACCCGGGCACCAACATCGTGGACGTGGTGATCAACCGGATCCGCAAGAAAGTGGACTCGGGACAGTCGCACAAACTGGTGCACACGGTGCGAGGTGTTGGTTACGTCGTGAAGGCGTGAGATGAGAACCATCCGCCGCCGCCTCACCCTCTGGTACACGGTCGCCCTGGGCGTGACCGTCCTTGCCTTCGGGACCCTGCTGTACCTCGAGCGCCGCCAGTCGAGCCTGCGAGAGCTGGATGACCAGCTCGGCCTGGAGGCCGATCTCGCGACCCGCTGGCTGAGCGAGTCGTTCAACGTGCTCGGCCGAATCGTAACCACCGCTGGATCCAACCCGGCGCTCGATCCCGGCATCAGTGCGTACCTGGAGGCGGTGCGAGACTACCTGGTGGTGGCGGACACCGGTGGCAAGGTGCTGGCGCTGTCCGAGGTCACCCGGGCGCTCAACGCCGATGCCCTCCAGCGGCTCACCGCTCGAGTGGACAGCCTCAAGCGGGCCAAGGAGTCCGGCACCCTGGACCTCGGCTCTCCCACCGGCCGGGTCCGCTTTCTCGCCGTCCGGGTGGAGGCCGCGGGCCCCGAGATCAGCGGCGTGCTGGTCGCGACCCCGCTCAGTGAGGCCGCCTTCGGCCCGACCGAGCTTCTGCGCTCGATGCTGTTCATCTCTCCTTTCATTCTGCTGGGTGCGGTCCTGGTGGGATACTGGCTGGCGGGTACCAGTTTGCGGCCGGTGCAGGGCATCATGGACGAAGTCGAGGCGATCAGCGACGGCCGCAGCCTGCACCGGCGCCTCCCGGTCCCGCGTTCGGCGGACGAGATGGCCCGGCTCGCCGTCACGGTCAATGGAATGCTGGCCCGGCTGGAGCAGAGCTTCGGCAGCCTGCATCGGTTCACCGCGGATGCCAGCCACGAGCTCAAGACCCCGCTCATGGTGCTGCGGGCCGGAGTGGAGCGCGCCCTGGTCCATCCCGGCGTCCCCGCCGAAATCCTGCAATCGCTGGATGAGACGCTGGCGCAGATCAACGAAATGACCGAGCTGGTCGAGAGCCTGCTGACCCTGGCTCGCGCCGACGAGGGGCGCGCCCCTCTGGCGGTGGAAGACTGCGATCTGCGGGATCTGCTCGGCGACGTGGCCGAGACGACCGGCATGCTGGGGGAGAGCGCCGGGATCACGGTCACCAGCGAGATGCCGGACACCCCGGTGCGGCTCAGCGTGGACCCCCACCGGATCCAGGAGATGCTGCTCAACCTGGTGACCAATGCCATCAAATACACGCCCAAGGGCGGGCGGATCGCCCTGAGCCTGCAGGACCAGGGCGATGCGGTGGTGCTCACGGTACAGGACACCGGGATCGGGATCGCACCGGGCGACCTGCCTCACATCTTCGATCGGTTCTGGCGGGCGGATCCGGCCCGATCCCGCACCGGCGAGCGTCCCGGGACCGGGCTGGGCCTGGCGATCACCAAATGGATTGCCGAGGCCCACGGCGGCTCGATCACGGTCCAGAGCCGGCCGGGACGAGGGACCGCCTTCAGCGTCCGGCTGCCGAAGAGCCCGCGTCCGGCCCCGCCAGCAGTCCCCGCGTTTCAGGGCGGGACCGATCTGGACCGCTAATCGGCTTGTCATGGAATTGTCATCTTCGGGAAAAGGCGCCGCTATCGAGTAAGTGCTAGCTTCTCGCCACGATCACCCTCCCTCGGAGGTAGTACGTGTTCGAGAACCTGATCGAGTCCAAGCAGAAGGGTCACCGGACGATGGGGCAATCGGTCCTGTCGCTGGTGGTCCACGGTCTCATCATCTTCGGCGCGATCAAGGCCACTCAGGGTGTGGCCGAGACGATCAAGAATCGTCCGGTCGATACCACCATGGTCTTCCTCAAGCCACCCCCGCCCCCGCCTCCTCCACCCAATCAACCACCGCCGGACGTCGTCGTCGCCGCCAACCCGCCGCCCAAGGGATTCCAGACGGTGGTGGCTCCGACGGACATTCCGAAGGACATTCCTCCGATCGACCTGAACGAGAAGCCGTTCGACCCCAAGGATTTCACCGGTAAGGGCGTCGAGGGCGGAATCGCGGCGGGCGTCGCCGGCGGGACCGGACCGGTGTCGGGTGAGGTGTTTTTGGAGGCCCAGCTGGACGATCCGGTCCAGCCGATTTCGATCCCGACACCTCGCTATCCGCCGGTGCTGCAGAGCGCGGGGATCGCCGGGGCAGTGGATCTGCAGTACATCGTGGACACGACCGGCCACGCCGAGCCTAACTCGTTCAAGGTCATGAAGACGACGCATCCCGCGTTCGTCGAGCCGGCGCAGGAAGCGATCCGAAAGGGCGTGTTCAAGCCGGCCAAGTTCAAGGGCCAGCCGGTTCGTCAGTTGGTGCAGCAGCGGATTTCATTCAAGGTCGGCCAGTAAGTCATTTACCGCCCCAGGAGGCAGCGCAACATGAGTGTAGATCTACTTCACCTTTGGGCCCAGATGGGCGCCTTCGCCAAAGGCATCGTCGTGATCATGGCGATCATGTCCATCTACTCGCTGACCATCGTCTTCACCAAGCTGTTCCAGCTGAAGCGCAGCGAGTCGGAAACCCGGAAGTTCGCGCCCCAGTTCTCCCGCGCCATTCAGGAGGAAAACCTGGACCAGGCCATCACCCTCGCCGAGAAGAACAAGAAGAGCCACGTCTCCCGCGTGCTGGGCGAGGCGCTGGCCGAAGTGAAGCCGCTGTTGCGTGACCGGGCCACCATCACCGCCGCCGACATCAACTCGGCGGAACGGGCGGTGGAGCGGCAGATGTTGATCGTGCTGGCCGAATTCAAGCGCGGTCTGGGTGTGCTCGGAACCGTCGGTTCCACCGCGCCGTTTGTCGGCCTTCTGGGCACCACCATGGGTATCGTGAACGCCTTCGTCGGTATGGCGTCGCAGGGCGCGTCGGGCGGCCTGGCCGGCATCTCGGCAGGTATCGCCGAGGCGCTGATCACCACCGCCTTCGGCCTCATGGTCGCAATCCCGGCGGTGTGGGCCTACAACTACTTCACCACCAAGATCGAAAATCTGACCGTCGAGATGACATATACCTCGAAGGAACTGATCGACTATCTGATCAAGAGCGTGGGGAGCGAGTTCGGGCGTTCGATCTTCACCAAGGAATTCCAGGCCCAGAAGGCGGTGACCGGCAGTGGCCATATCCACGGGTAGCGCCGGAGTCGGCGCGGTCAAGGCCGACATCAACGTGACGCCGATGATCGACGTCATGCTCGTGCTCCTGATCATCTTCATGATCGTGACGCCGCTGATCGCCGCGGGGTTCAAGGCCACCATGCCCAAGGGCAAGAACCTGGATCCGCGCCCCGAGGGAGACAACGAGGTGGTCCTGGGTATCGACGAGGCCGGCCGGTATTTCCTGAACGGCCGTCCCCTGCCCGAGGGCACGCTGGGAGACCAGTTGCGGGGGATCTTTCAGGCCCGGACCGAGGACAAGATTCTCTACTTCAAGGCCGACAACCACCTGAAGTACGCCAAGGTGCAGGAAGCCGTGGAGACCGCGCGCCGGTCGGGTGTCCGGGTGATGGCGGCGATCACCGAGCCCAAGAACGCCGGGCTGTTCGCGGAGAATAAGAACAAGAAGGAGAAGAAGTGACATGGCGATGAGCACCGGCAGTTCGGGAGGAGTCCAGTCGGACATCAACGTCACACCGATGATCGACGTGCTCCTCGTGCTGCTGATCATCTTCATGATCACGCAGCCTCTCTCCCGGATGGCGATGGACGTGCAAGTGCCGCCGCCCGACGAGACGGTGACGACCAAGACGCCTCCCAGCCAGATCGTGCTGGAGCTGAGCGACGATGGAGGGTACGCGATCAACGGCCAACCGGTCCCCAAGGACCAGCTGGACACGCAGATCCATGCGATTTACGACCAGCGTCCCGCCAAGCTCTTGTTCATCAAGGCCGGGGCCAACCGGATCTATCAGGACGTCATCGACGCGATGGACGTGGCTCGGGGCGCAGGGGTGCAGATCATCGGCTTCACACCCCGGGAAGCGAAATAGCAGTAAGCAGTGAGCAGTGAGCAGTGAGAAATAGGAAGTGACAGGTGACAGGTGAGAGGTGAAAGGGAAGGCCCTTTCACTTTTCACCTTTCACTTTTCACCCTTCCCCGCTTCTTACGGCCCCCGCGCGTGCGTTCGGCGTGGAGCAGGGCGTCTCTCGGAAGGGGTGGTGCCGCTACACTGCCGGTTATCTTTCCGCTCACGCCTTCACTGGTCCGACCCCGAGGCAATGACGCGCTCGCCTGCTGGTCTCAACCTCCTCCTTCCTGAGTCCCGCCGCCGTTACGACGGTCTCGTGGTCTCCCTGCTCGTCCATGTTCTGGTGATCGGCCTGGCGGTCTATCACGGGGAGCGCCTCTGGAGTCGAACCCTAGCGCCAGGGGATCCGGCGCTGCCTCGTGGAGGGGGCGGTGGCGGCGGTCACCAGGTGGCGTATATTTCGCTCCCGCTATTCGTTCCGCCGGTGCCGCCGCCCGCCGTCCGGATCGAACCGATCGTTCCTCCCAAACAGGTCGAGCCACACCCGGTCCCCGAGGTGGTGCCACCGTCGGCGGCGGTGCAGCCCCCACCCAAACCGGTGGACACGCTCACGGTCGCCGCGCAGCCCCGGGCGACACCAGGTGACCCCGGAGCGGGACCGGGAGCGAGCGGAGGCACTGGTGGCGGAGCCGGACTCGGAGTGGGTCCGGGAATCGGACCCGGAGCGGGAGATCAGCCGGGCACGGGTGGAGGCGCAGGCGGCACGTCGAGCCCTCCCGAGCTCCGAGACCTCGCCTTTCCGTTCGATACGCCACCCAAGGAGCTGCGGGGGGCCTCGCTCAACGTGACCTTCTGGGTCAAGGTAGACGGGCGGGTAGAACGGTACGAAATCGATCCCCGGATCATGGACCAGGATTACGCTCGCAAATTCGACGAAGTCATCCGCGCCTTTCGCTTCACCCCGGCTCGAGCGGCAGACGGGAGCCGGATCGCGGGCACGACGACCGTGACCTTTACCCTGCCCGGCAAGAGCAAGTCCTGATCCCACCCCAGCGTCCACTCCTTCGAGGACTTCCATGAGCGGCCTCCTCCTCCGGAAATCGGTGCAGGACTGCGAGAACGACATCGTCGAGCGGGGTGGGCTCAGGCGCTCGCTAGGCAGGTGGCATCTGACCGCACTGGGAGTCGGCGCCACGATCGGTGCCGGCATCTTCGCCACCACCGGGACGGCGATCGTCGGAGACCCGCTCCGCCCCGGAGCCGGCCCGGCCATCGTGCTCTCGTTTCTCCTCACGGCAGTGACTTGCGGCTTTGCCGCGGTGTGCTACGCCGAGTTCGCCGCCATGGTTCCGATCTCTGGGTCGGCCTACACCTACGCGTACGCCTCGCTGGGCGAGCTCGTGGCCTGGATCATCGGGTGGGATCTGATCGTCGAGTACGCGGTAGGAAATATCGGTGTGGCGATCGGATGGTCGGGCTATTTCCGGGAGCTGCTGACCCATTTCGGGCTGAGTCTCCCAGCCTGGCTCGCGACCGATCTCCGATCAGCCCATATGGCGGCCGACGCCATCGCCGCGGGGGCCAGCGATCCCCGAAATCTGTACCTGGCATCGGCCCTCACGACGGCTCCTCACCCTTTCGGCATTCCCATCATCGCCAATCTCCCCGCCTTCCTCAGCGTGGCGATGATTACGGTCATCCTGGTGATCGGCATCAAGGAGTCGGCCAACTCCAACGCCACGATGGTATTGCTCAAGGTCGGCATCATTCTGTTCTTCTGCGCGGTCGGCGTGACCCTGATTCGGCCGGAGAACTGGGACAATCCTGCCATGGGCGGATTCGCTCCCAACGGGTTTGCCGGCATCAGCGCTGGAGCCGCGATCATTTTCTTCAGCTACATCGGATTCGACGCTACCTCCACCGCGGCGGAGGAGGCCAAGGATCCCGCCCGGGACATGCCGTTCGGCATCATCATGAGCCTGGTGATCTGTACGGTGCTGTACATCGCGCTGGCATTGGTCATGACCGGCATGGCGCCGTGGAAACAGCTCGGCACCGCCGAGCCCATGATCACCGCCCTCGCCTTTGCTCAAGGGTCCCCCAAGTTGATCACGCTCTCGCGCTTCATCGTGTCCCTCGGTGCGGTGATCGCGATGAGCAGCGTGCTGCTGGTGTTCCAGCTGGGCCAGCCTCGCATCTTCATGTCGATGTCGCGCGATGGCCTGCTGCCGCCCTTCCTGTGCAAGATTCACCCACGCTTCCGGACCCCCTACGTCGGCACGATCATCACCGGCTTGTTCGTCGCGAGCTTCGCGGCGTTCGCCAACATCGCCGAGGTGGTGGACCTCACCAACATCGGTACCCTGTTCGCCTTCGTGCTGGTGTCTGCGGGAGTGATCGTCCTTCGACGGGTCGAGCCCGACCGGCTCCGGCCGTTTCGCGCCCCCTGGGTACCCTTCACGCCGATCGTCTCGATCCTGTCGTGTCTCTATCTCATGCTGCAGCTGCCCACGATCACCTGGATCCGATTCGCGATCTGGCTGGCGATCGGGCTTCTGATCTACTTCTTCTACGGGAAGAGTCACAGCCGCTTGCGGCGGGTGACAGAAGAGCGGGAGCGGCGAGGAGTGGCTGCCTGACAGCGGCTTCGCCGCTGAGCTGTCAGCTGTTCGCTGCCAGTCGGAGGGCTCCGGCCACCGTCTCCACCGGAGTTTCAATCGGGCGCAGCCCCGGCTCTTCCGTGAGCTTCGTAAGCACGCTGCGCCGCAGAGGTTGGTCGTCGCTCAACAGCCGGCCGGTCAGCGCGACTCCGACCGGAGGCTCCACGTCCATGACCGGCAGCAAGCAGATGGCGAGCTGCGAGAGCTCCCTCGCCGCGTAGTCCGCGATGCCCTGGGCCAGCGGGTCGCCCTGGGCCGCGACCGACAGCACTGCCGGCGCCAAGGCGGCAATTTCCGCGGGCGACGCCCCAGCGGCCCAGCGGACCAGCGCGTCGAAGCTGTCGCAGCGGGCCGCGCCGAGCACCTGCTCGCTGAGTGCCGTGCGCGGGCTGCGGCCGTCATTGGCCCGGCTCACCGCGCCCAGTGCCGCCCGGCCGATCGCGTAGCCGCTCCCTTCATCTCCCATCTGCCAACCGTAGCCGCCGATGCGGTGGCGCGTCCCATTCCGGTCTCGCCCCACGGCGATGCTTCCCGTGCCCGCGCTCACCACCATCCCGGGGCCCTCGGCAAAGGCGGCGAGCAGGGCGATCTCGATGTCGGTGGTGACCACGACCGTGGGGGCGAGATTTTCGGCGCGAAGCGCCTTGCGCAGTTCGTCCCGCTCCGGATCGCGGCCGGCTCCCGCCGCGCCTACCACCAGGACATCGCCGGACAGCCGCCGGACACTGGACAGCGCCCGTCGCACCACCTCAGCGATGATGGCAGCCGACGCCAGTGCGCGGCCGGGACGAACGGCGGCCCCCGGTCCCTCTACCCGACCGAGGATCGGCCCGCCTTCCGATACCGCCACAGCGGTCTTACTGCCGCCGACATCGGCGCCGATCAGAAGCCTGCTCATGGATCAGTTCGCGGGTCGAAGGTTGCGCTCATCCGCAGGAACATAACTCAGCAAGACACCCGAGCCGACAGCCAGAAGCGTCCCCAACGGCACGTACCATGGCCAGGCGAGCCGTCCAACCGGCTCCAGCCAGGCAAGTGCTGGAACCGTCGCGAGCCGCTTGGCGAAAATCACGACCACCATGGCAAAGACGGTAAATGCCACCGCGCCCACCACATCCCGTCCCCGAGCCCGCGGCCAGCGTCCGGCCAGGAAGTAGGTGCCCAGGAGCGGCCCATAGGTAATCGAGGCGATCGAGAGCGCGAGCACCACGACGGGCGTATCGTTGCCCCGGCTCGCGGCGTGGAAGAACAGGGCACCCCCGATCAGTCCCAGCGCCCAGACCGCCGAGAGAGTTCGCCCCACGCGAAGCAGGTGGACCGGATCCGTGCGTCCTGTCCAGGAGGCGTAGAGATCGTGGGTTGCCGATGAAGCGAGGGAGTTGATCGCCGAGCTATGCGTCCCCATCGCCGCTGCCAGGATGCCGGCGATGACCAGACCGGCCAGGCCGGGAGGCAGATGGTCCAACACGAATCGGGGGAAGATCTGGTCGCTTGCCATTCCCTCGGGCGCGAGGCCGGCGGCCCAGACGGCGGAGCCGACCAGGAGAAAGAGACCGAACTGCAGGATCACCATGACCCCCGAGCCGATAAGGGCGACACGCGCATCCCGCAGGGATCGGGTCGCGAGCAGGCGCTGCACGATCAGATGATCCGTCCCATGGGAGGCTGCCGAGAGCAGCGCACCCCCGATCACCCCGCCGGCCAGCGTATAGGTCGAGCTGAGGGAGAGCCGCGGATCCAGCAGGGTAAGCTTGCCCGCGTGCCCTGCCAGATTGAGCGCCTCGCCAGGCCCGCCGGCCAGCTTCCAGGCGATGAAAAGCGCTCCCACGCCGCCGGCCAGGTACACCGAGAGTTGAAGCACATCGGTCCACACCACCGCCTTGAACCCGCCGAGCCAGGTATAGACCATGGTGACGATGCCCATGACGACGATCGCCGATGGGATGCTCCATCCGGTCACCAACGCCAGCGGGATGGCACTCGCGAACACCCGGACGGCGTCGCCCAGGAAGCGCGACACCATGAAGATCACCGACGTCAGCCGGCGAGTGCCGACGCCGAAACGCGACTCCAACCGAGCGTAGGCCGTCTCCTGGACGCCGCGGAAGTAGCCGGGGAGCAGCCACACGGCCACGCCGATCCGTCCCACGAGGTATCCCAGCGTCAGTTGAAGAAAGGTGAGATTGCCGCGAGCCCCGATCCCCGGCACCGATATGACGGTGAGTGCCGATGTTTCCGTGGCCACGATCGAGAGGAGGATCGCGAGAGCAGGGAGGTCGCGGGCGCCGAGGAAATAGTCGGTGGCATTGCGCTGCCTTCGGGATACCCACAGGCCGAGGCCGAGGGTGAACACGAAGTAGATGCTCACGACCAGCAGGTCTAGAGTGTGCAGGAGTACCTGCTCTGGTAAACGGTGAACGGGAAACGGGAAACGGGAAATGAGATGTCGAAGGAGAGCACGGGCAAGCAAACGGGGGCCCCGCGCAATGCGGCAGCCCCCGTTCACTGTTCACTGTTTACTGTTCACGCTTTCAGGCTGTGAAGCTGCTTCCGCACCCACATCCGCCGGTCGCGTTGGGGTTGTTGAACGTGAAGCCGGAGCCCTGCATCGAGCTGACGTAATCGATCGTGACTCCACTGAGATACTGGGCACTGAATCCGTCTACGAACACCCGGACCCCATTGATCTCGTTCACGATGTCGTCGTCCAGCGGACGTTCCTCGATGTTCAGGCTGTACTTGAACCCAGAGCATCCGCCCGGCAGCACGCTCACGCGCAGGCCGGCCGTCTCCACCGGCACCTGCTCCTGGGCGATGAACTTCTGCACCTCCTCAGCAGCTCGGCCGGTGAGGGCTAGCGCGAACCCGCCGGCGGTTGCCTGCTGCTCGATGCCGCTCATGCGTGGCTCCTTCGAAGACTCGAGTAAGGGACTACTTTCTCGGCTCGAATTGTAACCTAGACGGAAGCTCGATGTCAACGCTGGCCACGAGTCGTTCATCAGCCCGCAAGTTACGCTGTATCAATAAGAAAGCCGCAGTCGAGAGCGCCAGATATAGCACTCCCCGGCCGGGGCTTCCCGTCAGGAGTGCGCCCAGGCCGAACACCGCGGTATAGACGGCGACCAGACCGGCTATCCAGTTGACCCAGGACAGCGCTCCGCCTGGAATGGTGTCCCTTTCGAAGCCCAGGCGGGCCGCTACCGTACGCCAGCCAGCCCCTCCCGGACGAACTTTGGTATAGAAGCGATCCAACGTTTCCCGGCTCTCCGGTGGGGTGGCGAAGGTCACTCCCAACCAGACCGCCGTCGTCACCCCCACCGTTATCAGCATCGTTTTGGCATAGCTCGGGCTCGCCGGGTCTCCCAGACTGTAGCCGAAACGAGAAAGCAGCACCGAGGTCGCGAAGGACGCGATCATCGCGCTGATCTCCGACCAGGCGTTTACCCTCCACCAGTACCACCGCAGGATGAACACCAATCCTGTCCCCGCCCCAAGGCCAATCAACAGCTTCCAGCCCTGCTCCACGCTGCTCAGCAGGCTCATCACAATCAACGAGCAGACCATCAGGACGACGGTGGCCGCCCGGGAGGCGAACACCTGAGCTCGGGTGCTTGCGTCGGGCCGAATGAACCGGAGATAGACGTCGTTGACCAGGTATGAGGCGCCCCAGTTGAGATGGGTGCTGATCGTGCTCATGTACGCGGCGGCGAAGGCGGCAAGCAGAAGTCCCTTGAACGGGGATGGCAGGATGTCCACCATCACCCGGACGTAACCCTCCTCCGGGTTCGTCAGGCCAGGATACCGCAGTACGGCCACGAACCCGACCAGGATCCAGGGCCACGGCCGAACTGCATAGTGTGCGATGGTGAACCACAGAGTGGCCAACAGACCATGCCGTTCGTCCTTGGCCGACAGAATCCGCTGCACCACATACCCGCCGCCCCCAGGTTCCTGTCCCGGGTACCAGGCCGCCCACCATTGGACTCCGAGGAAAATCAGCAGCGTCGAGAGGGGCAGCCAGGCCTGATCGGTCGGCGGGATTACACCGAAGGCGGCTTCGGTCGACCCGAAATGGGCAGCGGATTTGGCCGTCACCACTTCCAGTCCACCGGCGGAGTGCACTGCCAGTATCGCGAGCAGGATGGTCCCGCCCATCGCCACGATGAACTGGAAGACGTCGGTAACGATCACACCCCAGAGCCCCGAGAGTATGCTGTACAGTGCCGTGATGGCGAAGAGGGTGATGGCCGCCTTCCAAGGATTTATATCCAGGGTGATATGGAGAATGGTCACCATGGCACGCGTGACCCAGCCCATGATGATCAGGTTGATCGGCAGAGCGAGGTAGAGCGCGCGAAATCCGCGAAGCACCGCGGCCGGCTTGCCCCCGTAGCGCAGCTCCGCGAACTCCACATCAGTCAGCACGCCCGCCCGACGCCAGAGCCTCGCGAAGAAAAAGACGGTCAGAACTCCCGAAAAGGCCCCGTTCCACCAGAGCCAGTTTCCCGCGACACCGTACTTGGCGACCAGTCCGGCAACGGCCAGCGGCGTGTCAGCAGCGAAGGTAGTTGCCACCATGGACGTGCCGGCCAGCCACCAGGTGAGCGAGCGGCCGGATACGAAGTAGTCCGCCAATGACTGGCTTGCCTTTCGAGTGTAGGCCAGTCCAATGGCCGCCGAGACCACGAAGTAGAGCGCGACGACAAGCCAGTCAGTCAGGACGAGGTGCATCGAGGCCCCCGAAAGAAGGAGAGATCAGCCGGTCACGGCAGCCGGCGCTGCAGACCCCAGCCACGGGAATAGTTGGGCGGGATGGAGATGGGCAGATGTCCGGTGATCGGAGCGACTCCCGCGAGCGCGCGGGCAACCGCCTGCTCGATGATCCAGTTCGAGCGCCAGCCGATGAGATAGGAGCCCACTTCCGGCAACCGTGAGATGAGATAGGGGTTGCCGAGCGAAACGAGCACGGTTGGTCGAAGGCGGGTGCTGGCCGAAATGACGCCCATCAGCGTTTCCGGCAGCCCTAGCGCGCCACGCCAGGCGGTGGGACGGTCGGCGGTGACAAAGACGGCGACGCGACTCCGATTGAGCGCATAGAGGGCGGAGTCATAGCTCGCCGTTCCGCTCGAGGGCCACAGCCGGAAGGCGCTGACCGGAAATCCCTGGGCCCTGAGCTCCGCGGCGAATGCCGCGCCCACGGTGCGGTTGTCCTCCTCGGCGTAGCAGACCACTGCCAGGGCCGGCCGCTCGGTCTTGAGCCCGTACACCGTTCCGCCAACGTCCTTCACCAGCACAACCGACTGCCCAGCGAGCTTGAGGGCCTCGGCTTCGAAAACCGAGCTGCCGACCACGGCCGGTACGCTGTCGAGCGACACCGTGCGGCGGGCAAAGAGGCCCAGCGAGCGCTTGGTCTCGAGCACGGTACGGAGGGAGCGATCAAGCCGCTCCACCGAGATCTCACCCCGGTCGACGGCGGCGGCCATGGCGTCAATCGTCGCCACCGGATCCGCAGGCTGGAGCAGGAGATCGGCTCCGGCTTGAAACGCGAGCACCGCAGCGCGGGCGCCGTAGGCGGAGGCGACACCTGCCATGTTGAGCGCGTCCGTCACCACCAGGCCGCGAAACCCGAGCGAGTCGCGGAGGACTCCGGTGAGAATGTTGGGGGCCACGGTCCCCGGGCGGACCTGTCCCTGGTCGATGCCCGGAAGGGCGATGTGGGCGGACATCACCACCTTCACTCCCGCCGAGATCGCGGCGCGGAAGGGGACCAGCTCCACCGTGTCGAGCCGGGCCCAATCGGACGTGATTACGGGAAGCGCGAGGTGCGAGTCGGTTCCGGTGTCGCCATGGCCGGGAAAGTGTTTCGCGGTGGCCAGCATCCCGTGCTCCTGCAGCCCACGGACCTCGGCCGCCACCATCCCGGCGACCTGCTTGGGGTCCTCCCCGAAGGAACGGGTATTAATGATCGGATTGGCCGGGTTGTTGTTCACGTCGGCCACCGGCGCGAAGGCCAGGTGGACCCCGACCGCGCGCCCCTCCAGCGCGGTGATTCGGCCGACCTCGTAGGCCGCGCTGTCGCTGCCGGTGGCGCCCACGCCCATATTGGGAGGCAGCGGCGTTCCGCCGGAGAAGCGCAGGCTGGTTCCGCCCTCGAAGTCGGATGCAATGAGGAGCGGGAAGCGAGAGCGCTCCTGCAGCCGGTTGAGCTTGGCGGCGATATCCAAGGGCGAGCCGACGGAGACGATCAGGCCGCCGATGTGGAGCGAGTCCACCCAGGCTTCGGCCCGGGCGAATCCTTCGTCGTCGTACGCCGCGTAGTTCCCGGGAATCCAGGGGACCACGAGCTGTGCGATCTTGTCCCTCACGGAGAGCGAGCCCACCAGCTCGTCGATGTTCACCTCACCGGTCACCCGCTCGGCCGAGGGGAATGGCACGGGATGGACCGGGACCGCGGGCGCGGGGCCGCACGCCACCAGCAAGACCACTACGATCGCGAGGTGCCTGGGATGCACAGATCTCTCGTGTTGCTGGCACTCTGGGGGTGGTCACTCGGGTGCGGTCCGCCGGGTTCACGGGCATCGGCCGCCCCCGTGGGCGTCCGCCCGGGGATCGAGGTTCTGCTGGCTGACAGCACGCACCTGGTCAGAAACCGGCGGGTCGGACTGGTCACCAACCAGGCCGGCGTGGATGCGAACGGGGTCAGCGACGTGGTGCGACTACGGGCGGCTGGAATCCAGCTCGTGGCGCTCTTCAGTCCCGAGCATGGATTCCGAGGGGCGGCCGAGCCCGGCGCCGCTGTCGCGTCGTCGGTCGATTCCGCCACCGGGCTTCCAATCTATAGCCTTTACGGCCGGACTTCCGCCCCCACTGACAGCATGCTCACCGGCATCGAGGTGATGCTGGTCGATCTGCAAGATGCCGGCGCCCGATACTACACCTATCTCTTCACCACCACTGAGGTCATGCAGGCAGCCCAGCGTCACGGTATCACGGTGGTCGTGCTGGATCGGCCCGATCCGATCGGCGGGCTGGTGCAGGGCAACGTTCTGGATCCGGGCTACGTCTCCCCGGTTGGCCGGCTCGCGATTCCGATGCGCCACGGGATGTCCCTCGGTGAGCTGAGCCGGTTGGCCAACGCCGATCTGGGCCTCGGCACCAGTCTGCGGGTGGTGCCGGTCGCGGGCTGGCGGCGCAGTTCAGCCTGGGATGAGACCGGTCTCAAGTTCGTGCCACCGAGCCCCAACCTGCGATCGATGCAGAGTTTGTTCCACTACCCCGGTCTTTGTCTCTTCGAGGGCACCAACTTGAGCGTCGGACGGGGGTCCGACGCCCCGTTCGAGCAGATCGGGGCGCCCTGGCTGGACACCGGGGCGGTGCTTGCGCGGGTGCGGTCGGCAGGTCTGCCGGGTGTGAGCTTTCAGGGCGTTGCCTTCGCCCCGCGACGGCCGGGCGACGGGAAATTCGGGGATACCCTGGTGGCGGGAATCCGGCTCCAGGTCACCGACCGCCTGGTTTATGATCCGACGGCCACGGCGGTTCATCTCCTGTCCGCGGTTCGCACTCTCCAACCGCGTCAATTCGCCTGGCTTCAGGCGCATTTCGACCGCCTGGCCGGCGGCCCTGGGCTACGCGAGGCCCTGGACGCCGGCACCAGCCCCGCAGCGATCGTCCGGGGTTGGAGGCCCGAGGTAGAGCGGTTTCGCGAGCGTCGGCGGCCCTATCTGCTGTATCCGGAGTGAGAGGTTTCCCCTGCACTTCTCACTGCCGTTCGGATTGCCCTAAGCGGTTCTGCCGGTTATCCTTTCGCCCGGCAAACGGGCGGTGACCGGTGGTGAGTTGGTCCTGAGCTCTGGCAGAGGACAGACACAAGCGTGAAGCTGCTGGGTGCACTGGAGAAGCCGTTCTATGCCACGGTCAATCCGTTGGTGGAGCGGCTGATCCGAGCCGGCGTGCGGCCAAACACGATCACCACCATCGGGACCGGCCTCGTGCTGGTGTCGGCGCTGGCATATGCCTACGGCCAGGTCCGGCTGGGTGGTCTGCTCCTCCTCTTGAGTGGGGTAGCTGACACCCTGGACGGTCAGGTGGCGCGCGCCGGCGCGATGGTGAGCAAGTTCGGCGCCTTCTATGACTCCACCCTCGACCGGGTGGGTGATGGAGCCACCTTCATCGGCATTGGCGTGTTCCTCCTCACCGCCCCTGATGTGGCGCACCGGGTGGCGGCAGTCATCGCCTGCATGGTGGCGATCTTGAGTTCGCTCCTGGTCTCCTATGCCCGGGCTCGAGCCGAGGGGCTGGGCTTGGACTGCAAGGTCGGCATCGCGCAACGAGCGGAGCGGATTCTGCTGCTCGGGGTGTTTTCTCTACTGGTGGGAGCGGGGCCCGGGGCCATCGTGCTCGAGGTACTGGTCGGGCTCCTCGCGGCCGCGTCGCTGGTCACTGTGGTGCAACGATTCGTCTACGTCTATCGGAACGCCGATGGCGTCGGCGGCGAAGTACCCAGTCCGGAGGTGGAGCCGGCCGCGCTCGATACTCTCGCGAAAGGACGTTAGCAGTGGCTCAGCAGGCGGCCCGGCGGATAGCGCCGGCTCAAGGAACGCTTGGCGTGTTGTGTGTCGGGCTCGGTGCGGTGGCGACGACCTTCATCGCCGGGGTGGAGAACATTCGCTGCGGCGCGGCCAAGCCGATCGGCTCCCTCACCCAGATGGGAACGATCCGTTTGGGCAAGCGGACCGAGAAGCGGGCCCCGCTCATCCGGGAGTTCGTGCCGCTGGCGGCGCTGCCGGATCTGGTCTTCGGAGCCTGGGATCCGGTGCCGGACGATGCCTATACGGCGGCCCGCAAGGCCGGGGTGCTCGACCTCCATGAGCACCTCGATCCGATCGCCGACTTTCTCAGGCCCATCGTGCCCATGCCGGCGGTGTTCGACCAGAATTACGTCAAGCGGCTCCACGGCGAGAACGTCAAGCCCGGCAGCAACAAGCGGGAACTGGCGGAGGCGCTGCGCCAGGACATTCGGGACTTCAAGGCCAGGAACCGCTGCGATCGGCTGGTGGTGATCTGGTGCGCGTCGACCGAAATCTTCATCAGCCCCGGCCCGGCGCACTGGACCCTCGAGGCCTTCGAGAAGGCCATGGATGCCAACGATCCGTCCATCGCGCCCTCGATGCTGTACGCTTATGCCGCGATCATGGAAGGCGTTCCGTTCGCCAACGGAGCGCCCAACCTGACCTGTGACTTTCCCGCCATGGAGGGGTTGGCGAAAGCCAAGGGCGTGCCCATCGGGGGGAAGGATTTCAAGACCGGCCAGACCATGGTCAAGACCGTGCTTTCCCCGATGTTCAAGGCTCGCATGCTGGGCGTCGCGGGATGGTACTCGACCAACATCCTGGGCAACCGCGACGGCGAAGTGCTGGACGATCCGGAGAGCTTCAAGACCAAGGAAGAGTCCAAGCTGGGCGTGCTGGAATACATCCTTCAGCCGCAGCTCTACCCCGAGCTGTACGGCGAGATGTACCACAAGGTGCGGATCAATTACTATCCGCCGCGGGGCGACAACAAAGAAGGCTGGGACAACATCGACATCTTCGGGTGGCTCGGCTACCCGATGCAGATCAAGGTCGATTTCCTGTGCCGCGATTCCATCCTGGCCGCGCCGCTGGTCCTGGATCTTGCCCTCTTCTTCGACCTGGCCCAGCGGGCGAACTTGAGCGGGATTCAGGAGTGGCTCTCCTTCTACTTCAAAAGCCCCCAGGTGGCCCCTGGACTGTACCCGGAGCACGACCTGTTCATCCAGCAGACCAAGCTCAAGAACACATTGCGCTATCTGATGGGCGAGGAGCAGATCACCCATCTGGGGATTGAGTATTACCAGGAGGATTGAGGTGAACCGCGTGAACGGTAAAAGGTGAAACGTGCAGGGGATGCAGCTCCGGACACCGGTTCACGTTCACTTTTCACGCTTGTCGCTGCTATGAAATACTTCCACCGCACTCATCTCTCCCCCGACGTGGTGCTCGCCCGCGCGACCGAGTTCTTCGGCAGCGGGCTGACCCCGGTCGAGGAGCGCGCCCGTCTTCGCAAGTTCTCCGGGGCGATCGGTCAGGTGAGCGTGCAAGCGCAGGCCGAGGGGGGCCACTATACCCTGGTCACCGTCGAGACCAATCAGGTGGGCGAGAGTGAGGCGGACAAACTGGCCAAACGATTTCTGACCATCGTACACACCCTGGCGGAACCAACCCATCGTCCGATCGGCGCGTACTGAACCACGTTCTGCATGACCGATACTCCTGGAGGCAATCCCCGATGAACCTCTCGAGCTCGGCCTTCCGCCGTGCCGTTCCTTCGATCTTCTCGCTGCTCTCAGCGCTCGCGCTGTGCGTGGTGCCGGTCTCGGCCCTGCTGGGCCAGGAACCCGCGCCCGCGCGCCATGCCGGCGGTGGTGAGGCCGCGCTGGTCCTTCCCGATCTGGCGCAGGCCAGCTTCCTCGGCGGGATCAACGGCCGGTCGCTCCTCCTGGTCGGGTTGCTGGTCTGCGCCCTCGGCTTGGCATTCGGTCTGGTGATCTACACCCAGCTCAAGAATCTCGAGGTGCACCGCTCCATGCGCGAAGTCTCGGAGCTGATCTACGAGACCTGCAAGACCTATCTGCAGACCCAGGGCAAGTTCCTGTTGATCCTGTGGCTCTTTATTGGAGTGGCGGTCGCGGTCTATTTCGGCAAGCTCGCGACCACGGTGGATCCGGCTACCGGTGCCGAGGTGCACGGGTTCCCGCTCAGTCGAGTGCTCATCATCCTGTTCTTCAGTCTCGTCGGCATGGCCGGCAGCTACTCGGTCGCATGGTTCGGCATTCGGGTCAATACCTTCGCCAACTCGCGCGCCGCGTTCGCCAGTCTGCGGGGCAAGCCGTATCCCTGCTATCAGATCCCGCTCAAGGCCGGGATGAGCATTGGGATGCTGCTGATCAGCGTGGAGCTGCTGATCATGCTGTGCATCCTGCTGTTCGTCCCGGGTGAGTACGCCGGGCCCTGCTTCATCGGGTTCGCCATTGGCGAGTCGCTCGGCGCGGCCGCCCTCCGGGTGGCCGGTGGCATCTTCACCAAGATTGCGGATATCGGGGCCGATTTGATGAAGATCGTGTTCCGGATCAAGGAGGACGACGCCCGCAATCCCGGCGTCATCGCGGACTGCACCGGGGACAACGCCGGCGACTCCGTCGGCCCCTCCGCGGATGGGTTCGAGACCTATGGCGTCACCGGGGTGGCGCTCATCGCGTTCATCCTGTTGGCGGTGCGGGAACCCTTGGTCCAGGTCCAGCTGCTGGTTTGGATCTTCGCGATGCGCATCATGATGATCATCTCCTCCACCTTGTCGTACTTCATCAATGAGGCGCTGGCGCGAGCCAAATACGCCGATGCCCCCAAGATGAACTACGAGGCCCCGCTCACCACGCTGGTGTGGCTCACCTCGCTGGTCTCGGTCGCCCTTACCTACGTGGTCTCTTACCTGCTGATCCCGAATCTGGGCGGCGATCCGACGCTGTGGTGGAAGCTCTCCACCGTGATCACCTGCGGGACCCTCGCCGGCGCCATCATCCCGGAGCTGGTGAAGGTGTTCACCTCGGTGGACTCGCGCCACGTGCGTGAGATCGTCATCAGCTCTCGCGAGGGCGGAGCCTCGCTCAACATCCTCTCGGGCTTCGTCGCCGGGAACTTCAGCGCGTTCTGGCTGGGACTCACCGTGCTGAGCCTGATGGCCATCGGGTATGGAGTGAGCACGGCGGGACTCTCCGGGCTGATGATCGCGCCTGCGGTGTTCGCCTTCGGCCTGGTCGCCTTCGGCTTCCTCGGCATGGGGCCGGTCACCATCGCGGTGGACTCCTATGGCCCGGTCACCGACAACGCGCAGTCGATCTACGAGCTCTCCACCATCGAGCAGCTTCCGGGGATCTCCGCCGAGATCCAGCGAGACTTCGGGTTCGCGCCGCAGTTCGAGGCGGCCAAGACCCACCTGGAAGAGAACGACGGGGCGGGGAATACGTTCAAGGCAACCGCCAAGCCGGTGTTGATCGGCACGGCTGTGGTCGGGGCCACCACGATGATCTTCTCCATTATCGTCGCCCTCACCCAGGGGCTGCAGCCCGAGCTGTTGTCCAACCTCTCGATTCTGCATCCCCCGTTCCTGCTGGGGCTCATCACCGGCGGGGCGGTGATCTATTGGTTCACCGGGGCCTCCACTCAGGCGGTGACCACCGGCGCCTACCGCGCGGTCGAGTTCATCAAGGCCAATATCAAGCTGGAAGGCACGACCAAGGCATCGGTGACCGACAGCAAGAAGGTGGTGGAGATCTGTACCCAGTACGCCCAGAAGGGAATGTTCAACATCTTCCTCACCGTGTTCTTCGCCACCCTCGCCTTTGCCTTCGTGGAACCGTACTACTTCATCGGCTATCTGATCTCGATCGCGCTCTTCGGGCTGTACCAGGCGATCTTCATGGCCAACGCTGGTGGCGCCTGGGATAACGCCAAGAAGATCGTGGAGACCGAGCTCAAGGCGAAGGGCACCGAACTGCACGCGGCCACCGTGGTCGGCGACACCGTCGGGGATCCCTTCAAGGACACCTCCTCGGTAGCGCTCAACCCGATCATCAAGTTCACGACCCTGTTCGGGCTTCTGGCCGTGGAGCTGGCGGTCTCGCTCACCAACGAGCAGGGCTCCGGGGTAAGCCACAGTCTGGCGGCCGTCTTCCTGGCGATCGCCCTGTTCTTCGTCTATCGCTCCTTCTACGGGATGCGGATCGAAGCCCAGCCGCAGGAGGCGGCGGCTCGCCGGCCGGTGGCGGTGAAAGCCTGACGCCGGCCGGAGTGCGGTGATCTCAGGCGGGGGCGTCCTCGGGGGGCGCCCCCGTCGTGTATCCCATCGAAACATCAATCGAATGACGCAGGAGCCGCTATGATCGAGCCCCACGAGCCCCTGGACCGCCGAGCCTTTCTGGGTCATGCCGCGGTACTCGGCGTGGCCGCCGCCGGTGGTTTTCCGCTCTCGAGTGCGACACCCGGCAGGTTTCCCGCTGCTCGGCCTGGGCCCACGCCTGAGGCGGCCTCGGCATTCGAGCTGGAGGAGGTTACGCTCGCGCAACTTCGAGATGGGATGGCGAAGGGACGGTGGACTTCTCGCCAGATCGTCCAGCAATATCTCGAGCGTATCGCCGCCATGGATCGAAGCGGGCCGGCGCTTCACTCGATCATCGAGACTAATCCCGACGCCTTACCGCTGGCGGACGAGCTCGATCGAGAGCGCGGCTCGGGACATCTCCGGGGCCCGCTGCACGGCATCCCAGTTCTGCTCAAGGACAACATCGATACCGCCGACCGGATGACGACCACGGCGGGATCGCTGGCTCTGGAGGGCTCGATTGCCCCACGGGACTCCTTCGTCGCAGAACGGCTTCGCGCCGCGGGGGCCGTGTTGTTGGGGAAGGCCAACATGAGCGAGTGGGCCAACATTCGCTCGAACCGCTCCTCCAGCGGATGGAGTGCGCGGGGCGGCCAGTGCAAGAACCCCTACGTGCTGGACCGGAATCCTTGCGGCTCGAGCTCCGGATCGGCGGCGGCCGTCTCGGCCAACTTCTGTGCCGTTGCCATCGGAACCGAAACCGATGGCTCCATCGTCTGCCCGGCCTCGGCCAACGGCGTGGTGGGGATCAAGCCCACCGTGGGTCTGGTGAGCCGCGCCGGCATCATTCCCATCTCCCACACCCAGGACACCGCCGGTCCGCTCTGCCGTACCGTCGCCGACGCCGCAGCGGTGCTCTCGACCCTGACCGGGGCGGATCCACGCGACCGCGCCACCGCCGCGTCCATCGGGCACGCCGAGGTGGACTACACCAGGTTCCTCAACCCCGACACGCTCAAGGGCGCCAGGATCGGCGTTGCTCGGGCGAAGTTCTTCGGGTACAGCGATGTCACCGATGGTCTGGCGGACGCGGCGATCGAGGTGCTGCGCCAGGCCGGAGCGGTGATTGTCGATCCCGCGAACATTCCCCACGCGGGGACCTACGATGACATCGAGCTGGAGCTCCTGCTCTTTGAGTTGAAGCAGGACCTCAACCGCTACCTGGCCACGCTCGGCCCCACGGCGCCAGTCCACACCCTCGCCGATGCTATCGCCTTCAACGAGAAGGAACGCGAACGCGAGCTGCCGTACTTCGGGCAAGAGCTGTTCGTTCGGGCCCAGGCCAAGGCGCCGCTCACTTCGCCGGCGTATCGCAGAGCCCGCGAGACCTGCCGCCGGCTTTCGCGCACCCTGGGGATCGACGCGGTCATGACCCGACACCGGCTCGATGCATTGATCGCCCCGACCGGCAATCCCGCCTGGCCGACCGATCTGGTGAATGGAGACCACTTCACCGGGTCGAGTTCGACACCGGCCGCGGTGGCCGGGTATCCCAGTGTGAGCGTTCCGATGGGCGATGCCTGGGGTCTTCCGGTGAACCTCTCATTTTTCGGACGTGCCTGGAGCGAAGCCACCCTGGTTGGGTTGGCCTATGCATACGAGCAGAAAACTATGCATCGCAAGGCGCCGGAGTTCCGGCCCACCCTAGCTTGACTCTCCCTACGGGGTCATGGATTTTCCACGCCGACATACGTCTCCTCACACCGGGACCTGCATGGCTGTTTCCAGCGTACCTGCCAACGATCCGGCGGCCCGGGCCGGGTTGTCTCGGGACCAACTCCTCGAACTGTATTACTGGATGCGGCTCACCCGCTCGCTTGAGGAGCGGCTGGTCAACTTGTATCGCCAGACCAAAGTGGTGGGCGGACTGTTTCGCTCGCTGGGCCAGGAAGCCTGTGCGGTGGGCTCCGCCTATGCGTTGCGACGGGAAGACGTCCTCTCCCCGCTGATCCGAAACCTGGGTTCCATGCTGGTGAAGGGCGCGACGCCGCTCGAAGTTCTGCGCCAGTACATGGCCAAGGGCGACTCGCCCACCCGCGGCCGCGAGCTCAACATCCACTTCGGCGACGTGGAAAATCGCAACTTCGTCGGCCAAATCTCCCACCTGGGCGACATGGTCCCGGTCATGGCCGGGGTAACCCTCTCCTTCAAGCTCCGACACGAAGCCCGGGTGGGGCTGGTTTACGTGGGCGACGGTGCCACCTCGACAGGCGCGTTCCACGAAGGCATCAACTTCGCCGCGGTTCAGCGGTGTCCTCTCGTCGTGATCGTCGAGAACAACGCGTACGCCTATTCCACTCCCACCGCGAAACAGTGCGCGGCCGAGCGGCTGGCCGACAAGGCGGCGGGCTATGGCATCCCCGGAGTGCGAGCGGACGGGAATGATGTTCTGGCGGTCTATCAGGTCACGCGGGAGGCGGTCGACCGGGCGCGGCGCGGCGACGGTGTCACCCTGATCGAATTGATGACCTACCGCCGGAAGGGGCATGCCGAGCACGACAATCAGTCGTACGTACCCGCCGGCGAAATCGACCGGTGGGCTCGGGAGAATGACCCGCTCGACCGGTACGTCCGGCGGCTGACCGGTGAAGCAGACATAACCCAGAACGAGCTCGACGCCATCGACGCGCGAGTCGGCGGCGAGATCGACCAGGCCACCGATGTGGCCGAGATTTCACCACCTCCCGAACCGCGCGACTGCCTGCTCGGGGTGTATGCCGATCCTCCCGCGATGCCGGTGCTCTGGTACCGCGAAGGTATCCGGAGCGCCGTGGAGCAGCACGAACGGCCGGCATCATGGGGCACCCACGATGGCTGAGGTGACCTACCTCGAAGCGCTTCGGCAGGCGCTGTTCGAGGAGATGGAGCGGGACGAGAACGTGTTCTGCCTGGGGGAGGACGTCGGCGCCTATGGTGGCGCCTTCAAGGTGACTGAAGGGCTGCAGGCCCGCTTCGGCGACTCCCGGGTCATCGATACCCCGATCTCGGAGACCGGATTCGTGGGCGCCGCGGCCGGTGCCGCTCACATGGGCATGCGACCGGTGTGCGAGATGCAGTTCATCGACTTCGTTTCCTGTGCCTACAGCATTCTCACCAACTACGTCGCCACCGCTCGGTATCGCGCCTTCCTGCCGTGTCCCATGGTGGTGAGGGGCCCCAGCGGAGGGTACGTCCGAGGTGGGCCGTTCCACTCCCAGAATCCGGAGGCCGCCTTCTTCCACACTCCGGGACTCAAGATCGTCTATCCGGCGACGGCGAGCGATGCCAAGGGACTGCTCAAGGCCGCCATCCGGGACGACGATTGCGTGCTCTTCTTCGAGCACAAATATCTCTATCGCCGGATCAAGGAAGAGCTACCTTCGGGTGACCATGTGGTACCCATCGGCAAGGCCCGGTTGGCGCGGGAGGGGAGGGATCTATCGATCGTCACCTACGCCGCGACCGTCTGGAAGGCGTTGGAGGCGGCGGAGCAGCTGGAGCGCGAGGACGCACTCTCGGTCGAGGTGCTCGATCTGCGTACGCTTCTACCGCTGGACGACGAGGCCATCCTGGCCAGTGTCCGCAAGACCAACCGCGTCTTGCTGGTCCACGAGGACACCGTCACCGGCGGCATTGCCGGCGAGATCGCGGCGCGGATCAATGAGATGGCATTCGAATGGCTCGACGCTCCGATCCGTCGGGTTGCGGCGCACGACGTGCCGTTGCCCTATGCGCCGCAATTGGAAGATTTCGTGCTGCCCCAGACCGCGGATATCGTGCGGGCCGCGAGGTGGGTGGCGAGGTACTGAGAAAAAAGTCGCAGGTTGCAGGTCTCCAGTCCTTCACCATGAGACCTGAGACTTGAGACCCGAGAAGACCGGAGGCTTACGGCATGTCGAAAATCGACGTCATCATGCCCCAGATGGGAGAGTCCATTGCCGAAGGCACGCTCTCCCGTTGGATCAAGAAGGTTGGTGATCCAGTAAAGCGGGACGAGCCCATCTTCGAGATCTCGACCGACAAGGTGGATGCGGAGATCCCGTCCCCTGCCGCGGGAGTGCTCGCCGAGATCCTGGTCCAGGAAGGGCAGACCGTGGCGGTCCAGACGGTGGTGGCCAAAATCGAGAGCGAGGCCGGCGCGGTCGCTGCAGCGGCGGACAAGCCGACGCCGGCTCCGGCGGCCGCACCGGTCGCACCGGTGGCCGCCAAGCCCCCGACGCCTGGCCAGCCGTCACCTTCGCCCGCGCCGCCACCCCAACCCGGTTCCAGACCGCCCGCGGCCGCTTCGCCCGTCGCAGCCGCCCAACCCGCCCCGGCCGCGGCCAGGCCCGGCCCTGAGGCCGCTACCACGAGCCGTCAGGCGGACGGGAACGGTGGCGGAGAGACGGCGGAAGAGCGCTTGCGGCGCCGTTCCACCCCGCTGGTTCGGAAGATGGCCGCGGAGCACAACCTCGATATCAGCGCGATCCCCGGCAGCGGTCTCGCCGGCCGGGTCACCAAGAACGACATTCTCGGCTATCTCGAACAGGGCGCGCCGGCGGCTGCTGCCGCGGGCGTAGCTGCGCCGGCAGCAGCCCGGGCGACGACGCCAGCGCCGGCCGCGACCCCCCCACCGGCCGCAGTTCCCGCGGGCCCGACAGGCGTCGAGCCCTGGCCGGGTGATCGCGTGGAACCGTGGTCCCGAATTCGGAAGCTGACCGCCGAGCACATGGTGATGTCGCGGCGGGTCTCTCCGCACGTCAACACGATCTTCGAGATCGACTACACCCGGGTGGCGCAGCTCCGGGCCAAGAAGAAGAAGGAATATGCCGACCGCGGGGTGAACCTGACCTACATGGCGTTCATCGCGAAGGCGGTGGCCGACGGGCTTCGCGCGCACCCGGTCGTCAATGCCGCGGTCTCCGGTGAGAGTACCATCCTCCGACGCGACATCAACCTGGGCATCGCCGTGGCGCTGGACTGGGGTCTGATCGTTCCGGTCATCAAACACGCGGACGAGCTCTCCCTCATCGGCCTGGCCCGGGCGATCAACGACCTGGGGGAGCGGGCCCGGCTCAAGAAGCTGAGTCCGGATGAGGTCCAGAAGGGGACATTTACCATCACCAATCCGGGGGTCTTTGGATCGGTCATAGGGACGCCCATCATCAATCAGCCTCAGGCGGCGATTCTCTGCGTCGGGTCCATCGAGAAGCAGCCCGCGGTGCTCACGGTGGATGGCACCGACACGCTGGCGATCCGGACCAAGGGCATGTTGTCGCTCGCGTTCGACCATCGGATCGTCGACGGGGCGGACGCCGACCGGTTCATGGCCGATGTGAAGAAGCAGCTGCAGGAGTTTCCGGAGGGTGCTGTCTGACATGTCCCGCGCGCTGACCGTGTCCCGGGTACGCGTGCGGCGCGGGTCGGAGCGGGAGTACCTCGGCGCCATCGGAGAGCTCACGGCTCTGGCCGAGGCACGGGGGTGGCATCTGTGGTTGTTCCGCAGCCCATCCGACCCGGAGCTGTTTCTCGAGTGCAGCGAGAGCCCGACTCGGGAGACCCATCGGGTCCGACCCGAGCGGCCGGAGGATGAGCAAAGGCTGGAAGATCGTCTCCGCGCGGTCGCGGCCTACGAGCCCGGCGCATGGGAGATGTGGACAGAAGTGAGAAGTAAGAAGTGAGACGTGGGAAGTGAGATGGAGCTGAACGTGAAGCGTGAAGGAATATTCCAGTCCACATTGCTACCACTCACGTTTCACGCTTCACGTTCACGTTTCACGTTTTACGCTGCCCCTTTCACGTTCACGCTTCATCTAAGGGTTTCATGCCACGACGCATTCTCGAAGTCGACGGCGAGCAGTGGGAAGTTGACGTCAGCGGGAGGAATACCCAATACGTCAAGGACGA
Source organism: Gemmatimonadales bacterium (assembly GCA_036556025.1). Lineage (GTDB taxonomy): Bacteria > Gemmatimonadota > Gemmatimonadetes > Gemmatimonadales > GWC2-71-9 > CAVVWJ01. Next base: position 43,066 of record DATBKD010000048.1, on the reverse strand, counting down.
GTTCGGGCTGATCTTCTCGCGCGGCACCGGGCCCAACCAGGAGCGCCGGCTCGCCCGGTACTCGCCCCTGGGGGCCAAGAGCCGCGAGCTCTCGCTGGCGGAATTGAGTGAGCGCGAGCTCAAGGACCTGCTGGCACACTCGCAGCCGTCCTGGACGGCCCCCGAAACGGGGTATCGCCGCTGACGCCACAGGGCCAGGCGCCCGCGATGGGCGCCACGGTCGATCTGCATGTTCACTCCACCGCGTCCGATGGCAGCCTGTCGCCGGAGGCGGTCGTGGAGCGGGCTCGTGCCGCCGGGCTCGGCGCCATCGCACTGACCGATCACGACACCCTGGCGGGCATTCCCGCCGCGATGGCCGCCGGGGAGCGGCTCGGATTGCGGGTGGTGGGTGGGTGCGAGTTCTCCGCGGCCGCGCCCTGGGGAGAGATGCACGTCCTGGGCTACTTTCTCCCGCCCGATGCGATCGGTTTGGAAACCTTCCTGGAACGGCGTCGCGCCGATCGCGTCCGCCGGGGCAGAGAAATGGTCGAGCGGCTCCGGCACCTGGGGATGAACCTGGTTTTCGAGGACGTGCTGCTGGAGGCCCAGGGGGGTGCGGTCGGCCGGCCTCACGTGGCGCGGGCTCTGGTCAAGCACGGGGGGGCGGCTGACATGAGCCAGGCCTTCGATCGCTACCTTGGGCGGGGCCGGCCCGCGTTTGTGGAGAAGGTCCTCCCCGATTTCCGGAAGGTCGCCGAAGTGGTGCACAGCGTCCACGGTTTGGTTTCGGTCGCCCACCTCAAGGAGCGGGCAACCCGGGCGTTCTTGGAGCGACTGCAGCGCGAAGGGCTCGATGCCGTGGAAACCCGGCATCCCGGGCACGATCCTGAGCTGCGCTCCCGACTCACCGATCTGGCCCTGCGCCTGGGCCTCCTCCGAACCGGCGGCAGCGATTGGCACGGAGATCCCGAACCCGGCGAGACCCATGGCGCGCTGGGATCGCAGGAGGTGCCGCTTGACTGGCTGGAGCGGCTGGACGATCTCCGTGCCCGAACTGCGGCCCCGAGCTTGTCATGAGAGAGCTACTGACTGCGGGCTCAAGCGCCCCGGACTTCACCGCCCCGGCTTCCGACGGTATGACCTACCGGCTCAGCTCGGTCCTCGCAGGGAGTCGGGTGCTGCTGATCTTCTATCCAGGCAACAATACGCCGGGGTGAAACCGGCAACTCTCCGCCGTGCGCGACGAGATCAGCCAATACCAGAGATTCGACATCCGCCCGTTCGGGGTGAATCCCGCTCCGATCGACGCCCATGTGTCCTATGCCGCCAAGTTGCGGCTCCCCTTTCCGCTGCTCTCCGATCCCGGTCTGGCCATTGCAGAGGCGTACGGAGCGCTCAAGCCGGAGAGCCGCAAGATCGCACGCTCGGTCTGCCTCATCGACCAGGATGGGACCATCCTGTTCAGCCAATCCGGCGCGCCCGCCGCCGACCTCATTCTCGAGGCGCTGAAGTCCCGGTGACCGCTCCTTCCGCCCTCGACTTTCAAGGAAAGGTCGTGCTGGTGACCGGCGTCGGCCGAGCCGGCCAGATCGGCAACGCCGTCGCGCTGGCCTTCGGCAGGGCGGGGGCGAAGATCGTCGCGTGCGATCTGAACGCCGTCGGCGTCACCGAGCGGGTGCGGGAGTTCGCGGCTGCGGGCGTCGATGCGCGGCCCTGCGCCGGCGACCTGACCCAGCCTGATATTGCGGCGCTCGCGGTGGAGACAGCCCTCAAGCATTTCGGCCGGCTGGACGTGGTGGTGAACGTCGCGGGCGGGCTCACCACCTTCGGCCCGCTGGAGCAGCTCACGGTTGAGGCCTTCGATCGGGAGCTCGCCATCAACCTGAAGACGGCGGTGCTGGTATCGCGGGCCGCGATTCCGGCGTTGGTCAAGAGTCACGGCTGCATCGTGAACTTTGCTTCCATCGCCTACTTCCAGCCGCAGAGCCCGATGGCCGCTTATTCGGCAGCCAAGGCGGCGGTGGCGGGGTTCACCCAGAGCCTCGCGCTCGAGCTCCAGGACCGACACATCCGGGTGAACGCGGTGGCGCCCGGCATGGTCCGCACCAGCGACAATGTGGCATCGGCCGGCGAAGCCGCCGCTTATGTCGAGCTGGAGGACATCACCCGGGGCGTGATGTCGCTGGCCAGTCCCTCCGCCCTTTCCCTCACAGGCCACATCCTTCCGATCGCAGCCGGCAGCGCCTGATGGTGCTCGAGGGCCGGGTCGCGCTGGTCACCGGAGCCGGACGCCGGCTGGGCCGTGCGCTGGCGCGGGCCCTCGCGTCCCGCGGCATGGCGCTGGGCCTGCACTACCACACCTCCTCCGGCGGCGCGGAGGAGCTGCGGGATCACATTCGCCGGGAGGGCGGTCGAGCAGCGTGCTTCGCGGGTGATCTCCGCGATGCTGCCGTCGCCCGGGGGCTTGCACCTCAGGTGGCGGCCGAGTTCGGTCAGCTGGACGTGCTGGTGAACTCGGCCGCAGTGATGCACCAACTCAGCTTCGAGGAGACCTCGCCGCAGCAGTGGGACGACATCCTCAATCTCAACCTCCGGTCGGTCTTTTTCTGCACCCAGGGCGCAGCGCAAGCGCTCCGGCGCGCCCGGGGCAAGGTGGTGAACATTGCCGACCTTGCCGGGGTGCAGCCCTGGCCCGGATTCGCCGCTCACTCGGTCAGCAAGGCAGGCGTGGTCATGCTCACCAAGGTGCTGGCGCGGTCGCTGGCGCCTGAGGTCACCGTCAACGCGATCGCACCCGGCGCCGTACTGGTTCCGGAGGCCTATGATTCGGCTGAGCGTGAGCGGCTGGCACGTGCCGCCCCGCTCCGACGTCTGGGCGATCCGCAGGATGTGGCCTCGGCCCTGCTCTATCTTCTGGAAGGCGGAGATTTCGTCACCGGAGAGGTGCTGGTCGTCGATGGTGGACGCCTCCTTCGATAGGGTAAAGCTGGGAGATGTAGTGATCGTCGGCGGAGGGTGTTACGGCACCTTCTATGCCGGCCAGCTGGCCCGTGCCTGCGAGCGGGGCAAGGCATCGTACCGTCGGCTGCTCATCGTGGACTACGACCCGGACTGTCGCTTCGCCCGCGAAATCGGCCCCGCTCCGGACCGGCAGCTGGTGACGGAAGACTGGAGCGCGTTCTTCGATCGCTATCTGGCCGAGAGCTCCCCACTCGCAGAGGCCCCGGACGCGATCGTGCCCTCACCGCTCATGCCTCACCTCATGTATCAGTGGCTGCTTCGACGGGCCTCCGCGCGCTGGCCTGGCCGGCCGGTCGAGTCGCGGCCGGTGCCGGCCGGGCCGGGCACTCCCTACGACGTGCTCGCTCCCGACGGAACCCGGTACGTCTCTTACGCCGATTGGCTCTGCCCTACCCATTGCATCGAGCCGGCCATCTGCCCCATTACCCGGGGGCCGCGCACCTGGGAAATGTCCGAGGCCCTGCAGCGCATGGTCAGCCGCCTCAGCGCGAATCGTCCGACAGTGGGCCCGGTCCTCCTGGTCTGTCGCCATCGGGTGTTTGGTGTCGGGATGTTCGACGTGGCCGAGGTGCTCGCCAGCGATGCTCAGGTGGCTGAGGCAGGAGCCGCCCATGAATCGGTGGATATTCTGGTTGGGACGGTGTCTTCCTGTCATGGGGCGACGAGTCTGCTGCATCTGGGTCCGGTGAGTCGCCAGGGCTAAAGTGTAGGTCGCTAAGCTTTGGTCTTTCCACCCGAAAACCGCGTCATAAATGACTGGAGATCAAAGACTAAAGTCCAATGACCAACGACCGACGACAGAAGGCTCCGAAGCCGAACCTGCCGGAACTTCCGCCTGTTCTATATTTGACCCAACCTTACAGGGGAAGTAGATGACCCGGGTGCAGGAGTTCGATCTCATCATCGTCGGAGCCGGACCGGCTGGTCTCTGCGCGGCCCTCTATGCCGGGCGGGGGATGCTCCGAGCCGTCGTGCTCGAACGTGGCCTTCCCGGCGGCGAGCTGCTCAACACCGAATGGATCGACGACTATCCCGGATTCGAGCATGTATTGGGGCGGGAGCTGGCCCTGAAAATGGAGCAGCATGCCGTCAAGTTCGGTGCGGATATTCGCCGCGAGACGGTGGAATCCATCGTGCGGCGCAGCGACGGAATCTTCGAGGTGACCACCGCCGATGAGCATCTCTATGAGGCCCCCGCGGTGATCCTCACTGCCGGAGGCACGCCCACCAAGCTGAATGTTCCCGGGGAAGTCGAGTACGCCGGGCGCGGCGTGTCCTACTGCGCGGTGTGTGATGGCGCCTTCTTCAAGGGCGAGACCATCGCGGTCGTGGGTGGTGGGGATGCCGCCGTCGAAGAGGCGGATTACCTCACCCGTTACGCCTCGAAAGTGTATGTGATTCACCGCCGGGATCAGTTCCGGGCCTCCAAGATCCTCCAGGAGCGGCTCTTCGCGAATCCTAAGATCGAAGTGCTCTGGAACCGGCGGGTGCGAGAGCTGGTGGGTGGGCCGGCCGGGCTCGCGTCGCTGGAGCTGGAGGACACGGTGACTGGGGAGCCGTCGACCCTGCCCGTGACCGGTTGCTTCATCTTCATCGGATTCCGACCCAACACGGGCCTGGTGAAGCACCACTTCACCCACGACGTCAGCGGCTACATGGTCACCGATGAGCGGATGATGACCTCGATCGCGGGACTGTTCGCCGCCGGCGACGTGCGAGTGCAGCTCACCCGCCAGATCACCACGGCCGTGGGCGACGCAACGACCGCCGCGATCGCAGTCGAGAAATACCTCGCGGACCGGCGCACCCAGCTGGATGCCAAGGCCCAGGTCGGTGTCTGAGCTCGAGGTAGTGGCCCTGCCCAACGGGCAGCTCGTCGAGAACTGCTACCTGGTGGCCGACCGCCGCACCCGCGAGGCGGTGATCATCGATCCCGGCGAGGAGGCATCAATGTTCCTCGCCGAGCTCGATACCCGGGCCTGGAGCCTTCGGGCCATCTGGCTGACCCACGCACACGTCGATCACATCCTGGGTGTCGGCCCGGTTCGCCGGGCGACAGGCGTCCCTATCCACCTGCATCCGCTCGACCGTCCGATCTATGATGCGTTGCCCCAATTCGGGGCCTGGCTGGGCCGGGAGATCGACCCGGCACCGCCACCCGATGCGGAACTGGTTCCCGGGTCAACCCTCAGGGTCGGCGGCTTCGAGTTCGAGGTCCGCTTCACACCCGGTCACTCGCCCGGCAGCGTGAGCTTCGTCGGCAACGGAATGATCTTCGGCGGCGATGTGCTGTTCAACGGATCGATCGGGCGGACCGATCTGCCCGGCGGGTCCTACGCCACGCTGATGTCTACCATCCAAAGCCAATTTCTCTCCCTGCCGGATTCCACCGTCGTGCGGAGTGGCCACGGACCCGAGACGACGATCGGCGTGGAGCGCCTGACCAACCCGTTCCTGACCGGGGCCTATCGGCTTGACTGACGAAAAACCGCGCCCGGAGATGCCGATGCCCTCAGCCAGTCCCAAGCGGCCACGCCCGACCTGCAACCGTTGCGGCTTCGAGGTGCCGAGCCGGGCATGGGGCTGCAAGAATCCCTGTCCCAATTGCGGGACGATGTACCCGCTGGGTGACTGTTCTGACTGAGCACCTGGCGGGCACGGTTCTCGATCATGAGCTCGGGGCGCCGGCTGGTCCCCGGGCCAGCCTCGACATCAGCCGCACCGAGCTGCCTCCCCGTCTTCGACCCGAGGCCCGGCTCGGGGTTCTCGATATCTCGGAATTTTTCGGGGAGACCACTGGCGGCGTCCGGACCTACCTGCTGCAGAAGGCGCGTTACGTGCAGCGCCATTCGGGGCTCCGCCAGGTGCTGGTCGTGCCGGGAGCGCGGGATTCGATTCAGGAGGCGAACGGAGTTCGCTGTTATCGCCTGCACGGCCCCTCGGTGCCGAGCCAGAAGCCCTATCGCTTCATGCTCGCGACCCGATCGGCCAGCCGGATCGTCGCCCATGAGCGACCCGATCTGATCGAAGTGGGTAGCTCCTGGTTTGCACCCTGGCTGGTGCATCTGGCCACCCGCAGCATCGACCTGCCCGCCGTGTGGTTCTATCACAGCAACTTTCCCCGTCTGATCGCTCCCTGGCCGGCCTCGGCAGGCCCGCTCCGGCGGGGTGCCAGCGAGTTTGCCTGGAGCTACGTGCGCCGCCTCAGTCGAATGGTTCGTGCCACGCTGGCACCCTCCGCGTTCGCCGCCGCCGAGTTGGAGCGTGCCGGAGTAGAGCGGGTGACCCGGGTGTCGCTTGGGGTCGACCTCGACCGGTTCCACCCGGGACGGCGCGCGTCTGCCTGGGAGACGCGACAGGCGTTCAACCTGCCCGACGGCCGGCTGGCGATTTTCGTCGGCCGCCTCGCCGCGGAGAAAGAGCTGGACCTGTTGCTGGCGGCCTGGCCGGAAGTGGAACGGCGCACCGGTCTCAGACTGGTTCTTGTCGGCGATGGCCCGGCTCGACGGCGCTTGCAGGCGCTGCCGGGGAGCGAACGCCATCGCTGGCTGCCCTTCGAGCGGGATCGCGACCGATTGGCTGATCTGCTCGCGGCGGCCGATCTGTACGTGGCCCCGTGCTCGATCGAAACGTTCGGACTCTCCGCCCTCGAGGCGCTTGCCTGCGGCACCCCGATTTTCTCGGCAGACCGTGGCGGGGTAGCGGAGACGGTGGCGCGGTCGGGAGCCGGGGCCGTGTTCACTTCGGGTGAGCGAGAGGCGCTCGTGAGCGTGGCGGAATGGCTCCTGAGGCAGAATCTCACGGAGCTGGGACAACGAGGGCGCTGCTACGCCGAGACTCACCATGGGTGGGATCGAGTTTTCACCCAGCTCTTCGATGTCTACCGCTCGGTTCTCCGCACGTGACCCTGGTCGTCTCCATCCATGATGTCACGCCGGCGCACGCGCCGGACATTGCCCAGCTCTGGCATCTGTGTACCGCCCGGCGCGTGGTTCCCGCGCTGTTGGTTGTGCCCAACTGGCACGGCTGCTGGCCGCTGCACGAGCATCCCGAGTTTGTCACCTGGCTGCTCGCTCGCGCCGGCGAGGGGGCGGAGATCGTGCTGCACGGCGAGCGCCACGATGAGGTGGGACTGCGCCGCGGTCTACGCGATGCGCTCCGAGCTTTCGGCCGCACCGCTGCGGAAGGAGAATTTCTGACGTTGGACGAGACCGGGGCGAAAGAGCGTATCGAGCGTGGACTCAAGGTCCTGCGTGATCTGGGGCTTCAGCCGATCGGGTTCGTGCCGCCCGCCTGGCTGGCCCGGGAGGGCTGCCAACGGGCGGTACGCTCGTCGGGACTGCGGTTTACCGAGGATGAGCATGCGGTGCAGCTCTTTCCCTCGGGCCGCCGCCTCCGCTCACCTGTGGTTCGTTGGAGCGGGCGGAGCAGCCCGCGAGCCATGGCCTCAGTCGCCGTGGCGGCCGGGCGCTGGCGACTGCAGCGCCGAGCTGCGCTGGTGCGGGTCGCGCTCCACCCTCAGGACCTGCAGCATCCTGCAACCGCGCGTTCGGTGGTGCGCAGTCTCGATCGCTGGCTGAGCCTCCGTCGGACGATGAGTTATGGGGTCCTCAGCGCCTCCGCCGGGTCGCACCTGATGCGGCCGTAGCGATCGTCCGCGGATGTCGCTCCTCGAAGCCCATCTTCTTTGCCTGGCCCTGATCGCCATCGATTTCCTGGCGAGGTCGTGGCGTATCCAATGGATCATTCAAGGGCTAGGACACCGGATTTCGTTGTGGGACTCCTTCGTACTGAATGCCTTCGGGGATGCAGCGTGCGCCCTCACACCCCTCCGGATCGGTGGGGAGCCAGCCCGCCTTGCCGGCTTGTTGCGGACCCGGGTGCCGGCCACGGCCGCGTTTGTGGCGCTGAGCCTGGAGGCATTGGCCTCGTGGCCAGTGGTGATTGTCGCTGCCGGATGGCTGGCATGGGCTTATGCGCCCGAGTGGTGGAGTGCGGCTGGGCCCCGCCTCACGGCGGCCGCCGAGCGGGCCTGGCCGTGGATCGCTTTGGTGGCAGTACTCAGTCTGGCCGCATGGCGCTATGCTCGGCGAATCACCTCGCCGGCGGTTCGGCAAATCCGGCGGCCGATCCGCCGGGCGCTGGTCTATTGGCGCCGAATGCCCCGCTGGCCACTCATCGCCAGCATTCCCCTGAGCTTCCTCAACCTGGCGACCCGGGTCGCCATTCTCCCGGTGCTGGCGCTCACTCAGCCCGATATCCCGAGTCTGGGACTGCTCGCCTTCGGATCCTTCGCACTGCTCTACAGTCAGCTCCTCCTGCCCACTCCGTCGGGTGCCGGTGCCGTGGAGCTCGGCTTTCTCGGTGGGGCTGCGGGGGATTACGGCGAGGCGGACGGCTGGCTGCTGCTGGTCTGGAGGTTTTACACCAACGGAATCGGCGTGATTCTCGGAGTGGTTCTCGCCGCGCACATCTACGGCTGGCCCGCTCTCCGCAAGCTAGTGGGGCGGTGGAGCAATCCCGACCAGCATCACGGTGCGCTCTAACGCCTCCACCACGCCGTGGGGCACATCGGCTGGCGCCCACACGACCGTACCGGCAGGCACGTCCCGGGTCTCTTCCCCCACGGTCATCCGCGCGCGGCCCGACAGCAGGAGATAGAACTTGTCGGCTCCGGCGTGGACGTGCGACCGCTGGGTCTGCCCGGGTTCGAAGCAATTCAGTCCGATGAACAGGTGCCGCCCGGCGAACAGATCTGCCTTGGCGGCCTTCTCCGGATTGAACTGCGCCGCCTGCCCGATCTCCCTGAAGTAATCGCTCATGGTTCGCGTGTCTCCGGGTGGACGGGCCGAGAGGCCGGCGCTACGATTCCGCAGAGCGCCGCTGTCACCACCTTCAACCGAGAATGGACCATGACCACCACCCGCATCGAACGCGACCCTCTCGGGGAGAAGGCGGTACCGGCCTCGGCGTTGTACGGCATTCAGAGCCTGCGGGCCGCCGAAAACTTTCCCATCTCGGGGCTGCGCGCGCTACCCGCCTTGGTCGACGCCGTCATCTGGATCAAACGCTCGGCCGCGCTCACCCACAAGGAAACCGGCCGGCTGGAGCCGCGCCTGGCCGATGCCATCGTACAGGCGGCCGACGAGGTGCTGAAGGGCCAGCACCGGGATCAGTTCATCGTGGACGTGTATCAGGCCGGAGCAGGAACCAGCCACAACATGAACTGTAACGAGGTGCTCGCCAACCGAGCCAACGAGCTGTTGGGTGGTCAACGGGGGACCTATCAGCCGGTCCACCCCAACGATCACGTCAACATGGCCCAGAGCACCAATGACGTCATCCCTACGGCGATCCGGCTTGCGACCCTGGCCACGCTGGCGCCGTTCCTGACCGGTCTCGACGCCCTCGCGCTGGCGTTCTCGGCCAAAGGTCGGGAATTCGACGGGATCGTGAAATCCGGCCGCACTCATCTCCAGGATGCCACGCCCATCCGCCTGGGGCAGGAGTTCACCGCCTACGGGCACACGGTCGAGCGGCACCGGGCGAAGCTCACGCAGGCGGCGGATTGGCTGCGCGACATGAACATCGGAGGCACCGCGGTGGGCACCGGCCTCAATGCGGAGCCGGAATATCCCGACTTGATGGTCAAATACATCCAGCAGGTCAGCGGTCTCCAGCTCCGGGTGGGTAGCGACCGGATTCAGCTGATGCAGTCCATGGGTGATATCGCGTCGCTCAGCGGAGCCGTCCGCGCCTACGTGCTCGACCTCAACCGAATCGCCAACGACATCCGGCTACTCGCCTCCGGCCCGCGAACCGGCCTGGCGGAAATCCTCCTCCCGCCGGTCCAGCCCGGCTCCAGTATCATGCCCGGCAAGGTGAATCCCTCGATCGCCGAGATGGTGAACCAGGTCTGTTTCCAGGCGCTGGGTCTGGATACCACAGTGGCGCTGGCCTCCGAGGCGGGCCAACTCGAGCTCAACGTGATGATGCCGGTCATCGCGCACAATATCCTGTTCGGGCTGATCATCGTGGGGAATGCCAGCCGGGTATTCGCCGAGCGGTGCGTGCAGGGGATCGAGGCGGATCAGGTACAGTGCGCCTATTGGCTGGAACGGAGCCCCGCGCTGGTTACGGCACTCGCACCCAAGATCGGCTACGCCGAGGCGGCCAAGCTGGCCAAGGAGGCGTTGGCGAGCGGTCTATCGGTGAAGGAGCTGGTGGTCAGGAAGGGATTGCTCGAGGGGGCCGAGCTGGACGAGGTGCTCGATCTGCGAGCCATGACCGAGCCCGGCGTGCCGGGCGGGAAGGGGATTCCGGCAGGTGGTTGACGGGAGGCTCAGGCCACGGGACGATCGCTGGCCCGTCGAAGCGGGGCCGCCTCCGGTTGCGTCGGACGGGTGCCGTCCCCCTCCGCCTTCAGCTCCACGACCTTGAAGAGAGGGCCATCGGGATAGGCCCGCTGCAGCAGCGAGAGCGACACGTTGTACACCGGGGCATCACCCTTGGTCCGTCCCGCCAGAGTGCCGTGATGCGCGTGGCCGTGGAACACCGCGTCGACCGGATAGCGGGTGAGCGGTTCCTCCAGCCGGCTCGAGCCCAGGTAGGGATAGATCTCCATCGGCTCGCCCTCGACCGTAGCGGCGATGGGTGAATAGTGAAGCAGGACGACCCTCCGGTCCGCGCGTAGCTGGCCCAGCGCTGTTTCCAGCTTCAGGGCCTCCTGCAACGCCTCGTTGACGAAGCTCTTGATGACCGGCTCGCCCCAGGGTCCCAGCGCCCGCCTGCCGAATCCGCCGCAGAACCCCTTCACGCCGGCGAAGCCGATGCCGTGAATTTCGAAGGCCTCACCGTCGAGGACGTGTACCCCCGCCTCGCACAGAATGGCCTTCACCTCCGCGACCTTGCCCGCCTCGTAGTCATGATTCCCCAGCACTGCCACGATGGGAACCGGGGTGCTCGCCAGCAGACGGGCAAGCTGCCGGGCCTCGTCCGGCTCTCCCCGGTCGGTGAGGTCGCCACACAACGCGAAGACGTCCGCCTGCTCGGCGACCTGACCGAGGAGGGCGGGCAGCGGAGGCGTGTGTGACATCCGTCCCAGATGGATATCCGCCACCGCCGCGACGCGTACGGTGCCTGGCTGCTTTGGCATTCCCTCAATCAATCCAGGGCCGGAAGGACCAGCGGTGATCCCGGGCACAACCGCCCCGGACCGGGCTGGCTATCATGACTTTCCCTCTCGAGGAGCCGAGGATGGCCTTCTCGCCGACACACTCGATGGTAGAGACCCCATCCCGTGCCTTCTACCGAGAGGCCATGGAAGTGCTGGCTCGCGCCGGTGTTCCCTTCCTGGTCGGCGGCACCTTTGCGTTCCTTCATCAGTCCGGCATCGACCGATCCACCAAGGACCTTGATATCTTCGTGCGGCCGGGGGACCTGCAGCGTCTCCTGGAGGCGTGCGCCGAGGCTGGTTACGAAGCCGATCTGGTCTACACCCACTGGCTGGCCAAGATCCGGTCGAAGGAAGCCTTCGTGGACGTGATTTTCAACTCCGGGAATGGCATTGCCCGGGTTGACGATGACTGGTTTGCGCACGCCCGGGTCCGTGAGGTGCTGGGACTCGAGGTGCGGATCGCGCCTGCCGAGGAGACGATCTGGTCCAAGTCGTTCGTTATGGAACGGGAGCGCTTCGACGGCGCCGATATCGCCCACATTCTGCTCACCTACGGCGACAAGCTGGACTGGGAGCGTCTCCTCCATCGCTTCGGCCCTTACTGGCGGATCCTGCTCAGTCATCTGGTCCTGTTCGGCTTCATCTTCCCGTCTGCCCGATCCAAAGTGCCGAGCTGGGTCATGGAAGACCTGCTCAAGCGGCTCTCGGCGGAGATCGCCGGCCCCGATGCGGAAGACCCCGTCTGCTACGGCACGCTGCTCTCCTGGTCCCAGTACCTGGGCGACGTGCTGGGCGGCAACTTTCGGGATGCCCGCATTCGACCCTACGGAAACATGACCCCCGAGGAGGTTGCCCGCTGGACGTCGGCGGAGAAGCGGTAGATATTTCCCCCTCATGCGGGTCACCACCTGGACCGAGTACAGCCTGATCATCTCGCTTCACCTCGCCAAGCGGGGGCGCACCGGCTCTGGCCCGGTCGCGGCCCGCGAGCTGGCGGACAGCGAGCGCCTTCCGGCTGACTATGTCGAGCAGATCCTGCTTCGGCTTCGGCGCGCCGGACTGGTCGAAAGCGTCCGCGGCGCCAAGGGCGGTTACTATCTCGCCAAGGAGCCCTCGCTGATCTCGGTGCGAGACGTGATGACGGCCTCGGAGCACCAGACCTTTGAGATCAACTGCGAGACCCACCCGGTCGATGCCGAGCGATGTAGCCCCGAGGCGGTCTGTAGTATTCGGCCAGTGTGGCATGCGCTACAGCAACGGGTGAACGAGCTGTTGGCGAGCATCTCTCTGGCCGACCTGATGAAGGAGGAGCTCCACGTGCAGGAGCTGGTCGGAATCTCCTCGGCGAGTTAGCGGCGGCAATCCCCGCTCACGACCCGACCGACCGGTCGGGTTTTTTTCTTTAGGGGACGGAACATGACGGCAGTACGACGGCTATGGACAGTCCGGGAGCCGGCACTCTGGGAGGCGGTAGGGAACACGCCGCTCTTCCCGCTGGATATGGCGGAAAGCCGGCGAGGGCGGCTCTGGCTCAAAGGCGAGTGGCTCAACCCCGGTGGCAGCGTCAAGGACCGGGCAGCACGCGCCATCCTGCGCGACGCGCTGCACCGGGGAGAGCTTCCGGGCAAACGGCTTCTCGACGCCTCCAGCGGCAATACCGGGATTGCCTACGCCATGCTGGGCGCCGCCGCGGGCGTCGGGGTGACCATTTGCCTTCCTGGGAACGCCAGCCCGGAGCGGCGCGCACTGCTCGAGATCTACGGCGCTGAAGTCATCCAGACCGATCGGCTGGATGGGACCGAGGGCGCCGCCCGCCGGGCCCAGGAGCTCGCCAGGGCGGATCCGGAGCGCTACTTCTACGCCGATCAGTACTCCAATCCGGCCAACCCACAAGCCCATCGTGAGACCACCGGCCCCGAGATTTGGACCCAGACCGGCGGCAAGCTGACCCACTTCGTGGCCGCGATGGGAACCACGGGAACCATGATGGGCACCGGCGGGTACTTGAAAGAGCGCAATCCGGAGATCACCCTCGTGGGCGTGCAACCTGATTCGCCGTTCCACGGACTCGAAGGGCTCAAGCATTTGGCGACGACCGATCACCTCCCCGCACTGTACAACCCGGCAGTGCCCGATTTCGTGGCGGAGATTCCCACCGAAACCGCGGATCGTACCGCGCGCCGGCTCGCGCGGGAGTCGGGGTATCTGGTCGGGTGGTCCGCCGGCGCGGCAGTCGCAGCGGCCCTGGACATCCTGGATCGCCAGCCCGACGCTCACATCGTGGTGATAGGATGCGATACCGGCTCGAGGTACTTGAGCGAGCCTCACCGGTGGATCGAGCCATGAGCCTCAGGCTGCCCGGCAGTATCGTCGAAGAGATCCGGCGAGAGGGAGAGCGGGCCTACCCGGCCGAGTGTTGTGGGGTGCTGGGTGGGCGGCTCGACGGGGCAGGCGCGAAGGAAGTGGTGAGCGCCACGCCGGCCCTCAACCGGCGCACCGACGATCCCCATCGCTATCTCATCTCGCCTGACGATCACCGGCGGGTGGAGAGTGCACTGCGAGCAGAGGGGCTCGAGATCCTGGGGTACTACCATTCTCACCCCGATCATCCGGCCGTCCCTTCGGCATTCGATGCGGAACATGCCTGGCCCTGGTACAGTTACGTGATACTGCGGGTCGATCGAGGGCGAGCGGCCGACGTCGCCAGCTGGGTACTGGATGACGCTGGTCGGAGCATGCATTCGGAGTCACTCGAAGTACTCAGCGAGGTATGATATGTCGGTGACCGTTTCGATTCCCACTCCGCTGCGGAGCTTCACCGGTGGAAGCGACGCCGTCGAGTTGTCCGGCCGCACGGTTGGCGAAGTGCTGGATGGGCTGCTCCGCACGCACACCGGCCTGAAGCGCCACCTGGTGCAGGACGACGGACGGCTGCGCAACTTCGTCAACCTGTACCTCAACGACACCGATATTCGGCAGCTCCAGTCCACCCAGACCCAGGTGCACGAGGGCGATGTGCTGACCATTGTCCCCAGCATTGCAGGTGGAAGTCCGGCGGTGGAGACGGCGTTGCCCAAGCTGTCTCACGCGGAAGTGCTCCGCTATTCCCGCCATCTGCTGCTTCCCGAGGTCGGCGTGGAAGGCCAGCGGAAGCTCAAGGCGGCCCGGGTGCTCACCATTGGGGCCGGTGGCTTGGGCTCACCGCTTTCGCTCTATCTTGCCGCGGCCGGCGTGGGCACCATCGGCATCGTCGACTTCGATGTGGTAGACCTTACCAACCTGCAACGTCAGATCGTCCACGGCACCGGCACGCTGGGCACTCCCAAGCTGGAGTCGGCCAAGAGCCGGCTTATCGATCTCAACCCCAACGTCAAGGTGGAAACGCACGAGGCGCGGCTGACCTCGGAGAACGCCCTCGACATCATTCGGCAGTACGACATCGTCGTGGACGGGACCGACAACTTTCCCACCCGCTACCTGGTGAACGATGCCTGCGTGCTGCTGGACAAGCCCAATGTGTACGGGAGCATCTTCCGCTTCGAGGGGCAGGCGTCGCTCTTCTATGCCAAGGAGGGCCCCTGCTATCGCTGTCTCTATGCGGAGCCACCACCTCCGGGACTGGTGCCGAGCTGCGCCGAAGGTGGAGTGCTGGGGGTGCTGCCCGGGATCATCGGGAGCATTCAGGCGCTCGAGACCATCAAATGGATCATCGGCGCTGGCGACCTGCTCATCGGACGGCTGGTGCTGTTCGATGCGCTCAAGCTGCGCTTCCGCGAGCTCAAGCTCCGGAAGGATCCGGACTGCCCCATCTGCGGCACGAACCCGACGATCCACGAGCTGATCGACTACGAGGCGTTTTGCGGCATCGGTGCTGAGCCCGACTATTCGGGATTGGAGATCACCGCCGAAGAGCTGAGACAGGAGCGGGAGCAGAAGGGGGACGATCTGGTCTTGATCGATGTTCGCGAGCCTCATGAGTGGGAGATCGCTCACATCGAGGGTGCCCATCTGATTCCGCTGGGTCAGCTGCCCGACCGGTTGGGCGAGCTCGATGGCCATGCGGAGATCGTCACGCAATGCCATCACGGGTCCCGCTCGATGAAGGCCCTGGAGATTCTGAAGGGAGCGGGCTTCGGGAAGGTTCGCAGCCTTGCGGGAGGGATCGATGCCTGGGCGGAGAAAATCGAGCCGGGGATGGCCAGATACTGAGCCGGCAAGGACGGTAAAGACGGAAAAGGCGGCAAGGCTTCGATCTCGGCCTTACCGCCTTTTCCGCCCTTACCGCCTTTTCGCCCTACCGTTATGCCGAAGGCGGGACTCGAACCCGCACGGGCTTGCGCCCACTGCGCCCTGAACGCAGCGCGTCTACCAGTTCCACCACTTCGGCGAAGCGGGCTAAGGTAGTGGTGTCGCAGGGTCGGGTCAACCCGGCCCGTTGACCCACCGGAAGTCGTGGCCTATCCTTTGCTTAGGAAAGACCACGTGCCTCACGATTCCGCCCCATCCACCGAGCGAAAACAGTCGGTCGCCCGCAATCCTAAGGCGACCCACGACTACCACATCCTGGACACCTGGGAGTCGGGAATCGTGCTTACCGGAACCGAGGTCAAGTCGCTCCGGGGCGGCAAAGCGTCCATAAAAGAGGCCTACGCTCGTGTCCGAAACGGCGAGGTCTTCCTCGAGGGGATGAACATCACCCCGTACGAACAGGGCAACCGCTACAACCACGACCCGGTCCGCTCCCGCAAGCTCCTGATGCACCGTCGCGAAATCGAGAAGCTGATCGGAGCCGTCGAGCAGCAGGGGCTCACCCTGATCCCACTGGAGCTCTACTTCAAGAATGGCAAGGCCAAGGTCATATTGGCCCTCGGCCGGGGCAAGAAACAGCACGACAAGCGTGAGGATTTGAAGCGCAGGGTGGCGGAACGGGAAACCGCTAGAGCGGTGTCCCTGCGAGGGCGAAGGTGATCGCCCCGATCCTGCTGTGCGCCCTCCTCACGACCCACGCGCCGGGCGAGGTCGTCATCGCGGGCGGCGGCCGCGAGGCTCGGCTCCCCGTGCTGGCCGACGCCGGCGGCGCCCCCATCATCTCGGCTCCGCTGCTCCTGACGGCCCTCAACGGCTCGGTGCGAGTGAGCGAAGGCTGGGCTGAAGTAGTGATTGCCCGTCAGCCATTCAGGTTCCTGGTTGGCGCGCCGCTCTACATCTTCAGCAACCAGCTCGAACCTATGGCGGCGCCGGCATCCCTGCGCCGGGACACCCTGTATCTTCCCTTTCAGTTCGTCGCCGAGATCCTGCCCTACTACCTGAGCGAGCGCTATCGCTATGACGGGCACGGCCGCCTGGAGATCATCGGTGCGGCGGCGGCCTCGTCCACCCGGACCCCTGAACCCGGTCGGCTGCCCAACGGTCTCCGGCCGGGTCACAGCGTCACGATCGATCCGGGCCACGGTGGGATCGATCCGGGAAATCCCGGTGTGTTCTTCCCTCGCGGGATGCGAGAGAAGGACGTGACGCTGGCGGTAGGTCTGCTCCTGCGGGGCGAGCTCCGCCAGCGGGGCGTAACGGTGCGTATGACCCGCACCAGGGATACCCTGATTGCCCTGGGAGACCGCGGAAGCTATTGCACCCAGGCCTGCGACCTGTTCGTGAGCCTGCACGTCAACTCCCTGGCGCGACGGCCGGGATACACCGACGTTCGAGGGTTCGAGACCTATTTCCTGGCCGAGGCGCGGACCGAGGATGCGGCGAGAGTGGCCAAGATGGAGAACGACGCCGTGCGGTTCGAGCCGGACCAGGGCGATGCCGGGACCGCGGGCGGCCTGGACTTCATCCTCAAGGACCTGCAGCTGAACGAGCACCTGCGCGAGTCGGCCCGGGCCGCGGAACTGGTGCAGCGCAGCCTCGGTCGCATCCACACGGGCGAGAGCAGAGGGGTGAAGCAGGCCGGCTTCATGGTCCTCACCACGGCAAGGCGGCCTGCCATTCTGGTCGAGATGGGCTACAGCACTAACCCGGATGATGGGCGATTTCTTACCAATCGGTCCAGTCAACAGTCGATGGCGTCGGCCCTAGCCGACGCCGTTGTGCAGTACCTGCTTGAGTACGAGCGCAAAACCGGAGCAGCCGGGGATTCGGGGGCCGGGCGGTGAAGCACCGCGCGCTGTGGCCGGCGCTCCTCGCGATCGGCTGCCTGAGCGGGTGCGTGTACTACAACGGCATGTACAACGCCAACCGCTTGGCCCGGTCGGCCCAGCGGGCGGAACGTGACGGCCGCACCTTCGAGGCGAACAATCTCTGGGGTCAGGTGGCCACTCGAGCCGAATCGGTGGTCGTGCGCCATCCCCGCAGCAAGTACGTCAACCAAGCCATGGTACTTCGGGGTGTCGCCCTCGCCCGCCTGGGGCAGTGTCCCAATGCCATTGGTCCATTGGGCCGCAGCTCGCTCCTTGACCAGCACTCGGATCTTGTTGAGGAAGCTGCCCTGGCGCTCGGTCGCTGCGAGCTCGAGATGGGTGACCCGAGTGCGGCGGAGGCCGCGCTGGCGCGCGCCCAGGTCAGCAAGAACCCCCGGCGGCAGAAGGAAGCTCGGTTCCAGCGAGCTCGGGCACTGCGGCTCATCGGGAGACATGAGGAGTCATTGGAGTCTCTCGCCGGTTTGGACGGCAGCCGGGTGCAACAGGAGCGGTTGCTGGCGTTGGCCGCCGCAGCGAAGCCAGAGCAGACGCTGGCCCTCGCCGATTCAGTGCTGGCGGGGAACGACAGCACCATCCTGTGGGACTCGGTGTTGGTCGCGTTGGGGCGCACCGACCCGGTCTCCGCCTCCCAGCTGGTGGATCGACTGCGCGATCAGCCCAAGACTTCTCCGGCCACGCTGGCCCGCCGGCTCTATGAGGACGGCGCTCGCCTGGCTGACCTCGACTCGGCCAGGGCGCACCAACGCCTGGTCGAAGCCACCCGAATCGGTGCGGGAACCGAGAGCGGACAACGGGCCGAGCTGCACCTGGTCCGTCTGGCGCTCGCACAGGTGCGGCAGCCGGCGGAGCTGGTTTCGGTTGAGAGCGCCTTGCGGCGCATGAATCGGTCAGAGGGTGGCCTCGCGTCCGAGGCGAAGCAACTGCACTTCCTGGTCGGACGAGTCAGGGCAGAGTCGGACAGCATTCAGGCGGGCTCCCCGGAAGGCGATCTCCGCCTGTTCCTGACCGCCGAGACCGCTCGGGACTCGCTGGGAGCGCGGCTTCTGGCCGCGGGACTGTTTCGCCGGATCGCCGAGGGGTGGCCGCAGTCGCCCTATGCTCCGAAGGCTCTCCTGGCAGGACAACAGCTGGATTCAACCTGGGCGGATACCGCCCGAGCACTTCTCTCCGAGCGCTACTCCGACAGCCCCTACCTGGCGTTCGTGAGGGGCGAAGACGCAACGGCCTTCCGCCAGTTGGAGGACTCGCTGCGCGCCTTTGCCGCAGCCGAGCCGGTGCGGGTCGGGCCGGGCGCCGGTGCAGTCCCGGGTGAGAAACCCGTCCGGCCTGGCGGCCGCCGCAGGCCTCAGGAGCCGAACGACACCCCCGGTGCTCGTCGCCGGGTCGAGCCGTGAGCGCGGTCGGCTCCGATCTCTCGCGGACGGTCTTCGGCCTCGCCTTTCAAAATCCCATTCTCCTCGCCGCCGGCACCGCGGGATTCGGCCGGGAGCTCCACGGCATCGTAGACTTGGAGCGTCTGGGAGGATTGGTTACCAAGGCGGTCTCTCGGGAGCCGCGCGCGGGCAATCCGCCGCCCCGTGTCGCCGAGTTTCACGGCGGCATGCTGAACTCTGTGGGACTCGCAAACCCTGGACTCGAACGGGTCCGTGGCGAGTACCTGCCGTGGCTGGCGACCCACGTGTCACGGGCTCAGATACTGGTCAACGTGGTCGGTTCGACTGTGGATGAGTACGCCGACGTGGTGAGCGGGTTGGATGGCGTTGCCGGCCTCGGGGGGTTCGAGCTCAATCTTTCTTGTCCCAATACCAGTGCGGGCGGAATCGAATTCGGCGCCGATCCGGGGTGCGTCGAGCGCATCGTGTCCCTCTGCCGGAGGCGCACCCGGCGCCCCCTGGTGGCCAAGCTCTCGCCGGTACTGCCCGACATCGGCCGCATGGCGCTGCTTGCGCGCGACGCGGGTGCGGATGGGATCACGGTGGTGAATACGCTGCCCGGCCTCCTCTTTGCATCCGAGGGAGGAACCCGGCTCGGCGCGGGAAACGGAGGGGTCAGCGGTCCGGTGTTGCTTCCTGTCGGGATCCTGGCTGTCGCCCGGGTGGTCGAGCGCACCGGGGGGATGCCCGTGATCGGCATGGGTGGAGTCCGATCGGCTGCCGATGCAAGGCAATACCTGAGGGCCGGCGCGGCGCTGGTCGGCATCGGGACCGCCGCCCTGGCGGATCCGCGACTTCCCGAGCGGATCGTCGGGGACCTGGAGAGTGACCTTGGCTGAGGTCATCGTGGCCCTGGATCTGTCCCACGGCTCGGACGCTCTTCGGCTACTCGACCGGCTCCCTCTGGCGCGGTGGGTCAAGGTCGGGCCGGTCCTCATGACGCGTGAGGGCGCGGGGTTCGTGCAAACTCTGGTAGGACGAGGCTTGCGAGTGTTTCTCGATCTCAAGTGGCATGACATTCCCAACACGGTAGCCGAAGCCGTCATGGCGGCTCGAGAGTTGGGGGTCGGCATGGCGACGGTCCACACGCTCGGAGGGGCGGACATGATGGAGCATGCCGCCGCTGCCGCCGGTCCGGAGCTGACTCTCCTGGGTGTGACGGTTCTGACCTCGCACGACGCTGCTTCGTTTGGCCGCGTTCTGGGCCGCCCCCAGGTCGACTTGACCCAGGAGGCGTCACGATTGGCCTTGGCGGCGATTCAGTCCGGCCTCCGGGGCGTGGTATGCTCTACGCATGAGGTGTCCTCCATTCGCCGCACGATTGGCGCTGAGCCCCTCATCGTCGTTCCCGGCATTCGGCGGCTCTCCGACGCCGCGGCTGATCAGGTTCGGGTGGCCACGGCCAAGGATGCCGCAGCCTCCGGAGCGACCCATCTAGTGGTCGGGCGGCCGGTGCTACAGGCGTCGGATCCCGCCGCGGCGTTTCAAGAGCTGGTCGAGGAGGCCCGGTGCGTGCACTCCTGATGGTGATCCTGCTCGTCCTGGGTGGCCTTCCAGTGCTGGCCCAGAGTCGCGGCCTGCCTGAGGCCGCTGAACAAGCGCGCCGGGCCTGGGCCGTCCATGATGTAGCCGCCCTGGTGGCGGGGAGCCCTCGTCTGCTGGTCCAGCTCCCCGGCGCGGACCCGTCGGCCGCACTGGACCGGGAGCAAGCCGGGGCGCTGCTCCGGGATTTTCTCTCCTCAGCGCAGGAGGTTGAGACGGTGGTCCGCGCCGCTCGCGAGGTGGAATCCGGTCGGGGGTACGTGGAGCTGCAACGACGCTACCGGGTGGCTGGAACCCAGCAGGTGCGGACCCAGAGCCTGCTCCTGGGCTATCGAGAGGCACGCACGGGGTGGGTATTGGTAGAGCTTCGGGTGGTGGGCGGCTAGTAGCACTTTTCCGCGGTAACCTCTCCTCCTTGCATGACTTCGCAGCTATCCGTTATATTGCTGAGCTAGCCCTTAAACAGGCCTGGAGAGTCGTGTGAAGGTTCGTTCGAGCGTCAAGCCGATTTGCGAGCACTGCAAGGTCGTCAAGCGACAGGGCGTGACCCGCATCATCTGCAAGCGCAATCCAAAACACAAGCAACGGCAAGGCTGATCATGGCCCGTATCGCGGGCGTCGACCTGCCGCGCGAAAAGCGCGTTGAGGTGGCGCTGACCTACATCTTCGGCATCGGACGTCCGACCAGCAGCCGCATTCTGGGTGAAACCGGCGTCAGTCCGGACACCCGGGTGCGCGATCTGTCGGACGCCGAAGTGGCCCGCCTCCGCCAGATGATCGAGCGCTCGGTCAAGGTCGAAGGCGCCCTCCGCACCGAAGTCGCCATGAATATCAAGCGACTGATGGACATCGGCAGCTACCGCGGGATCCGGCACCGGCGCGGCCTGCCGGTCCGGGGCCAGCGCACCCACACCAACGCCCGAACCAAGAAGGGACCGCGTCGCGCCATCGCGGGCAAGAAGAAAGTGACCAAGAAGTAAGATGACGGCTCCCACTCCCGCACCAGCCAAGGCGGCCGGCGCCAAGCGCGCCAAGAAGGTCGTCGAGTCGGAAGGCATCGCCCACATCTCCGCGACCTTCAACAATCTCTTGATCACGATCACCGACCTGCGCGGGAATGCTCTCGCGTGGGGCTCCGCCGGCAAGGCGGGCTTCAAGGGGTCCAAGAAGTCCACCCCGTTCGCGGCGACCGTTGCCGCGGAGAACTGCGGTCGCGAGGCCATGAACCTGGGACTTCGTCGGGTGCACGTCCGGGTCCAGGGTCCCGGCAGCGGACGCGAGTCGGCCATCCAGGCGCTGGCCTCGGTCGGCCTGCGGGTGGTCTCGATCCGCGATGTCACGCCCATTCCTCACAACGGGTGCCGTCCCCCGAAGAAGCGGCGGGTCTGAGCCATGTCGAGATACGTTGGACCGAGTTGCCGGCTCTGCCGCCGCGAGACCACCAAGCTGTTCCTCAAGGGCACCAAGTGTCTGACTGAGAAGTGCCCGGTCGAGCGGCGCGCCTATCCTGCCGGCCAGCACGGCCAGAGCGGGGGGCGGCAGCGCAAGGCGTCAGAATACGCCAAGCAGCTCCGCGAAAAGCAGAAGGTCAAGCGGATGTACGGTCTCTCTGAGCGGCAGTTCCGCAACACCTTCGAGGACGTGACCCGCGAGCCCGGCGTGAAAGGCACCAACCTTCTGGTCGCCCTGGAGAGCCGGTTGGACAACATCGTGTACCGGATGGGCTTCGCCTCCAGCCGCAAGGCCGCCCGGCAGCTCATCTCCCACGGCCACATCGAAGTCAATGGCCGGCGGGTCGACGTGCCGGCCTACCGCGTCGTGCCGGGCGAGGAAGTCCGGGTGGCGCCTTCGAGCCGGGAGATCGTGCCGGTCAAGATGGCCCAGGAGAGTGCGGCACGCGGTCAGCCGCTTTCGTGGATCTCGGTCGACACGGAAAAGGCCGCCGGTCGGGTAACCGAGCGGCCCACACGCGAGGCCATTCCGATCAACGCCCAAGAACAGCTCATCGTCGAGCTCTACTCGAAGTGACCATGACCATTGATCTGAGCGGGCTGGTTCGTCCCCATCTGGTCGAGATGACCAAGCGGGACGACAACCCCAATGCGGCAGAGTTCCGGCTTCAGCCTCTGGAGCGGGGCTTCGGCTACACCCTCGGTAATTCGCTTCGCCGGCTGCTCCTCTCGTCACTGCGCGGCAGCGCTGTATGGGGATTCCGGCTCGACGGCGTCGTCCACGAACATCAGACCGTCCAGGGGGTGCTGGAAGATGTCCACCAGATCGTGCAGCGGCTCAAAGCGCTCACTCTGGTGCTGGCCGACGACGTGGACGATGCGGTCCTGCATATCCGCCGCGAGGGCGCGGGCCCGGTGTACGCGCGCGACATTCAGGAACACGGATCGGTGACCATCAAGAATCCCGACCATCTGCTCTTTACGCTGCAGGACGATCGCGACGTCAGCATGGAGCTCTACGCCAACAAGGGACGGGGCTACGTCGAGGCCGAGATGCATCCGGCCGACCGCTCGCTGCCGGTGGATCTGGTGCGGGTCGACGCGATCTACAATCCCGTCCGCCGGGCGAACTTCACGGTGGCCGAAACCCGCGTGGGTCAGCGGACCGACTACGACCGCCTCACGGTCTCGGTCGAAACCAACGGCACCATCACGCCGGAAGACGCCATTGCGTACGCCGCCGCGCTGGCGCAGGTCCACTTCCAGTACTTCGTGGATTTCGGCAAGGTTCCCACGATGCGCGACGCCGGGCTCGCGGTCGGTGCCGGCGGCGGCGCTAATCTGCGGCAGCGCCTCGGCCGGCCGATCGACGACTTTGGTCTCTCGGTGCGGTCGCTCAATTCCCTGAAGAACTCCAACATCAGAACCCTCAAGGACCTGGTGGAGTTCTCCGAGGACGACTTGCTCAAGGTGAAGAACGTGGGCGAAAAGGCGCTGAGCGAGATCGCCGAGCTGCTGCAGCGCGAGGGTCTCAATTTCGGAATGTCGTTCGAGGAGACCGATGGCGAGCTGCGGGTCATCCGACCGGGCGTGCCGCCCATCGCGCAGCCTTCCACCGGCGGGGACGCGGCCTGATGCGCCACCGTGCCAAGGGACGCCAGCTCTCCCGCACCTCGAGCCATCGCCGGGCCCTGCTCAACAACATGGCCACCAGCCTGTTCGAGCACGGCCGGGTCATCACCACCGAGGCCAAGGCCAAGGAGCTCCGGCCCTTTGCCGAGAAGCTGATCACCCTGGCTCGGCGGGGCGACCTGCACGCGCGGCGTCTGGTCGAGCGCCGGATCAAGAATCGGGAGACGCTCTCCCGGCTCTTTGCCGAGATCGGACCCCGCTTTGCTTCCCGGCCAGGCGGGTACACCCGGATTCTCAAGTTGGGACACCGTAATGGCGACGGCGCGGACATCGCGCGGATCGAGCTGCTGGCTGAATGAGGCCGGCACCGCTCGTCGAAAACGAAAAAGGGGACCCTCAGGTCCCCTTTTTCACGCTCGTGATCGGCGCTCAGCTGGCCTTCTTGATCCTGTTACTCTTCAGGCACTGAGTGCACACCCGCACTCGCCTCGGAGATCCATCCACGAGGACCCGGACCGTCTGCAGGTTCGGATACCACCGGCGCTTGGTCCGGTTGTTGGCGTGGCTCACATTGTTGCCGGTGACCGGCCCCTTGGCGCACACGGAACACACCCGTGCCATAGGTTCCACCCCTGTTAAGTCGTCGCTGGATACCGCAAACTCGCAAAGCTAACGGGCCGGACCGGATGACACAACCTCCAGCGCTACACTCACATGCCTAAGGCGCTCATCACCGGTGTGACGGGCCAGGACGGCTCGTATCTGGCCGAGCTCCTGCTCTCCAAGGGATACGAGGTGGTGGGCGTCGTACGCCGGACCAGTCACCACAGCTACGAGCGCATCGAGCACCTGCTGGATCGCATCGAGATCGCGGCGGCCGACCTGCTCGACCAGCACTCGCTCACCGTGGTGCTGCAGGAAACCCGCCCGGATGAGGTTTACAACCTCGCGGCTCAGTCCTACGTCCCCACATCCTGGAGCCAGCCGGTGCTCACCGGGGAATTCACGGCGCTGGGGGTGACCCGGATTCTGGAGGCGATCCGGCTGGTTCATCCCTCGGCGAAATTCTACCAGGCCAGCTCCTCCGAGATGTTCGGCAAAGCGACCCAGACTCCCCAGCGGGAGACCACTCCGTTCTATCCCCGGTCGCCCTACGGGGTGGCCAAGGTCTACGGCCACTGGATCACGGTCAACTACCGCGAGTCATACGGGATCTACGCGGTCAGCGGCATCCTCTTCAACCACGAATCGCCCCGCCGGGGAATCGAGTTCGTCACGCGCAAGGTGACCGATGGGGTCGCACGCATCAAACTGGGATTGGCTCGGGAGCTCCGGCTGGGTAACCTCGACGCCCGGCGAGACTGGGGATTTGCGGGCGACTACGTCGACGCGATGTGGCGGATGTTGCAGCAGCCCAGCCCGCGGGATTACGTGGTAGGCAGCGGAGAGACCCACAGCGTTCGGGAGCTGGTGGAAGCCGCCTTTGCTCATGTCGGCCTGGAGTGGCAGAGCCATGTGGTCAACGACGCGAGGTTCCACCGGCCGGCAGAAGTTGATCTTCTCCTCGCCGACCCGGCCAAGGCCAGGCGCGAGCTGGGGTGGGGCCCGAAGGTCAGCTTCAAGGAGCTGATCGCCATGATGGTGGACGCCGATCTCGAGCGGCTGAGCACCCCGCGATGAAGGTGCTCGTCACCGGCGCCGATGGCTTCGTCGGGCGACACCTGGTGCGGGAGCTGGTGCAGGAAGGGCACGAGGTCGTGGCAGGATGTCAGTCGGCGAATCCGGTCGGCTGGCAGGGGGCGCCGAGTTCGCGGCTTCACTCGATCCGACTGGAGATCACCGACGACCGGTCGATCCAGTACGCACTGGAGCACGCTCCCGACGGCGTCGTGCATCTGGCGGCGATCGCCTCCGTGCGAGAGGCCCAGCACGCCCCCGGGACCGCGTGGACGGTCAACGCGGCCGGAACCGCCCGGCTGGCCGCGGCAGTGGCAACGCTTCGGGAGGGTGGCCGGGCCGATCCCGTGCTGTTGCTGGCCTCCACCGCGGAGGTCTACGGCGCCGGCGGTGGCGTTGCCAGATTGGAGACTGATGCGTTGCTTCCCCAGTCACCCTATGCTGCGAGCAAAGTCGGCGCCGAAGTGGCTGTGCTGGAAGCCTGGCGCCGAGCGGGTGTTCGGGCCGTGATTGCCCGCGCGTTTCCCCACACGGGTCCGGGGCAGACCAGCCGGTATGTCATCCCGGCCTTGGTCGAGCGGCTACGGGCCGCTAAGGCATCGGGGGACCGGACGGTCCCCAGTGGGAATCTCACTCCGGTGAGGGACTTCCTTGACGTTCGCGACGTGGTCGCGGCCTATCTCCTGCTCCTGGCCAGGGGCACCCCGGGTGAGGCGTACAACGTCGCTCGCGGTGAAGGCCTCGCCCTGTCCCAGGTGTTTCAGCAGTTGGCCGCGATGATGGGAGTCTCGGCCGAACCGAAGAGCGATCCTTCGCTCTATCGTCCGGCAGACATTGCCCATCTGGTGGGAGACTCGACTAAACTCCGGCGCGCCACCGGATGGGCGCCGACCATCTCGCTGGAACAGATGCTGCGGGGACTGGTGGATGCCCAAACGCACTGACCTCAAGACCATCCTGCTCATCGGGTCGGGCCCGATCGTGATCGGTCAAGGCGCCGAGTTCGACTATTCGGGAACCCAGGCGGTACGCGCGCTGAAAGAAGAGGAATACCGGGTCGTCCTGGTGAACTCGAATCCCGCGACGATCATGACCGATCCGGAGCTGGCCGATCGCACCTATATCGAGCCGGTGACCGCGGAGTGGGTGGCCAGAGTCATCGAGCGGGAGCGCCCCGAGGCATTGCTGCCGACGATGGGCGGGCAGACCGCGCTCAATGTCGCCATGGCGCTCCAGCGGGATGGGATACTCGACCGATTTGGCGTCGAGCTGATCGGGGCAAACGAGCGGGCCATCCGCCTGGCCGAGGACCGGCAGGAATTCTCCCAGGCGATGCGCCGGATCGGGTTGGCCACTCCCCAGGGCCATACGGTGAAGACGCTGGATGAGGCGTATCAGGCGGTGGAGGAGATCGGGTACCCCGCCATTCTCCGACCCTCCTTCACTCTGGGTGGCAGCGGTGGCGGCATCGCCTACAACCTGGCGGAGTTCGAAACTCTGATCCGCCGTGGGCTCGAGCTATCGCCAGTCGGCTCGGTGCTGGTGGAGCGCAGTATCATCGGATGGAAGGAATTCGAGCTCGAGGTGATGCGCGATGGGGCGGACAATGTGGTCATCGTCTGCTCCATCGAGAACCTGGATCCGATGGGCGTGCACACCGGGGATTCCATCACGGTGGCGCCGGCCATGACGCTCACCGACCGGGAGTACCAGGTGATGCGCGACGGGGCTATTCGGATCATCCGGGAGATCGGGGTGGCGGCCGGCGGATGCAACATCCAGTTCGCGGTGGACCCCGCGACCGGAGAACAGCTGGTCATCGAGATGAACCCGCGGGTGTCCCGCTCCTCGGCGCTCGCCTCCAAGGCCACCGGGTTTCCCATTGCCCGGATCGGGACCAAGTTGGCAGTGGGATATCGGTTGGACGAGCTGCCCAACGACATCACCCGGACCACCCCCGCCTCCTTTGAGCCGGTTCTGGACTACGTCGTCGTCAAGATTCCCCGCTTCGCATTCGAGAAGTTTCCTGCGGCCGACCCCACGCTCACGACCCAGATGAAATCGGTCGGAGAGGTGATGGCTATCGGCCGCACCTTCAAAGAAGCTTTCCAGAAGGGACTTCGGGGACTGGAAGCCGATCGTGCCGGGTGGGTCGTGGGCCCGACACCGTCCGACGACCGGTTGAGCGACGAGAGCCTGGAGTCCGTGCTCACCGCTCTTCGCACGCCCACGCCCGAACGGGTCTGTCAGATCAAGCGGGCACTCCTGCTGGGCGCCTCGGTGGCGAGCATCGCGGAGCGCTCCGGGATCGATCCCTGGTTTCTCCATCAACTGTCGGAGCTGGTGGAGGCGGAGCGGGCCTGGGTCGCTGAGCCGCGCGCCCCGGGCGACGAAGGTCCCGCGCTGCTGCGGCGCATGAAGCGGATGGGATTCTCCGATCGGCAGCTGGCGGATCTGCGCGGGACCCGTGAGGCGGCGATTCGGCAGGAACGGCACCGCCTCGGCATCCGTCCTGCCTACAAGATGGTCGACACCTGCGCCGGCGAGTTTCCCTCTGCCACGCCCTACCTGTACTCCTCCTATGACGAGGAGAACGAAGCCAAGGCGTCCGGAGACCGGACCGTCGTCATCCTGGGAAGCGGCCCCAACCGCATCGGCCAGGGAGTGGAGTTCGACTACTGCTGCGTTCGCGCCGCTCTCGCCTTTCGCGAGATGGGCTACCGAACCGTCATGGTCAATTCGAATCCGGAGACCGTCTCGACCGATTTCGATATCTCCAACGTGCTCTACTTCGAGCCGCTCACCCTGGAAGACGTGCTCGAGATCGTGGCGGTGGAACGCCCCATCGGGATCGTGGTCCAGCTCGGAGGCCAGACGCCGCTCCGCCTGGCTCGCGCGCTGGAGGCGGAAGGCGTGCCCATTCTGGGTACCTCCCCCGAGGCCATCGACATCGCGGAAGACCGCGGCCGCTTCGAGCGCCTGACCCGGGAACTGGGGGTGGCGCAGCCGGCGAGCGGGATTGCCTACTCGGTGGACGAGGCGCTCGGGGTCGCCGCCAGGGTCGGGTATCCCGTACTGGTGCGGCCGTCCTATGTGCTCGGCGGCAGGGCCATGGAGATCGTGTACGATGATGCGTCGTTGCGGGCCTATTTCGGCCGGGCCGCGCGGGTGGCGCCGGAGCATCCGGTCCTGATCGACAGCTTCCTGGAGGACGCCTTCGAGGCCGACGTAGACGCGATTGCTGACGGCACCCGCTGCGTCATTGGTGGGGTGATGCAGCACATCGAAGACGCCGGCATTCACTCCGGAGACTCGGCCTGCGTGCTGCCGCCGTATCTCATCACGGAGGCACAGGTCGAGGAGATGCGGCGGCACACTCGCGCCTTTGCCGAACGCCTGGGCGTGGTGGGACTGCTCAACGTGCAATTCGCCATCAAGAACGGCGTGGTCTACGTGTTGGAGGTGAATCCCCGCGGCTCCCGCACGGTGCCCTTCGTCTCCAAGACCACCGGCGTGCCCTTGGCGGGCCTGGCGGCGGGCCTCATGGTTGGGCAGACCCTCGACGATCTGGGATTGCACGACGACGTGCTGCAGCCGTATGTGGCGGTGAAGGAGGCAGTCTTCCCCTTCACCAAGCTGCACGGGGTGGATCTCATTCTCGGGCCGGAGATGCGTTCCACCGGGGAGGTTATGGGCATCGCCGACTCGTTCGGAATGGCCTTCGCCAAGGCGCAGATCGCAGCGGACGGCGCTCTCCCGTTGGAGGGAGCGGTCTTCGTCACGGTCAACGATCATGACAAGGCCAATGTGGTCCCCATCGCCCGGCGATTTCACGCCCTCGGCTTCCGGGTATTCGGGACCGAGGGCACGGCCCGGTATCTCCGCGCGCGCGGGATTCCCACCGAGCGGGTGCTCAAGGTCCACGAGGGACGTCCCAACGCCATCGACCTGCTCCTGTCGGGCCGAATCCAGCTGCTGATCAACACCCCGCTGGGTAAGCTTACCCAGCAGGACGACTATGCCATCCGGCAGGCTGCCCTGCAGCATCGCGTCCCCTATACCACCACTCTCTCCGCGGCCTCGGCGGCCTGCGACGCGATCATCGCCCTCCGAAGCCGTGCCGGCGAGGTGCGCTCGCTGCAGGAGTGGCACGTGCTGGCGCGCGAGATGTCCCCCGAATGGACCGGCTGAGCGCTCGGGACCCCGGCTTCGCCAAGGCGTTGCGTGATCGGCTCAGAGGGGAAGTGCGGGAAGCTGAGCCTCTGGCTCGCTATTCCACCTATCGCATTGGCGGCCCTGCCACCGTGGTGCTCCCCGCGGTGCCCGAAGACGTCGGCGTGGCGCTGCGGGCTGCCCATGAGAGTGGTGTTCCCTGGTTCGCGCTGGGGCTGGGCTCCAACATTCTGCTGCCGGATGAGGGACTGGATGCCCTGGTGATCCGGATCGGCAAGGGACTCGATCACCTTCGACAAGATGCGGACGGGGATGGGGATCGCTGGACCGTAGGCGCGGGCCTGCCCGCGCCGCTGGCCGCGAGACGAACCGCCGGCGCGGGCTTTGCCGGCTTGCACATCTTCGTGGGTGTGCCAGGAAGCGTGGGCGGCGGGGTCTACATGAACGCAGGATGTCACGGGGGAGATTGGTCCGAGGTGGTCGAGCGCCTGACAGTGGTGGATCAGACCGGGTGTGTGGCGACGCTCTCCAGAGCGGAGGTGCCCTTTACCTACCGGTGGAGCGGCCTCGATGCGAGGGTAGTCCTGGAGGCGGTGGTGCGGCTCCGGCGAGAGGAAAAGGAGCGGCTCGAGGAGCAGATTGCCGAAATGTTCGAATGGCGACAGACCGGGACGCCCTTCAATCAGCCTTGCTGTGGCAGCGTCTTCAAGAATCCTGCCGGTCCGAGCTGGAAGCGCGAGCGGGGGCCCCGCACCGCCGGCCAGTTGATCGAGGCCGCTGGACTCAAGGGACTCCGGGTTGGCGGCGCGGAGGTCTCTCCGATGCACGCCAATTATTTCGTGAACGCCCAGGGCGCCACCGCCGCCGACGTCCGGGGTCTGATCGAGCGGGTGCAGGGCACGGTGGCGGACCGGTACGGTGTCCGGCTGCAGCCGGAGGTAAAAATCATCGGGAGGTGGGGGGAGTATCTCAACAGCCGTGAAGGGTGAACGGTCAACGGTGAACGGGCCGCCGCCCAACCCGCGATCCGTTGCGCATCCCCTTCACCTTTCACCGTTCACCGTTCACCGTTCACCGCATGTCTGACTACTTCGTCCACCAATCCTCCTACATCGACGATGGCGCGGTGATCGGGCGCGGGACCAAGATCTGGCATTTCTGCCACATCCTGGGAGGCGCGGTCATCGGCGAGCGTTGCAACTTGGGCCAGAACGTTGTGGTCATGTCGGGCACCCGGCTGGGCAACAACGTCAAGGTGCAGAACAATGTCTCCATCTACGAGGGGGTGGAGCTGGAGGACGATGTGTTCTGCGGGCCGAGCTGTGTCTTCACCAACGTGATCAATCCGCGGAGCCATGTCTCCCGGAAATCGGAATACCAGAAGACACTGGTCCGGCGAGGCGCCTCGATCGGCGCCAATGCGACCATCGTCTGCGGAGCGACCCTGGGCGAATACAGCTTCATCGGGGCGGGCGCCGTGGTGAGGGGAGAGGTTCCCGCCTATGCCTTGATGGTGGGGATCCCGGCGCGGCAGGTGGGCTGGGTGTGCCAGTGCGGGGTGCGGCTTCGGCTGCGCGACGGCGCTGGACGGTGCGCGGCGTGCGGCGCGTCCTATCGCGAGACGGAGGGCTCGCTGCGCCAGATTGACCCGCCCGGGACGCACGGCTAACTTGCACGGCTGCCGACGGTTCCGCGTTCACGCGCGCCTGGCGCTCGGCCCCTCGTGGTCGCTGCGCGGGCGCTTTCACATGATCCTCCCGGGGTCCACTGGGAGGAGGAAACATGGGCTGATACGGTGAGTGTACCCCTTCTCGATTTGGTCGCGCAGTACCAGAACATCAAAGACGAAGTGCTTGCGGCCATGATGGCCGTGATCGAGCGCCAGAGCTTCATCATGGGTCCCGAGGTCGGCCAACTCGAGGCCCGGATCGCGCGGCTTTCCCATGCCCGACACGGCATCGGGTGCGCCAGTGGCACCGACGCGCTGCTGCTTCCGCTGAAGGCGCTGGATCTGCGGCCGGGCGACGAGGTGATCACCACCCCGTTCACGTTTTTCGCCACGGCCGGCGCGATCCACAATGCCGGCGGCACGCCGGTCTTCGTCGACATCGATCCGGGCACCTTCAACCTCGCTCCGGCTGCAGTCGAGTCCGCCATCACACCTCGGACGCGGGCCCTGGTGGTGGTGCATCTCTTCGGGCAGATGGCGACGATGGAAGAGCTCTTACAGATCGCCCAGCGCCACGGGCTCGCCCTGATCGAGGACGCCGCTCAGGCCATCGGAGCCCGGCGCCGGATCGATGGCCAGTGGCGGATGGCCGGGGAGCTGGGAACGGTCGGCACCTTCTCCTTCTTCCCCAGCAAGAACCTGGGCGGGTGGGGGGACGGTGGCATGATGGTGACCCAGGATGACGAGCTCGCCACCCGGCTTCGGCGACTGCGACTCCACGGGGGCGCCCGGCAGTACCATCATGACGAGGTCGGGTTCAATAGCCGGCTGGACACTCTGCAAGCTGCCGTGCTTCTTGCCAAGCTCCCGCATCTCGAGGCCTGGAGTGAGGCCCGGGCCGGTCACGCCCAGCGCTATTCCGAGGCGTTCACCGGGCATTCGGACGTCTGTCCGCCCCGGGTGGACCCGGCGAACCAGCACATCTTCCACCAGTACACTCTGCGGGTGCCCCGGCGCGACGAGCTGCAGGCCAAACTCAAGGAGCGGGGCATCGGGAACGCGATCTACTATCCGCTGGCCCTCCACTTGCAGCCGTGTTTCTACCATCTCGGTTACCTGCGCGGCAGCCTGCCGGCGGCCGAGGCGGCGACCGAGACGGTGATCTCGCTGCCGATCTATCCCGAGTTGAGCCGGCAGCAGCAGGACGAGGTGATCGAGGGCATCCTGTCGTTTTACGCCTGAGCGGCGAGGCTATCGCAGAAGAAAGAGGGAGAGAGCTCGATGGACATTGCGCAGGATCTGATCAAGAAGGCCGAGGCGCGCCAGGCACTGTTCGGCATCGTAGGCTTGGGCTATGTGGGGCTTCCCCTGGCCTGTGAGCTGGCCGGTGCCGGGTACCGGGTATTGGGGTTCGATGTGAACTCAAAGGTCGTCGATGGCCTCAACGCGGGACACTCGCACGTCAAGGACGTGAGCGATGCGCAGCTCCAGTCGGCACTGCAGGCGGGGCGCTTCAGCGCCACCACCGACATGTCCCGCCTGGGTGAGCCCGACGCCATCTCCATCTGCGTGCCCACCCCGCTGTCGAAGTTCAAGGACCCCGACGTGAGCTTCATCGTGGCGGCGACCGAGTCCGTCAAACGGACCCTGCGTCGCGGCCAGATGATCATTCTGGAGAGCACCACCTATCCCGGCACGACCCGGGAGATTCTGCTGCCCGCCCTCGAAAGCACCGGGCTCACCGTAGGAGAGGACTTTTTCCTGGCGTTCAGCCCTGAGCGGGTCGATCCGGGCAACCCAACCTATGGCACTCGCAACACGCCGAAGGTCGTCGGCGGCATTACCGAAGATTGCCGCAGGGTCGCGGTGGCGCTGTATCAGCCGGCCATCGATAGCCTGGTGCCGGTGTCCACCACCGAGGCGGCCGAGCTGGTCAAGCTCCTGGAGAACACCTTCCGCAGCGTCAATATCGGGCTGGTGAACGAGATGGCGATCGTCTGCGACAAGCTCGGAGTCGACGTCTGGGAGGTGATCGAGGCGGCGGCGACCAAGCCGTTCGGCTTCATGAAATTTCTGCCCGGGCCGGGCCTCGGGGGCCACTGCATTCCCATCGATCCCCACTACCTCGCCTGGAAGATGCGCGGCCTCAATTACAAGACCCGCTTCATCGATCTCGCGGGCGAGCTCAATACCGAAATGCCGCTGTTTTGGGTCCGCAAAGTCTCCGAGGCGCTGAACGCGCAGGGCAAGGCAGTGCGGGGAGCCCGGGTACTGGTGCTGGGCGTGGCCTACAAGCGAGACATCGATGATCTCCGGGAGAGCCCCGCGCTCGACATCATCCGCCTGCTCGAAGGACAGGGGGCCACCGTCAGCTACTTCGATCCGCACGTTCCCTGCTTCGCCGAGGACGGGCACGAATTCCGCAGCGTGACGCTCTCGCAGGAGACGGTATCCAAGGCCGATTGCGTGATGATCGTAACCGACCACTCCGCGGTGGACTATCGGATGATCAAACGCAACGCGAAGCTCGTCGTCGACACCCGAAACGCAATGCCCAAAGAGGCCTGACATGCATGTGGCGGTGATCGGAAGCGGCTACGTCGGGCTGGTTGCCGGCGCCTGCCTGGCTGAGACCGGGAACGACGTCGTCTGTGTCGATAACGACGCGGAAAAGATTGCGCGGCTGCGACGCAACGAGATCCCGATCTATGAGCCCGGGCTCGAGCCGATGGTCAAGCGGAACCAGGAGGAGGGCCGCCTCACCTTCACCACCGATCTGCCGGCCGCCGTGCGGGCCTCACGGGTCGTCTTCATCGCGGTCGGCACGCCCCCGGGTGAGGACGGTTCAGCCGATCTGCAGCACGTTCTGGCGGTGGCTCGCGAGATCGGCCGCAGCATGAACGAGCCCAAGATCGTGGTCACCAAGTCGACCGTTCCGGTGGGCACCGCCGAGAAGGTCCGCGCGGCCGTTCGCGGTGAAACGGCGCTTCCCTTCGCGGTCTGCTCCAACCCGGAGTTCCTCAAGGAAGGCGCCGCCATCGAAGATTTCATGAAACCCGACCGGGTGGTGATCGGAGTTGACGACGAGGAAGCCAAGGACGTCATGGGCGAGCTGTACGCCCCCTTCACCCGCCAGGGCGGGAACCGAATCCTCTTCATGGATATCGCCTCGGCGGAGGTGACCAAGTACGCCGCCAATTCGATGTTGGCCACCCGCATCTCCTTCATGAACCAGATGGCGCTGTTCTGTGAGCTGGTCGGCGCCGACGTGAACAACGTCCGCCTCGGCATCGGCTCCGATCAACGGATCGGCCGGGCCTTTCTCTATCCGGGGCCGGGGTACGGCGGCTCCTGCTTTCCCAAAGACGTGAAGGCACTGATTCACACGGCAGACGGACTGGGGC
Organism: Gemmatimonadales bacterium; assembly: GCA_036556025.1. Lineage (GTDB taxonomy): Bacteria > Gemmatimonadota > Gemmatimonadetes > Gemmatimonadales > GWC2-71-9 > CAVVWJ01. The sequence goes on along the minus strand of DATBKD010000048.1, from coordinate 8,709 downwards.
TCTCCCTCGACGTGCTCAAGGCAGTGGAGGCGGTGAACGAGTGCCAGAAACTGGTTGTGCTGCAGAAGGTGCTGCGGTACCTCGGCCAGGACCTCGGCGGAAAGATCGTGGGACTGTGGGGGCTGGCATTCAAGGCGGAGACCGATGACATGCGGGAGAGCCCCACCATCCCGCTGATCGAGGGACTACTGTCGGCTGGAGCTCGGGTCCAGACCCACGATCCGAAGGCGACGGATTCGGCTCGCACGATCTTTGGCGACCGGGTCATGTACGCCGCCGACCCCTACAGCGCCGCTCACGGGGCCGATGCTCTCGTGGTCATGACCGAATGGCTGGTCTATCGCAACCCCGACTTCGAGCGGGTGCGCCGGTTGCTGCGCCGGCCGCTGCTGGTAGATGGCCGAAACCTGTATGAGCCCGATCGAATGGCCGCCCTCGGGTTCGAATACCACGGGATCGGCCGGAGCAGGAAGTGACCCGAGTCCTGGTCACTGGTGCCGCCGGGTTCATCGGCTCGCACCTGGTCGAAGCCCTCGCCCGCCGGGGTGATGAGATCGTTGGGATCGACAATTTCGATCCCTTCTATCCCCGCCCGATGAAAGAGGCCAACCTGGCCGAGATGGGCCGACTTCCGGGCTTCACCTTTTGCGAGCAGGACATGCTGGATGTCGAGGCGGTGGCGCGGTTGCTCACCTCCGACACGGTGCTGGTGCATCTGGCCGCCAAAGCGGGGGTGCGGCCGTCCATCGCGGACCCGATCGGCTACGCGCGGGCCAACGTCACCGGCACCGCAGCGGTGCTCGAGGCAGCGCGCCGGGCGGGCGCCTCACGCATCGTATTTGGCTCGTCCTCCTCGGTCTACGGTGACAGTACCCCGGTCCCGTTCCGGGAGGACGCGGTCGCCGTCGAACCGGTGTCGCCCTACGCTGCCACCAAGCGGGCCGGCGAGCTGTTTCTGCATTCGATCGCGCCGATCTATGGTTTTCGGGCAGTCTCGCTGAGGTTCTTCACGGTTTACGGTCCCAGGCAGCGGCCCGACCTGGCGATTCACGCCTTTGCCCGGAAGATGGTCGAGGGTCGGACGCTCACACTGTTCGGCGACGGCACCCAGGCTCGCGACTACACCTATTGTGACGACATCGTCGCCGGCGTACTCTCGTCCATTGAGTGGACTGAAACCGCGCCGGTCGGGGTGGAGACCTTCAACCTTGGCGGCAATCGGTCCATCCAGACCGAGGCTATGGTGCGAGAGATTGCCGACGCGCTTGGCATCGAGCCACGAATCGAATGGGCTCCGATGCAGCCGGGCGACGTTCAGCGGACCGCCGCCGATCTGACCAAATCCGGGGCGATACTGGGCTATGCACCACGGACGCCCTTTCCCGAAGGCATCCGACGCTTCGTTGCGTGGTTCCGGGAGGCCTATGGCCGTACAGACTGATCGCCTGCTCACCCGGGCGCGAGAGCGGTTCGCGGTGCAGGACTACTACGGCGCGGTGCACCTCCTCGAGGAAATCGTCGCGTCCGGTCGGGCCTTCGCCGACGTGCATCATCTGCTGGGCGTCTCGCTGTCGCTGCTGGGGCAATCCGAGCGCGCGCTCATCCAATTTGAACGGGCGCTGGAGCTGAATCCGCGGTACCTGGAAGCGTTGATTCACCAGGGCCTGGTGCTGACCGAGCTGGGCCGGAGCGAGGAGGCCAACCGATCGTTTCAGCGCGCCGCGGCCAGCGTGGCCCCGCCCAGCGATGGACTGGCCGCCCCGGTGGCTGCGCGGCTGGCCAATCAGCATGCGGACCTGGCCGAGGCCTATGCTGAGGCCGGATCGCTCGCGCGGGCCGTGGAACAGTACGAACGGGCCCTCGAGCTGGGCCCCGGGTTCCTCGATTTGCGCTATCGCATGGCCCGGCTGCTGCTCGAGGCCGGCCGTCCGCTGGAAGCGCGAGAGGCGCTGGAGCAGGTGGTTCAGGCTCGGCCCAACTTCGTGGACGCCCAGGCCGCGCTTGGGTTGGCCCACTATCTCTCGGGCGACGGAGTCGGGGCGCGAGATGTCTGGCAGGCTTGCCTGGCTCGGCGACCCGAAAACGCGAGGGTGGAGGCGTACCTGGCCATGCTGGGGCGAACCGGGGCGTGAAGCTCGTGGTGGCCGCCGCCGCGCTGGCGTTGGCGGCCTGCGGAGGAGCGGGCGATCACGAGAAGACCGGTGACCTGGCCTACGGGGAGGGTCGCTTTAGCGATGCCCTGGCGGAGTACCACTCGCTGCTAGGCCCGAGCGCCGATGCGCGCCTCTGGGCCAAGGCCGCCGCGGCCGCAATGCATACGGGCGATCTGCGTCAGGCCACCGAAGCGTATCTCCGTCTGGCTGGAAATGATCAGAAGCGTACGCAGGAAGCGGCCGAGGGACTGGAGACAGTAGCTCGGGCCGCCGACCGCGCGGGCAACACCGCCGCGCTCCGGGACGCGGTGGTGGGTTTGCAGGCCATCGCACCGCAGCATGTGAGCGGACGGTACGCGCTGCTCCTGGCTGGCGAGGCGGGCACCGACCAAGCCGCACTCGTGGCAGTGCTCCCCGGCGCCATCGCGAGCGCGACCGAATCGGGGCTGGTGGACTCGCTGCTCACGGTCTATGGAGCCGCTCTTCAGGAGACCGCGGGCTGTGGTCAGGCGCTACTGCCTTTCCGCACGGTTCTGCGCCGAAGTCCGGACAGCCTGATCCGCGCTCGGGCTCGAGTCGGCGTGGCCCAGTGTGCTCTCGCTCTGGGGCAGCGGGCGCAGGCCGCGGGCAATGTTTCCGACGCGGCTCTCTGGTACGCTGAATCCGCCCGCATCGATTCCGCGTCGGTAACTGGCCGCCGAGCGCTGCTCGGGTTTGGAGAAGCGCGGGCGCAGGAGGGCGATACTCTGGCGGCCGTCCTCGCCTTTCAGGCAGCGGCCAATGCCTCCGCTGCGGACTCGGTGACCGAGGCCGCGGCCGCGCGCCTTGCCGCTATCGGCTACCGCCCCGCGCCGGGCCAGTCACCTTTGCAAGGACGATGATGCTTCGCCGGTGGCCTTTAGTCTTTCTGATACTGCTTCCCGCGTGTGGAGCGGCTGCTCCCAAGCCCACCACGGTCACGCCCACGCCGGTCTCCCGGGTGAACGAGAACGCCTCCCCCGCGCAGATCGACTCTCTGTGGAACAAGGGCGTGAAGGCGGCCCGCCGGGGAAAATGGGGAGACGCGCAGAAGCAGCTGGAGCGGGTCATGCTGGAGTTCCCCCCCGGCGACCCGCGGATCCCTCAGGCCCACTTCTTCCTGGGCGAAGCGCAGTTTGGTCTGGGTAGCCACCTGCAGGCAGCGCGGGAGTTTCGCAAGGTCTCTGACGAGACTCCCAACGACTCGCTCGCGCCGGCCGCGCTGCTGCGTGTGGGCGATGTCTATTCCGATCTCTGGCGGCGGCCTGAGCTGGACCCGTCGTACGGTCAGACCGCACTCGCGACCTACCAGGAGCTGCTCAACCGATACCCCGGCGGCTCGCCCGCCAAACGGGCCGAACGCCGCATCGCTGATTTGCAGGAGCGCTTTGCCTACAAGGAGCTCAAGGCCGCGCTCTATTACTTCCGGCTCAAGGCCTACGACTCCGCGATTCTGTATCTGAAGGACCTGGTCGCTACCTACCCCAGGGCAGCCGTGGCGCCCGAGGCACTGATCAAGCTGGTCCAGGCCTACAACAAGCTGGGTTACCGGGAGGACGTGCAGGAGACCTGCGGCTATATCCGCCGGTTTCATCCCAAGGCGCACGGCGTGCGCGAGGTGTGCCCGCCGGACACGGCTCGAGCCTCCTGAGTGAATGATCGGGCTCTTCGGCGGATCCTTCGACCCAGTCCACAACGGGCATCTCATCGTGGGCCAGGTCGCGACCGAGATGCTGGGACTACAGTGTCTGCGGTTTCTTCCCGCGCGGGAGCAGCCCTTCAAGCAAGGACAGCATCGGGCCCCGGCAGAGCACCGGGCCGCCATGCTCGCGCTCGCCATCGCCGGGACGCCGGGGTTCGCGCTCGAGCGGGCTGAGCTGGATCGCGAGGGCCCGTCATACACCGTCGAGACCCTGCGGACCATCCATCGCCGTGAGCCCGGGGTCGAGTTGGTCCTGTTGCTGGGGGCGGACGCTGCGGCTGATCTGCCGCTTTGGCGGGAGGCGTCCGAGATCCCCCGGCTCGCCCAGGTGGTAGTGTTCGCCCGCCCTGGCTCTCCGGCGCCTCAGTCCCCCATGATCAGCCGTACCCTCCAGGTACCTGCTATCGACATCTCCGCCACCGAGGTGCGGCGCCGGGTGCGCGAGGGCCGCTCCATCCGCTACTGGGTGCCCGATGCCGTCGCCGAGTACGTGCGTCGCCACCGGTTATATTTGGACCCAGCATGATCAAGACATTGATGACGTCTGTCTTCGGGACGCGGTTCGAGCGAGAACGCAAGCGCCTGCAACCGCTCCTGGATCAGATTCATAGCGCGGAGGAGCGGCTCAAGGACCTGAGCGAGGCGGAGCTCAAGGGCCAGACCGACCAGTTCCGCCAGCGTCTGGTGGCGCGCACCGGACCGATCAAACAGGAGCTGGAGGAGGTCCGCGCCGCCAAGCACGGGTGCGCCGATCCGGTGGAGCGGGAGCAACTGGAGCAGCGCTTCCATCAGCTGGAAACCCGCTGGAAGAAGGAGCTCCGCGCCGGGCTGGACGAGCTGTTGCCCGAGGCCTTTGCCACGGTGCGCGAGGCCTGCCGCCGGCTGCTCGGCACGTCGGTGAGCGTGACCGGTCACGAGCTCACCTGGGACATGGTGCCGTACGACGTGCAGCTCTTCGGCGGCATCGTGTTGCATCAGGGGCGAATCGCCGAGATGGCGACCGGCGAAGGCAAGACGCTGGTGGCCACCCTGCCGCTGTATCTCAATGCGATTGCCGGCCGGGGCGTGCACCTGGTGACGGTGAACAACTACCTCGCCCGCCGCGACTCGCAGTGGATGGGTCACGTCTTCAAGTATCTCGGGCTCACGGTCGCATGCCTGGACGATACCGAACCTTCCAGTGCCGAGCGCCGGGCCGCCTACCTCGCCGACATCACCTACGGCACCAACAACGAATTCGGCTTCGACTACCTGCGGGACAACATGGTGTTCTCGCTGGATCAGCGGGTGCAGCGGGAGCACGCCTACGCCATCATCGACGAGGTGGATTCCATCCTCATCGACGAGGCGCGAACCCCGCTCATCATCTCCGGCCCGGTAGGCAACGAGAGCGACGAGAAGTACGCCCAGTTCAACCGGCAGGTCGGGGAGCTGGTGCGGAAGCAGACCGGGGTGGTGAACACGCTGCTCGCCGAAGCGGAGAAGCTGCTGGAAGACGAGAAGACCCGGCAGGACGCTGCCCTCAAGCTGTACCAGGGCCAGCTGGGCATGCCGAAGAACAAGCGGCTGCTCAAGATGCTGAACGAGACCGGAATCAAGCAGCTGGTCCAGCGGATGGAGCTCGATGCCATCGCCGACCGCAAGCTGCCCATGAAGCAGCAGCGGATGCGCGATCTCGAAGACACGCTCTACTTCGTGCTGGACGAGAAGGGGCATTCGGTTCATCTGACCGATCGAGGCGCTGAGGCGATGTCGCCCAACGACCCCGAGCTCTTCATCGTGCCCGACATCTCGGAGGTGATCCACCAGATCGACAAGGACCCCGAGCTCTCCCCGCACGATCGCATCGAGCGGCGCCAGACGGTGGAGGCGGAGTACGCGCTCAAGAGCGAGAAGCTCCACATCATCCACAAGCTGCTTCAGGCCCACGTGCTGTACGAGAAGGAAGTGGACTACCTGGTGCAGGATGGCCAGGTCCTGATCGTGGATGAGTTCACCGGCCGCATCATGACGGGTCGCCGCTGGTCGGACGGCCTGCACCAGGCGGTCGAGGCCAAGGAGGGCGTGCAGGTCAAGGGTGAAACCCAGACCTTCGCCACCATCACCATCCAGAATTACTTCCGGATGTACGACAAGCTGGCCGGGATGACCGGCACGGCCGAGACCGAGGAGACCGAGTTCTACCAGATCTACGGACTGGAGGTGAGCGTGATCCCGACTCACCGTCCAGTCCGCCGGGCTGACCGGGCCGATCGGATTTACAAGACCCGGAAGGAAAAACACGACGCGATCATGAACGAGGTCGAGCGGCTGCACCAGCTCGGCTGGCCGATCCTGATCGGGACGGTCAACGTGGATGTCTCGGAGACGCTCTCGCGCCAGCTCAAGCGCCGGGGCCTCAAGCACGAGGTGCTGAACGCCAAGTATCACCAGCGGGAGGCGGAGATCGTGGCCGGGGCGGGGCAGAAGGCCGCGATCACCATTGCGACCAACATGGCCGGCCGAGGCACCGACATCAAACTGGATAAGGCGCTCGATCTGACGCTGGAGGAGGCCGGGCTGCAGATCATCGGGACCGAGCGCCACGAGTCCCGCCGCATCGATCGTCAGCTCCGGGGACGCTCCGGCCGCCAGGGCGACCCGGGACAGTCCATTTTCTTTCTCTCGTTGGAAGACGACCTGATGCGGCTCTTCGGCTCCGACCGGATCGCCCGATGGATGGACAAGAGCGGAGCGGAAGAAGGCGAGGTCATTACCGGCGGGCTGGTGACCCGGGCCATCGAGCAGGCGCAGAAGCGGGTCGAGCTGCAGAACTTCCAGCAGCGGAAGCGGCTGCTGGAGTACGACGACGTGATGAACCAGCAGCGCGAGGTGATCTACTCGCTGCGGCTGTTCGCCCTGGAGCGGGGCGAGGAGCTCAAGGCCGAAGCGCGGCGCATGATCGAGCAGGCGCTGGAGCGGGCGGTCAACGAGTTCCTGGTGGGCACCGAGCGGCCGGAAGAGTACGACCGGGGCGGGCTCCGTGAGGCGCTGACCCTGCAGTACCTCGTCACGGTCGATGGCCTGACCGATGCCGCGGCCACCCCGTCCATCGACACGATGATCGAGGTGGTGCGGGCCGAAGGGGAAGTGGCATTCCGGCGAAAGATCGAATACCTCGCTGACTTCGGCCGGAAGATCGGGGTTCCCGATGTCGACAGCCAGGTGCTCTCCCAGGTCATGCTGACGGTGCTGGATGAGCGCTGGAAGGACCACCTCTACGATCTGGACCAGCTCCGCAACGCGATCCAGTATCGTGCCTGGGGTCAGAAGGACCCGCTGGTGGAGTACAAGCGCGAGGCGTTCGAGATGTTCGAGGACTTGATGCACGACATCCAGTCCACCTTCACCGATCGCTTCCTCAAGATCCAAATCAGCGCGGAGGCACGCCCGGAGCCTGCCGCGCGCCGGGCCCCGCCGCCTCCGGTGGCGGAAACCCATGCGGCGGCACCCACCAGCGGTGCGGACGATCTCTTCATGGGACCGCCGCCGCGGGTGCCTCCGGCGGCGTCGGTGTCAGGTTCCCTCGGTCCCGATCCGGTGCTGAGCAGCACCCTCGGGCCGGTTGGCCGGGCTACGGCGGCCGTGCCTGAGGTTGGTCGAAACGATCCCTGTCCCTGCGGCTCGGGCAGGAAGTACAAGAAGTGCCACGGAGCTGGCCGCTAGCGCTCAAGCATCTCTTCCCGCAACGGCGGTTGAGTGCCGATTCCCCAACTCAACGACGCACTCCGTCAACGTTACCTGATCGTGCGCGAGCTGGGACGCGGAGGCATGGCCACGGTCTACCTGGCCCGGGACCTTCGCCACGAGCGCACCGTGGCGCTCAAGCTGCTCAATCCGGATCTCACGGCCAGCCTCGGTCCCGAGCGATTCCTTCGCGAGATCCGCATCACCGCACAGCTCCAGCACCCGCACATCCTCGCCCTGCTCGATTCCGGCGACGAAGCCGGGGCCCTCTGGTACACGATGCCGTACGTCGAAGGCGAGAACCTTCGGCAGCGGATCGCCCGGGAGAAGCAGCTCGGCATCGGTGATGCGCTTCAGATCGCCGGGCATGTCGCCGCCGCGGTCGGTTACGCGCACGGCCGCGGCATCGTGCACCGGGACATCAAGCCGGAAAACATTCTCCTCGAGAGCTCCGGGGCGATGGTCGCCGACTTCGGCATCGCACGAGCGGTCACGGCGGCGGCGGACGAGAAGCTCACCTCCACCGGACTCGCGCTCGGGACTCCGGCGTACATGAGCCCCGAGCAGGGTAGCGGCGGGCACGACGTTGACGCCCGGAGCGACGTCTACAGCCTGGGCTGCGTGGTCTACGAGATGCTGGCCGGCCAGCCCCCCTTCACCGCTTCGACGGCCCAGGGGCTGCTCGCCCGACACGCGGTGGATCCGGTACCAGCACTCCGCACCATTCGTCCGACGGTACCGCCCCCAGTGGAGCGGGCGCTCGAGAAGGCGCTGGCCAAGGTTCCCGCCGATCGATTCGCCAGCGCCGAGGAATTCGCGGCGGCGCTGACCAGGACCGACGCGGGGATGGCCGACGCGACGGCTGTCGTTCCAGCCCGCGCGAGTGCCTCGCAGCGCCGCCGAGCCGCAGCGGCCGTGGTCATCATCGCGGCTGGTCTGGCCACAACCCTGGTGCTCTGGCGCAGGTCTCACGCAGCGGCGTCGACCGTGGTGCCGTCCGCTGCCGTCATCGCGGTGCTTCCCTTCACGCCCAGTGTTCCGGACACGGGACTCGAACGACTCGGCCGCGACCTCGTGCTCACCGTGAGCCCCACCCTCGATGGTGTCGGC
>DATBKD010000047.1:0-59673 GCA_036556025.1 Gemmatimonadales bacterium | reverse complement strand
CGTAGGGCGGAGGGGCGGGGGCACGGAAGGGCGGTAAGGGCGGTAAGGGCGGTAAGGGCGGTAAGGGCGGGAAAGGCGGGAAAGGCGGTAAGGAGTGAGGAGTAGGGCTTACTCCTCACTCCTTACCCCTCACTCCTCACTTCTCACTTCTCACTGCCGGTCAGTACCACCCGATGGGCTTCTCGTCGAGGTTGATGAACACCTGTTTGGTCTCCAGGTACTCCTCGACCCCCCAGTGTCCCAGCTCGCGCCCGAAACCCGACGCCTTGTATCCACCCCAAGGCGCCTCGACGAACGTCGGCTGCATGTGGTTGACCCACACGATGCCGGCTTCCAGCGACTTGACCACGCGAAAGGCCTTGAAGATGTCGCGAGTCCACACCGCAGCCGCCAGACCGTACTGCGTCGCGTTGGCGATCCTGATGGCCTCGGCCTCATTCTTGAACGGGATGACGCTCATCACCGGCCCGAAGATCTCCTCCTGCGCAATCTTGGCGGAGTTGTCCACGTCGTAGAAGATGGTGGGCTCGATGTACCATCCCCGGTCGAACTGCTTGGGCGTTCCTCCTCCCACCGCCGTCTTGGCTTCTCCCCGCCCGATCTTGAGATAGCCCGCGACGCGATCTCGCTGCTCCGCGCTGACCAGCGGGCCCATTTTGGTCTCCCGCTCCTTGCCCGGACCCAGCCTGATGGTCTTGGCCTTGGCCGCCGCGGCGTCCACGAACTTCTTATAGATGTCGCGCTGGACCAGCACCCGGCTCCCGGCGGAGCAGACTTCGCCCTGGTTGATGAAGGTGCCGAAGAGCGCTCCGTCGACCGCGTTCTCGAAATCGGCATCGCCGAAAAAGATGTTGGGTGACTTTCCGCCCAACTCGAGTGACACCCGCTTGAGCTGATCGGCTGCGTTGCGCATGATGAGCTTGCCGACTTCGGCGCTTCCGGTGAAGGCGATCTTTCTCACCTGAGGATGCGCCACCAGCGGCGCGCCAGCCCCGGGCCCATCGCCGGTCACGATGTTCACCACCCCGGGCGGCAGGCCGATCGCCTCGAAGTCCTCCGCCAGCTTCAGGATGGTGAGCGGGGTCTGCTCGGCGGGCTTGAGTACGACGGTACACCCAGCCGCCAGAGCCGGGGCGATCTTCCAGGCTGCCATGAGCAGGGGGTAGTTCCACGGGATGATCTGGCCAGCGACTCCCATGGGCTCCCGCATCGCAAACGCCACCGCTTCGGCCGGAACCGGCAGCACCTCACCGTTGATCTTGGTGGCCAATCCGCCGTAGTACTCATAGCAGGTGGCCGCGTCATCCATGTCGTACTCCGACTCCACGATGGGTTTGCCGGAGTTCATGGTTTCCAGCTCCGCCAGCTCGGCTCTTCGCGCCCGGATCCGCTCCGCCAGCCGAAACAGAATTCGGCCCCGCTCTTGGGCCGTGACCGTTCGCCAGCCATCCTGAAATGCGCGGGCGGCGGCGCGGGCAGCGAGATCGATATCGGCCGCCCCGCCGGCGGGGCAGGTCGCGATCACGCCTTCGGTGGCGGGGTCATAGACCTCGAAGGTCTTCCCGCCCTTGGCATCGACGAACTTCCCGTCGACATACATCTGGTACCGGGTGACCTCGGACTTCCGGGTCTTCCCCTTGGCTGTGGCCGTGCTGGTCATGCAACGCCTCCGAGATGCTGCTGGATTGCTTCTTCTCGATGGGTGAACGGTAAACGGTGAACCGTAAACGGGAAACGGCCAATCTCCCGCTTACCGGTTTACCGTTCCACCTTTCACTGCAGTTGATCAGGCCGCTACCGTCTCCCGGCTGCTGCGCAATCGAACCGTGGGCAGCTCCGCGCGAACCGAGTCGTCGCGGATGTGCCACGGCATCCCCTCGCGCGCCAGTCGTTCGAGAAAGGGATCGGGATCGAACTGCTCGGGCGACATGACCCCGGTGCCCCGCCAGCGTTGCTCGCTGATCAGGCGGGCCGCGATGACCGGCGGTATGCCGGTCTGATACGCGGTGGCCTGCACGCCCAGCTCGGCATACACGGTCTCGTGATCCGCCACGTTGTAGATGTAGAAGGCGCGAGTCTCCCCGTTCTTGAGGCCCTTGGCCACGGTTCCGACACAGGTCTTCCCCCGCATCCGGCCGGCCAAGTCCTTGGGCTGCGGCAGGAGAGAGACGACCAGATCGCGTGGCGCGATGGACGCATCGCCTACCCGCACCCGATTCTTGCCCGAGAGTCCCAACCGCTTCATGACTCGCAGGGTCTCCACGGTGACGTCGTCCATGCACAGCTTGAAATCCACCAGCCGGGCCTCGGGGAAGAACCGGGGGAGCGTCTTCGACTCCTCGTGGTCCACGTAATAACAGTTGAGCACGCCGAGCTCCGGGAACTCGAAGGGCTCGAACCCGGTGAGCGGCTCTTCCAGCTGATACCGCCCATCGCGGTAGGAGACCGCCTTACACAGGCATTCGTCGATGAATACCCAGGGACTGAAGGCCGCCACGAAGCCGTCCTGCCCCTGGCAGACGGAGTTGTCGCCATCGCGGACCCGGAGCTCGGTGACCGAGTCGAGCAGGTGCTTGGCTGCGTAGGCGGCATAGACGTTGGTGGTGCCGGGATCGGCGCCCATACCCAGAAGGGCGAGCCGACCGGCGGCTCTGAACTCGGCATCCAACGCGAACTGATCCTCCAGCTTGGGGATCCCGTCCGCATCGCTCCCGCCACTGGCCAGGTCGATGTAATCGCAACCGGCCGCCAGGCAGGCCTGCATTACATCGAGGTTGGTGACGGGAAGTGCCGCGTTCAGAACAATGGTGGTGCCGGTCTCACGGATGGTGCGAGCGACAACGGCCCGATCGCCCGCGTCGAGCTGCATGGCTGAAACTCTGGAATCTCTGACCCGGTCCGCGAGGAGGGAGGCGCGGGCGGACACCGCGTCGGCGATGACGAGCTGCTCAAGCATCGCGTCCTGCACGAATTTGAGGGCGGACACGGTCCCCACCGCGCCGGCGCCCAACATCAGGACTCTCACAAACTCCTCGTTTCATTGTTGGCGCGGCACTCGGTCTGGTTGTAGGGTCGGCCACGACCACCTACGCCCTCGCCCCCGCCGCTGATGGGGGCTCGCAGCTCAAGGAGAAAGTCAGCTGCGAGAGTGGACCCTCCGCTTGGTCGGAGGATGCAAACACGCCATCCCCCGGTAGGGGCGGCGTACAGCCATTCTAGCTCCAGCCCCCCGCATCCTGTCCAGCCCTCCCATCGCCCTGCCCTTGGCAGGAGGGAATTTTTCGGACTGCCATTCAGGTAGAGAACTCGCTGGGAAACAAAAGGTTGCCATTATGCCAATCAGTGGCAGCGCATAATTATGCACGAAGATCCTGCCGTCACGAAGCCCGGTCTTCCCCCATGAGCCGAGCCCAAACCACGATGGCAACCACCGAAAGGAGAAAGATCACGGTGGAAGCGGCGTTCACTTCGGGTGTAATGCCCCGGCGAAGCAGGCCCCAGATCTGGAGGGGCAGGGTGTTCTGCCGGCCGATGAGAAAGAAGGTCACCGCGATCTCATCCAGGCTCAGCGTGAATACCAGCAGACCGGCGCCCAGGACCGCCGTGCGGATGTTGGGGAAGGTGACATTCCAGAAGGTCCGCCATTCGTTGGCGTAGAGATCCTGGCTGGCCTCCTCCTGAGCGCGGTCGAGCCGCTGCAGTCGGGCAAAGACCTGGGTAATGACCACCGAGGTGAGGGCCGCCGAGTGGCCCAGCACAACCGGCCAGCCGGGCACGAAGGGGAATCCGCTGGAGAGGCTCAGCTTGATGAAGCTGAAAAACGTGAGCAGGGCGACACCGGTGATGATGCCCGGAAGGATGAGCGGCAAGAGAACCAGCCGGCGGAATGCGTTCTTTCCTGGGAAATCGTGGCGATCCAGCAGAAAGGCTCCGGGTACCCCGATCACCAGCGCGAAGGCCACCGCCAACAGCGCCAGCTTCAGGCTTGCCTCCGCCGCCTCGAGCATGCCGCGATCGTGCAACAGGGCACCGAACCATCTCCAGGTACCCAGCTGAAGCGGCCAGGCGATGATCGGCGAGTCGTGGAACGCGTAAACCACGACCACCAGGATGGGGAGGTAGATGAACCCGAACACCGCGGCGGCTGCGCACCAGAGGCCCAGCGCAAGCGGGTCACGCACGGTGGCGCGGGAGCTCCCGGGCGCCGTCATCACCGGCCGCCTCGGGCGGCTTCGGCCACGCTCACCCGTTGCCCGGCGAGGTCGGCCCGCTCTCCCGCGTAGCTCATGGCCGACTCTACCTTGTTCGCCAGCCACAGCAGAAAGAGCGTGAGGACCAGCACAATCACGGACACCGCTGCGCCCAGCGGCCAGTTGTAGGCCACGCCAAAGAGACTCCACACCAGATTGGAGACCATGAGCGCGCTGTCGTTGCCGCCGAGGAGCTGGGGTGCCAGAAAGTCTCCCATGCTCAGCACGAACGCGAAGGTTGAGCCGGCCAGGACGCCGGGCAATGACAGGGGAAGCGTCACTCGGAGGAAGGTCTGCCAGCGGCTGGCGTACAGATCGTGGCTAGCCTCCTTCAGCTCGGGAGGGATGGCCTCGAGCACGGCGTAGATCGGCATCAGGGTGAACGGGGTGTAGATATGGGTCAGCGCCAGAATGACCGCCCAACGGCTGTACAGCAGGAAGGTGAGCGGCTGATCGATCAGGCCCGCCGCCTGGAGCAATCCGTTCAGAATCCCTGACTGCCCCAGGATGATCTTCCAGGCGTAGGCCCGCACCAGATAGCTCACCCAGAGCGGAATGATCACCGCCATGTACATCAGCCGGCGATGCCGCCGAACCTTGAAGGCCACGACGTAGGCAAGGGGATAGGCAAGCACCAGAGACAGCAGCGTCACCCGAATCGCGATTCCTGCGGAGAACCAAATGGTGCTGGGATAGAGGGTAGTGCCGAACAGCCGGCGATAATTCTCCAGCGTCAGGTGGTGGGTGATCGCGCCGCCTTCGAGTCGCCAGAAGGAATTCACCAGCAGGAGGACATAGGGCAGGAACAACAGAATGGTGACGAAACCCACCGGCACGACGGCAGCGACGGCGGTACGGAGAGCGGGGCGGCGGCGGATGACGTCAAGCCCCGACACACCGGCCCCGTTCAACCGGCCAGGTAAGCTGGACCGGAGCCCCTGGCTCCAGTGAGTTGCCTACCTGAGCATGTGCCACCAGGCGCTGGCCGCTGGGCAATACGGCGTGCAGCCGGACCGTCGACCCGGCATAGACCAGAGCAGCGACCGTTGCGTGGAGCACGTTGTGATCGCCGGCGTCCACGGTACCGGCGCCTCTGGCATCCACCACCCGGATGGCCTCAGGGCGAACCGAGAGCCAGGCGTCCGCCCCCGGAGCGAACGGGACATCGCTCACGCCCAGCAGGCAGACATCTCCGATCAGCATCGCCACCTGCCCCCGCCCGGTCTCATCTTCCACCACGGTGCCAGCCAGCAGGTTGGTGTCGCCGATGAAGTCGGCCACATAGCGAGAGGACGGCCGGTCGTAGAGATCCTGGGGACTCCCCAGCTGCTCGATCCGTCCCTGCCGCATCAGGGCAATCCGGTCGCTCATGGTGAGCGCCTCCTCCTGATCGTGGGTGACGTACACGAAGGTGATGCCGAGCTGGGTCTGCAGTCGCTTGAGCTCGAGCTGCATCTCCTTGCGAAGCTTGAGGTCGAGCGCGCCGAGCGGCTCGTCCAGCAACAGCACCCGCGGCCGGTTTACCAACGCGCGAGCCAGCGCCACTCGCTGCTGCTGCCCGCCGGAAAGCTGCCGCGGTGCCCGCTCCCCCAGTTCGGCCAGCTGAACCATCCGCAGCGCCTGCGTCACCCGGTCGGATCGTTCGCCGGCCGGGACGCCCCGCATCCGGAGTCCGTAGCCGATGTTCTCCCGTACGCTCATGTGGGGAAAGAGCGCGTAGTGCTGAAAGACGGTGTTGATGTCACGCTTGAACGGGGGAAGGGCCGTGATCGGCCCACCGCCCATGAGGATCTCGCCGGCAGTGGGGCTCTCGAAACCGGCGATCATCCTGAGCGTGGTGGTCTTCCCGGAGCCTGAGGCTCCCAGGAGCGTGAGAAACTCGCCCGAGCCGATCTCCAGGCTGACATCGTCTACCGCTGCGAATGTTCCGAAGCGCTTGGTGAGCCCGCGAAGCTCGAGCAGAGGGGGCAAGGGCAGTGGGAGTGAGGAATGAGCAGTAAGCAGTGAGCAGGGCGGTGAGTAGTTGGTAGGAGGCGGGATGAGGAGTCCGAATTCGAGAGCAATACTCCTCACCCCTTACCCCTCAGTTCTTGCTTCTTACTTCGTACTCCTTAGTTCTCACTTCTCACTGCTCACTGCTCACTGCTTATGGCTATTTCCCTGCCTTTACTTCGTTCCAGATCTCCTGGTACTTCTCCCGTCGCGGACTCCACTGCCAGAAGTTGACCTTGCTGCCGTAGTCCGCGATATCGCGCTGGCTGGCGGCCTGCTCCGGCGTCATGTAGCTCTTGGCGGCCGGGTTGGCCACGATGTAAGCGGTGACATCGTAGAGCAGTTTCTGGGTGAACGGCTGAGCCGTATACTCCAGCCAGGCATACGCCGCGTCCAGGTTCTTAGCCCCTTTGGTCAACACCCAGTGGTCCGCCCAGGCGGTGGTCCCCTCCTTCGGAATCGTCTCCGCCGCCGGGAACTTGGCCTGGCGCAGCTGATTGGTCATGAGCGGCCAGCCCTCACCCATGACGACCTCTCCTCCCTGGAAAAGCTGGGTCATATCGCCCGCCGTCACCCAATACTTGCGCACGTTGGGACGGAGCTCGAGCATCTTGGCCTTGACCTTCCCCAGATCGGCATCGGAGAGGTTGTACAGATGGCTGGCATCCTTGGGATCGTCCATGCCGAGGTACTGCGCCACCATGTAGAGGGTGGCGATATCGTCCTGGAGCGAAAGCTTGCCCTTGTACTTCTTGTTCCAGAGCTCTCCCCACGACTCCGGTGCCGACGTCACCTTGGTAGTGTCGTAAATCAGCGGATTCGGCCCGAAGGCCCAAGGCACCCCGAAGACCGCCGTGTCGCTCCGGGCGACTTTCAGCTGCCGGAAGCCCTCGCTCAGGGTTTCGTAACTCGGCACCCGTTTCAAGTCGAGCGGCTGCGCCAGGCCCGCCTGGATGATGGCGGTGGCCGCGTCGCTCGAGGGTGAGATCAGATCGATCGTTTCCGCCCCGCCACTCCGGAGCTTCGCGACCAGATCGTCGCTCGATCCCATGTAGGTGGCATTGACCTTGACGCCGCAGGCCTCTTCAAACGGCTTGGCGAAGAGGGTGTCGGTGTAGCCCTCCCATACCATGAAATTGAGCTCGCCGCCGATCGGCTTGGGGCAGAGCTGGGCCAGATAGCTTCTGGCGTCTGCCCGGGCGTCGCCCGTCGGGGTTATGGCGATCCTCTTGGTGGCGGCCCCGGCCGGCGTGGCCGGCTTATCGCCGCCGCACCCCGCGCCCGCGAGAGATAGGAGCGCGAGCATGGTCCATCCCCGCAACCTCACATGCGACCAGGTCATGGGAGAGCACTCCTTATGATGTGGCAGGAAGGGAGCCGGGAGCCGGCTCCGATACACAATCCTACAGTAGGAAGTACGAAGTGAGAAGTGAGCAGTGAGGACCGAGCAGCGAGAGGATGCTATTTGACGGGTGATAGGCGATCCCCTTACTTCTTACTTCTCACTTCTCACTGCTTACTGCTTATGTCCGGCGTCATTCGCCTGCAGACCGAAATCCCCGGCCCCAAGAGCCGTGCGCTGCTCGCCCGGCGCGCCAAGGCCGTCCCGCGCGGCGTGCCGGCGGTCACGTCGATTGCAATCGTCCAGGCCGAAGGTGCAATTCTGACCGATGCGGACGGCAACCGGCTAATCGACTTCGGCGGAGGAATCGGCGTGGTGAATACCGGCCACCGGCACGCGGGGGTGGTCCACGCGGTCCGGGAGCAGCTCGATCGCTTCGCCCATGTGTGCTTCCCAGTCTCGACCTACGAACCCTATGTCGAGCTGGCCGAGCGGCTCAACCGGCTGACGCCGGGAACCCACGAGAAGCGGACCTTCTTCGTCAACAGCGGCGCCGAGGCGGTGGAGAATGCGGTTAAGGCGGCGCGCTTCTTCACCGGCCGGCAGGCCATCGTCTGCTTCGAGCACGGATTTCACGGCCGGACCAACCTCGCGATGGCCCTCACTTCCAAGGTGATGCCCTACAAGAAGGGGTTCGGACCGTTTGCCCCCGAGGTCTACCGGATTCCCTTCCCGTACTGTTATCGCTGCGAGATCGGTCCTCGGGACACCGGCTCGGCTCCCCAGTGCTGCATGGCGAGCCGGGCACGGCTGGAGCAGATCTTTGCCGCGTCGGTGGACCCGGAGTCGGTGGCCGCCATCATCATGGAGCTGGAGTTGGGTGAGGGCGGCTTTGTCCCCGCCCCGGTCGAATACGTGCAGGCCATCGCAGCCTTTGCGCGGGAACACGGCATCCTCTTCATCGCCGACGAGATTCAGACTGGATTCGGCCGCACTGGCAAGCTGTTCGCCTCCGAGCACTACGGGTTGGTGCCGGATCTGATCACGACGGCCAAGTCCCTGGCCGGCGGCCTGCCGCTCGCCGCGGTGACCGGTCGAGCCGACGTCCTGGAGGCGCCCCAGGTCGGCGGCCTGGGTGGCACTTATGGAGGCAATCCGCTGGCCTGCGCCGCCGCGCTCGCCGTGCTCGAGGCGATGGAGGCGGAGCGGATTCCGCAACGGGCCCAGTTGATGGGTGACCGGATCAAGGCCCGGTTTCGTGGGTGGGCCGAACGGTTTCCCTGCATCGGCGACGTGCGTGGGCTCGGCGCGATGGTGGGGATGGAGCTGGTGGTCGATCGCGTCTCCAAGGCCCCGGACAAGGCGCTGACCGGACGGCTGCTGACCGCCGCCCTGGAGCGCGGGCTGGTGC
This sequence comes from Gemmatimonadales bacterium, assembly GCA_036556025.1. GTDB lineage: Bacteria > Gemmatimonadota > Gemmatimonadetes > Gemmatimonadales > GWC2-71-9 > CAVVWJ01. The sequence goes on along the minus strand of DATBKD010000047.1, from coordinate 50,678 downwards.
TGCTCTCCTCGGGTACCTTTGGCAACGTGGTGAGAGTGCTGGCGCCGCTGACCACCGAGGAAGCCATCATCGATGAAGGCCTTGGGGTCATGGAAGCGGCTCTCTCGGTAGCCGCGGGTGGGGGAATGGAGTCGGGCAAAGCGGGCGCCGCTATCGCCGCGACACCCTCTCGACAGGTCTGAGAGTGGGCGGTACGTTAGGCCTTATGCCCACATCGGTTCCATCCAACCGGGCTTCGTCCACTACGAAGCCGGAGCGGATCGCGTTCGTCTGCCGCAGCTCCGGCCGTCTTCCCCGCTATTTGTTCGCGCCGTTCACTTAGGCCGACCGGATCTTCGGCAAAGGACCTCTTCTCGTGGCCACCCCCGCTCCCCACAACAACATTCCCGTCGTGCAGTTCTCCCGCGTCTCCAAGACCTTTGGCGACTTCCGGGCAGTGGACAATATCTCCTTCGAGATCCACCGGGGAGAATTCTTCTCCATGCTGGGCCCCTCGGGATGTGGGAAAACCACCACGCTGCGGTTGCTCGCCGGCTTCGAGGAACCGGACGAGGACGGGGGCGAGGTCCGGCTGTTGGGAGAGATGGTCAACAAGAAGCGGCCCTATGAACGGCAGATTTCGATGGTCTTCCAGAACTACGCTCTGTTCCCCCATCTGTCGGTCGAGCGCAACGTCTCCTTCGGGCTGGAGCAGCGGAAGACGCCCAAGGGAGAAATCGGGGAGCGGGTGCGACGGGCACTGGGCATGGTCAGGCTCAAGCCCGAGCAGTTTGCCCAGCGCATGCCGGCCCAGCTCTCGGGCGGCCAGCGGCAGCGGGTCGCCCTGGCTCGCGCCCTCGTCCTCGAGCCCACCATCCTGTTGCTGGACGAGCCGCTGGGCGCCATCGACCTCAAGCTTCGCAAGGAGATGCAGCTCGAGCTCAAGACCCTGAACAAGCAGCTCGGCATCACCTTCGTCTACGTCACTCACGATCAGGAAGAAGCGCTCACCATGTCCGACCGGATCGCGGTCATGGACCACGCTCGGGTGGCCCAGCTGGGGACGCCGGCGGAGATCTACGAGCACCCCCGGACCGGGTTCGTGGCCAAGTTCATCGGCGAGTCCAACTTCTTCGAGGGTCGAGCTGATGCCCGGAACGGCGGACACTGGACGGTCCGCCGCGCGGATGGCGGCGTCTTTCACGTGGTGGATCATCCCTCCCTGGCCCCGGGCAAGCAGGTCCGGATCTCCATTCGGCCCGAGTGCATGGACGTGTGGAAGCCGGACGCGGTACCACCGGGCGAGAATGCGGTGGAGGGCACGATCCGCGACGTGATCTATCTGGGCGAGACCATGCACCTGATCGTCACGCTCCCCGGCAACGAGGAAGTGACCATCGCGGTGCGAAACGAGGGCCAGCTGATCAAGCCGCTGCCATGGAAGCGGGGAGACACCGCCGCCGTGGCCTGGCTCCCCGAGGATTGCCAGATCCTGGAGGACGACTGATGGCGCACGTCCGGGAGCGTGCCCTCGCGTGGCTGCACCGCCGGCCGGAAGCGCAAGCCTGGTCCCTGTTGGCTCCGGGCGGAGTCTGGCTGTTGCTGTTCTTCCTCGTCCCCATCGTGATCATGCTGGTGTACAGTGTGATGCCGCGGGGAATCTACGGCGGGGTCGAGCCTGGGTTTACTCTGGAGCACTATCGTCGTTTCTTCGATCCGCTATACCTCGACATTCTCCAACGGACCTTTCTCTGGGCCGTTCTCTGCACCCTCATTTGTCTCCTGCTGGGATACCCTGTCGCCTACGTCATCGCCCGTGGTGGACGCTGGAAGAACCTCCTCCTCTTCCTGGTCGTGCTCCCCTTCTGGACCAGCTTCCTGGTGCGGACCTTCGCCATGATCTTCCTCATGCGCGACACCGGGCTGATCAACAACTGGTTGCTCAAGCTGGGACTGATTCAGGAGCCGATCACCATGCTGTACACCCCGTTTGCCGTGATGACGGGGCTGGTGTACGGCTTTCTCCCCTTCATGATCCTGCCGATCTATGCCTCGCTGGAAAAGCTGGATCTGTCGCTCTTGGAAGCGGCTGAGGTACTGGGAGCGCGGCCCGGCGCCCGCTTTCGCAAGGTGACTCTGCCGCTCTCCATGCCCGGCGTGGTCGCCGGCTGCCTCCTGGTTTTCATCCCCGCGCTCGGATCATTCCTGACCTCCGACCTGCTGGGCGGTGCCAAGCAGCTCATGATCGGCAACCTGGTGCAGAATCAGTTTTCCGCCGCCCGGAACTGGCCCTTCGGCTCCGCGGCCTCGTTCATCGTGATGGCCCTGGTGCTTGCCTCGGTCATGGTGTATCTCCGGGTCCGGGACCGCGCCCCGGGGGGACACTGAGATGGCGACCAAGCTCCCGAAGTGGCTCCTGGGCCTCGCCGTGGTGGTGTATTTCTTTCTCCACCTGCCGATTCTCATTCTGGTGATCTTCTCGTTCAACAACTCCAAGTTCTCCGTGGATTGGCGCGGCTTCACCTTCAACTGGTATCATCGGCTGCTGGAGCGCCCCGACATCATCCGCGGGCTCAAGGCCAGCCTCATCGTCGGCAGCCTCTCGACTATCATCTCCGCCATCCTGGGCACCTTACTCGCGCTGGCGCTGGCCCGCCACAAGTTCCGGGGTCGCACCGCGTTCGAAGGCTTTCTCTACGTGCCCATCGTGACGCCTGAGATCGTGGTGGGCATCTCGCTGCTCATTCTGTTTGCCCTGCTCAAGTTTCCTCTGGGTCTCACCACCATCACCATTGCCCACGTCGCCTTCAACATCTCCTTCGTGGTGATCGTGGTGCTGGCGCGGCTCGAGGGAATGGACCGCAACCTGGAAGAAGCGGCGATGATTCTGGGTGCGGATGAGGTCACCACCTTCTGGAAGGTGACGGTGCCCCAGCTGTGGCCCGGCATTCTGTCGGGCGCGCTGCTCGCCTTTACCATGTCCTTCGATGACTTCGTCATCACCTCCTTTGTGTCCGGGTCGGGCTCGTCTACGCTCCCGATCGTGGTCTACAGCATGGTGCGGAAGAACGTCGAGCCGAGCATCAACGCCATCAGCACCATCATTCTCGTGGTGACGACGATCTTCATCTACCTGGCGGATCGGCTGAGCCGCGACAAGCCGCTCGCGTAATCCGAAGGGCGAGGGTCGGGACATTCGGGGTCGTGCATGATCGAGCGGTGTCTGTGGACCGAAACGGCGCCCGCACCGGCTCGCCCCCTCGCCGAGCTGCCGGCCCAGAGCGACGTCGCCATCGTGGGTGGAGGATACACCGGGCTCGCGGCAGCCCACGTGCTGGCGCGCCATCGAGTCCGGGCGACGGTCCTGGAGCAGCACACCTTGGGATGGGGGGCGAGTAGCCGGAACGGCGGATTCGTGCTGCCGGGATACCAGCCGGAAGCCGACACGCTGGCGCTACGATACGGCCTGGACCAGGCGCGGCGGCTGTTCGCGGTGTCCACGGAGGCGGTGAACTATCTCGAGCGCCTGGTCCAGGCGGAGCGGATCGACTGCGACTTCTCCCGCTCAGGGGGCCTGACGCTCGCAGCCAAGCCGGCGCACTATCGGGAGCTGGAGCAGTCGCATCACTTCCTGCGCCGGGGTCTGGGCTATGAGACCGAGCTGCTCGGCCGAGAGGAGCTGTCACGGGAGATCGAATCCAAGCGATACCACGGAGGCCTGCTCGACCCGGGCGCGGGCTCGCTCCACCCCGCGCGATATCTCCAGGGACTCGCGGCCGCTGCCGAACGAGCCGGCGCTGTCCTGGCCGAGGACACGCAGGTTCGGGAGGTCTCCCGCGATGGGTCGGGCTTTCGGGTCGAGACCTCGCGTGGCACCGTGTGGGCGGATGAAGTGGTGGTGGCCACGGACGGGTATACCGGCTCCCTGGTGCCGTGGCTCACTCGACGGGTCGTTCCGATTGGAAGCTACCTGGTCGCAACGCGGCCTTTGGGAGACGAGCTCCCTCGCCGCTTGCTCCCCAACGGGCGGGTGGTGAGCGACACCAGGAACTTGTTGTACTATTTCCGGCTGGGGCCCGACGGCCGACTGGTATTCGGCGGGCGCGCGTCCTTCACCCCGGCGACGATCAAGCAAAGCGCGGAGATTCTGGCACGCGGAATAAGCCAGGTGTTTCCTCAGCTGGCCCACACGGCGGTGGAGTACGCCTGGGGGGGACAGGTCGGCTTTACCCGGCACCGGCTCCCGGCGACCGGCCGAGTCGACGGTATCTACTACGCTCTCGGCTACTGCGGGCATGGCGTCGCCATGGCAACCTATCTCGGGGCCCGAATAGGGCAGGCGATCGCGGGATCGTGCGAGCTGCCCCAGGTGAGCGGCCGGGACTTCCCCGCGATTCCCCTGTACCGGGGTCGGCCCTGGTTTCTCCCGCTGGTTGGAGCGTATTACCGAATGCGGGACTGGTGGGGATGAGAAACAGGTCACGTCGCAGGTTTCAAGTCGCAGGCTACCCGGCTGAGGCTGTTCGCTGCCGATAGGCGCTTTGTGACCTGCGACCCGTGACCTGCGACCTGTGACCTGTGACCTGTGACTTCAAAGGAGGCCTTCTCGTGCGCGACAGTCAGGAAATCAAACGTCTGGTGACGCAGCTCCAGCAGGGCACGGTCTCCCGCCGCGACTTCGTGGTCCGCGCCCTGGCGTTGGGGTTGAGCGTCGGCTCCATCGGTGCCCTGCTCTCTGCCTGCCAGGGCAAGGAAAAATCCGCGTCGACGCCGGCGGACACCACCAAGGCCGCTGAAGCAGCCGACCTCGGGCCAATGGAGAAGGAATTGCACATCTACAACTGGTCCGACTATATCGCGGAGGACACCGTGCCGAACTTCGAGAAGGAGTTCGGGGTGAAGGTGACCTACGATACCTATGAGAGCAACGAGGAGATGGTGGCCAAGCTCCAGGCCGGAGCGAGCGGCTACGACATCATCGTGCCCTCGGGCTATATCGTCCCGGTGCTGGTGGCGACCGATCTGATCGTTCCGGTCACCAAGAAGTATCTGACCAACTGGGGAAACGTCGCGCCCATCTTCACCAATCTCCCCACCGACCCGAACAGCGCCCACACGGTTCCCTGGCAATGGGGCACCTCGGGCATCGCCTATCGCACCGACAAGATCAAGACGCCGATCGATAGCTGGGCCGTCTTCCACGACATGAAATACCACAAGAAGATGACCATGATGGATGACGGCAGGGAGGTCATCGGGTCGCAGCTACGGTGGAAGGGTCACTCGTTGAACTCCACCAACCCTCAAGAGCTGGCCCTGGCCAAGGCCGATTCCATCGACGCCAAGAAACACCTCAAGGCCTACATCTCCGCGCCGGTCAAAGCCCAGCTCATCTCCGGCGACGTCTGGATTTCCCAGCTCTGGAATGGGGATACCCAGCAGGCGAAGGCGGAGCAGCCCAACCTGGGCTACGTCATCCCCAAGGAGGGCTGCACTATCTGGGGCGACAACATGTGCATCCCCAAGAGTGCCGCCAACAAGCGCGCCGCGCACGAGTGGATGAACTACATCCTGCGGCCGGATGTGGGAGCCAAACTCTCCGAGGCCACGGGCTATGGCACGCCGAACGCCGCGGCCAGCAAGGTGATGAAGAATCCGGTCCCCTATCCGACCGAGGAGGAGCTCAAGCGGCTGGAATATCAGGTGGATCTCGGGAAGGACACCGAGACCTGGGATCAGATCTGGACCGAGATCAAGTCCGCTTGACGGTAGGGGCGGAAAAGGCGGTAAGGGCGGTAAAGATCGTGACCCCGCGTTCGCGGATGGATCTTTGGCGTGGTGCCTTACCGCCTTTCCGTCTACCGTCCTTCCCGCCCTTCCCGCCCTTACCGCCCTTTCAAAGGAGCGCCGATTAATTGCGTCTGTCGAACAGTGAGGTCCTGAAGCACACCGCTCGGTATCTCGAGCTCATCGCCGGGCGGGAGATGTCCGTGCAGGACAAGCAAGCCTTCATCGCGGAGACGGTCGACAGCTACGAGCGATTCTACAACCGCGGCTTCATCGGCTATCGCAAATCGGTGACCGAGGCGGGCCAGTTTGCGGCTCTCGAATGGTCGGGTCAGGGCGCGATCCTGCGCGATCTGCTGGGCCGCGAGTACATCGACTGCCTGGGCGGATACGGCATCTTCAGCTCCGGGGTCAACCACCCCAGGATCGTGAAGGCGGTAAGCGACCAGCTTACCCGGATGGCCCTCAACAGCCAGGAGCTGCTCGAGCCATGGCGCGCCGCCCTCGCGCGAGTCCTGGCCGAGGTGACGCCGGGGGACCTGCAGAATTCCTTCTTCATCAATAACGGGACCGACGCCATCGAGGGTGCGATCAAGCTCACCCGGCTCTATACCGACCGGAACACCTTCATCTCCACCTTGGGCGGCTTCCACGGCAAATCCATGGGATCGCTGTCGCTCATGGGGAAGGCTTCATTCCGGGAGCCGTTCATGGGCGGTCTTCAGGATGTCCGGTTCATTCCCTACGGGGACGCGGATGCCCTCGAGGAGGAGTTCCGCCGCTGCGATGCCGTCGGCGTGCGGATTGCCGGGGTCGTGCTGGAACCGGTCCAGGGCGAAGCCGGCGGAGTGGTTCCACCAGAGGATTTCTTCCCCCGGGCCCGCGAGCTCTGCACCCGCTACGGTGCTCTCCTCATCGCCGATGAGATTCAAACCGGCATGGGAAGGACCGGCAAACTGTGGGGCGTGGACCACTGGGACGTCGCCCCCGACATCATGTGCCTGGGCAAGTCCATTGGCGGGGGCGTCATGCCGCTCTCGGCATTCATCTCCACGGCCAAGATCTGGGAGGTGATGATCCCCAATCCCATCATCCACTCCACGACGTTCGGCGGGAATCCGCTGGCCTGTGCCGCCGGCCTGGCGGCGATTCAGGTGACCTTGGAGGAAGACCTTCCCGGGCAGGCGGCGACAAAGGGGGCCTTCCTCCTGCGAGAGCTGGAATGCCTCCGGCAGAAGTATCCCCAGGTCCTGAAGGAGGCTCACGGAAAGGGTCTGTTGATTGGGATGGAGTTTCCGGTGCAGGAAGTGGGCTGGAAGGTCGCCTCCGGGCTCTTCAAGCGCGGCGTGCTGGTGGCAGGCACCTACTCCAAAGCCCAGGTCATCCGGATCGAGCCCGCCCTGGGGATTCCCATGGAGCTGTTGCAGGAAATGCTGAACCGCCTGGAGGACACGTTCAAGGAAATCGCCAACGGGTGAGCCAGGTCACCGAAGCTCGTCGTGCCCTCGCGGACATTGCCACAGAGGCCGCCTCATGGGCCGCTACGCCTACGCGAGGGACGAGATATGGAGCAGGCAAAGGATCCAGTCTGTGGAATGACGGTCGACCCGGCCACCGCCGCTGGTCGTACGACCTACGAGTCTCGGGACTACTACTTCTGCTCGGATCAGTGTCTCCGGGACTTCAAGGCGGATCCGGAACGCTACGTCGACATCCAACAGGAACCGCCTTACACCAAGAGCGGCTGGGTCGTCGCACCGAAGTTCGGCTCGGCCGGCAGCGGTGGCCTGGAGAACGAACCGCCGGAATTACGCGACGACCAATGAAGCCGGCGCGCGCTCGCGCCCGGGGGACTCCCTCCAGCACCGGGAGCGCAGCCGACTTCATCCCGTCGCGCCCCACGCTCCCCTCTCTTCGAGCCGCTGCCGCATCCTGTCGCGGCTGCGATCTGTGGCTCAACGCCACCCAAACGGTCTTCGGTGAAGGGCCCCGAGGCGCTGAGGTCATGTTGGTCGGGGAGCAGCCCGGTGATCAGGAGGATCTGAAGGGTCACCCATTCGTTGGGCCGGCGGGACGGCTGCTGGATGCGGCGCTGGAGGAGGCGGGCATCGATCGGCGCAAGGTCTACGTCACCAATGCCGTCAAGCACTTCAAGTTCGTGCGGAAGGAACTGACCCGCCGGCGGCTGCACAAGAAGCCGAGCATGGGTGAGGTCCGGGCCTGCAAGCCGTGGCTGCAGGAAGAGATCCGCCTGGTGCACCCAAAGATGATCGTCGCACTCGGCAGCACGGCGGCGCAGGCGCTTCTGGGTAGCGGCTTTCGAGTGACCGAGAAACGGGGCCGGGTGGTGCAGGCGGATGGGGCCGGTCCGGTGATTGCAACCGTGCATCCATCGTCGGTGTTGCGGGCTCCGGATGAAGCGAGAGATCAGGCCCGGCGAGAGTTCTTCCGCGACATCAAGCGGGTCGCGGAGGCGCTCGCCGGGCGCTGAGTATCCTACTGCTGGGGTTTCTCTTCCGCCGGCTTCTCCTCGGTGGGTGCCGGCTGCTCTTCCCCTTCTTCCGGCGGTGCCTCACCCAGGGCCTTTGACCAGCTGATAGTGACCCCGCCCCAGAACTTGACGTCGTGCTCTTCGCTGGGAGAGGTGAACTTGGTGAAATCGTCGCTGTTGATGACCAGGTGCGCTGCCGGAGTAATAGAGAACGCACCAGCCGTCAACGGCACGCCGGCGGAGAGATCCAGGTGCGTGATGCCGTCATCGGCAAAGTTCGCGAGATCGTCTCCCGAACTTGGCACACTCTGGCCGGCATTGAAGCCGAGGAGTGCACCCAGATTGACCCCGACCTTCTCGCTGGCCTGCAGGGTGTGTGAGACGCTGAACTCGCCGTAGAGTCCCTTGATCTTGTCGACGTCATACCACAGGGCCAGCTTCGGACTCAAGGGGACATCCACGGCGATCTTGCCGTAGATTTCTATGGTATTGTTGTCCTTCGTGAGCAGGCCGGGTGTGGGGACGAAGGTGGCAGACTGGTCATCGAGCTTGTTGGGATAGATGTAGCCGGTCGCACCACCTGTAAGGGTCGCCTTTCCGACGGGATAGCTCACCTCACCCCACCAGTCGAACTCGGCCAGGTTGAACGCCGACAGCCCGCCGCTCTCGCTGATATCGTCATCCAGGTCGTCATACTTGCCGAGATCGAAGCTGAACCAGCCCCCCGCGGTAAAGGAAGCCTGTCCGGCCGGTATAGTAACGTATACATCCGGCTGCAGGACGGGCTTGTTCGTCAGGCTCAGGCCGCGCCATACGTAGGCGCTGTAGAGGTAGGCGTCCGCGCCTATGGTCGTTTGCGCCTGCGCCGTCGCGGCGTAGCCCAACGCTCCCGCGATCAGCAGCGTGGCTTTCAGTACCCTTGCTCGCGTCATGGTGTCTCCCATCGGTGAGGTAAGGTGCCTGCGACAGCAGCAAAAAGCCCGCTCGAAGTTGGAGAGCGGGCCGGAAGTTTCGTTCCACAGAATAGCGCACGCGCAACCGCCGGCCTAGGTGAAGGCGTGATACAGAGTGCATGAGCTCGAGTTTCGGAATCTGGGCGGGAGCATGGGCTAATGTACCCATTGGGGTGCGACCGTCAAGCCGAAATGCCGCGGTAGCGAATTGGACCGGCCGGCGGAGAAGAGGAACGCCGGTCCCGGTTGCGCAGTTAACCTCCCCAGTGCAGCTTGCCGGAAGCTCCCCATGCGAGGATCGGGCGTGGATCGCAAGTCCGCTTTCATCAAGCGCTTCGGTGACCTGGTTGCCTTATTGCGCGTGGACCCAGGGAACGACGCCGCTCAAGACCTGGCGCTCACCGCCGCGTGCGCGGCGGTGGCGGATACGCCGCTGGAGATCGAGGCCGGAGTCGAATGGAGCGAGATTCCCCCTGAGCTCAGCCTCAAGGGCCGGCTGCTCAGCCGGCAGGTGGACTGCATTCGTGTCGCCGCCGGTGCGGAGCCCCACGAGCTGCTTGCCCTCGCCCGAGCACTGGCGCACGATGTCACCCCCATTCCCACCACGGCCAACGTCCGGGTGGACATGGTGCCGCTCCTTGCTCCGCCGCTGCCCCCTCCCGGGGGCGGACCACCTCCCAGCGGCGGACCTCCGCGCCACCATGCGCGAAGAGATCCCCCCGACCTTCGGGTCACCTCGTCGATTGCCAATCGCAGACTGGGAAGCGAACGCCGGCACTGGAGCGAACGGCGGCGGTTTCGCCGGGGGTACTGGGCAGGCCCGGAGCGCCGGCATGGCGTGGACCGGCGAACCACGGGTGAGAGGCGCATCTATCTCATCAACGACCTGCGGAGCGAAACCATTCGACTACATGAAGTCCTCGCCCGGAGCACCCGGGAGCAGCAGTGGATCCAGGTGCTCCATACCGCGCTCGAGCTGGTCGAGCTGCAGCCACGCGTGTCCCAAGCCGACCGCGGCATGTTCGGCATCGAGCTGCGCCGCGCCCTGCCGCGCGCCACGCTGGCGGCCCTGATCCGACAGTCCGAGAGCGACCTCCCCAGCCGCGAGCCCACCTCCACGGTGCTCCAATGGGTCGGCCTGGAGGCAGTGGAGTTGGTGCTGGAGCGGCTTCGCGGCGGGGAAGCGCCAGGGGTGCGAGGGTTTCTCTATGACGTCGTCGCAGGCGTGCCCAGCGCGTACCCTCAGGTGGCAGCGATGCTACGCAGTTCCTCCGCGCACGAGGTCCGGCACGCCGCGATGATCCTGGGCCGTCTGGGCAACGGCGAGGCGGTCGCCCTGCTGCAACCGCTGCTGAGCCACACCGACGAGTCGGTGCGCCACGCCGCCGTCGGTGCGCTGGGCGCGCTGCATCAAGGAGCGGCGGCAGATGGCCTGCGCCTGGCGCTTCACCACCCGGCGGCTCGCACCCGGGCCGCCGCCGCGGACGCCATAGCCGTCTGGCGAGGGGGAGCGCTGGCCATTCTGCTGGTCGCCGCGCTCGAGACCGAGCGGGATCGGGAGGCTTGGAACGCGAACGTGCTGGCCCTTGGCCGGATCGGCAGCCTAGAGGCCTGCACCGCCCTTGCCCGAGCGGCAATGGCTCGCCGCAATCTCCTCCGCCGCCGGGGTTACAGCAGCCGGCAGCGCCTCGCTGCCGTATCCGCCCTGGGGCTCAGCAGCAGCGCCCATGCCCGCGAGATGCTCCTGCGTCTCACCCGGGAGAATGATGGCATCGTGAGTCCGGCCGCCGGCCGCCTGCTCCACCCGCAGAGCCGTCAGGCTGGTTGAGCTCAGCGATGAACCGCAAACCCCTCGACGTGTAGATCGAGATGGTGGTTGGCGCGGAGGCCGACGATCCCCTTGAGGTTGAGGGATGAGGCATCGACGGTCTGCACTGTCTCGCCATTCACCTTGAAACTCACCTTGGCTGGGTCTCTCTTGGCATCCACTTCGAGCAGGTTGGTAGAGACACCCTTGGCATCCGGCTGGTGTACCGAGGCGTGCTTCACCCAGCCCTTGGTGATCTCGGTCGTCTTGTCTCCATCGCGAGTCTTGACCAGGTAGCTCCCATCCTGTCGCACCAGGAAGTAGGTGTACTTCTGGCCGGCACCGGTCAAATCCTGTCCACCGAAGAAGAGTCCGTACCCTTCCGCGTGGTCGGTCTGCTTGGTCTGCGTGAAGGTGGCGAGGGTGTGGAACGGTCCCGCACCGTCGTCCTCGGCCCGATAGAGGATGATCGCGGGACCGAGGGTGAGGTGCAGTCCCTTGCCCATCGTTACCACCTTCACGTTCTTGGGATTCCCTTTGGCATCCGCCCGTATCGTCCAGCCGGCCGGTACCGACCCGCCGCCTTCGACGGCCTGATCGGCGTCATCGTGCTGGTGACGATGGCTGGCGGTGTCGGTCCCCTGGGCGCAGAGGGGTAGGGCGAGCGAGCTGAGCAGCGCGGTGACAGACAACATCCGGACCATGGGAGCGTCCTCTATCGGGTAGTGGTCAGGGTCGGTTTTCCTGGGTTGCGGGGCGGGGTCAGCCTGGCTAACCTACGGCCCTCCGAAAGGCCTTCACCGACACGGGAGAGACGGGCATGCTGTACTGGCTCGGGGTCCTGCTCGCCACCATCGGCGCGACGCTCATCATCGGCGCTCTGCTCTTTGTCTCCGCCCTCATTGGCGGGCTGGTGAATGCCATGATCCTGCTGATGTGCGGGCCGATCATCGACCGTTTGCTGGTCCGCCGGGAGAGAGCTCTCAACCGGTAGCTGCCCGGCCCGGATCAGGCTTCGGGGGGCTTTGATTCGGCCCCCTGCTCCGGGGTAGTCGCCATGCGTATGGCGGCTTCATAGTTGGTCTTCAGGCTTCCCAGCAGTTCCCGCAGTCCCCGCACCTTCATCTGCAGCCCTCCGCCCCGACGCGCCATGGTCCCCATGAGCCCGGCGGTATCCGCCAGGCCCGAGATACTCAGCGCGGCTGCATTGCTCTTGATCTCATCCAGCATCCGGGCAAAGCCGCGGACCACCGCCTCGTCCGCCCGCAGAGTCGACATCTCTTCGATAACCGCGTGCATCCGCTGAAACTTGGGCGGCAAGGTCTGGAGGAACGCGAGCTGGGCCTGCTGACGTGACGAAAGTTTGACACTCATACCTGAATCTCTCGCCGGGGTGTTCCGTAAGGCAACAGGTCGGGGAAGGACCCCGCTCCCGACCCCAGGCATGTGCCGTTATCGCTCGCACGAACAAAGCTATGACACTCTCGGACCTGTCCATCCGCAGGCCGGTGCTGGCCAGCATGGTGAGCCTCGCACTGGTCCTGTTCGGTGCCATCGGCTACACCCGACTGGCCGTACGTGAGCTCCCCGACGTCGACCCTCCGATTGTCTCGGTGAACACCGAGCTTCCGGGGGCCAACCCCCAAGTGGTCGAGTCGGCAGTGACCGACATCCTGGAGGAGGAGCTGAGCACGGTCGAGGGCCTTCGCACTCTTACGAGCAGCAGCGCGGAAGGGTTCAGCAACATCACCCTGGAGTTCAACCTGGAGCGCGACGTCGAAGCGGCGGCCCAGGACGTACGGGACAACGTCGCCCGGGCGAGGGGGCGCCTGCCCGAAGACGTTCGAGAGCCGGTCGTGGCCAAGCAGGATGCCGATGCGCAGCCGTTCTACTGGCTCGCGCTCTCGGGCGAGAATTACGACCTGCTGCAGCTCTCGGACATCGGGCGACCGCCTGGTGAAGACCCGGCTGCAGCTCGTCCGCCAGGCGCCCCATTTCCTTGCGGCCTCCCTGGGCCGCTTCGGTTTTGATCTCCACCAAGAGACCGGCGATCTTCCGGCGCACGCCCTCGTCGTCGGGAACCTGCCACAGATAGGGCCGTGCTCTCGCGGCCCACTCGCAGAGCTCTCCCAGGCGATCCTTGAACGGAATCCGAGGTCGCGGTGCTGGCGGATCAGGTTCGTCGCTCATGTCCATCTCCAGTGAGGGAAACATCATTCGCGTCTCGCCGATTGCCCTGAGCCTGCTGCTTCTGACTCCTCCGCTCGCTGCCCAGAGCACTCGTCCGGAGCGCACCGGCTATCGCGAGACCTCATCCCACGCCGATGTCCTGTTTTTCCTCGACTCTCTCGAGCGCGCCGGCGCCGGAATCCGGGTGGGGACGCTGGGATTCAGCCCGGAAGGGCGCCGGGTGCCTTACGTGCTCGCCGCGCGCCCCCTGGTGAGCAGCCCGGCACAGGCTCGGCGGACTGGGAAACCGGTGGTCTATCTGCAGGGAAACATTCATGCCGGCGAGGTGGAGGGGAAGGAAGCCGCGCAGATGCTCCTCCGGGACGTGACCATCGGTTCCCTCTCCCGGCTGCTCGACAGTCTGGTGTTGATCGTGGTGCCGATCTACAATGCCGACGGCAATGAGCGGCTCGCCTCAGGCCAAGAGAACCGACCTGGCCAGAATGGGCCTGACATCGTGGGCAGCAATCCCAATGGCCAGGAGCTCAACCTCAACCGGGACTATGTGAAGATGGAGGCGCCGGAAACCCGCGGCGCGGCGGCACTGATCAATGACTGGGATCCCGACGTATTCATCGATCTCCATACCACCAACGGCAGCTATCACGGATACGTCCTGACGTATGCCCCTGGACTCAACCCCAATGCGAGCCCGGCAAATGACTTCGTTCGCGATCGGCTGCTGCCCGCCGTCCGCGAGCGGATGCAAAAGCGGCACGGTCAGGCCACCTTCTCCTACGGAAACTTCCGGAATCAGGACCCGGACTCACTCGCCCAGGGATGGGAGACCTACGATCCCCGGCCGCGTTTCGGAACCAATTGGATGGGGCTTCGTGGGCGGCTGGCCGTGCTGAGTGAAGGGTATAGCAACGCCGACTTCCACACCCGGATCGTGGCGACCTACAATTTCGTGCGCGAGACTCTCGGCTTCGTGGCCGAGCAGCGCGCCACCATCGCGTCGCTGATCGCCGCCGGGGACCGCCGAACGGTGGATTCGGTCACGGTTCGCTCCATCCTCGGTCCTCCAACTCGCCAGGACGTGATCGCGGAGATCACTGAGCCTGCCGGGGAGGGAGCCGGAGGCTTCGCCCGGCGCAAACGCACCGGGGTGTATCGCACTCTCCGCATGCCGGTGTTCGATCGCTTCGTGGCGTCGCGGCGGGAGGCCTTGCCGGCTGGGTACTTGTTGCCCCAACGCTTCGGCGAGCTGGTCACTCTCCTGCGACGGCAGGGGGTCGTGGTGGAGCAACTCAGGAGCGCTTGGTCGGGCCAGGCAGAGCGGTTCGCGGTCGACTCGGTGGTGGTCGAGCCGCTCTTTGAGGGCCACCGGACGGTGCGGGTCGAGGGTCGCTGGGGTGCGCCGGATTCCCTCCAGATCAAGCCCGGGTGGTACCTGGTACGGACCGCCCAGCCGCTGGGTGTCTTGGCCGCCTACCTGATCGAGCCGGCTTCGGAGGACGGCCTGGTAACCTGGAACTTCCTGGACCGGGAGCTCCAGGCCGGTGCGGACTACCCGTTGCTCCGGACCCGGGCAGCTCTGAACGTCGCGGCCGAGCAGGTGGAATGACGACGTGAAGCGTGAAAGATGAAAACGTGAAAGGGCATGCCTCTCCAGCTGATAGCTGTTAGCTGATAGCTGCTCTATATTTCCGAGGCCCAACAACTTCAGGATTCGGCATGACCGCCCGTACCGCCGCGCAGACCCGCTCCCTCATTACCTGGCTGTGGGAATGGACCAAGTCGATCGTCGTCGCCCTGATCGTCTGGTTCTTCCTGCGGACCTTCCTGGTGGAAGCCTTTCGCATTCCGTCCGGAAGCATGGAGAACACCCTGCTCATCGGCGATTTTCTGTTCGTGAACAAGGCGCTGTACGGCGCGGAAGTGCCTCTCATTCACACCCATCTGCCGGCGGTTCGGGAACCTCATCGGAACGATATCCTGGTGTTCGACTCGGTGGAGGAAGAGGGCCTGAAGGTGGTCAAGCGGCTGATCGGGATGCCGGGTGATACCCTCTACATGGAAAATGGCCAGCTCTATCGGAATGGGCAGAAAATCGATGAGCCCTACGCGGTGCACGCCGATCCCGGTCGCTCGGAAGATCCCATCCAGCGCGCCAAGATGAGGGAGTGGCAGCTGCCCCACCTGGTGCAGCGGGATACGGCGAATTACCGCCCCGATCTTCAGGATTGGGGTCCAATCGTGGTGCCTCCCGATTCGTTCTTCATGATGGGCGACAACCGCGACAGCTCGTACGACGGGCGGTATTGGGGATTTCTGCCGCGACAGAATGTGCGGGGGCGGCCGTTGGTGGTGTACTTCAGCTACGATCCCAGCAGCTGGCGATCACTGCCGTTCCTCACCGCGGTCCGGTGGGACCGGCTCTTCACCTCACCTCACTGACCGTGCTGGTGGTGGGGGGCTTCCGGTAGGGACGAGCGGTTGAGGGTGCGAGGAATATAGGCCGCCGTGCGTCCACAGGCGCAGCAATGCAAGGTGACACGCCCTCCCGGGGCATCTTCGGCGCTGGATCGCGTGGGAATGCGTTCGACGGCGGTGGAACTACAAGAGGGGCAGACCAGCGGTTTCTGGTCCCGATCCGCGGCGATCAGAATCAGTGCCTCCGGAGCGCGGTACTCCTTGATGCCCCGACGACCCACAGTCGGCCCTTCCGGCGGGGATCTCATCGCACGTGCCTGGCGAGCCCCACCTGAAGCCAATCTAGAGCCCGGCGACCGGGCGCGCAAAGGTCCGAGCGGCCGTCGAGTCTCGCTTTGGAGTCCCTCCGCATGACGATTCGCCGGTCGGGTGCAGTGGCCGTCGTATTGATGGTCGGTGCGACGGCAGCAGGAGCCGCCCAGACCGAGCGTGAGATTCGATTACAGGTGAATCCCGCGCGCGAGCAATACCGCTTTGTGCCGGCGCGGATTGTGGCTCACCCGGGCGATGTGCTGGTGTTCAAGGTGGTCAGCGGGGCGCCGCACAGCGTCGTCTTCGAGGCCAAGGGGCTGAGCCCACAGGCTCATGAGGCGCTCAACGCAGCACTTCCCCGCCGCACGGCCGATCTCAGCAGCCCGCTACTCACCACGGATGGCGCGGAATATCGAATGATCCTGCCTTCGCTCCCGCCCGGCACCTACCGGTTCTATTGCCTGCCCCACCGTGCCTACGACATGCACGGGGAAGTTCGTATCCAATAGCTCGGGTTCGAGCTGCCCCTCGTCCCGTTCCGCTTCCCTGGGGCGCGGCGACTAAGTTTCTGACAGATTGTTAGTATCCTATATCGCTACTACTAGCGCGAGGCGCCTAGCCGTGCGAAAATTCGTCCGAAGGGGGGAGGCCGAATCCCGGCCCTCCCGGGCGCCAGGGTGGTCAAGGAGGACATGTGGTATCGGAACTTGGCGGTTCACAAATTTCGACGCTGTTGGAGACCCTGCCCGGGATCGCCAATGTACTCCGGAGCCCAGTGGCTGACGCCTTGGGTAGCGTGATCCGGGCGGCGGCCCGGTTGTCGGAGTTCAACGTGGCTGATGCCGAGGAGTTGGTTCGCTACGCGACCCGCCGTGGCCTGCTGGGCCAGGAGGAAGGGGACCGGCTTCTGGCGCAGGTTCATGCGGCCGAGCAGAAACGTCTCGATCGTGCCGCCGATCGGGAGCGGATCCACCGCGCCAAGGCCCGGGCCAAGACCCGGGCGGTGCGAGCGGTCAAGAAGGTCAAGAAGCCCGCCAAGCGAGCCAAGCGGCGTTAGCCGACTCTCACGTCTTGAATTGCTGCATCAAGGCCGTCAGCCGGGTGGCTCCCTGCAAGAGGTCCCCGGCGGCTGACGCCATTTCCTGAGTCGATGCGTTCTGCTGTTCGGCGGCGGCGGTGATCTGCTCACTGGCTGAGGCGTGCTCCGTCGCCGCCTGGCTCACTTCGTGAGTCCGCTCCCCTACCAGCTCGACAATCTGCCGGTTTGCGTCGGCTTCCCGCGCTACGTCTTCTGCTGCCCGATGGACCTCAGCCACCGCGGTGGAAATGTCCTCCAGCGCGCGTGCCGCCGCCTGGGCGACGGTCTCGATCCCATGGACTTTGACCGATCCCACCTCCATGGTCTGCGACACGCCCTTGACCTGTCCTCGGATGTATTGGACCGTCTTGGCCACGTCCTCTGCCGCGCTCGCGCTGGAGTCGGCCAGGCGCCGAACTTCCTCGGCCACGACCGCGAACCCCCGGCCGTGCTCCCCGGCCCGGGCCGCTTCGATGGCCGCGTTGAGCGCCAGGAGGTTGGTCTGGGACGAGATCTGCTTGATGAGATCGATGAACGCCGTAATCGGCTCCGAGAGGCGGGCCAACTCCTGCACCTGCGTGGAGGAGGTGCGTACCACCTCGCGGACGTCGAGGAGCGCCTGTCCGGCTGCGGCCACGTCGGCCCGGTGTTGAGCGGCCAGCGATTGAATCCGGTCACCTAGCTGAACCATCTTGCCGGAGGCCTTCGCGTTGGCGTCGGCGATCTGTCGCAGGCTCACCAACAGCGCGTCGGCCTTCTCCATGCCCCGAACCTGCTGCTCCGCGCTCGCCGCCACCTTCACCATGGAGGAGGAGACTTCCGCGCTGCTCGCCGCCAGCTCCTCACTCATCGCGGAGAAGTCTCCCGCGCTGTTGCCGATCTGACTTGCCTCATTCACCACGGCCAACACCACATTGCGGAGTCGCCCGCCCATGTCGTCCATGGCGCGCGCCAGCCGATCGAGCTCGGTCGGCATGGCGCCGAGCCGCACCGGCCGCAGGTCGCCGGCGCCGAACCGCTCCGACGCGGCGATCAGAAGTGTGAGTGGCCGGTCCACCGTGCGCACGGTCCACACCGTGGTCCAGGTGCCGATCAGCAGTGAGGTGAAGAACAGGACCCAGAGCGCCGACCGGCGGTTGGCCGCCTCCCGCTGGAGCTCTTCCGCCCGGGCGGTGGATCGGGTGGTCTGCGCCAGGGACAAGGCCCGCACATCGCCCAGCAGGGTATCCGAGGGAGCCCGCGCCAGCTCCGCCTGCCGCCTGGCTGCGTCCGCGCGCCCAAGGTCGGCCAGGGCCTGAGCCATTGCGTAGGCCACTTCGATCTGCGCCTGATTGCTCGCGATCTTGTTGACGATGTACCGATCGGCGGTCGTGAGGGAGCCCATCGTCCGGTAGCGGCGCTGGAAGGCGTATGCTGAGTCGCCGTCCTCGATCATCCGGGTCCGCAGCTCGTCGGAAGGCCGCACGATGTATTGCTCGGCCGATCGGATCTCCGAGGTCACGGTTGAGACCAGTCCGTTGCTGAGGTCGGTGCTCTCCAGCAGGAGGGAGACCTCCTCCTCCACCGAACGATCCAGCGCCCGGATGGAATTCACTCCCAGGAGAGCGATGAGAAAGACGAGGGTGGTGAGCAGTACCATACCTGCGACGACCCGGCCGCGAAGGCTTCGGAGCATGGTCATTGGGCTCGCGCGACCTCGCTTTCCTCGTCGCTTATGACATCGATCTCTCCGTGGCGTACCTGGCCCACGTACACGCTCTGATTGGGGACATCGCCCGCTGCGTCGAACGCGATCTTGCCGGTGACGCCCTGGAACGCCGGCGTGGCCGATCCGACCCCGGCAAGCGCCCGGCGGATGGATGCGCGCGTGGTGCCCACCCTCGCGATGACCTCACGCAGCAGGTAGACGGCATCGTAGGTGGCCGCGGCCGACTGATTGGGAGGGGCAGCGTCGGGGAACTTGGCCCGGTAGGCCCCGACGAAGCGACGATTGGCCGCCGTCGAGATGCCGGGGAAGTAGGCCGAAGAGAAGTACACGCCTTCGCCCAGCTCGCCGGCTGCTTGAATGCCGTCGAGCCCATCCCCTCCCAGGATCGGGATGGCCAGTCCCCGCTCCCGGGCCTGACGGATGATGGCTTCGGCTTCGGTCGCGTTCCCGGCGATCACCAGGAACTGCGGCCGCACCCCCTTCGCCAGCCGATCGAGGTACGGCCGCACATCCGGATGGTCGCCCAGGTAAGGATCGATCGACTGCAGGGTACCGCCCAGGCGGGTGAACTCGCGCACGAACGTCTGGCGAATGCCACGGCCGTACTGATCGTTGAGGTAGACTACCGCGCCGCGCTGCAGATGAAGCCGGTCCCGCACCCAATGGGCCAGCACTGCTCCGTGAGCCAAATCGCTGGGGCACACCCGGAAGGTGTAGTCGCCTGCTCCGGTGACCTCTGGGGAAGAAGACGAGGGTGAGATCGCAACCACCGGATCCCGGCCGCCGTTGTAAACTGGGGCGGCGGCCAGAGTGAGACCCGAGTAGATGTGGCCGATGACGGCGGCGACGCCGTCCTCGTATAGATCGTTGGCGACGAAGACCGCGGAGTCGGGGTCGGCGAAGTCGTCCCGGATCACCAGCTCTAACTGGTGGCCGTTGATGCCACCAGTCCGATTGATCTCGTCGGCGGCGAGCTGGGCCGCCAGCTTCATCGGCAAGCTGGTCGCTTCTCCGAAGGATCCGGTGATCCCGATGCGGACCGGCCGGCTGGGGGAGGCTGCGCAGGCAGTGAGTAGAAGCACTCCGGCTGCCAGCACTCCGACCCGACCAAATGGCGTGATGCGATCAAACAGTGCCAAGGGCCGCTCCAGGGTGGGTGAACGCCGGCGGTGGCCCAGCGAGGCATTGGGCCGCCGGCGGGGACCGTCCGACGGTTGGGTGTCAGCTCGTAACGATCTGGAATTGAACACTTTGGACCCGCCGACTGAGGGGACACTCGGGTCGCCGGAATCGACCCGTCGCGGCTCGCCAAGTCGGCGGCGTGAGGCGGAAGTGCAAATTACGTACTCACCGTGCGGGCGGAGGGCTGGATGCTGGATTGGACGGACCGTTCACCAGATGCTGCGTTCGATCTCCACGGCCAGTCGGTTGGAGAGGCGACGGTCAATGCGGAGCGGTTTCTGCGCGCCCAGGCGCGAGCGCGTCCCGGCGGGGTGGTCCGCCTCATTACCGGACGGGGACGTACCGGCGGCGGGGCCCCGATTCGGACTCGCGTCCGGACGCTTCTACGGGATCTGAAGGAGCGGCGAGAGCTGGTCTCGGATTACCAGCTGGAAGATTCGGAGGGGAGCTTTCTGATCCGGCTGCGGTGAGTCTCGTCCGATCTAAGACGGGCCGGTGCTGGCGGCCCGAACTCTAGTGCGGCCCCAATCGTCCAGCACCCGTCCGTCAACCAGACTTACCGAAGCGACCTTCTGGCCCCGTTCCACCCGCCAGGTCAGACGCAGCATTCGTCCCTGTCGTACCCATTGCATCATCCATTGGCTCCCCTGGGCATGGGCCCCTACCCTGCCGTATCGGTATTCCAGATCGTGGCGCCAGCGCTCCAGCTGCGCGGTCTCCAGGTTCGCCGAGAGAGTGATGACGCTGGCCACGCTGTCCACGGTGGAGACCCAAAGGCGTACCTTGCTTCCCAGTTTCGGCGCACGCAGGACACTGCGGCACTCGTAAACCCTGCGGTCAGCATGCGCCCGTTCGCAAGTCAGCCGGGTCCCGTCCAGGCGATGGAGCACCGCATTCATTTCCTCGATGCGAGCCCCGGCCCGGAAACCGTAGAACTGGAGTGCGGCGCTATCCGAGACCGCAGTGGAGCCCTGGGCTCGGCCCGCCAGAGAGAGCAGGCCGAGGATGAGCGCGGCAGCGCGCGCCGGAGGTGTCATGGCGGCATCCTCGAGCAGGGGCGAAGGGCACTGTCGACTGAATTGCGCGAGCTGCAGAACACCGAGCCCCCCGCCAGTCAGCGGGGGACCGGGTTGTTGGCTCAGCGTCGAAACGGGAGGGGCGCGGAGCGCCGGGGTTTCAGGAGATCTTAGATCTTGCGGACGTTGGAGGCCTGGAGCCCCTTAGGGCCCTCGACTACCTCGAACTCCACGTTGTCTCCCTCGGATAGCGAGCGGAATCCTTCGGCGATGATGGCGGTGTGGTGAACGAAGACATCTTTGCCACCGTCCTGCGCGATGAAGCCGAACCCCTTTGCGTCATTGAACCACTTGACCGTGCCCTTCGCCATTGCTACAACCTCTTGAAAGGGAGCCCGCAGGCCCCGGGGAAACCCCCGGCCCTCGTGGCCGGGTGAAGTAGCCCCAAAAAAGGCCGTCTGGAGTTGAACTCCAGCCGGCCAGTATGACTCAATAATGCAAGGGAGAGACCCCGCGACTCATGGTTTAAGGTCATGCAGGGAAATGAATTTGTCAATATGACCGGGTGTTGCGCTGCTAACGCAATACCACTCCGGCGGCTCGAAGCTCGTGGTCCAGGAGCCAACGCTTCCGGGCGATGCCGCCCCCGTACCCCACCAAGCTTCCGTCCTTCCCCACCACCCGGTGGCAGGGGATCAGAATCGCGAGATGATTGGCCGCCACCAGCCATCCGATCTGGCGGGGATGGAGCCGCGTTGCCCGAGCGATGTCATCGTATGACCGGGTTTCACCCAACGGAATCTTCCGCAGGGTCTTGAAGACGGCAACTTGCGCGGGGGACAGATCGAACCAGCGCTTGAGATGCTCGGGGTAGGGAAAGGGTCGGGCGGAGCCGGCAAAGTAGTCATCCAACCAGCTGGTCGTGAGGCGACAGGTGCCCTGGCCGATATGCAGCTCGGGTACCGCGGCGCGGAGCCGGACGGCCCACTTGATGGTCAATGCCCGATGGGGGAACTCCACGACCAGCGGACCGGCGTCGCACTCCACGACCGTCAAGGCGCCGATGGGCGAGTTGTAAGAGGTCCACTCCACTTGCATGAGAGAGAAACTACCCTGCGGATCAGGGGGCGGCCAGAGAGGCAGTTAGCTGCTAGCTGCTAGCTGATAGCTGATAGCTTTCTGCCAGGTTACCTTTCTCTCATGACTACACCCCAGACGTTAGTCATCCGCACCTTCAGCGATCGTGCGGAGGGACTGGCGCACTTCATTCTCCGGGCCGGCGAGGCGCCGCGGCTCTTGGCCTTCGATGAGGCCCTCGGCTGCCCGATGGAAACTGCGCTCGCCGCCCTCGAATGGACCGCTGCCGTCGGAATTCTCCTCGATGACGACCTCCTCCATGCCGCCCGGCTCACCAGCGAAACTGCTGCCGCGGTCATCGAGCGCAAGGGACCGGAGGGTCGGCGATTCGTCTACCTTGGTCCTCGACTGGACGCGCCTCCGATGGATGTGTTCGACGGGGCGGTTCTGTTCGACGAGCCCGGAGTGAAAGCCGTCGAGTTCACTCAGCGGGCGCATGCGCTGGCGCATTTTCTTCGCGCGACCGCGGGAGCCGGAGCACTGCTGGCATTGCTCGGCCGTCGCGCTCCGGAGCTCCGGCACCTGCGCCGCTGGCTCGGCCCCGTCATCCAGGAGCTCGATATTCCCCGGCCGCTGGTCGCCGGATGGTTTGCCGCCAGCTCGGCCGGCTGCCTCTTCGGCCTCACCGAGCTCGAGGGCACCTATCGCTACATCGAGGTGGGACTGGAATCCTGAGCGCGCCCTTCGGGGTGCATTTGTGGATTCACATGTCCACATGGTGTGGATGGAGCCGGTAGGGTGAGTCGGGTGCGGGGGTTAGGTTTCCACAACTGAGACCGGTCGAAGTGGCGTAACCCGAAGAAAATCAGGCACTTGCGCGATCGGCGCAGGTGCCTATCTTATTGCCACGCGCCATGCAGGACACGTGCTGAGACCCCGAGTCACAGCGGCGGCCAGCAGGCGGGTCCCAGCGGGATATCGGTGGAGAGTGCCGACGCAACCAAGGGCTCAGGCACTTGATGATCCCGGTGATCACCCCGGCTAGGACAGGTGGAGCCAGTCGCGTGCTTCATCCACCCCGATCTTGCGCCTCGGGGTGCAGTGCGAAAGGTCGGTCCGCGACCCGATCTGAATCGCAGCGCTCGAATGGACGAACCAGGCAGGACGGCCATCCGGCCTGGGGATCAAAGCCAGGGCCTCACCTCGCCCTCCCGAGCGGCGAACCAGCCAACCGGTGGCAGGTGGGAGAAGAACGGCAGCGGTAACGCTCCGACCCTGGGTAGTCCATACGTGGGACGGCCGTCTAGCCACGACTAGGCGGCCGTTCCGTTTTTTGGACCCGTGAACGGTGAACAGCGAACGTTAAACCGGAACTTGTTTCTGGTTCCATTCACCGTTCACCGTTCACCGTTTATGCCGTAGCTTCAGGCATGCGTGCACTCCATCTGCTGCTCGTCGGGGGTGATCCTCAAGACCGCGCCGAGCTGATGGCCACGTTGCGCGGTGCCGGCCACAAGGTTGTTGCCGCGTCGGATGCAGCCGCTGCGGTCGAGGCTTTGGGCACCCCGGGATTCGATCTACTGGTACTCGATCTGGGACTGCCCGAGCTGAGTCTCGCGACCCTGCGCCACGCCCTCGCCTCGACGGAGGTCGGCGAGCCGGATTCGTTGGAGGCAGCGGAACGCCGACACATCGCTCTCATGCTGCGCTACACCGGAGGGAACCGGCGAAGAGCGGCACATCTCCTCGGAATTTCTCGCTCCACCCTGCTCCACAAAGTGCGGAAGTACGGATTGGAATAGAGTCGCAGGTCCCCCGTGACTTGCGACTTGCGGCCTTTCCTCCAACTAACCGCCCGGGGCCGTAGGGGCCCCCGGGCGTGACGGCCGTTCGAAGGGGCCGTCGCCCTCCGCCCGACCGACATCAGGCACTGCGCGGCCTGGCTGCCCTCACTGCGTAATTCGGATTCGGCCCAGGCGCGATACGATGACCGTCCGGGTTGCGCTGCCACGGGCGAGCGGGAAGGACGCGTTGGAGAGACCCATGGCGAGACCGACCGGGGAGAAGGTGATGTGGCGCTGGGGACCTGGGAGCAATACCCCGGACGCCGAGGGCCCCGACCCGCCCCACAGGTCGCTCGAAGCTCCCGCCAGCCGGATGGTAAGGCTGTCCTGGGTGACAGAAAGCACGACAGGGTGGCTGCGAAGGATGGCAAGCATGCGCGCCCGGCGGTGGGCCGCCGCGATTTCCTCTGCCGCCCGGCTCACGGCGAGGCTGTTCGAGAGGGCCTTCAGACTAGGCAGGGCAATCGCCAAGCTCAGGCCGAGCAGGGCCAGTGCGAGGGCGATTTCTACGAGGGTAAATCCGCGGCGCATGGCGCCAGGATAGGGCGGGGATGAGGCCTAGAGGTCACCGATAACTTGCCGCATGCTGCAAAAAACTGCGTGCACTTGCCTGTTGGGGTTCCTTGGGCGATACTAGCTGGCAACCCCCTGGTACCCGCTGTAACGGAAGGATTTTGATTCTGTTTACGCCCCAGCAGTTGTTCGGCGAGTTCGGCTCGCCGACAGATGTTCTCGTGCATGCCCAGTTCCTCGAGCGCGCTCGAGGGGAGCGCGAGCATGGGCGGGACCTGTCGGCCCGGCTGGCCCTTGGGGCGTATGTGGTGGCGCGTTTGGTGGATCGTCTGCTGGAGCAGGCGTCCGGTCCCGAGGCGCAGGAGGGCTTCCTCTGGCAGCTCGAGGCAGTCCGCCGCCACCTCGATGGGATACCGGACGACGCTCCCGAGGCGGCTCACCTGCGGGGCATCACGGAATCAATTCCGACCGCGGGCCAGAATCTCAGCAATCTTCGCCTCGGCCTGATTGCCTACGCGTACTTCCTGGAGCACGAGGCCAGGCTGCAGGAGGCACTCGAAATCCTCGCTTTGGCCTCGCGCACACACGGCCAGGAAATTCCTGCTCACGACGCGGCCACCGTCGCGCTCTTCGCTGGCCGGCTCAACCGTCTCCTGGCGCATTGGGACGTGGCCAACGCAAGCTACTCCATTGCCGAATCAGCGGCCGCATTGGCGAAGGACCAAGTCCTGGCATTCCGCAGCCGGCTGGGCCGTTCCGCGGTACACCGGGGCCAGGGCAATCTGCCCGCCGCCCGAGCGCTCGCTGAAGCGGTGGCGAATGAAGCTGGCGCGGCCGGTCTGCCCGAGGTCCAGTCCATGGCCTTCGCCGACGTGGGCGTGGTGCTCAGCCTGCAGGGGCACGCGGTCGAATCGGTGCAGGCCACCTACCGGGCGTTCGTTCTCTCGGAAGACGGGTTGAATCGGATGCGGGTGCTGGGTGACCTCGGTATCGCGCTGCTGGAGATTGGCGCCCGCGATGCGGCCCGGCTCGCGTTCGAGATCGTGTCCTGCTCGAACACCAGCTTCATGGTTCGAACCAACGCACTCCTCGAGCTCATGGATCTGGAATCTGCCGCCGGCAACCGGATGGCCTTCCAGCGCCGCCGCGCCGAGCTGGAGGAGGGTCGCGACCGGATGCCTCCGAGCATGGTGGCAGACTACTACTTTAAGGCAGGCAGTGGCATGGCGCGCTTTGGCCAGACGGCGCGCGCCCGCGAGCTCCTCACCACCGGCATGGGGGTGGCGGAGGAGCACCACTTGAATACCTGGTTTTTCCGCTTCGAGCGGGTCCTAACCGGCTTGGAGAGCGGCAAGGCCCCGGAGCCCTATCGCCCCACCCAACCAGCGGCGCCCGGCTGGTCGCCAGCGGTTGAGGAGGTGACGACAGGACTCCGCGAGTACGCCGCGCTCTCCGGCTAGGCCGGCGGCAGGCTGCTCCGGGGCGGCCTGCCGACGACACGAACTAGTTGTTCGAGCCCTGTCCCTCGAATGACGGAGCGGTCTGATCAGCGGACGGCCCGGTCGCGTCAGACCGAGTGCAGGCGGTGGTGAAGCCGGCCAGGACGAGCGAGGCGATCGCGAACCACTGCGCAGTGCGACGAGACATGGGGGGGTAACCCTTTCAGGATGACGGGACTCTTTCTGGGGGTGTCGGCAATCTGAGCCCCTGTCTCACCCGTTATTAGGGCCATTTTGCGACAAATAGGGGCTGTTTTGCGACATTTGCTCCTAGCGGCCGTCCCGGCAGAGCGCCTGTTTCGGCTGCGCGCCCTCGACCCAGACCGATTTCAGTGGGTCTCGGCGGGCACGTGGCCCGAGGCGGTCGACGCGATCCGTGGCAAACCGGTCGACATGGCCGTCGTCGACCCCCTCCTGGGGAGTGGCGATCCCCGACCCCACGGTATCGAGCGGTTACGCCAGTTCTTCCCCTCCCTGCCGCTCTTGATCTATACCGATCTCACTCCTGCCAACGCGGGGATTCTCCTCCAATTGGGCCGGGCCGGCATCAGGCGGGTGGTGATCTATCGTTTCGAGGACTCTCCGAGCACCCTGCGGAGCGCGCTGCTGCAGGAACTGGAGCAGAGCGCGTCCCAGCAGGTCATGCAGGCCCTCGACGGGATCCTGCGCGATCTCCCGCCGGAGATTCGCGTGGCTCTTGAAGCCATGCTCCATCTGCCGGGGGACGGTCCGACCGTAACGGCGCTGGCCGACAGAGCGCAGTTGACCCGGCGGACCTGCGAGCGCTGGTTCACCAAGGTGGGTCTGCCGTCACCCCGGATGGTCATGGTGCTCACCCGTCTGCTCTATGCCCATCGCCTGTTGCTCGACCCCGGCTATACGGTCGAGGATGTCGCGCTCAAGCTAGGCTACAGCAAGACAAAAACGCTCCAGATGCACCTGCGGGCAGTCTTTGGCCTCACGGCCGGGGAACTTCGAGTCTCTCTCTCCACTGAAGAAGCGTTGACGATGGTGACTCACCGCTACTTCACGCCGCTGAGTCAGGCCGCGTCATGAAGCCGCGGATCCTGGTCGTGGACGATGAACCGACGCTTCGGCGTACCCTGGAGCGGGCGCTGCGATCCTTCGACTACGATGTCATCACGGTGGGGGAACCACATCTGGCCTACGAGGTACTGGAAGACGGCGATTTCGACCTCGTGCTACTGGATATTCATCTGCCTCAGATGGCCGGCGATGCTCTCTTTCTCGCGCTGGTGCGCCGGTGGCCCCAGTTGCGCGGCCGGGTCGTCCTGATGACAGGCGACCCCGGCGCGGTCCGTCCGGACTGGCCCGCCGAGTTGCTGTGCTGCCCGGTGCTCTCCAAACCCTTCACCCTCGACAGCCTGAGCACATTGGTCGCGGGTGCGCTCTCCGCCGCCAGCGCTAGTGAAACCCAGCGCAAGCGGAACGGCGGTCACGGATGACCGCTGGGCTCACGGTCACCGCCTCAGCCGATCCCCTCGCCACCCTGCGGGAATATCGGACGATCGCCCCTTGGGGACTGCGCGATCTGGCCGCGCTTTCCGCCGGCATTCTGGACGCGTCAGGTGTCATCCCGGTGAACGCCGCTGCCCGGGCGCGCCCCAGCGAGCGCACCATCCGCTTCTACGTCGCCCGGGGATTGGTCAGCCCGCCCGATGGCCGGGGGACTGCCGCGGTGTACTCGTATCGCCATCTGCTACAGGTGCTGGCGATCAAGCTTCGGCAGATGGAGGGTGCTACGCTGGAGGCCATGACCCGCGAGTTTGCCGGAGTGACGGGGGACCTGATCGAGCGGCGAGTGGCCGCTGCACTGGGTCCTGGCCTGCCTCGGCCGGAGCGGTTGCCCCTGCTGCAGACTCCCGGCACCGGACGTGGCCGGGTGGGTCGAGCGGTGCTGGGCTGGCTCACACCGGTCGAGGGCGCTCCATCCAATGGCTCGGTATGCCGCCGCATTCCAGTCTCCCCTGGGGTAGAAGTCCTGCTGGATGAGCAGCACCCGGCCATCCGACTGAACGGTGACACGGCCGCCATCGCCGAAGCCTTCCGCCAGGCACTCGCCACCCTGCTCGCGCCTTAACCCCCTAGCCGGAAAAGGTCTCCCATGGCCACGATCGTCCTCCTGGTGATCCTTGCCGTCATCGTTCTCTGGCTGATCGGCTCCTACAACGGTCTCGTGGCGCTCAAGAATCAGGTCACCAACGCCTGGAAGCAGATCGACGTGCAGCTCAAGCGGCGGCACGATCTGATTCCCAATCTGGTGAACACAGTGAAGGGCGCCATGGATTTCGAGCGGTCCACCTTGGAGGCCGTCATCAGCGCCCGAAACAAGGCAGTGAGCGCCGCCGGGGTGAAGGAAACTGCTCAGGCTGAAGGTGAGCTGACCCAGGCCCTGGGCCGGCTCTTCGCCCTGACCGAGGCGTACCCCACGCTCAAGGCGACGGGGAACGTCGCCCAGCTTCAGGAAGAGTTGACCAGCACGGAAAACAAGATCGGGTTCGCCCGCCAGCTCTATAACGACGTCGCCACGCAGTACAACACCAAGCAGGCCACCTTCCCCACGCTGCTCATCGCCGGGGTGGCCAAGGCCTCCCCCGCCGAGCTGTGGGAGATCGAGGACGCCGGCGAGCGCGCCGTGCCGACGGTTGATCTCTCCTTGAACAAACCGACCCCGTGAGCGAGGAGTCCAACCTCTTTGCGCAGCAAGAAGCCAATCGTCGCCGTTCCACCTGGCTGATTATCGGGTTCATCCTCTTCTTCGCCTGGGTCGGATTCGGCGGCGATCTCGCCTTCGCCCTGCTCACCGCCGACGGGTCTCCCGGCTCCTATCATCACGTCGTTCCCTTCATCGGCATCTTCACCACGCTCATTGCCGGTGGCATCTGCTGGTATTCCTGGCGCTACGGGCCGGAGAAAGTCCTCTGGGCAACAGGCGCCTGGGAGGTCATCGAGCCGGCCACCCCGGAGCAGAAACAGCTGGTCAATGTCGTGGAGGAAATGGCGATCGCGTCGGGCCAGCCGAAGCCGCGCGTCTGGGTGGTTCCAGACGATGACCCCAACGCCTTCGCCACAGGGCGGGACGCTCAAACCGCCAGCATCGCGGTGACGGAGGGCTTGCTGCGGACCCTCTCGCGCGACGAGCTGCAAGGGGTCATCGCGCACGAGATGGCCCACGTGCAGAACCTCGATGTGCGGCTCATGACCCTGCTCGCCGGG
This sequence comes from Gemmatimonadales bacterium, assembly GCA_036556025.1. Taxonomy (GTDB): domain Bacteria; phylum Gemmatimonadota; class Gemmatimonadetes; order Gemmatimonadales; family GWC2-71-9; genus CAVVWJ01. The sequence goes on along the minus strand of DATBKD010000047.1, from coordinate 21,590 downwards.
ATCGTGGGCGCGATCGCGCTGATGTCGGACGGGATGGGAAGGATGGTCCGCGGCGGCGCCCGGGGCATGTCGCTGAGCGGCGGCTCCAGCCGGCGCAGCGGGGGAAAGGGCGGCAATCCGCTCGCCATCATCATCCTCGTCCTCTGGCTGCTGACCCTGATCGTGGCGCCCATCGTCTCCCGGATCCTGGCCATGGCCGTGAGCAGGAAACGAGAGTATCTGGCGGACGCCACCGGCGCACAGTTCACCCGCAACCCCATGGCATTGGCCTCTGCCCTGGAGAAGCTGCAAGCCGCCACCGCTCCCACCCGTTCCATCACCCGGGGAGCGGCGCACCTCTGCATCGTTGACCCGGCCCCGGGAATGCTCTCCGCCCGCGAGGGCAGATTCGCCGACATGCTCGCCTCGCATCCGCCCATTCGGCAACGGATTGTCCGGCTCGAGGGCATGGCCTACCAGCAAGCCAAGCGGCAGGCTACGGCCGGCTGAGCGTGCAATACCGCGAGTACCGCCCCTCCCCGGCTCTGGCGCCCCTGATCCATCGTGTCTGGACGTTGCGCGGGGAAGCGCCGGACATGCGCCCGGCCTTTCAGCGCGCCATGCCCGATGGCCGGGCCGAGCTGATCTTCAATCTCGGCGACAGCTTCGAGCAGCTCGAGCGGGGACGGACCATCGAGCAGCCGCTCACGCTCATAGTCGGAAGCACCCGCCGGGCGCTGCAGATCAGGCCAACTGGCAGAGTGGATCTGATTGGTGTGCGGCTTCACCCCGACGCGGTAGCGGCGTTCCTGGGGGTCCCCGGCCGGGAGCTGGTCGACCGAGCCATGGATCTCACCCTCCTGCCTCGCTGCCTCGACCGCACCCTGCCGGATGCGCTCGCCGAGTCTTCCGACGAGAGGCTTCGTCTGAAGCTCGTCGAGCGCCAGCTGCGCCAGGCCGCTGAGCGCGCTGCGCCGCATCGGCGCCTCAGCGCCGCGGTCGAGCTGGTACTCCGGTCCCGCGACCCTCGTATTGCGACTCGAGCGGCTGAAGCCGTGGGCCTGAGCTATCGCCAACTGAGCCGGCTGTTCCGCGAGCGGGTAGGATTCGGGCCCAAGGTTCTCGTTCGGATCGCCCGCTTTCAGCGTGTGCTCCATGCACTGGAGAGCCGGCCCAACGCATCCTGGTCGGCGCTGGCCGCCGAGATGGGCTACTACGACCAGCCTCACCTCACCCGGGAGTTCCGCGCCTTTGCCGCGGTCTCGCCCCAGGCCTATCGGGCGGAGCAGCGGGAGCTGACCCGTCATTTCATCGACCGAGGCGAGGAGGAAAATACCGGCGATGGCAGATTCGTCCAAGACGGTCCCGATGGAGTCCGATAGGTTGGCAGCTCTTCCTTCAGTCAGGAGTCGCTGATGCGCGCGGGAATCGCCCCGGCCCTGCTGCTGATCATTGGCGCAGCCGATCCTCGGCCGCCTTCGTTGCAGTCCCTCCAGTGGCCGCCTTCCTTGCAGTCCCTCCAGTTCATGACGGGTTGCTGGCGCGGACCCGCGGGAGGCCGCGCGATGCTGGAGGAGTTCTACACTGCGCCGGCCGCGAACGTCATGCTGGGCGTGAGCCGATATGTTCGCGACGGACAGGTGACCGACTACGAGTTTACCAGTATCGAACAGCGGGACAGCGATCTGGTGATCACGCCCCGTCCCAAGGATCAATCGCCGGCAAGCTTCAGTCTTCGCCGGCTGACGGACGGGGAGGTGGTCTGGGCCAATCCGGAGCACGACTTTCCCCAGGTCATCAGCTACCGACGGGTAGCTCCGGACAGCCTGGTTGCGCGAATCGAAGGGCCCGGCCCCAAAGGGACCAGGACGATGGAATGGCGAATGGGCCGGGCTCAGTGCGGGAGGTGATCCGCTACTGCAACAGGTTGATCATCTCGGCCGTGAAGGTGCCGGGGTCGAAGGGAAGCTGAATGACGTGGTCGGCACCAGCCGCCAGTGCCGCATCACCACCACCGGCCACCAGCGACACCACGCGATAGCTGCGCTCCTCCGCGGGTGCGAATCCGGCCAGCGGGTGGACTCCGGCCGAATCGCTTCCGCCGATCAGCAGCACGAGGGCGACTCCGACGCGACCTGCCGCCTGCTGGAGCTGAGTAACGTCGGCGCAGCGCTCCACCCGGAATCCGGCGTGCCGCAGCAGGAGCGAGACGATCCGGGCCAGATCCTCGTCCGGAACCAGGATCAACGCCGTTCCCCGATTGACGGCGGCGACCGGGGGAGCATCGGGGCCCAGATCGAGCATGTTCACACCGCCGATATAGGTCTTGCTCCGAACATCGCGCAGCTGTCCGATCTGCCGGACGATATCCCGGATGCGCTTCAGCGATCCCAGGATGCCGCGCAACGATTCCTGGCGCTCCTCCAGTGGGGTGGCGGGATCGGCGAGCAGCAGCTCGACATCGGCAAAGGCGGACATGAGCGGATTGTTGATTTCGTGGTGAAGCGTCACCGTCATCTCACCGATGGCCCCTAGCCGCTCCGCCCGCACCAGGTCGCGCTCCGCGGCGACCAACGCCTTGCGGAGCTCGCGGGTACGGCGTACTCGCTCGATGATCTGCGGCAGCAACTGTGTGAGGGAAGGGTCCTTGGCGAGATAGTCATCCGATCCCCGGCGCAGGGCAGTCGCCGCGAGCGACTCGTTGCCGTGGGCGGTGATCAGAACGACGGCCGGAGGATTAGGGCGCGCCCGAATCGCGTCGAGGACCTCGAGGCCGCTGCTATCCGGCAGCTGATGGTCCAGGAGGACAATATCGACGCTCTCCAGCGACTCCAGCGCCTCCCGGCCGGATCCGGCGACCACGGTGGGGGCATAATGATTCGCCTGGAGAATCGCCTGGATCAGGCGGACCATGGTGGGATCATCGTCCACCACCAGGATGCGAGGTCCTTCGGGCTGATCAGGCATGTGCCGGGTTGGCCCCCTCCCGGAATCCGACCCGGGCGAATTTCTCCCACCCAGTCTTGCCGCGCCACGCGTCCCACAGGCCTCGCAAGCGCCAGTAGAGCGTGAGCTGGCGAAAGCCCAGGTTCTCCATCACGGCGTATAGCAGGAGTATTACCACGTCGCGACGGCGACTGAAGGGGAGCAGCCCGCGCTGCAGCCGGTCCGCGAGCCCAAAGCGGAAGCGCCAGGCGCCTACCAGTACCGCCAACAGATTGACCAGAATCCCGTATCCCAGCGAGGCGAGCAGGAAGGCCCAGAGATACTGGTAGCTGAGGAATTGGTGTCCCAGCACCTTTTCCATGACGAAAAGGAACAACACCAGGAGGTACCCGGCTAGCTCGACCAGCGGGCCGTAGTACTCGAAGATCCAGAACGAGGGGAGGGCAAACCAGCCGATTCGGCCGAACTTGCGACGCCACAGCATCGCCCGATGGTAAAAGAGCGACTCGCGCAGCCCCCGGTACCATCGTCCCCGTTGTTTCCGCAGCGACTCGAGCGTCTCCGGCACCTCGGTCCAGGCCACCGGGTGGGGGAGGAATGCGATGCGGCGCTGGTGCAGCTTGTCCCGCACGTAGCGGTGCAGTCGAACCACGATCTCCATGTCCTCGCACACCGTGCCCACCCGGCCGCCGACATATTCCTCTACGATCCGATGGCGCACGAAGGGCGTGAGATATCCTCCTGCCCGGATGACGGTCTCCTTCTCGAACACGGCGAAGACCCCGCTCAGGATGAGGATCGCATCAATCCGGTCGAGCGCGGTCCGTCCGGTGGTGAAGGAGCGGAGATACTCGACCATCTGGAACCGGGCGAGCGAGCGCGCCGGAAGCCCGACGCTCACGACTCGGCTGTTCTGAACGGTACAGCCGTTGGCGATGGCGACCTGTCCGCCCACCGCGACGACGCGGGGATCCTCCTGAATCACCCGCATCAGCTCCTTCAGGGCTCGCTCGTCGAGGATGGAATCGGCGTCGAGCGAGACGAAATAGGGGGCCGTCGAAGCGTTGATGCCGGCGTTGAGCGCATCGGCCTTGCCGCCGTTCTCCTTGTCGATCACGATCACCTGGGTCACCGACGGTGGAAGAGAGATGGTGGCCTCATAGATCCCGCGTACTGTCGCGGTGCCGATCGCGTCGCGATAAGGCAGATCGCTTCGGCGAAGCCGGAACGCCTGCTCCAACTGTGCCAGGGTTCCATCCTGGGAGCCATCGTTGATCACCACGATCTCGAATCGAGGATAGTCGGAGTAGACCAGGCTGGTCACGCTGTCAACGATGGTGACCTCCTCGTTGTAGGCCGGGACGATCATCGTCAGGGGTTTGGTCAGGTCGCCCTGATCGATGAGATCGAGGTCCTCGACGAAGTGCCCGGCAACCCGGCGGCGGACCTGGCGGGCCGAGAGGAGGATGAGGACCAGGGTGTAGCTGTTGTACAGCACGAAATAGGCGAGGAATACCGGCTGGGATATCAGGGCCAGAAGGGTAATGGCCTGGATCAGGATGGCGATCAAGCCTGGCCTCCCCCGCCGGGGCGATCGAACAGCTCCAAGGTGCCGCTCACCCGATGGCGAATGGCGGGCACCGGATCGACCCGCGCCACTTCCCGCGCGACCTCGTCGTGCAAGAGCGCCAGTGCCAGCGCGGCGGCGAGGCGGCGATCCTCGGCGCGAGCGCTCCGGGCAGCTTCCCGGAGGGCTTCTATGTCGGCCGCTTCGCGTACCGCCTCCGCGGCAACGTGCAGATCGAGTCCAGGCGGGAGCGGAACCGGCACGCCTTGCAACAGGCGGCCGACGTAGGCCGCGGCGCGCACCGGCATTTCGGCGTCGCTGGCGAGCCGTTGAAGGGAGGCTTGCCCCCTGGAGCCGATCCGTTGGGCTCTGGCCAGCACCAGCGCGACCGCCTTGCGCACCTCGGGATCGGGGTCCTCCAACATCCGCTCGAGCAGTTCCCACTGCTGGCCGGCGACCGCCGCACCCGCGACCATCTGGCGTACGGTGACGGCTGGGTCCATGCTGAGTCCCTCGAGCGCCCGGCGATCCAGAATCTCCGGCCGGAGGCTCCACAGCGCCGCGACGGCCTCTCGAACCTCGGGTGCCGGGCTGTCCGTCAGAGGGGATACCAGCCTTCGCAGATCGGGGTGATGGAGGTGCTGTGCCATCTGCGCCAGCAGGAGCGCCTCCGGACCATCGGGCGGAACCCCGGCGGCCAGCCGCAAGAGGGTGGGGAAATCAGACTGCGCCAGCTCGGCTGCCGCTGCGAGGACGGTGGGATCCTCCTTGGGCGAGAGATTCCGCAGCAGGATCGGGAGAGCTTCATCGGGTGAGGTCTTGCGCAGGAGCTGCACCCCAGCCCGCCGTACCGAAAGGCTCGGGTCTCTCAGGGCCCGCCCCACCGTCTGGAGCAGCTGCTCCCGATCGAGCCACTCTCCGGTCGCCGTCAGCGCGGCGGTACGGACCTCAGGGCTGGGGTCGCCCCGTGCCATCTCCAGCAGCGCGCCTCGGCTCTGCTCACCCTGTAGCGCTCGGAGACCGCTGATCAGGCGGATTCTCTCTCCGGCGCTAAGGATGCTGCGTGCTCCACTCGCGAGCAGGGTCTCGGCCCGAGCCGGGTCGAGCGTCCCCAGCGCTCTCAGCTCGAGCCGAAGCGCACCCGGGAGCTTCCTCCCGAGGAGTCGGGTTTCGGGGTCCTCCCTCAGGCGCTCGCGCAGATGCTGTCGAACCACGGCCTGGTCGGGCATCTGAACGATGGCGGCCAAAATACTTTCGCGCTCGAACGCGCCGACAGCCAATGCGGCAGCGGCGCGAACCCCCATAGGGCCGGGCCGCCGGCAGATGCCGGTCAAGACAACTTCCGCCGCGACGACGCGCAGCAATCCGAGCGCCAGAGCAGCGCGCTCCCGGACGCCGGGTGATGGGTCTGTTTCGACCAGGCGAATCAGGGCGTCACCCTGATCCACCCGACCGCAGCGGGCGCAGCCATCGGCCGCGGCGGCCCGCACTCGCTCGTCGGCATCGTGGAGCGCCTCGGCCAGCGGGGCGGCGGCCTGATCCCCTCCGGCGCGACTCAACTGCCGGACAACCGCTGCGCGCACGAGGGGATCCGAGTCGTGTCGCACTCGCTGGAGCATGGCGGTCGTCGTGGGGGAGCGCAGCTTGCCAAGGGTGGCAACGGCGGCAAGCGTGCTTCCGCTGTCACGCGCTTCGAGCAACGACTCGGCGAAGGAGACAGCGGCCCGCGGCTCCAGCCGGGTCACCCCATTCAGGATGGCCCCGCGAAGCGGAGGGCTGGCGTCTGCCATCGCCCGGGTGAGTTGGCCCACCGCGGCTGGATCGCCCAGCGTTGCGGCGGCATCCACCGCGGCGAGGCGAACACTCAGCTCTTCGTCCTGCAGGAGCTCGGCCAGCCGCTCGAGCAGGTCGCCCACGCGGGCATCGCCAAGCGCCCGAACCGCGGCCTCGCGTACGCCGGAGTCCTGGTCGCGGAGCAAGCTCAACAGCTCGGACGAAGCCGAGGTGGCGCCGAGCCGGCCCAGCGCTCGCGCCGCAGCCGCACGGACCTGAGGCTCGGAGTCTGCCGTTCGGCCTCGGAGCGGCAGAACCATTGCTTCGCTGCCCAGATCCCCGATAAGTCCGATGGCGGCCGCGCGCACCCGGTCGTCCCGGTCGGTGAGCGCTTGCAGGGCGGCCGGGACGGCGCTCCGGAGCCGAAGCCCCCGGATGGCGTCCCAGGCGAGCACCCGCAACCCGGGGGACGGATCGAGGGCAGCCGTCTGAATCAACTCCGGCGCCAGGTCCACCCGGCCAGCCCGCCGGATCGCGGTGACTACGACAGAGCGAACTTCGGACGAAGGGGACCCGAGCAGGTCCGCCAGCAATGCGCGGGCGCCCGCCCGAGCGAGCTTGACCATGGTGTCCATGGTCTCGGGGATGCGCTCGCCCGACTGGATCAGCCCGGTCAGGCTCTCGGGCAGGCCCAGACGCTCCAGAGCAACGGCCGCGCGGCTCGTGATCTCCGGGTCGGGATCCTCCAGCGCCAGCAACAGGGGCCCTTCGGCGTTCAGGCCGATGTGCTCCAGAGCCTCGACGCTACGCATCCGAACCCACCATGCCGGATCACCCAACGCGCGGATCAACCGATCGGTCACCACGGGGTCGTCGAACTGTCCCAGCGCGGCCGCGATTCGGGAGCGAACGAAGGGCGCCGGGTCGCCAAGCAGATGATCGAGCAGGTAGCCGAGCGCTCGCGGATCGCCCAACCGTCCCAAAGCACTGGCGGACTTGGCGCGTACGTCATCATTGGGGTCGTCCAGGCCTCGACTCAGGGCGGGGAAGGCGCGCTGGGCCCGGACCTCGCCCAAAACGTTGGCGGCCCAGGGACGGGCTGGATGGCGGATAGGCCGCTCGAAGAATGCGATCAGGGGATCGACGACCAGGTCGCCGTGCCGGGTGAGGATGTCTGCGATGCGGGGGGCGAGCCATGCCTCTGCCGATTGCAGCGCCTCCACCAGCGGGTCGACCGCGCGGGGGTCGGCGATTCGGGCCAGAGCGCGGAGGGCAATTTCGCGGACGTCGGCATCCTCGGTGCGGGTCGCCTGGACCGTCTCCAGCAGGGCGGGGACCGCCTTGGCGTTGCCGACCCGGCCGAGCAGCTCGGCGGCAAAGGCCCGCTCTCGCCAGCGGCGCGCGTTGCGCAGGCGAGTGATGTACTTGTCGATCAGGCCGAGGTGGTCGTAGGCCTCCAGCAGCCACACCGGCCGCTCAGCGGTGCCCCGAGCCTGTTCTTCGAGGACCGCCTCCAGCGCCTCCAGATCGTAGAGCGTCCGCCGCCGCTGCAGCTCCGGCTCGAGCAGCTCGTGCTCGCGAACAGCGAGGCTGGCCACCAGGTCGCGATAGAGGCCTTTGCGAGCGGCGAGCCTGCGCTCGATCCAGTTGAGGTAGGTGGTGTAGCAGGCCCAGGCGAGCACCGACACCAGGCCGACTGCAAGCATCGCCGCCGCCACGACCAGAATGACGGTCAGCGCGCTCACGTGATACCTCAGGCCTGTGCGTCGTCGAGAAAGACCAGCGCCTGCCGCCGGGCCACGACGCTTTCGAGCGCGCGGTGGACGATCGGATCGATCACGGTGTCGATCAGATCGCGCATGCGCTCGACCGCGACCTCCGGCGGCATCTTCTCCTGGTAAGGCCGGGCGGTAGTGAGCGCGTCGTAGATCTCGACGGCCCCGATGATTCTGGCGCCCAGTGGAATGGCGTCTCCCGCCAACCGGTCCGGATAGCCGAAGCCATCCCACCGCTCATGATGACTGCGGACGAAGCCGATCACGTCCTTCAGGTGCACCAGCGGCGCGAGAATCTGCGAGCCCACCAGCACGTGCTGCTTCACGTGCTCATACTCCTCGTCGGTCAGCGGCCCCTGTTTGTTGAGGATGTCTTCGCGGATCCCGATCTTGCCGATGTCGTGCAGCCGTCCGCCGGTGCGTACCGACTCGACCAGCTCATCGCTGCACTCCAGCTCCGCCGCCACCATCGCGGAGAGATCGGCCACTCTGGCGGAATGTCCCCGGAGGTAGGGGTCCTTGGCTTCCAGGGCGTTGACCAGGGCCTCGAGCGTCGCCACCGAGATGCGTTCCTGGTTGGCCTGCTCCAGGCGGCGTTCGGCGACCCGGAGGGCCACCTCTTCCTTGAGCCAGCGGTTCATCTGCTGGCCTTCGAGCAGCGAGCTGCGGCGCTGGAGGGCATGGTGGACGGCGCGGCCCAGGTGGGTGAGGTCGATGGGCTTGATCAGGTAATCCAGCGCGCCGCGCTGCATGCACAGGGCGGCACTGGTCGCGTCATTGACCGCCGTCAGCATCAGCAGGGCGATGTTGGGCTCGAGCTCCATGATCTGGGGGACGAGATCGATGCCGCTCACGCCCGGCAGATTCACGTCCAGCAACATGCCCGTGATCTTCTGCCGGTGGAGCAGCTCGAGCGCCTCCTCGCCGGTTGCCGCTGTCGCTACCTCGTATCCCTGAAGGACCAGAAACTTGCGCACGGCGTTGCGGATCGACTCCTCGTCGTCCACTACCAGCAGGGTGACGGGTCCGTTGCTGAAGGCCACGCAATTCCTCCACGGGCCAAGCCGCTAGTGGCGACGGGCCTCAAGCCTGCGGCTCGCGCAAGGCGGCATGTGGGGGTTCAGGTGTCCAGAAAGTAGGACGCGGCGGAGAGCCGGTCAATTACCCGATGAACTCGACCACCACGCGTTCGGGTAGCAGCCCGGCCTCGTGCCCCCGGTCCAACAGCAGCTGCACCGCCTGGCGTCCCCGGGGTCCGTAGTCCACCGTCCACTGGTTGACGTACATACCCACGAAGGTGTCGGTCCGCTCCTCTCCGATGCCGCGGTTGAACTGCTTGGCATGTGCCAGAGCGGGGACCCGATGCTCCAGCCCGTACACGATGCTGGCGCGGAGGTCTCGCGCGATTTGATCGATCACCGGCCGCCCCAGGTCGCGCCGCACCGCGTTGCCTCCGAGGGGCAGAGGGAGACCGGTCTCCTCCAACCACCAGGCTCCCAGGTCGACCCAGAGGTAAAGGCCGCGGTCGCGGTAGGTGAGCTGGCCCTCGTGGATCAGCAGACCGGCGTCCACCTCGCCATGCAGCACGGCATCCTCGATCTGATCGAAGGGGAGGACCACCTCCATGAAGTTCGGCTGATACAGCTTGAGCCCGAGATACGCAGTGGTGAGGCGGCCCGGCACGGCCACACGCTGCTGCCGCAGGGCCGCTCGCGGACTGTCCGCCGACGGCCGGAGAGACACCAGCCGGGGACCGTATCCGTCTCCCATCGAGGAGCCCGAACCCAGCAGGGCGTAGTCGCGCCAGATGTAGGCATAGGCGTGGATCGACACCGCCGTCACTTCCAACTCGGCCCGCCGCGCCCGTTGGTTCAACGACTCGATGTCGGCCAGCTCGTGGACGTAGCGTAGCTCACCAGTGTCGATCTTGCCTTCGGCGAGGGCGTAAAACATGAAGGCGTCATCGGAGTCGGGACTGTGGGCGACGTGGATGGTTTGGGGCATTGCGGTCAGGGCGGTCAGGGCGGTCAGGGCGGTAAGGGCGGTAAGGGCGGTAAGGATGGTAGGGAAGAGTAAGGAGAGCAAGGGCTAGCACACCTTCCCGTCTTTCCCGTCTTTCCCGCCCTTACCGTCCTGATTGCGCCTCCGTTTTGAACTCCTCGATTGCCGGCTTGTGCTCCAGATACTCCACCCGCTTCGAGGCCATCTCCTGGTCGTAGTGCGCCAGAAAATCGGCTCGGGCTCGCGAGAGCGCGGCGCTGTCCTTCAGGATCTGCGCCGCGGAGCCGCGGATGAGGTAGCCGAACAGGTGCCCCGGTGTGGTTGCGAGAATCGTGTCCGCGAGCAAGCGGGCGCCCGGGACATCCCCGGTCTGCAGCCGCAGCACCGCGGCATGGTATCGCGCATCGGCATCGACGCTGTCGAGCTGCTCGTAGGCGGCGAGCGCCATCGGCGTGAAACGCACGACCTGGGTGCTGTCTCCCCGCTCGGCCGCCTGCATGATCCGGTTGAAGAGCCGGTCGAACCGCTCTCGCGGTGTCATCCGGCTGATATCCGGCGCCGGGCCGGACGGCCCTTCGGGCCCGACGGAACCCGCGTTCGCCATATCCGGAGCCGCCGGAGTGGGCCGCTTCGCCACCACCTGATACACGATGGCCCCGACCAGGATCAGGCTCATCGCGCAGGCAAACAGCCATGCGCCGCGCTCCGAGGCGCGAGTCCGATCGCCCGCAACCGGCCGGCCACATCGATGACAAAAGCGGGCCTGGGGGGAGAGCGAAGCTCGGCAGTGGCTACAACTGCGGGGGAGCAAGCTCGCTCCACAGCTGCTGCAGAAGTTCCCCGTTCCGGCGGCCCCGCAGCTGGGGCAGGTAGAGACTGGAGTCGACGAGGTCATTGGCGGAGAACGGTAAACGGGAAACGGGAAAACGGGAAACCGGAAAACCGGCAACGGGCACCGCGGCGGTAAACGGAGAACGGAAGACGGGGAACGGGAGAGCGCGCCTCTTACATAGAACCTCCCTCGGGGATTTCTTTCCGGTTTACCGTTCCCCCGTTACCGTTTTACCGTTCACCTACTTCTACCGGTAAGGGGAATACTCCCAATGGCGCAGGCCAAGCAGCGCCCCGCCGGCCCCCCTGAGCGGCCGAGCCTCCAGGGCTTTCCGGCCGACCTGGCCGGATCCAGCAAGGACGAAATTCTCAAGCTCGCCCGGGCCTTCGGAGTCGACTTTCTCCGGCTGCAGTTTACCGACATTCTCGGCGTCAACAAGAATGTCGAGGTCCCGCGCAGTCAGTTCGAGAAGGCGCTCGACGGCGAGATCATGTTCGATGGCTCCTCGATCGAAGGCTTCGTGCGCATCGAGGAATCCGACATGCTGCTCAAACCCGACCTGGCGACCTTCCGAATCCTTCCGTACGACGACGAAGGGGGCCGAGTCGCCCGGTTGCTCTGCGATATCTTCACGCCCGAGGAGGAACCTTTCGTCGGCTGCCCCCGCACCACGCTCAAGCGCCAGGTCGAGCGCGCCCGGAAACTGGGCTTTGCGATGATGGCCGGCTGCGAGGCCGAATTCTTCCTTTTCGAGAAGGCGCCTGACGGCGCGGCCACGACCGCCACCCACGATTCGGCGGCGTACTTCGATCTGGGACCGGTGGACAAGGGAGAGGAGATCCGGAGAGTCATCATCGAGCAGCTGGTGGAGATGGGGTTCGAGGTCGAGGCGGCGCACCACGAGGTCGCGATCGGGCAGCACGAGATCGACTTCCGCTATGCCGACGCGCTGACCACGGCCGACAATCTCACGACCTTCAAGTTCATCGTCCGGAATGTGGCCAATCGGTACGGGTTCCTCGCCTCCTTCATGCCCAAGCCGATCGAAGGGATCAATGGGAGCGGGATGCATACTCACCAATCCCTGTTCCGGGGGAAGGAGAACGCCTTCTACGACCCCAAGGGTGAGCACCAGCTCTCCAAGACCGCCCTCAGTTATATCGAAGGCATCCTTCAGCACGCACGGGGCTTTTGTGCCATCACCAATCCGCTGATCAACAGCTACAAGCGGTTGGTGCCGGGCTACGAAGCCCCGGTCAATGTCGCCTGGTCCATGCGAAACCGCTCACCCCTGGTGCGGATTCCCGACCGCCGCGGGCTCGGCACCCGCTGCGAGCTCCGCATGCCGGATCCTTCGTGCAACCCCTACCTGGCGCTTACCGTGCAATTGGCGGCGGGCCTCGACGGCATCGAGCGGAAGCTGCAGGCCAGGGCTCCGGTCAACCGCAACATCTTCACCATGAGCTATCGCGACCGGCGCAAGTACCGGATCGACGAGCTGCCTCGGGATCTGCACGAGGCGCTGGAGACCTTCGAAAAAGACGCGGTGGTGAAGGCCGCCTTGGGGCCTCATCTCACCGAGCGGTTTCTGGAGGCCAAACGCAACGAGGTGCTGCAGTACAATCTGCAAGTCAGCCGGTGGGAGATCGAAAACTATCTGGGGAGATACTGATCAGGGCTTGTCCTTGGGTGGCGTCGCGCCGGCCAGGGCCGGAATGCCGAACATGGCTCCGAGCGCCGCGAGGGCGAACACCGCGATCTCGTTGAAGTGGGCAACCTTGACGTCGAACTGCAACAGGTTGAGCCCGATCCCGAAGTACACCACCGCCACCACCAGACCGATGAGGACCCCATGCAGAAGCACCGCTCCCAGCCGGCGGCGCTTCCGCGCCGGCTGCCGGCTGGTCGTCGCCGCGGCCAGGCCGCCGACCAATCCACCCGAGAGCGCCGCCAATAGAAAGACGATCGGCCAGCCGAACTCGACCCTCGCCTCTCCACTCTGGAATCCTGGTGCTACGGCCCGGATCGTGGCCGGGCCGCGCCCGGCGGAGCGGAGCCGGGCAACCGCGCCACCAGGTCCGAGCGTGACCTGGTTGGTATCGAGGGACCCGCGATTGGCGCTGAGCGTCACGGTGACGGGGTCGGCCGGAAGCCGCCCCCGTACCGTGAGCACCAGGGTGGCGGTCTCCACGCCGAGGCCCTGGATCCGAGCCGGTGGGGACTCGAACGCGAGCGCCGGCTGAACCGGCAGCCAAAGATTCACCCCTCGAGGGTCGAATGTCGGGACGATGACGATCCGCATCGAGTCGCGGGCGGTGCGGGCCACGACGTTGACCTTTTCGAATTGGGAGTTCGTCCGCCGCAGCTCGACCGAAGCCGGGCTGATGCTGTCGGCGTCCCCGCCGAACCGGATCTGCACTGCGCGAGACAATTCCCGTTCCACTCCAGGGCTGCTGCTGTCCTCCAGGGCGATCTCGAACGAGCCCTGAAACAGGTCTCGGGCGGGCTGATAGCGAAGCCCGCCCTCGTAGAGGTACACCGGCCGATAGGTCATGGCCGTATGGTGCTCCCGGTCTAGGCCGAGATACTGAAACGGGAGAGCGAAAACCGAGTCCCGGCGGACTGGCCCAGGGACGGCGGCGCTATCGTGCGTGGGGGATGGGGTCGGCAGCGCGGCTGCGTGGGACGGCACGGCTCGGTCGCCCGTGCGAGCGGCGACCACCTCACCGGGCTGCAGAGTCACGCTGGCAGCCGAGGCGGCCACGGTGTCCGTGCCGTGCGCGGTGACGTGCACCGCGACTCCCCGCTCGAGGGAGGCGCGGAAGGCGGGCGGTAGCTGGGATTTGCTGACGGCTCGAGCTTGTGCCCGAGCTGTGCAGGGCAATGCCGCCAGGCCCATCAGGATGGCTACGACGAAGACAGAAGCCGACACGACGCCCTTGCTTAAGCGGTCACGTGATTCTTATTCAGGCTACGATCACCCGCCAGGGCGCTTTTGCGACACCGAGGGACTGAATTGCGACAGCTCCAGGGTGACACTGCCGTAGGGCAGCGGCAGATCGAGCGTCACCGGCAGCCGGCGGGTATCATCGGTGAGGCACACACCCATGGTGGTACCCCGCGCGGTAATCGCCAGGGAGAGGCAGGACACGCTCTGACCGTCGGGAAGCGTGACCGGCTCCCGGCCCACGACCTGCACCTGGATAGGGTTGTAGCCGCTCTGGAAGTAGCGCGACACGCTGTAGGTCTTGCCCACCTGCAGGGGAATGGTTCTCAGGTAGTAGAGGAACGCGAGCTCATCGAGTGGGTTGCGCGGGGTCACCCAGTCCTGCGCCACTCCCTCCTTGCGGTAGCGACCAGAGTCAGGCACGATCTGATAGCGCACCTCCTCGACTCGGGAACCTTGCTCCGTCCGGATGTGAAAACGGAGAGAGTTGAAGGTTTCGGTGGCCACCCACGAGGTCAAATCATAGCGGACCCGGAGTCCGGGAATCCCACCTTGACCGGTCATGGCCAGAACCAGCGCGGGCGTGCCTCGCTCCTGAGCCAACCGGCTCACCGTGGCGGTGGCAGTGCCCACCGGGAAAGCGCCCAGCTTGGCCTCATACTGAAGCGTCTCGCCGACTCCGAAGGGATAAGGCCCGACGAGCTGCGCGAGCAGAGCAGCGTGGACCAGCAGCGTGGGAGCAAACATGGGGCAAGCAATATATACGGAACGCACGCCCCCGTCCGCATATCTGCTTGACCTGGACGGCACTCTTTATGCCGGAGGCGCGGCAATTCCGGGAGCGGTGGACCTGCTCGCCAAGCTGCGAGCCAGTGGTACGCCGTTTCGCCTGGTCACCAATACCACCAGCCGGTCGCGCCGACTGCTGGTCGAGCGATTGAGGGGCTACGGTTTCGAGGTGGAGGCGGGTGAGATCTTCACCGCGTCCCTTGCTGGCGTGGCGCTCGCTCGCCGGCTGGGGTACTCGCGGGTGGCGCCGTTCGTGCCCTCTGCCGCGCTCGAGGACATGACCGAGCTCGATCTAATCGGTGGCAGCTTCGGGAGGCCCGACGACTCCCAGCCGACACCTCCGGCAGCGGTCATCGTCGGCGACCTGGGCGAGCAGTGGACCTATGCCCTCCTGCAGGAGGCCTTCGAATACCTGATGGGGGGTGCCGCACTGCTGGCCCTGTCCCGAGACCGCTACTGGCTTCAGGGCAACCGTCTCGCCCTCGATGCCGGGCCATTCGTTGCCGCCCTCGAGTTCGCGACCGGCACAACGGCGAGCGTTGCCGGCAAACCCAGCTCCGCCTTCTTCTCGGCGGCACTCGACAGTCTGGGCATCGCCGATCCAGCCTTGGCGGCGATGGTGGGCGACGACCTCTGGTCCGACGTCCAGGGTGCCCAAGGCGCGGGGCTGCAGGGCTGGCTGGTGCGCACCGGCAAGTTCCGCGAGGACGTCCTGCGCAGCTCATCGGTGACCCCCGACCGCATCCTGCCGAGCATCGCCGATCTCGTCTAAGCAGGTCGTTATCTTTGTCGGCTCTATCCCATGGAGTATCGTTGCGGTTCAGGCCCTCCCTGCCGCTGCTCCTTCTTTGCCTTGCCGCTCGACTGTCCGCCCAGGGCTCCGCCGATTCGGCGGTCGCCTCACCCAGCGGGAACGCAGTGCGAGGGATCGAGCTCGACCGGCGAGACATCTTCGATCCCACGGAACGCAGCTGGCTTGCCCGCGTAGCCAACGCGCTTCATGTGGAGACGCGGGCCAGCACCATTCGGAGAGAGCTGCTCTTCCGCCCGGGAGAGCCCTACGACTCCGCCCGCGTCGCCGAGTCGGAGCGCAATCTGCGGGCGCTGGGGGTATTCCGCCGAGTCAAGATCGACTCGGTACGGACCGATTCCGGACTGGTGCTGCGGGTCTTGACCAAGGATGGGTGGAGCACTCAGGCCGACTGGCGCTTCCGCAGTGCGGGCGGGGAAGTCGCCCTCACCATCGGCCTGGTGGAGAACAACCTCCTCGGCACCGCGTCTTTGGCCGCCGTGCGCTACCGCAAGACTCCCGACCGCAGCAGCGTGGAGCTCGCCTTCCGCCGGCCTCGGCTCTTCGCCGGAGCGGTGGGGCTCGGCCTGCAGTACGAAAACCGATCCGACGGTCGGCTCTGGGCAGTTGCGGCGGAGCAGCCCTTCTTCGCCATGACGTCGCGAGCCGCGTTTCTGGTGGGGGTGGAAGACCACGACGAGCGGGTACTCCGCTTCTTCGAGGGCGAGTCCAAGGCGCGGG
Source organism: Gemmatimonadales bacterium (assembly GCA_036556025.1). Classification (GTDB taxonomy): domain Bacteria; phylum Gemmatimonadota; class Gemmatimonadetes; order Gemmatimonadales; family GWC2-71-9; genus CAVVWJ01. Next base: position 5,450 of record DATBKD010000047.1, on the reverse strand, counting down.
ACACCCTGACCCGTCGGTTTACCCTGGTGCGGGCCTCGGCCGCGCGATCGCTGCAAGGGTCTTCCAATGGATTTGTCCGGCTGGGAATCGAGGGCCAGGTACGGCGCGAGGACTTTGAGCCGGAAGGGTCACCCACTCCGTTCCCCCGAACCGTGACCGGGGCCGTGGGGCCGTACATCGTCTGGAACCGGGCCAACTTTCTGGTCGCGCGGGGGGTTGCCGGCTTTGCCCGGGAGGAGGACGTCGACCTGGGAGCGACCGTGCGGTTCGGCGTGCTCGCCGCACCCAAGGCCTTCGGTTACGATCGCGACGGCGTGGCGCCCCAGATGAACGCCAGAATCGGAGGGCTGGTGCCGGGCGGCTTCGGCTACCTTGAAGCGGTCGCAAACGGGCTCTACAGCTCGGCCGGACTGGACTCCGGTTCGGTGCAGCTCGCAGCCACCGCGGTGCTCCAGCCGACGCGCGGCCAGGTGGGAATCCTCCATCTCGAGGGCGGCTGGATCAAGAATCCGCTGCCGGGTGCGGAGTTCGACCTGGGATTGGGGTACGGCCCCCGGGCCTTCCGCAACCATGCGTTCACCGGCGACCGCACGATTTTCGGAACCGCGGAATATCGGCTCACGATCGCGGACGACTTCCTCGGTTTGATCGGCCTCGGGGTGGCGGGTTTCGTGGACCACGGCGGAGCCTGGTATGCGGGGTCGCCCCGGCGAGTCGGCTGGGATGCCGGTGTCGGCATCCGGCTGGGAGCCAGCCGATCTACCGAGACCGAAGCGCTCCGCTTTGATCTGGCCCGTCGCTTCGCCAACGATGCGCAGGGTGCCGGCTGGGTCTTTACCGTCGGGAAGGGCTTCGTCTTCTCGCCGCTCGGCCGGCGCGCGTTATAATGTAGGAACTCTCACCCCGGATCTCATGACTCCTCCGCCCGCCGTCGAGCCGGCAGCGCGGTCGCGCCGGCTGCCCAGGATCGCGCTGGGGCTTGCCCTCGTGGTGATTCCCTTCGTGCTGTTCAGTCTGTACGTGGGTCTCATGCTTGCCTTGAGTTATTCTGACGGAGAGCGGGCGGGGATCCTGCAGAAGTTCTCTCGCCGGGGCTGGCTGTGTAAGACGTACGAGGGCGAGCTGGCGATGTCGATCGTCCCCGGCGTGGCTCCGACGATCTGGGAATTCAGCGTCCGGAGCGAAGCTGTGGTCCCCAAACTCCGGAGCGCCATCGGCCGCCGGGTGGTGCTCCACTACACGGAGCACCGGGGCATTCCCACCAGTTGTTTCGGTACGACGAATTACTTCGTAGACAGCGTGGCCACGAGCCAGTAGCGGTGCGCGCTCGGCTGAAGGCGTGGGCGGAGTCGCGATAATCCTGAACGCTGCATCGGGTACCGGTGCAGCGGGTCGGGCGGTGGGCGACATCGCCCAGCGCTTGGCGAAGGCGAGTCGAGACGGAACGATCACCACGGTTCATGGCGGCCGGGCGATGGTGCGGGCGGCCCAGCGCGCCATAGAGGCAGGATGCGAGGCCCTGGTGGCCGCCGGGGGTGACGGCACGGTAAGCGGGCTCGCACCGGTCAGCCTCGGGAGCGACATTCCGCTCGGCATTCTTCCCCTGGGAACGCTCAATCACTTCGCCAAGGACGTCGGCATTCCTCTCAATCTCGACGCGGCGCTCGAGGTGATCCTGGCGGGCCGGACCAGGACGGTGGATGTCGGCGAAGTGAACGGCCGCATTTTTCTCAACAATTCCAGCCTGGGTGTCTACCCGCGCATCGTTCAGCTGCGGGAACAGTACCGCGGCAAAGGATTGGGAAAATGGCTGGCGGCGCTGTGGGCGGCCCTCGCGGTGCTGCGGCGCCGTCCCTTCATGAGCGTCAGGATTCGGGCGAGCGAACAGGATATCCTGCGGCGCAGCCCCGTCGTCCTGGTCGGCAACAATGCCTACGAGACCTCCGGACTCGCCGTGGGAACAAGGAGCTCCCTGAATGGGGGAGTGCTCGCCCTGTACGTGATGAACGCGCAGGCCAGGATGGACCTTCTTCGCCTGACCTGGCAGGTGTGGCGGAAGGGCGCCGCGCAGGTGCCCGAGTTGGACTGTCTGCTGACCGACGCGGCGACGATCGAGACGGCGCGCCCGGCGATCCACGCCGCGCTCGACGGTGAAGTAGTCGAGCTGCGGACGCCGTTGCAATACCGGTGTCGATCTGGAGCGCTGCGAGTACTGGTTCCCTGAGGCCTCAACCGTCATTGAAGCGAGTGCGGGCCGTCACCCAGGCGCCGACTCGTTTGCGGCCCCCTCGAAACTCGAAGTGCTCCTCCGACATGAGTCGTTCGCCCAAGGCTGTGGCCGGAGCAGTCAGGTGCCACAGCAGCAGCTGCTGTCCGATCACCGTGGCCGGCAGCCACACGCCGGCCTCGATGCCCGGGTAATTCGCCGCATACTCCGGCTTGAGCCGGGCCTCACGGATGTTGCCCTGCACGCCGATTCTCCTGCGCGCTCGCGCTGGCGCAGCCGGCTTCACCAGACAGCCGGCCGATGTTGATCTGATTTACCTGACCGGGGAATTCCGACCGTGGTCGAGGTGAGTGCCTCCGACGGGTGAAGAAGATGCATGACCCGGGTCGGACGCACTAGGGCCTACACATCGCTTTGCCAGTCGCTAGCCTATCTGTCCCTCGGCGCCGCAGCCACGCGCCGTCGGAACCTCCACCCCCAGCCGGAGGCGTCCGGAAGATGGGGGCCCATTTCCCGCTTGTTTGGCTTGCAACCCTGCAAACGCTCTTGAGCGATAGCTACCCGCCTCTACAGAGATGATGGGCTCGCGCCAGCAGTGCTGGGCAGAAACTGAGCCGAAAGCCGCGGATGCCACGCGTTAGTCAATAATCGCAGCGTCGGGTCCTCGGCCCCGTCGCTCCTCATGAACTCGTTCCAGCAGGAGGTGGACCATGCCCCGGCTTCCCTCGCTTCGCCCCGCTTCCTTGTCGATCGCGGCGGTCCTCGCCACGCTGGCGCTTGGGGCCTGCGGCCAAAGCCCGACGAGTCCAAGCGACGACTTGGTGCAGCAGGATCAGAGCCCGGTGCACATGGACCAGATCGGCGCCTCGGCACCGTCGTTACAATCAGTGTCCACCACTCCCACACCCGGGGACTTCAGCCCCTACGTAGCGAAGTCGAACTACACCGTCGACAACTGCCTTGTCGAGGTGGGCTGGCTCTACGATACCCAGCTGGCGCCGAACTGGCGGCACTGGGGAGGCGTGCGGGTCAACTGCGCCACTCGTCACTCATGGATAGACGCCACGGTCGCGCTGTTCTACTGGAACGGCAGTCGCTGGGTGCAATACGGCGTCTCCAACTACGGTATCAGATACAACCAGTTTGGCTCGGGAACCGGGCTCGACGGCATCCTCCGGACATCGCAGTACTGCGTCAGTGGGCTGCGGCAGTACTACTGGATCGTGAGTACCACGGTTCGCACCGAACGCACCGGCGCGACGGTGTGGACCACACCGGTCCAAAACACCCGCGAGGGCTGCTGAGCATTACATGTCGGGCATCGACGAGTCGCGGGGGTGTGGGCGAGAGCTCGTCGCCGCCATTCCCCGATCTCCGCCAGATGGTCGTCGGACTGGAGCCGACGATCCAGCGGTGCAGTTCGGTCACCCGCTCACTGCTGAGCAATGACTCCCCACAAATTTTCCCACAGCGGACCTGGAGCATTGGGGGGCTTGATGAACCACCTACCGCTCCTCTTACCCGTCGCTAGCTTATCTGTCCTCGGCGCCGTAGCCAAGTGGTAAGGCAGAGGTCTGCAAAGTGGGTGGCACGGTTTCTGTGCAAGTCCGCCTGAGTCCGTAAGCAGTTGTCTGAGCCTGAGAAAGCCCCCGCTGCGTGCCGGGGGCTTTTCCGTCTAGGTCCGTGCTAGGAAGCAGCTGATCGTTCTCGATCCTGGTCACTAGGACGATGATGGCGGCGTCGGCAGCAATGGCCGAAGTGGGCTCATCGGTCGCGAGCAGCCGGCGCTTAACGTCCTGACGACTGAACACGTGATCCCGACGATGGCCGCGAACCAATCGAGTTGGCCAGCGATCCCCCGATAGGGCCAACGCGGCCGGTGAGCTAGCCACGGCCCAGGCGACGCTCGACCGGCCGGGCTCAGCAAGTGCCCATAAAAGGCCGTCGAGACGCGAGAGCGCGCACGCCGGCTTTCATCGTCGAGGGTGACCGAACCAACTCCCGGAGGCGGTCAAGCCAGACCGCGATTTCGGCAATTCGGGCCGTCTGCTCCGGAGGCAGCAGCAGTTCGGGGTGCTTCGGGATCCGCATCAGAGGCTCGGTCCAGCCAAGAGTCGCCAGACCTGCGCGGCCGTCCACGGGCCACCGCGGGCCGCGGGTATCCCTCGCTCATTGAGTCCTTCAGCCAGTGCTCGCAGCGAACTCGCCCCACTCCGGCGAAGCTCGGCGATCGTCGGCGCCAGATCCTTCGCGCGCTGTGCCGCTCGATCCTGACGAGCCTTCGCGCTGGCGACCGTCCCGAGGCGCCGGGCGGATTGGTTCAAGTGGGCCGGGTTACCGAGGCGTACACCCCGCCGGCGGGCCGCTTCCAGTGCCGCCTTCGTGCGGGCGGAGATGGCCTCTCGTTCCTGCTCGGCGACGACGGCCATGATTCCCACCGTCATCCGAGTCGCCCCGGGCATGTCCACTGCCTCGAACTCAACCCCGGCGTCGCGCAGGGTGAGCAGAAAGGCGGCGTTCCGGGAGAGGCGGTCGAGCTTGGTGACAACCAGCGTCGCGCGGTGAAGGCGGCACGCAGCTAGGGCCTTCGTCAGTTCGGGCCGCTCGTTCTCCCTGCCACCAGAATAGTGAAGATGCACTGCAAACACCTTCATCTATTCGGCATCCGGCGTACCGCAATCCCGGAGGTTTCAATTACCCACGAGTTGCTGGATCAGGAAAGTCCGGGTTCGAGCGTAGGAGGGTCAACTCATAGGTCCGATACTGGTTGATAATTGCCCTTGTCGTTCTTACGCCACTGCTAACCGTTTCCCGTGACTAGTCGGTTGAGCGGCCTGCGCGGCGCTGAGTTCGATCGAGCGTTTCTGCAGCGCGAAGTCCAGTTCCATGAGGACGTGATTGCAGCAACAGAGGCGACATTGCTGCCAGCGATCAAGAATGAGGAGCTTAGAGCGTTGGTGGTAAAGTTCGCCCCAACGTTCCAGGCGCACTTGACCATGGCGGAGAACCTCCTCACTCGAGTCGCCACAAAGTGAGTGGTGATCCTGCGGGTTGGCCGATAGCCACCGAGCGCGTCTACGGCCAGTCGAGCGCGAACACGCCCCGAACGTCTCGAAGCACGCCGGCCGCAGACTCTCGTGTGCGCGCCGTTCCAGTGCGCAGGAGAACTTCTACCGCGGTGGGATCTTCGGCCAGCTCGCTCCGCCTCGCGCGTATCGGGGCC
>DATBKD010000046.1:0-71522 GCA_036556025.1 Gemmatimonadales bacterium | reverse complement strand
CGGGCTCGACGCGCAGAGCGGTGCGGAGGGAGTCGGGCGGTCAACGACCCGCGCAGTGGTGCTGGGCTGCGAAGCGATTCTGGTGCTGGACGCGTTCTGGGCGCTGGTTCTTTTGTGAGGACGGTGAGGACGGGAAGGGCGGGAAAGACGGGAAGGTTCGGAAGAGCGGCTCTCCGGGATGAGCCCCGATCTGTCGAACCGTGCCGCCCTTCCCGCCTTTCCCGCCTTTCCCGTCCTGCTCGATGATCATCCTCGAGAACCTGAGCAAGGCCTTCGGCCCCAAGCGGGTGCTGCGCGGGGTGTCCCTCGACGTCCCCGAGGGGCAGAACACGGTCATCATCGGCCAGTCGGGATCGGGCAAAAGCGTCACCCTCAAACTGATCGTCGGGCTCCTGGAACCTGATGCCGGGCGCATCCTGGTGGACAACCAATCGGTTCCGGATCTCGATCGGGTGGAGCTCGCGGAGCTTCGGGGGCGCATCGGCTACGTCTTCCAGTTCGCCGCCCTCTTCGACTCGATGACGGTCGCGGAGAACATCGGGCTGGGGCTGGTGAAGCGCGGGCTCGGCCCGGCGGCGATCGCGGAGCGGGTTCAGGAGAGCTTGGCAGTGGTGGACCTGTGCGGCACGGAGCAGAAGTTCCCCGCGGAGCTGTCGGGCGGGATGCGGAAGCGAGTCGGAATTGCCCGCGCGATCGCTCTCCGCCCGAGCTACATTCTCTATGACGAGCCGACGACCGGCCTCGATCCGGTCACGTCCGCGGTGATGGACCTGCTGATGATTCGCACCCGCGATCTCGGCGTCACCGGGCTCATCGTCACCCACGACATGCGCAGCGCCTTCAGTGTCGGCGACCGCATCGCCATGCTCCACCAAGGCACCATCCGCCAGGTGGGAACCGTCGCCGAGATTCAGGCGACCGAGGACCCGGTCGTGCGGCAGTTCATCGAGGGTCGACCGGACACAACGCCGGAACCCGCCGGAGGGAGGTGGGCGAAGTGAAACGAAGCAACGAATTCGCCGTGGGACTCGCCGTGCTGGCCGCGCTCGGCCTGGTGATCGGGGGAGCCCTCTGGCTCAGCGAAACCGACGTCAATCAGAAGAAAGCGACCTACACCGCCCGGTTCCGCACCGTAGGCGGACTCGGCGTCGGCGCGCCAGTCACGCTCCGCGGGGTGAGAGTAGGCCGGGTGGAGGCCATCCGGCTGGTCGAGAACGAATGGGTGGAAACCGAGTTCAGTATCGACAAGAGTGTCGATCTGCCCGCCAAGCCCGCGGTGATCTCGGCGTCCGCGAGCCTGTTCGGTGAGTGGATCGCCAACATCGTCCCCTATGAGCCGCTGCCCACCGATCCCAATCTGCGTGATGCCCTGATCGAGTCGGACAAGGCCGGTGGGGAAGCCTGGCCCGGCGCGACCCTGCCCGACATCGGCCAGCTGACCGCGCAGGCCAGCCGCATCGCCGGTGACGTCGGAGATATCACCCAGCGGATCGGTCAGGCCTTCGACAGCACCGCGCTCAAGAACATGCAACAGAGCGTGAAGGACCTGGCAGCCATTTCCCAACGCCTGGTGCGGTTCGCCAACGCCCAGACCGGCCGGATCGACAGCATCAGCCAGAATGTCGCCACGACCTCCAGCTCGTTCGCCGGCATGGCCCGCACCTTCGACATCGCGGCCCGACGCCTGGATACCGCGACGGCCGACAACCGGCTCAAGGACATTCTGGAGAATTCCCGGAATTCGAGCACCGACGTGCGCCAGGCCGCGGCCGATCTTCGCGCGGTGATGGCGGCCGCTCGGGAGAACCAGGTGAGCCTCATTCGCGTGATCCAGCAGGCCGATTCGCTCATGACCAAGATCCAGCAGGGAAACGGAACCCTCGGCATGCTGGCCACGGATTCCACGCTGTATCGTGAGACGACCAAGACGGTCGTTCAATTCCGGCAGCTGCTGGATGACATCCAAGCACATCCCAAGAAATACCTCAAGATCTCGGTGTTCTGATGGGCAAGCGGCGCGCGGAGTTGGAGGTCAGTGCCGGCGGCATCGTCTTCCGGCGGAGTCCGGATGAGGGGCCTCGCTTTCTACTGATTCGCGACTCGTACGACAACTGGGGATTCCCCAAGGGCCACCTCGAGGACGGCGAGTCTCCGGCTGAGGCGGCCCGGCGGGAGACCGCCGAAGAGACCGGCCTCGACCAGCTCCTGCTGCAGGGCCCCATCCGCGTGATCGATTGGCACTTCCGCTTTCGAGGCCGGCACATTCACAAGTACTGCCACTTTTTTCTGTTCGAGAGCCCATCGGGAGAGGCCTGTCCCCAGGTAGACGAAGGGATCACCGACTGCCAGTGGCGGCAGCTCGACGAGGCCCTGGATCTGTTGAGCTATGACAACGCTCGCGGGGTGCTGAAGCGGGCGGGTGATATGGTGCGCACGCTGGTGGCTGTGGGTGCCGGCCGGTCCCGCCGGGACGGCGGGAAGCCGAAAGACTGATGGCCGCCATCGCCGCCCTCCTGGAGAGCCGGGCTGCCCTCACGGCGCTCCGCCGCACGCTGCCCAAGGGCGGCCCTGGCGTGGTCACCTGTCGCTCCTCCGGCGCGCTCCGTCGAGTGCTCGACACCCGGTTGGTGGATGCGGTAGTGCTCGCGCCGCACTCCAGCGTGCTGCCCGAGCTGGTCGAGCTGCGTGCGCGACTCCCCGGTATTCCCGTCGTCGTCTATGCCCCGTTCCGTCCCGACGACGGCGACCTGCTGTTAGCCTGCCTCAGGCACGCGATTGCGTCGGTCGCGGTCGAAGGGGTGGATGATCCGGTGGTGGGCGAGATGGTTGCTCGGACATCGGTCACCGCTGAGCGGCGCCGCGCCCTGGCAGATGCGCCGCGGATGCTGCGACTCACCGAGCCGCTCCAGCGGGCCGCCTGGGACCTGCTGCTCGCTGACGTCGAGCGTCCGATGCGCACCTCCACGCTGGCGGGACGCCTGGCCGTGAGCCGGGAGCACCTCTCCCGCCAGTTCGGTGCGGGGGGAGCCCCCAATCTCAAACGGGTCATCGATCTCACTCGCATCGCCTGCGCGGCTCAGCTGCTGGGCAACCCCGGGTACTCCATACCGACCGTGGTCCGGCTCCTCCATTTCGCCTCCTCCAGCCACCTGAGCAGCACCGCGCGCCGCATCGCCAACGTGCCGACCAGTGGCCTGGGAACCCTGGGCCCCGGCGGAGTCCTCGCCGCCTTCGTCCGCGGCAACACCCGCAGTCGGATCTGACGTCAACCTGGCTCCGGCCGTGGTCTTGGCTGGGGCAGCTAGGTATTTTGCAGGGCTTTCCCGGCTCATCACTTGCCGTTAGATAGATTGTGATTATTTTCACAAGCTGAAAACCACCCTATCCATTCAGCCAGGCTCCGGAACTCATGGCCACCCAAACCAGTCTCCGTCCCGGTGAGCTCAAGGACATCCTGCTTCGGGAAATTGCCGCAGCCGATCTCAGCACGGCCGACGTCGCCGAGGTTGGCACCGTGCTCGAGGTCCGCGACGGGATCGCCCGGATCTATGGGCTCAAGTCTGCCGTCGCCAGCGAGATGCTCGAATTCACCGCGCAGGAGACGGGGGAGACCGTCGCCGGACTGGTGCTCAATCTCGAGGAAGACAACGTCGGGGCTGCCATCATGGGCGACTACCTCAAGCTGAAAGAGGGCGACGAGGTTCGGCGCACCGGGCGGCTCCTGGAAGTCCCGGTAGGGCCCGCGATGCTCGGCCGGGTGGTGAACGCGCTCGGCCAACCGGTGGACGGTCGGGGACCGATCCAGACCAGCCTTAGCCGTCCGGTGGAGATGGTCGCACCTGGCATCATCGTGCGGCAGCCGGTGAAGGAGCCGTTGCAAACCGGGATCAAGGCCATCGACGCCATGATTCCCATCGGCCGGGGGCAGCGCGAGCTCATTATCGGCGATCGGGGAACCGGTAAGACCGCCATCGCGGTGGACACGATCCTCAATCAGAAGGGTACCGGGGTGGTGTGCGTCTATATCGCGATCGGTCAGAAGCGCTCCACGGTCGCGACCGTGGTGGAGCGCCTCAAGGATGCCGGCGCCATGGAGTACTCGATTGTGGTGGTGGCTTCGGCCTCGGATCCGGCTCCACTGCAGTACATCGCTCCGTACGCCGGTTGCGCCATCGCGGAATACTTCATGTATGAGGAAGGGAAGGCTACGCTCTGCGTGTACGACGACCTGTCCAAGCAGGCCGCGGCCTACCGCCAGCTGTCGCTGATTCTGCGGCGCCCGCCAGGACGGGAAGCCTACCCGGGCGACGTGTTCTATCTCCACAGCCGGCTGCTGGAGCGCGCGGCCAAGATCAATGAAAACCCCGAAAAGGCGAAGCTCGACAGCCGGATCAAGAAGCCGGGTGGCTCGCTGACGGCGCTTCCGATCATCGAGACCCAGGCGGGCGACGTCTCGGCCTACATCCCCACCAACGTCATCTCGATCACCGATGGCCAGATCTTCCTGACCACCGATCTCTTCTACTCCAACGTCCGGCCCGCCGTGGATGCGGGCATCAGCGTGAGCCGGGTGGGCGGCAACGCGCAGGTCAAGGCCATGAAGCAGGTGGCCGGCCCGCTGCGCCTGTCGCTGGCCCAGTATCGGGAGCTGGAGGCCTTCGCCCAGTTCGGCTCCGACCTCGACGCCGCCACCCAGCGTCAGCTCGCTCGGGGCGCCCGGTTGGTGGAAGTGCTCAAGCAGCCCCAGTATCAGCCGGTGCCGGTGGAAAAGCAGGTGGCCATCATCTACGCGGTGACCAACGGCTACATGGACGACGTCCAGGTCGGTCACATTCGTCAGTGGGAGCGCGATTTCCTGGAGTACCTCGAGGCCTCCCACCCACAGGTCCTCGCTGACATCCGCACCAAAAAGGCTCTGGATGATGACCTGACCGGCAGGCTTAAGACGGCCATCTCCAGTTTCAAGCCCTTGTTCGTGGCGGAGTAATGGCCAAGGGTCGGCAGCTCAAAGGACGGATTCGCTCCGTCCAGAACACCCGCAAGATCACCCGCACCATGGAGCTGGTTTCCACCTCCAAGCTCAAGCGGGCGCAGGATCGGGTCATCGCGGCACGGCCCTACGCCGAAGCTCTGCGGGAGGTGATCGCAGATCTGGTGACGCCCGAGCTGACCCAGACGTTTCCGCTGCTTCGGCGTCCCCCGGACATCTCGCACGGCGGCCCCAAGCGAGCCGCGGTCATCCTGTTGACCTCGAATCGTGGGCTCGCCGGTGCCTTCAACTCGAATCTGATCAAGGAAGCCCGGCGACGGATCGAGGCGCGGGAGGCCGAGGGTTACACCGTGGACCTATACGCGGTCGGAAAAAAGGGCGTAGGGTTCTTCAAGTACCTCGGTCGGAAGCTGGCGCTGGAGCGGATCGACATCGGCGACAAGCCCACCGCGGACCACGCCGCCGAAATCGCGGAGTCGCTGATCGAGGCATTCGCCCAAGGCGCGCTGGCCAGCGTGGACCTGGTGCAGGCACGATTCATCAGCGCTCTCCAGACACCTCCGGCTACGGTGCAGATCCTGCCCATCGAGCCGCCGGCCACGAAATCGGGAGAAGGCAAGACTGGACGGTCGCACGACTACATCCTCGCGCCCGACGCCACCGCGATCCTCGAGCAACTGCTGCCGCTCTATATCAGGAACGCGGTCTACCGCGGTCTGGTCGAAACCGCGGCCGGCGAACATGGGGCTCGGCGGACCGCGATGAAGAATGCCACCGACAACGCGGGGGAGATTCTGGAGGTGCTCAAGCGCACCTACAACCGGCAACGTCAGGCCGGCATTACCCAGGAGATCTCGGAGATCGTGGGCGGCGCCGCAGCGTTGCAAGGCTAGGACGGTAAGGACGGTAAAGACGGGAAGGGCGGTAAAGACGGTAAGGACCGCCTCTGCCGCCCAGAGACCAAATAGACATTACTCGGGAGTTTAGATCAGATGGCCACCGCTATCAAAGCCGAAAAGAAGAAAGCAGCCGGCGAGAAGGCCCACAACATCGGCCGAGTCGTCCAGGTGATCGGCCCGGTGCTCGATGTGGAGTTCGAGCCCGAGCACCTGCCGGAGATCTATAACGCGCTGCGAATCGAAGACAGCAGCGGGACCTTGGCGGTCAAGCTCACCGCCGAGGTCCAGCAGCACATCGGCCAGAACCAGGTGCGCGCGGTGGCCATGAGCTCGACCGACGGCGTGACGCGCGGCATGCACGTGACCGATACCGGCGGACCGATCACGGCCCCGGTGGGCAACGCGCCGCTGGGTCGGATTCTGAACGTGCTGGGCGAGCCGGTGGACGGCGGCCCGGCGCTCCCGCCTGACACCGAGCGCTGGCCGATCCACCGGGAGACACCGCGGTTTACCGACCTGGAGCCCAAGACCGAGATCTTCGAGACCGGCATCAAGGTGATCGACCTGATCGCGCCTTTCGTGAAGGGCGGCAAGATCGGTCTCTTCGGCGGCGCGGGCGTGGGCAAGACGGTCGTCATCCAGGAGCTGATCAACAACGTCGCCAAGGCACACGGCGGCCGCTCGGTGTTCTGCGGGGTGGGGGAGCGGACCCGCGAGGGGAACGACCTCTATCTCGAGTTCGAGGAATCGAAGATTCTGCCCAACGTGGCCCTGATCTACGGCCAGATGAACGAGCCGCCGGGGGCCCGGCTTCGGGTCGGGCTCACGGGTCTCACCGTCGCCGAATATTTCCGCGACGTCGAAGGCCAGGACGTGCTGCTCTTCATCGACAACATCTTCCGCTTCACGCAGGCCGGCTCCGAGGTCTCCGCTCTCCTGGGCCGGATGCCGAGCGCGGTGGGCTATCAGCCGACCCTGGCCACCGAGATGGGTGACCTGCAGGAGCGGATCACCTCCACCACCAAGGGCTCGATCACCTCGGTGCAGGCCATCTACGTTCCGGCCGACGACCTGACCGATCCGGCACCGGCGACGGCCTTTGCCCACCTCGACGCGACCGTGGTGCTGTCTCGCGCCATCTCCGAGCTGGGGATCTATCCCGCAGTCGATCCGCTGGACAGCTCGAGCCGGATTCTCGATCCCCAGTTCGTCGGCCAGCGGCACTACGACGTCGCCATCGGGGTGCAGCGCACGTTGCAGCGCTACAAGGCGCTGCAGGACATCATCGCCATTCTGGGCATGGACGAGCTGAGCGAGGAGGACAAGCAGATCGTGGGGCGGGCTCGCCGGCTTCAGCGCTTCCTGTCCCAGCCCTTCTTCGTCGCCGAGCAATTCACCGGCTTCCCGGGCAAGTACGTCAAGCTGGACGACACTATCGTCAGCTTCGAGCGGGTTCTGTCCGGCGAGTTCGATCAGTTGCCCGAGCAGGCCTTCTATATGGTCGGCGGTATCGACGAAGCGGTGGAGAAGTCGAAGAAGCTCGCGAGCTCGTGATGCGAGTCACGGTAATCTCCCCCGAGGCCTCTATGTTCGACGGCGATGCCGACGCGGTGATCGCGCCCGCGTTCGATGGTCAGGTCGGTATTCTGCCCAATCATGCACCGTTCATGACCCTGCTGGGCGAGGGCACGTTGACGGTACGCCGCGCGGAGCAGGTCGATCGCTTCGCCGTTCGGGGTGGATTTCTTCAGGTAGTCGATAATCGCGTCCGGGTGGTAGCCGAACACGTTCAAGGAGCCTCCCATGCGTCGTAGCCTCCGGGGTGGAATCCTGATCCTGGCTCTGCTGGCCGGAGCCGTTGGGCAGTCGGTGGCGCAAGAGACGGGCACGCCGATCTTCAAGGCTCCTTATCGCGCTTTTACCGCGAACGAGCTGGGCGTCGCGTTTTCCGACCCCGGTGAGGGAGTGAGCCTCGCCCTCGAGGGCTCCTACGCCTTCGGCAGCGGCCCCTACGACTTCAGCATCCGCGGCGGGATCGAGGATCTGAACGGCGATGCCGGGACCCGCGGTCTGCTGGGCGGCGGGTTTCGCACCCGGGTGCTCAACTACACGGAGAGCTTTCCCCTGGACGGTGCGCTGACGCTCGGGTTCGGCACCAACTTCGGTGACGGCGACGACTTCTTTTATCTCCCCATCGGATTCTCTCTTGGCCGGCGGTTTGACGTCGAAGGATCCAAGACCAGCTTCACTCCGTACGCGCATCCAGTCGTCATCCCCAGGTTCGGCGGCGGCGACAGCGAGCTCGATTTCGCGCTCGGGCTTGGGGTGGATGTCCGATTCAATCGCAACCTGGCCATCCGGGTGAGCGGTGGCATCGGCGATCTCGATGGAGTGGGAATCGGTCTGACCTACCTTCGCTGATTACCCCGGTCGGTCTCCAATGCGCCCGGTCGCCACTACGTGCGGCCGGGCGCGCGTGTATCGTCTGACTTTGGTTGACTTCGCTCGAAGGCCCCGAGTAGCTTCTGGCGCCTGTGAGCCCTCTATTGTGCGCATCCTGCAGGCGCTGGAGGAAGCATGAGTTATAGCCGGACCACGGCAGTCATTGTCTTTGCCTGGGTACTCGCCGGAGTTCGGGCGGCAGCCCAGGTCCCCGGTCTCCCGGTCTACAACGCAGGCATTCCGCGTGGCGTCGGCATCTTCGCCGATCTCGGTTTTCCCAACGATAACGCTGGCGGGGGCACAGCATACGGCGTCACTGGACGGATAGGGCTGGGCGTGCTCGCCTTCACGGCGACGGTGTCAGCCCTTAATCCCGATGGTCCGGCGGGAACCAGTGCAGGGGTGGGCGGCACAGGCAATTTTCGGGTCTTCGGCGGGCCCCTGGTTCCGTTCAGCGTCACCCTTCAGGGCGGAGTCGGCTACAGCGATGTGGGTGGAGTCGACGTTACCCACATACCCCTGGGCGTGGGGCTAGCGCTCATTATTCCGAACCCGGCGCTCGCCATCAAGCCGTGGCTTGCGCCGCGGATAGACGTGGTCCATACCTCGCCCTCGTCCGACTGCGACGAGTTGAGCTGTTCGGCGATCGGGACGGACACGCGGACCAAATTCGGCCTGAGCGGCGGCATCGAGCTCAACCTGCTCAATGGGTTCGGTGCGCATGCTTCCTACGACTATGTGAAAGGCGAGGGAGGAAATCCCGGGATCTTTGGGATCGGCGCGCACTACACGTTTCGGGTTCGGGGTCTGTGAAGGCTGTCCGGCGCGCCGCGCTCGGAGTGCTGTCGTCGGTACTGCTGCTCGCGGGGTGCGCTCAGACCTTTGACGCGACCACGTTGGGTGTCCCCGCATCCCTTTCCTCGGCCGCGGAGAAGCCTGCCCAGGGCGATCGCTTTCGAGTCACCTCGAGCGCGGTCTTCGGCTTTTGGGGGATCGCGAGGTTGAAACAGCCGTCTTTGCGCAAGGCCTTGGCCGCCCAACTGGTCGGCGGAGCGGGGATTGCCGACATGAAGATCCGGGTGCGAAGTCGCTTTGCGGACGTTCTGGTGACCGTGTTGACCGCCGGACTCATTGTGCCGAGGTCGGTGACCTTTGAAGGAGTCGTGACGAAATAAGTTCCTGCAGCAGCTCCGCCGAACGGCGCGCCCCTCCCAGTCCGCCCTCCACCACCTGCCGAGCACGCCGTCCCTGAATCGATCTGCGGGCGTCGCTCGCCAACCACCCCTCCCAGATCTGAGCCAGTGACTCCGCTGCCTTTCTCCGGTGGAGCTCCTCCAGCGCTTCCGCCGCCCCGGTCTGGAGCAGAAGCCCTGCATCCCGGCTGTTCTGCCACCGAGGCCCGAACACGACGGGGACACCCCACGCCGCCGGCTCGAGGACCGAGTGGAGTCCCGCCCGGCCGAAGCCCCCGCCCACGTAGGCCATCGAGCCCGCGCCATACAGCGTGGCGAGCACGCCGACCCGATCCACCAGCACCAGCGGGGCCCCGACGTTGGCACTGCTCAACCGCACTGGCCGCATGAGGCCCGCGCGCACGGCGGCTCGTTCCACCGCGACGAGATGGGCTGGGGTC
Organism: Gemmatimonadales bacterium; assembly: GCA_036556025.1. GTDB lineage: Bacteria > Gemmatimonadota > Gemmatimonadetes > Gemmatimonadales > GWC2-71-9 > CAVVWJ01. Next base: position 61,558 of record DATBKD010000046.1, on the reverse strand, counting down.
GGCTCATGCGGCACGAGCAGGAGGCGGGCTCTGAGCCGGCGACGCTGCAGGATGGCGAAGGCCTGGAGGATCACCGCCTCGTCTTCCGGCCAGGTGGAGCCAGCCACCAGGGTGGCCGCGCCGTTGCCCCAGCGCAGCAACGGATCGTCCGGGCGGACGCTTTCAACTCGCTGCATGACGCTATCGAAGCGAGGATCTCCCAGCACCTGGATCCGATCCGCCGGGACGCCGAGCAGCGCTAGCCGTTCACCGTCTTCCGGGGAGATCGCGCCGGCGGCGGAAACCGCGCGGTAGCCCGGGCGGAGCAACGGACGCGCCGGCCAGCGCAGCCTGCCGCTTCCCGGGCTCACCGTCGCGGCTATCATCACCACCGCGGTCCCGCGCCCGGCAGCACGCGTCGCCAGCTCGGGCCAGAGGTCGAGTTTGGAGAACACCAGGAGGTCCGGCGCCAGCGAGTCCAACAGGGTTTCGGCAGCCCCTGGTGAGTCGTACGGGAGGTAGTCCGCTACGTCCACGGGCAGGTGGCTGGCGAAGCGCTCGGCGGAAGGACTGAAATGGGTGTAGACCCACTGCGCCTCGGGCCGGAGCCGCCGGAACTCGGCCATGACGCTCTGGGCCTGAAGCCCCTCACCCACCGAGGACGCATGGAACCAGACCAGTGGGCGAGCCACATCTCGGCCGGTTACTGCCCATCTCCGCAGCCGCATCGCTGCGCCCTGCCGCCGGCGATGGCCGGATCGAACCTTGGGGTCGAACAGCCCAAGCGCCGGCACCAGTGCCGCGGCTGCTTGAACCAGGATTCGGTAGCCCCAAGAGGTTTCCGTCATGGCGCAATGTTGCCTCCAACATGAGAGTGGCGTCAACCGCTGTTGTACAAACCGCCGAATCGCTTTGCTGCCGGACCGATTTGAACGTACCTTGGGTAGCCGGAATGCCTGTCCATCGGTTTGCTCGAAACATCGCCGGAGCACCCTGACCGGAGGCGGATTGCTTGCCCCATTCCGGGAAGACGCGTCCGTCCGATAGCACTCCGCCTCATCTCGTCGTCGGGGCCCGACCCGGCCCATCCGATCCGACTGCTTCCGTCGCCGCATTGGTCGAGCAATTCGATTGGGCGGCCACCCCGCTTGGCGATCGCGACTCCTGGCCAGCAAGCCTGGAGACCGCGCTTGGCCTCTGTCTGGTCTCGCCTCTTCCCACGGTGATCTGGTGGGGGCCCGAGCTGATCCAGCTCTACAACCAGCCGTTTGCCCGTTATCTGGGTGAGCGCCACCCTGTGGCGCTGGGCCAGCCGGCACGCCAGTGCTGGGCCGACATCTGGGATGCGCTCGCCCCTCCGATCGAGGCGGCGCTCGAGGGCCGCACCAGCACGGTGGATCTTAGCCCGGAGCAAGCGGCGAGGTCGCGGCGGACGAGCATGTTTTTCGCGCCGATCGAGGACGGGTCGGGCCGGCCACCGGGGATCTGGCACAGCCTGCTCGAGGTGGAGCGACGCACTCGGGCTGAGGTCTCGCTCTATCGGGCCCAGCAGGCGTTTCTGACCGCGGCCGGCGAGCTACTGAGCTCCTCACTCGACTCCGAACGCGATCTGACCAACTTCGCCCAGCTGGTCACGAGCTCTTTCGCCCAATACTGCGCGGTAGATCTGGTCGAGCAGGATGGAAGCCTGCAACGAGTGGCGATGTCGCACGTGGATCCGGCGATCCTGGGCCGGGCCTGGGACTGCTGGAGGAAGTACGGCGAGGGGCCGGAGACAGCGAGCGCGGTCTCGCGGGCCATCGAGTCGCAGAATTCGGTCCATGTGATCGGGACCCCCGAAACTCGACGCGAGGTGAACGAGCGAGATGCCGAGCGGGTGGCCCTCCTGCAGCAGCTCAGACTCTCCTCGGCTGTCATCGTGCCGCTCATCGCGCGGGAGCAGGTGCTCGGGGCAATCACCATGGGCACCACGGAACCGGCGGCACCGTTCACCGAAGAGCACGTCGCCCTGGCCGAGCGTCTGGCGTGGAAGGCGGCACTGGCAATCGAGAACTCCCGGCTCTTTCGCGAGGCCCAGGACGCGGCCGAGCGAAGCGAGGAGACGTTGGCGTTGCTCGACACAGTCCTCCGGGCCGCACCGGTAGGGCTGGCCTTTCTGGACCGGGACCTCCGATTCGTTCGAATCAACGAGGCGCTCGCCGCGATGAACGGCCGCTCGGTCGAGGAACATCTGGGCGCCACCCTGGGCGCGATTCTGCCCGAGATCGCTCCCACGCTCGAGCCGCTGTTCCGCCGGGTATTCCAGACTGGCGAGGCCATCACGGATGTGGAGCTGAGCTTACCGGGCGAAACCGGCCGAGCCCGATATCATGTCGGAAGCTGCTACCCCGTTCGGGGCCCCGACGGCCAGGTCGGTTGGGTGGGTGCCGTGGTCGCCGACATCACCGAGCGAAAACTGATCGAAGTCGCGCTGCGGGAGAGCAATGAGCGGTACGGAGCTCTCGCCAGTGCGGTTCCGGCGATGCTCTTCTCGACCGGGCCCGACGGCGGCTGTGACTACGTGAACGAGCAGTTTTCGACTTATACCGGTTTGCCGGCCAGTGCATCCGAGGGCTTCGCGGGCGTTCAGGCGGTCCACCCCGACGATGCGGAGCGGACCCAGGCTCAATGGCTCGAGGCGATAGCCACGGGTGTTCCCTTCGAGATGGAGTTGCGGTTGCGGAGGCACGACGGAGCCTATCGTTGGTTTCGCTGTTGCTGCTCGCCGGTACGGGATGACGGCGGCCGGGTGGTGAAGTGGTTTGGCCTCTCGCTGGACATCCATGATGAGCGCGAGGCCGGGGAGGCCATGCGTCAGGCCCAGAAGCTCGAGAGCATCGGCGTCCTGGCCGGTGGCATCGCCCACGACTTCAACAATCTGCTGACCGGCATCCTGGGAAATGCGAGTCTGGCGCTTCGGGTTCTGCCGATGCTGAGTCCGGCCCGGGATCTGGTGCAGAATGTCGTCATGGCCAGCGAGCGCGCGGCCGCTCTCACAGGCCAGCTGTTGGCCTATGCCGGCAAAGGTCGGTTCAACATCGAGCCGGTGAATCTGGCCACCATGGCGCGCGACATCAGCGGGCTGCTGCGCGCCTCGATACCGCGGAAGGTCGCCATTCAGCTGGAATTGGACCCGGCGCTTCCACCGATCGAGGCGGATGCGGGCCAGCTTCAGCAGGTACTCATGAACCTGGTGCTCAATGCGGCCGAAGCGATCGGGGACCACTCGGGCACGGTCTGGGTCCGTACCCGTATGCGCGAGCTCGCGGAAGAGGATATCGCCCGGCAATCCACGCGCTTCTCCCTCACCCCGGGGACGTACGTGGAAGTCGAGGTCACGGACACCGGCTCAGGCATCGATCCGGCCAATCTGAGTCGCATCTTCGACCCCTTCTTCTCCACCAAGTTCATGGGACGGGGACTGGGCCTGGCGGCAACGCTGGGCATCGTGCGAGGACACAAAGGCTCCATCACGGTTCGCTCGGAGCTCGGGAGGGGCAGCAGTTTCTTCATGCTGCTTCCCGCCGCAGGCGGGCCCGGCGCTTCCCCGGTCACGCCGGAAGACGCGCAGGGAGAGGCACGCGGCGAGTGGATCCTCATCGCGGACGACGAGGAGATCGTTCGCCGGACTGCCCGTGCGGCCTTGCAGGCGGAGGGCTACAGAGTGCTCGAGGCTGAAGACGGGCTTGCGGCACTCGACCTGGTCCGCCGGCGGGGGGACGAGATCGCCCTGGTGCTGCTGGACATGACCATGCCGATCCTGAGCGGCGACGAGGCAGTGCGCCACATGATGAAGCTTCGCCCCGATGCGGTAGTGATCGCCTCCAGTGGCTATGGGGAAGTCGAGGCTCGGCGGCGCTTCGAGGGAACCGGCGTCAGCGCCTTCCTGGCGAAACCCTACAGCTCGGAGCAGTTGATCGCCTTGGTCGGCCGACTGGCCCGCAGCCGGGGTTGATGGCTCTTGCCGGAAAGAGCGAGTGATGTTTAGACTTCGGCCACGTTGTTCATGTTCCACCGCTTACCGAGGAGGTGATCCATTGTCTACAGAGTCAAGGGTCGCCTGCGGCCGTTAGCCAACGCTGCATGCTGAGACCCGGGCGAACCTTCGAACCTGGGGGGGCCGCTGAGCGCGGCCCCTTTTTTTAGCCGCCGACGGTTCTGAGCGGACCTCCTGGATGATGTCCGGCTACTGGCGCGCGAGCCGAGCCCCGCGCTACAGCCTCACCTTCGCCTTCCCTCTGCTCCTGGCGTACGAGCTGCTCGCCTTGCTGCTGAGCCACGATTCACTCGCCGGCGTGCGCAACGGCGCCGATGTGCTGCTCAAGAGCCTCTTCGTTGCCTTCGGAGGACGAGATGGCCTGGTCGTGTTCGGGATCGTGATCGTCGGCACGGCGTTGGCGCTGGTCTGGCGAGACCGGCGCAGGAATGGCAGGATCGAGTTTCGCTTTTTTCCGCTGATGGCGGCGGAATCGATGCTGTACGCCATGGTATTCGGCCTGGTCGCGGGCACTCTGACTGGGCTGCTTCTGCGGGGGCTCGCCGCCTCGGCATCGCACCTCGCGCTCCAGGACGCTCCGATCCTGGCGCTGCCGTCGCGGCTGATGATCTCGCTCGGGGCTGGGATCTACGAGGAGCTGCTCTTCCGGGTGCTGGTGGTGGGATCGCTTGCCTGGCTCGGCCGCCGGGCCCTCGGCTGGAGCGCTGCCGCAGCCGGGATCGCGGCGACCGTCATCGGCGCTCTGATCTTCTCCGCCTTCCACTACGTCGGGCCGTACGGTGATCGTTTGGTCCTGGCCTCGTTCACCTTTCGCACGATTGCGGGCGTGCTCTTCAGCGCGCTCTACCTGCTGCGCGGCTTCGGTATCACGGCGTGGACCCACGCATTGTATGATGTGATTTTGACCCTGACGGGAAGCAGCTAACAGCTATCAGCTAACAGCTATCAGCTAACAGCTATCAGCTATCAGCTAACAGCTATCAGCTATCAGCTAACAGCTATCAGCTAACAGCTAACAGCTAACAGCTATCAGCTATCAGCTATCAGCTATCAGCTAACAGCTAACAGCTATCAGCCAACAGCTATCAGTTACCTTACCGCCCTTACCGCCCTTACCGCCCTTACCGCCCTTACCGCCCTTACCGCCCTGACCGCCCTGACCGCCCTGACCGCCCTGACCGCCCTCAGTGTCGCTTTACCGCGTAAATGGAATCGAGCACCTGCTGGAACACCTCCAGGGGCTGCGCGCCCACCAGCAATCCCCCTTCGATGTAGAACGTCGGCGTGCTGCCTGCCCCTGAGCGCTCGGCTCCCTCGGCATCGGCTCGAACCTCGCCTTGGGTCCGCGGCGCCTGCACGCAGGCAAGCAGTCCCGGCTTGGAGATCCCGGCGGAATCGGCCAGCGAGAGCAGGAAGGGTCCCGGCTCCTTGAGCGGTGCCCAGGTCTCCTGGTGCCGGTAGAGCAGGTCATGCACAGCCCAGAAGGCACCCTGCTTACCCGCGCACAGCGCTGCCTCGGCCGCGGCGACTGCGTTGGGATGGACACTGGTCAGGGGAAAATTGACGAAGATCCAGCGAACCTTCCCGGTCGCGACGTAGGCCCGCTCCAGGGCGGGGAAGGTTTCCAGCGCAAACTGACGGCAATACGGGCACTGGAAGTCGGACATCTCATAGACCGTGATCGGGGCTCCGGGCGAGCCTTTGGTCCGACTGGCGAGAGCGTCAGGCGTTTGCGCCGACAAGGGGCTGATGGCGGTGAGGGCGGTGAGGACGGCAGGGAAGAAAACACGGCAGATGGTTTGCTTGCTTGGCATCCCTCGCATCTCTCCGATTCATAATCGCCGTGATGCCCTGACCGCCCTGACCGCCCTCTCAGTACCGCGGCCGCCGCTTGCCGGTGCGACTCGAGAGCAGGACCGTGTCCCCACTCACCGGCACGTTCCAATACCACTCTGCGTTCGGGTCAGTTGCATCCCACGAGCGCGCGTAGATCCACCATCGGCCCGAACGGAGGTGAAGATGGGCCCAGCCATCCGGCCCCGTTGTATCGGTGGACGCCTCCCGACCGCGTGAGCGGGCCAGTCGGCTCACGATGCTGTCGTACCCCTGGTAGGTGCTATCTTCCCAATGCCGAATCGCGGCGCGGAGACTTTCGCTGCGCGCCACGAAGCCGGTGCGAGCTCGGTCCAGCTCCGCTCGGGCGTGTTCCGTCCGCGTCTGTGCCACGGTCACCGAGTCAGAGAGTCGGCCGAAGACCGCATAGAGCTGGCTGTACTCGGGGGCATTGCGGGGAAGGGAATCGAGTCGCGATTTCACCTCGGCCAGGGAATCGCGCAGCTTCCCCGACCGGTAAGTGGCCGATGCGTAGCTATTGAAAGGGGCGCGAAAGGCCTGGAACAGGCTGTCCAGCTCCGCCGTTCCCGGGCGCCGCGTATGTGCCCTGGCCTCCAGCGCGGCCAGCACGCTGTCGCGATCGTAGGGTAGCGCCACCAGACCGATGCCCGTGACCGGCGTCTCGACCGAGTCGGGGCCGGGGATCGAAACTCTGACGGCCACGTCGCGCGCGCGCTCGCAGGCGACGAGGCCGGGACCGGCCAGGGCCGCGGCCACTACCAGGAGAGCGATTGAGCGGGACACGAGCCAAAGCTACCGTCCTCCTCGCGGCGCTTCAACTGAGCGCCGCTCTCGTACGAGCGCAGAATCCCGAGGTCGATCGGCTCTTTCCGGCACAGCCGACCGGATACGTGACCGACGCAGCGGGGGTGCTGGACGAGACCTCGGTCTCCCAGATGGAGAGTCTGATCCGGCGGCTCCAGGCGGCGACCAGTGCGGAGATCGCGGTCGTGACCCTCCCTACGATCGACGATCAGAGCGAGGCCGAGGTCGCGCTGGCGATCGGACGCAAGTGGGGCGTAGGCGCGAAGGCCGAAGTGGGAGATCCCAAGCGCAATGCTGGGATCGTCCTGCTGCTGGTGCCACGGCAAAATCATCAACCGGGCAGCGGACATCTTCGGGTCGAGGTGGGACGGGGGCTGGAGGGCATCGTCACCGACGTGGAGGCGGGACGGATCCGGGACGCCATGGGTCCCGAGCTTTCTCAGGAAACCTACGGGCCTGCGCTGCTCACCGGTGTGCAGGCACTCTCCAGTCTGATCGCACGAGGCTACGGCGTTTCCGATTCGGCCTTGGTCAATGCCAGGCCGGTGGCATCCGGCCGTCGGCCCCAGACCCTCTCTTTCCTTCCCATTCTGCTCTTCATTCTGTTCATCATACTTGCGAGTCAGGGGCGACGCGGCCGGCGCCGGGTATATTGGGGTGGACCTTGGATCGGAGGCGGAGGTTTCGGTGGCGGTGGCGGATTTGGCGGTGGCGGATTTGGCGGTGGCGGAGGCTTTGGCGGGTTTGGCGGTGGCGGTGGCTTCAGCGGGGGCGGCGCCGGAGGGAGATTCTGATGCACGAGTCGGTCGACCGAGTGGTGACGCCCTTACTGGCAGAGGCCGACCGCATGTTGAACGGCCGATACAGTGCCGTGCTCTACGGCTCGGCGGCACGGGGGGATTTCATTCCCGGCCACTCCGATGTCAACCTCATGCTGATTCTGGAGGACGCCACCCCCGACATCCTGCGCTCTCTGGGCCAGGCGCTGACCCAATGGCGGAAAGCTCGGCTGGAGCCTCCCCTGGTGATGAGCCGGGAGGAATGGGAGCGAGCCACCGATGCGTTCCCAATCGAGATCACCGATATGAGAGCGGCTTACCAAGTGCTGCGAGGCACCGATCCATTCACGGGCGCGGCGGTGCTTCCCAGCGATCTCCGTCGAGCACTGGAACGGGAATTTCGGGGCAAGCTGCTACGACTTCGCCAGGGTTATGCCGCTGCCAGCCCAGATCCGGCAGCGCTTGGCACGCTCGCCACCCAGAGCGCGGGGACGGTGATGGTCTTGCTTCGCGCCCTGCTGGCGTTGCTGGGCAAGCCGGTGTCCTCCGAACCCGTCGAGCTGGCACACGTGGCGGAGGATGCCGTCGGAGCGAGTCGGGAGTCGGTCGCGCGTGTGGTGCAGCACCGGGGGAAACGGGGGTGGCGATGTGGCGTCGTGGAGTTCGAGGAGTATATGGCCGCGGTCGAGCGCGCGGTGCGGTTCCTGGATCAACTTCAGCTGGGAGATCGGCAATGAAGCGTTCGTCGGTGGTCTTGACTTCGTTCTTCGTCGCGCTGGTGCTGCTTGTCCCCGGCTGCGGGTACAACACCATACAGAGCCTCGACGAGCGAGTGAATCAGGCGCAGGGGCAGATCCAGACCCAGCTGCAACGGCGCTCCGATCTCATCCCCAACCTGGTCAACACCGTGAAGGGGGTGACCAAGCAGGAGGACACCATCTTCATTTCGATCGCCAACGCCCGCGCCCGTCTGAGTGGCGCCGTCCAGTCCGGCGACGTGGCCCAGATGGCCGCGGCCAATCAGGCCCTCAACCAGGGATTGGGCCGCCTCCTGGCGATCTCCGAGAACTATCCCCAACTGCGCTCCAGCGAGAACTTTCGGCAGCTCCAGGATCAGCTGGAGGGGACCGAAAACCGGATCTCGGTCGCGCGCCAGGATTACAACGCCGCCGTCGGGGAATACAACGCGTACATCCGGCGATTCCCCTACAACCTGACCGCCAAGGTGTTCGGCATGAGCAAGCCGCGCCAGTACTTCGAGGCGGCACCCGGGGCAGCCGAGGCGCCGAAGGTGCAGTTCTGAACTGCGGTGAACCGTGAACCGTAAACACTAAACGGGGACTCAAAGCGAGTCCCCGTTTGCTTTTTACCATTTACCGTTCACGGTTTCAGTCGGTCACCACACTATCCGGAATCACATACTTGAGCGGGTCTACCGGTCGCCCGTTCACATGCACCTCATAATGAAGGTGTGGACCGGTCGCCAATCCCGTGTTGCCCACCAGCGCAATGCGCTGCCCCCGAGAGACCCGCTGGCCGGTCTTCACCAGGATCTTGGAGGCGTGGGCAAACTTGGTGACGATCCCGAAGCCGTGATCGATGGTCACCGTATTCCCATAGCCCGACTCCCACCCCGCGTCCAGGACCACTCCACCGGCCGGCGCCTCAATTGGGCTACCCATCGGCGCGGTCACGTCGATCCCTTCATGGGGGCGGGCCACGTGCAGGATCGGATGCGTCCGCATGGACGAGAAGGCACTGCTCAGCCAGCCCTTGGTGGGCATGATCGATGGGGTCGCCGCGAGCCGAGCCGAGTGGACGGACAGGCTGTCGGCAGCCTCCTGGAACGACGAGGCCAACAGGTTGGCTCGACGGATCAAGGCATCCAGATTGACACGGATCTCCTCGGAACGACCGGCCGGGCCGGCGACGGAGGCAGCCAGAGCGCGGGTGAACGTCGGGCCGCCGATGCCCGCGGCCTGTACCTGTGGATCGATGGGCTCGAGGTTGGCGAGCACCCGGATGCGGGCGTCGCGCTGGGCAATCCGGGTGAGCGTATCTGCCAGATTGCTCAGCCGGTCACGGAGCTGGCCGATTTCCTGCGCGAGGAGCGAGTTCTCCCGCTGCAGCCGGGCTGCCTGCGTCAGATCGGCGCTGTGGGAGACGGTGACATACCCGACAAGCAACGCCACGACCGCTGCCGCCCCGATGCCGGCCGCTATCATTTTCAGCACGCCGTAGGAAACCTCGATGATCTTCGAGGGCTCCGAGCCGTGCGGCACCAACACGACGGTCCAGCGGCGTTTGGCCATCTACATAATTCCTCGGACGAGCGGCTTACCAGGGACTGACTTTACTAGTGTCGGCAGACCGACGAAATAATCTGAATACGACGCGGGCCTTGAGGGGTGACCTGAGTCACGACACGTCCCGCTAAAGTCATCCTTGAATGGCCCAGTGTCAAGAGCGGCCCAACGCGCATAACTCTTTGACTGTCAAATAGTTTTGCTTCAACCTCCGGTAAATCCTACCCCGGAACCGGCTTGGGGAACAAAACCTCGGGGCGACGCGTCGCCTTGGCTGCAACAGGTGGCGCTTCGAAAGAGGCCCATGGCCCGCGATCGGGCACTCCGGCCAGGCCCAATGAGTTCCACAAGAGCTGAGCCTTCCCCGGAATGAACGGGCTGCACAACAACGCCAGCCGGTAGAGCACCCGCGCCAGCGCAGCGAGCGCGGCGTCCAGTTCGTCATCCTTCCCTTGCTTGGCCAGGCTCCAGGGCGCGACCTGCTGAATGAAGAGATTGGCAGTGTCTACCAGGCGCCACGCCGCCGCCGCGCCACCCCTCAGGTCGAGCGCGTCCATCGCCTTCACGTAATCCTCGCGGGCCACCCGGCCGGCGTCGTCCAGCGAGGTTGTGGCCCGCAAGTCGGGGACAACGCCCGCGCGGTACTTCGCCAGCATGGCCAGTGACCGAGAGGCGAGGTTGCCGAGCCCGTCCGCCAAGTCCGCCGTGTATCGCTCGTCAAAACGCTCCCAGGTGAAGTTGCCGTCGGCCTCGAAACCGACTTCCCGCAGGAGGAAGTATCGCAGCGCATCGGGCCCATGGCGGTCGATCGCCTCGTCCAGCGTCACCACGGTGCCCGCGGTCTTGGACATCTTGGTGCCCTCCCATTGCACGTAGCCGTGGGCCCAGACCTGCCGAGGCAGCGCGAGCCCGGCACTCAGCAACATCGCTGGCCAGATCACGCAGTGAAATCGCGTGATTCCTTTGCCGATCACGTGGAGATCCGCGGGCCAGAGCCGCTCGTACCCCGCGCTTGGGAAGCCGGTGGCGGAGAGATAGTTGATCAGGGCATCGAACCAGACGTAGACGGTTTGCTCCGGGTCGTCCGGAAAGGGGATGCCCCATGGTTGACGCAGGCGCGAAACCGAGATGTCCTGCAGTCCGGCCTCGAGCAGCCGCAGAATCTCGTTGCGACGGATTGGGGGCTCTACCCGGAATTCGCCCTTGCCGATCAGCTCCAGCAGCCGATCGCGATAGCGGGTCAGCCGAAAGAAATGGTTACGCTCCTTCGTGGGCACCAGCTCGAGCGTAGGGTGCTCGATGCAGTGTCCATTGACGATCTGGCTCTCCTGTTTGAACTCCTCGCACCCAGTGCAGTAGAGGCCCTCATATTCGGCGACGAAGAGATCGTCCGGATGGTGGGCCTGGATGCGCCGGAGCAGCTCCGTGACGCTTCGGGCATGACGCGGCTCGGTGGTGCGGATCCAGTCGTCATTGCTGCACTCGAGCCGCTGCCAGAACTCGAGAAACCGATCGGCCATCGAATCGACCCACTGCTGCGGCGCCACCTTCCCCCGCGCGGCCGCCTGGACCACCGACTGGCTGTGCTCGTCCATCCCCATGACAAAGTGGACCTCATCGCCTCTAAGCCGGCGGTACCGCGCAATACAGTCGGCCCCCACCTTTTCGAGCGCATGTCCCAGGTGGGGGTCGCCATTGGAGTAGTCGATCGCTGTCGTGAGATAGAACTTCGGCACCCGGTGAGCTCCTGATCGGTCGGCGGGGAATCTAACCTGGGTTGGCGCTTCCCCCCGAGCCGCCTCCACGCCGCCGGCGCCGCCGTTGTCGGGAGCTCCGACGCGGCGTGGTCCCGGCGGAGGAATCAGCCGGCTCCGTTACAGCTTCTCCGGGGAGCGGCGGCTCCTGCTCCTCCACCGCAGGCGGAGTCTCGGCTTCGGCCGCCACCGCCACCCCACTTCGCGACTCAGCCGTCACCAACACCTCGCCCATCTGTTCGACCTCCTCTCGCAGTTGAACCAGGGGAATGATCCGGGTCGCGTTCTCCTCACTGCGCAGGAAGACCCTCTCACGGAAAATGTCCACCGCGATCACCTTCTCCGGCCCGACCGCGGTCCTGAGGGTCTTTCCCTCTTTGGGAAAGCGTCGCCGAGCAGTGACGTAGAACTCGTGTTCGTACTTGAGGCAGCAGAGCAGCCGGCCGCAGCCGCCCGAGATCTGGGACGGATTGAGCGAGAGGTGCTGGTCCTTGGCCAGGCCCAGGTTGATTGGTGAGAGCTCGGTCAGCCAGCTGGAGCAGCAGTATTCGCGGCCGCATCGGCCCACGCCGGAGAGGCGGGCGGCCTCATCGCGCACCCCGATCTGGCGCAGCTCGATGCGGGTCCGGAAGGTCGAGGCGAGATCCCGCACCAGGGCCCGGAAGTCGACTCGCTTCTCCGCGGTGAAGTAGATGGTCAGTTTGTTGCGGTCCCACTGCCACTCGGTATCGCTCACCTTCATGATCAGTTCGTGGGCGCGCACCCTCTGGATCACCTTGAGGCGGGCGTCCTCGTCGGAGCGGCGAACCTCGGCGTGGATCCTGAGGTCATCGGAGGTGGCGAGACGAAGCACCGGCTTGGGCGGTGCCGGCGCATTAGCTTCGGTCGCCTCGTCCCCCAGGGCACAGCCGGAGCAGCTCCCGGCACACTTCTTGGTAGCGACGTCACCTACCGCCGTGACCCGCCCCAGGTCGCGCCCCCGCTCCACCTCGACGATGACGGCGTCGCCGAGGTGAATCGGGTCGGCGCCCTCAGGCCAGGTGAAGTAGCCCTTACGGGTGCCTTTGAACCGGACTTCAACCGTCTGGCTCACTCAGACCTCGGAAAATGCGCCCATGGCCGCGTACTTCTCGGCGCGCCGCCGCACCAGCTTCTCCGGCCGAAGCTTGCGCAGCTCGGTGACGTGCCGGATAAGCGCCCCCCGGAGGGCCTCGCCGGTGGCATCCGGGTCGATATGGGCCCCCCCGATCGGCTCCTTGATGATCTCGTCGATCAGCTTGAGGCGCAGCAAATCGTCCGCCGTGATCTTGAGCGCCTCGGCCGCACGCTCCCGCTGGCTTGCATCCTTCCAGAGAATCGCTGCGCAGCCTTCCGGCGAGATCACCGAATAGACCGAGTTCTCCAGCATGAGGATGCGATCCGCGACACCGAGCGCGAGCGCCCCGCCCGATCCGCCCTCGCCAATCACGACCGCGATGATCGGCGTGGGGAGCATCGACATCTCCAGAATGTTGCGGGCGAGCGCTTCCGACTGGCCCCGTTCTTCGGCGCCGAGGCCGGGATAGGCGCCCGGGGTGTCAATCAGGGTGATCACCGGTGCCCCGAACTTGGCGGCGAGCCGCATCAGGCGGAGCGCCTTGCGATAGCCTTCAGGGTGCGGCATGCCGAAGTTTCGCTTGAGATTTTCCTTGGTGTCGCGGCCTTTCTGATGACCCACCACCATGACTGACACGCCCGCGAGCCGGGCCCATCCACCCACGACGGCCGGATCGTCCATGTAGAGCCGGTCGCCGTGGAGTTCGATGAAGTCGGTGAAGATGGTGCTGAGATAATCGAGGGTGTAGGGACGGCGAGGGTGGCGGGCGACCATGACCCGCTGTATCGGTGTCAAGTTGCGGTAGATCTCCGCTCGCAGCGACTCCAGCTTGGCCTGAAGACCCTGCAGCTCTCCCTCGATGTCGATCTGCCGCTCGGTCCCAACCCGCTTCAGGTCCTCAATCTCGCGCTCCAGCTCGAGGAGGGGCTTCTCGAACTCCAGCGTGTACGCTGAGGGCATCGGGTTACCCCGCCTTGACGTAGTGGACCGAATCGGCCCCCAGCAAGTCGCGCAGGGCCCGCACCAGATCCTCTTCCGCCGCGACGCGGACGCGCCGGGAGCGGAGGCGGATCGACTCTCCGTTGCCGTCGTTCCACTCAATATAGAGCGGCGTCGGACCGGGATGCGCGGAGCACAGGGCCGCGGCCGCCTTCATCGCCTCGGGGCGGGGCGCCGAGGGAGCCCGCCAGCGGAAGCTCAACGCGACCGCGCCTGAGGCCTTGAGATCCTGAAGCGGCCGGGCCGACTCCACAATGAACGGGGCATGGTCCTCTCCCCGGTCCCGCTCGCTGTAACCGCCGTTGAGCAGAAGAGCGGCGTCGGGCATGATGGTCTGATTGAGCTTGGCCCAGGCGTCGGGAAATACGATGGCTTCGGCGGTGCCGTGAAAATCCTCCAGGGTCAGCCGGGCGTACTCCTTCCCCGTCTTCTTGGAAATCTGTCGCTTCACCGCGGTGACGACAGCCCCTACGCACACCTGGTGCTCGCTCCACTTGCCCAGTGTGGCACTGGTGCGGGTGCCGAACAGTTCGACCTCCTCGCGATAGCGCTCCAGCGGATGTCCGGAGATGAAGAAGCCCAGGACGTCCTTCTCCTTGGCCAACCGCTCCGCTTCGGTCCAGGGCGGGACGTCGGGATAGGCGGTCGGGCCGGTGACGTCGATCCCGGCGGCGATTGGGCTGGGACCGACGGGTCCGCCCCGACCGCCGAGTCCGCCGTCCCCGAACAGGGATCCCTGTCCCGCCTCTCGCTCCTGTTGAAGGAGCTGGGCCTCGGCCAGGGCAGGCTCCAGTGCTTCGATGAGCTGCTTCCGGTGGCCACCGAGCGAATCGCAGGCGCCGGCCGCGACCAGCGATTCGAGCACCCGCTTGTTGCAGAGCCGGAGATCGATGCGCTCCACCAGATCGACCACGTGATGGAACGCGTCGGCGCGGCGGCCGCTGAGGATGGAATCGATGGCCCCCTCGCCCACGTTGCGGACCGCCCCCAGGCCGAACCGGATCCGCCGGTCTCCGACCACGGTGAACTTGAATCCGGATTCGTTGACGTCCGGCGGGAGGATCTCCAGCCCCAGCTCGCGGGCCTCGTTGATGTATTGCACCACCTTGTCGGTGTTGCCGATCTCAGAGGAGAGCAGCGCCGCCATGAACTCGGCTGGGTAATGTGCCTTGAGCCAGGCGGTCTGGAAGCTCAGAATGGAATACGCGACCGAGTGCGACTTGTTGAAGCCATAGCGACCAAAGGTCTCGATCTGGGCCGCGAGATCGTCCACCAGCCGCTTGGGATGTCCCAGGGCCATCGCCCGCTCGCAGAACTTCCCCAGCTCCTTCTTGATCAACTCCGCGTCCTTCTTGCCGACTGCCTTTCGCAACACATCGGCTTCGGCGAGGCTGAAGCCGGCAAGCACATTGGCGATCCGCATCACCTGCTCCTGATAGGTGATGACGCCGTAGGTGGGCTCGAGAATGTCCTTGAGCAGAGGGTGGGGGTAGGTAACTTTTTCCAGCCCCAGCTTGCGGCGGATAAAGACGGTGTGCATGCCGGCGTCCAGCGGCCCCGGACGCAGCAGGGCGTTGGTGGCGACCAGGTCGTCGAACCGGTCGCACTTCATCGAGCGCAAGGTCTCGGTCGCCAGCGGCGACTCGAACTGAAAGACGCCTGACGTGCGGCCATCCCGGAGCAGCTGGTACACCTCCGGGTCGTCGAAGTCGAGCGCGTCCATGTTCACCATGAGGCCGGTGCGGCGGCCAATCGTCTCGCAGGCGTCGTGAATGACGGTCAAGGTCTTGAGGCCGAGCAGGTCCATCTTGAGCATGCCGACCTTCTCGAGCGCGCCCATCTCGTACTGCGTGATGATGGACTCCTCGCCGTCCGCCGCGGCCCCGGCCCCCTTGGTGGGCGCGGTGCACACCGGGACATACTCGGAAAGCGGCCCCGGCGCGATCACCACGCCCGCGGCATGGACCGACATGTGGCGCGAGATGCCCTCGATTCGCGAGCTCAGATTCATCAGCCGGTCGTAGACCGGGTTGCCTCTGACCAATTCCCTGAGCTCGTCCACCTTCCTCCGGGCATCCTCGATGGTCAGACTGTAGGCCGGACCGGAGGGAATCAGCTTGGTAATCCGATCGGCTTCACCGGGAGGAATCCGCAGCACCCGGGCAACGTCCTTGACCGCGGCCCGCGCCTTCATGGTGCCGAAGGTCACGATCTGTCCGACGCTGGCCCGCCCGTAGCGCTCCCGTACGTACTCGATCACCTCACCCCGGCGCTCGAAGCAGAAGTCGACGTCGATATCCGGCATTGACACCCGCTCTGGATTGAGAAACCGCTCGAACAGCAGGTCGAACTTGAGCGGGCAGACGTTGGTGATGCCGAGAGCGTACGCCACGATCGATCCCGCGGCGGAGCCTCGCCCGGGACCGACCGGAATCCCCCGCTCGCGGGCCGCGGCGATGAAGTCCTGCACAATGAGGAAATAGCCGGCGTAGCCCGCCCGATTGATGACGCCGAGCTCGTAGCCCAACCGCTCGGCGACGGGGGCTGGGA
Organism: Gemmatimonadales bacterium; assembly: GCA_036556025.1. Taxonomy (GTDB): domain Bacteria; phylum Gemmatimonadota; class Gemmatimonadetes; order Gemmatimonadales; family GWC2-71-9; genus CAVVWJ01. Next base: position 45,401 of record DATBKD010000046.1, on the reverse strand, counting down.
GCGGAGTGCCGTAGCGCCGCTCGGCGCCGTGGGTGGCCAGGTGCTCCAACAGGGATTCGTCGCTCGCGTAGGCTTCGGGCCGGGGAAAACTGGGCAGGAAATATTTCTTCTCGAACTCAAACTCGCACAGATCGGCCACTCGCTCGGTGTTGGCCAGAACTTCGGGGTGGTCGGGAAACAGCGTCCGCATCTCCCGCTCGGACTTGACGTAGGACTCCTCACCGAGAAAGCGGAAACGCTTGGGGTCATCCAGGTCACTGCCGGTGCCGATGGCGAGCAGCACATCGTGCGCCTCGGCGTCTTCCCGCCTGAGGTAGTGCGCGTCGTTGGTGGCCACCACGCCAAGCCCAAGCTCCTGCCCCAGCCGGAGCATGCCCTCGGTGACGATGCGCTCTTCCGCGATGCCGTGCTGCTGCACCTCCAGCCAGAACCCATCGGTGCCGAAGGTCCTGGCAAACCACTGCGCGCTTGCCTTGGCATCCTCGTACTTGCTCTGACGCAGGTGCAGCGCGATCTCACCCGAGAGGCACGCCGCAAGGCACACGAGGCCCTCGGCATGTTGCTCGAGCACCTCCTTATCGATCCGGGGCCGGCGGTAGAAGCCCTCGATGTACCCGATCGAGCTCAGCCGAATCAGGTTTCGGTATCCCACGCGGTTCTTCGCCAGCAGGACCAGATGGCTGTACGGCGCCGGGGCCCAGCTAGGCTTGTCTCGGGCCTGCCGCGGGCCGAACGCGAGGTACGCCTCGAACCCCAGGATGGGCCGAATCTTCTGGGCCTTGGCCTGCTCATAGAAGGACCAGGCGGCGTGGAGATTCCCGTGATCGGTCACCGCCAGGCTGTCCATCCCCAACTTCTTCACCTGCGCCACCAGCTCGGTGATCCGATTGGCGCCGTCGAGAAGAGAGTATTCGCTATGAGTATGGAGATGAACGAAGGACATGGGTGCGTGTTCGCAAGTCCAATATGATTGAGAGCTATCAGCTAACAGCTAACAGCTAACAGCTAACAGCTAACAGCTAACAGCTATCAGGCTGACTTCGGCCAACTGACGGTGAAGACCCCCAAGGAGTAGCTGTTAGCTGATAGCTGTTAGCTGTTAGCTGTTAGCTACTTCTCTCGTGTTTCCAGCTCCCGCCACACCGCGTCCAGCGGGACCCCTCGAGCCTGCAGCAGGACCAACAGATGATAGAGGAGATCGGCGGCCTCGGACGCGAGGCGCTCATCCGTCTCCGCGTTGGCGGCGACCACCAGCTCGATCGCCTCCTCGCCCACCTTCTGCGAGATCTTGGGAAGGCCCCGGTCGAGCAGTTGCGCGGTATACGAGTCGGCCGGACGTTGGTTCGCCCGGCGCGCGATCGTAGCCGCGAGCCGGGTGAGGATGTGGCCCCCGGGATCCTCTTGCCCCGTGCTCCTCCCATTCCCCCGGGTTACAGGCGTGGAGAAACACGTCCGGGCCCCGGTGTGGCACGCGGGTCCGGTCTGTTCCACCCGGTAGAGCACGGCGTCCAGATCACAGTCCAGCCGGACCTCCGTGACCCGCTGGACGTGTCCGGACGTCTCTCCCTTTTGCCACAGGGCGGCGCGCGACCGGCTGTAGTAATGCGCCAGACCGGTCGACAGCGTGCGCTCGAGCGCTTCCCGGTTGGCGAAGGCCAGCATCAGCACGTCTCCGGACCGGACCTCCTGAGCCACCACTGGCACCAGCCCATCGACGCCGAACTTGACCCTCGACAGCCCACTGTTCTGGGACACCGTGAGAAGCTACCGGCACCGCTGACGATTGTCAAAAGCCGTTGTGGCTCCTTATCTTGCTGACTTTGCGCCCCCGCTTACCGGCAGGGAGTTTCCCCTCGTGTTCCGCACATTCTCGGTCGTCGCGCTCTCGGGCGCCGTCTTCATGGCGGGCTGCGGAGATGGGGGCGTTGGTCCGACCACCCCCTCGGTCCTGGACTGCTCCGCCGTCACCCCAACGGTTCTGTCCGTCGGCCAATCCGCGGTGCTGGATGCGCAGGATACCGCCTGCGTCCGGCTGCCCAACGCGGGCCCGGACGGGGCCGAGTACCTATATGTCGCGGTGGGAACCGCTGCCCGCGAGAACACCGAAGGCGTGCAGGCACCATATGATCTGAGCGCCAGCCTGCCCGAATCGACTGCGGCAGCCACCACCTCGGTGACGTCGCCCCTGCTCGGCGCTTTTCAATCGCCGAGCACCGCGCGGGAGTTCCATCAGAGGCTTCGGGCAATGGAACAGGATCTCTCGGAAGACCCGCAGGCGATGCTTTTCAACGGGCCTTCGGCGGCGGTTGTCGCCCAGGCTGAGCCGACACTCGGAGAACAGCGCAGCTTCAACGTGCTCCGGAGTAACCGGGTGACCGGAAAATTGTTGAGCGATTATGTCCAGGTGACCGGGACCGCCAAGTACGTGGGCACGCACGCCGCGATCTATCTGGACAATGAAGCCCCGAGGCCCACCTACTCTCAGGACGATATCGATCACATCGGGAGGATGTTCGACCGATATCTCTACCCTGCCGACGTGGCGGCCTTTGGCGCCGAGTCCGACGTCAACAGCGACGGCGTGGTCCTCGTGCTCCTGAGCGATCGAGTAACGAAACTGGCTGGGTGCTCGGGCAGTGAGATCATCATTGGATTCTTCTTTGCCCGGGACCTCATTGCCAACGTCGCTGGCTCGAATAACGCAGAAATCTTCTACGGCCTGACCCCTGACCCGGATTGCTCCATCAGCTCACAGGAGGCCACTCGCCTCTTGCCCCGCGTCCTGATCCATGAGTTTCAGCACATGATCAGCTACAATCAGCACGTGTTGCTCCGGAGGGGAAAGGCGGAGCAAACCTGGCTCAACGAGGGTCTTTCGACCTTTGCGGAGGAGATTGGTGGCCGGACCGTACCCGACTCGCTCTGCGCTGACAACGACTGTCTGAGTCAGTTCGTGTTCGATGACTTCGATAACGCGTACAGCTATCTCTTGAACGTGGAGCAGAATTTCTTGATCGGGCCGAATACTCCGCCTATTCCGCTGACGGAGTATGGCGCAGCCTGGCTCTTCGTCCGCTGGTTGGCAGATCACTTTGCCCAGACGCCGGATCTCGGCACCGACCTCACGCGGAAACTGGATGGGACGAGCCTGAGGGGGGGCGACAATGTCGGCGCTGCGACCGGGGTACCTTTCCCGACCCTGGTCGGCGAGTGGCAATTGGCCAATTACCTGGATGACCTGCCCGGCTTCACGCCCGCGAACCCGCGGCTGCAGTATGTCAGCTGGAACCTGCGTCAGGTCTATGGCGGATTGAATCAGACCAATCCCGGTACTTTTCCTTTGAGCTATCCCCTGGTCCCCGACAGCACCAGCGGAGCGAGTTACGCTCGCAGCGGCTCTCTGCGGGCGGGCTCCGGAAGGCACCTGCTCGTCGTGCAGCCACCGTCGGCTGGAACGGTGGACCTGCGCCTGCTGGATACCGATGGCACCTCCGCCGTCGCCGACTCGATCCAGCCGCGAGTCGGCCTCGCGCGGATTCGGTGAAGCGCGTGATCTTCCTCGCCATTGTCGCCGTCCTCTTCGCCGGCTACGGCACCGCGTATCTGGCCAGTGACGATGTCCGCTATCTCACCCGGGCGGGGATCGAGGAGACTCGAATCCTGCAGAACAGCGAGCCAATCACCACGCTGGTGAGCCGGCCGAACCTCGACCCCGCCGTGCGGCAGTCGCTGCGGCTGGTTCTGGACAGCCGGAACTATGCCGCACACTTGGGTCTGAAGGCCAAGGAGACGTATACCACCTACGCGGACGTGGGCCGGGACACCCTGCTCCTGGTGCTGCAGGCGGCGCCCAAGAATTGCATTTGCCCGTACACCTGGAAGTATCCCATCGTCGGGCGCATTCCTTACAAGGGATTCTTCGACACCAAGGCGGCCGAGCGGGAGGCCAATCGGCTCGCCGCGCTCGGGTACGACGTCTACCTCCGGCCGTCCGGCGCCTTCTCCACCCTGGGCTGGTTCAACGATCCGCTGCTCAGTACTGCCCTGACCAGCGACTCGGTCGAGCTCGCCGCAACCGTCTTCCACGAGATTGCCCACAACACGCTCTACGTGAAGAGCGCGACCCCCTTCAACGAGAGCTTCGCCCAATTTGTGGGCTACCATGCGGCGCAATCCTTCTTTGCCGATCGCAGCGATAGCGCCGGTGCTCGGCATGCCGGCGATCGCTGGCACGACGAGATGGTGCTCGGCCAATACTACGAGGCGCTGGTACAGCGGCTGAACGCGCTGTATGCCGGCCACCCGGATTCGGCCTCTCTCGAGGCGGGGAGAGCGGAGGCTGGAGCGTGGGCCCGGGCGCAGTTGGAGGGACCGGTCGGTGCCCAACTCCGGACGCTCCGCATCGGCAAGCTGGCCGAGCGACCGGTCAACAACGCCCGCCTCATCGGTGCCCGGATTTATCGGACCAGGCTGGACCTGTTCGACCGCTGGTACCAGACCCACGGCCGCGACGTGCGGCGGAGCGTGTCCGAGCTGGGCCGGTTGATGGAGGGCGCGGAGGGAGACAGTGCCTTCGCCCGGCTGGAAGCCGCTGTGGGCGGCCGGCAGTAGTCTATCTACTGTCTCCCGGCTGCGGGCTCGACGCCCGACCGACGTCGGCGGAATCCTCGCTCCGCCGAGGGGCCATTCCCGTCGTATCAATCCCGCCGCCAGTACCTGTTTGGCTTGCCGTGTCCCCGAAGGACGGCATCGGATTGATGCCTGACGAATCTGCCCCCAGCCCGCCGGTAGTATCCTCCAGCAGCGCGCGGTACCCTGGTCGGACCAAACTATCGGAATAGCCACCGGTATCGGCAACTGTCGGGCTGAACCGCGAGCTGTCCTGGGTCTGCGCGCGCGCCGAGGCCAGGGGGGCAATCATCACTGCCGCGCCCAGCGCAAGTCCTAGGGCCCCAGTCGCTTTGCAGGTGCTCTTCATTACTACCTCCCTAAGAATCCGTGAACCGTTCGGACGCTGCTCCATCCGATCTGGCATGCTGCCGCCGGGAGCATGGCCGAGGAGCCCAAGAGTCGCCGTGAGATGGCTCACCGTTCGCCCTCGCGCCGTGCCGAGTCGCCGGTGTAGCTTGTGGAAGGATCGTCTCCAACCCCAGTTAGCGAGACTCGTTATGGACATCGATTTCGTCGCCCGCGAACAGGAACGGCTTCTCCGGGAGCTGACCGAATTTCTCTCCATCCCCAGCGTGAGCACGCTCCCTGAACACGCTCAGGACTGTCGCCGGGCCGCAGAGTGGCTGGGTGACGAGCTGCGCCAATTGGGCTGCCCTGTGGTGCACCTCATCGAGGGCTCAGGCCATCCGGTCGTCTGGGCCGAGGGCCCCGAACTGCCCGGCCGACCCACTCTGCTGATCTACGGCCACTACGATGTTCAGCCACCCGATCCCCTGGAAGAGTGGTCCAGCCCGCCATTCGATCCCACCATTCGGGATGACCGGCTCTACGCCCGCGGCGCGGCGGATGACAAGGGTCAGGTCTTCTGTCTGCTCAAGGCATACGAGGCCACGCTGGATGCCGACCGTCGGCCGCCACTCAATATCCACTTCATCTTCGAGGGGGAAGAGGAGTCCGGCGGACGGATGATCTACGACTTGCTCCGATCAGAGCCCGAGCGCACCCGGGCGGATGCCGTCCTGGTCTGTGACACGTCGTACTATGCTCCCGGCTGGCCGGCCATTCATACGGCATTGCGAGGGATCTGCTACGCCGAAATTTCAGTGCGCACCCTGCAACGGGACCTCCATTCCGGCGCCTACGGCGGCGTAGCCCCTAACGCTCTAGAGACCTTGGTTCGAATCCTGAGCCGGCTCAAGGACGAGGACGGCGAGATCCGCATCCCCAAGATCTACAAGTCGGTCGAGCCGCCCCCCAAGCAGGAGCTCAAGACCTGGAAAAAGTTGCCCTTTGAGAAAAGCCGGTACCTGGAGCACGAGGTTACCGCTCGGGGGCTGACCGGGCTCAAGCAGTACTCGATCTTCGAGCGGATCTGGGCCTTGCCCACTTTCGAAATCCACGGCATCCGAGGGGGCTTCGTGGGAGACGGGGCCAAGACGGTCATTCCCGCCCAAGCCACAGCCAAGGTGAGTCTCCGCCTGGTCCCGGGTCAGCGGCTGGAGAAAGTGAGTCGGCAGCTCGAGCGAGCGGTGGCGGACTTGGCTCCCAAGTACGCCGATGTCGAGGTCAAACTGCTCCACGGCAGCGACCCGGTCCAGGTCGACGTGGACCATCCCGTGTTCGATGTCCTGGACACGGCGTTCGAGACGGTGATTGGCCGAAAGACGGTGCGGGTTCGCGCCGGCGGCTCCATTCCGATCGTGCCCGAACTGGGCCTCTCCGGCGCGCCGGTGTTGCTCACCGGAATCGGATTGCCCGACGACGGGCTGCACTCGCCCAACGAAAAACTCGATCTGCCGCAGCTGTGGACCGGCATCGAGGTGTTCGCGAGGTTCTTCGAATTGTTCGGAGAACGGGGTGGGGGTGCTGGGGGGACGAAACAGGAATCGGAGCGATCGGTGGAGGAGCCCGCGGAGGCCTTGTAGGATTGACCGCGACGACGCTGCTAGAGCTCCTCCTCCGGCGTCGGCCGCTTGTTCTGCCCCGAGTATCGTGCCTCGGTCCGCGCGTGCAGCTCATCGACTCCGATCAGCGCGCGGGCCGAGGCGATGATCCCCGCCACGACATCATCCGCCCAGTAGGGATCCGGTCGCTCACCTTCCGGTAGCTTTGCCGCGCAGCTCTCCAGGTAGCGAATCGCTGTCGTGATCCACTCGTTCTGGGCCGATGCCGCCGTGGCCCAGGAGCCGGTGGAGCGCAGCTCCAGCTCTTCCAGGGCCTTGAGATGGTCCTCCAGCCCTTCGGTGACCGGGCGGGAGCGCAGGCGATCGGCTACCATCGAGAGGACCCCGCGTCGCTCGGTCTCCTGCGGCTCGGGAAGGGGGGCCAGGTAGTGCCGCTGGTCGGCTACCATCTCTGCCAGTCGTATGCACACGGCTCGAATGGCCGGCATCAGGGTGCGGGGTGCCTCTTTCGACCAGCTGTCCGCTGCCCGGAGGATCTCCTTGATGCGCTGGTCCGCCTGAGCCTCAGGGGACGGCCGGCGAGGGGATTCAGCCATGTTAGACAGGAAAATCTGGTTGAGCGGGAAAAACAAGCGCTCAATCCGACTTCCGGGGTGGAGGGCCACCCCTTCGAGCACATTGTCGTGCCTGCTCCACCGGGTCACGGCCCGAAGCTGCGCTGGCCGGTGCCATGCGTCGGTGTCGCAGTGCGAGGAGCGTCGGCGACCTCAACCTCGCTGAACCGGAATACTTCGGCGAACACGTCTATGACCGTCCTTCGCGTCACGTCCCAGAGGGTCGCCTGATCCGGGTGCGAGAGCTCGCGACTCACGCTGGTCATGACCACGTCGGGGATGCCGCACGGAACGATCAAATCAAAAGCGCTGAGGTTGGTGCTGACGTTCAAGGCAAAACCGTGGAACGTGACCCACTGCTTCACGTGGACCCCAATGCTCGCGATCTTCCGCCCGCTGGTCCACACTCCGGTGAGCCCCTTGCGGCGCCCGGCCTCGACGCCCAGGCGGCTCAAGGCCTGAATCAGCACCCCTTCCAACTGGCGCAGGTACCAATGGAGGTCCTCGCGGTGCTGCCGCAGATCGAGGATCGGGTATCCCACCAGCTGCCCGGGGCCGTGATAGGTCACATCGCCGCCCCGCTCAACCTCATAAACCCCAATACCCCTGCGCTGCAGATCGGGAATGGCTATGGGCAGGCTGCTGCTGCGCGTGCCCCGGCCCAGCGTGATCACCGGCTCGTGCTCCACCAGCAGCAAGAGATCCTCTTCCAGATCACCGCCCATTCGCTGGCGGCAGAGGTCCCGTTGCAGCGCGAGGCTGGCCTCGTACGTGCTCCGCCCAAGATCCCATACCAACAGCCGGGAGCTCATCGTCACCCTCGTCCGAGGAGGGCTAGGCCGATGAGGCAGACCGCTGCCAGGCCGAGCAAGCCCGGGGAGCCCAGAAAGTGATACAAGGGGGCGGCAAGGACGGCCACGACGAAGGTGCCGAAGCCGCATACCATCGAGAGTCCGCCGCGCCGATAGTAGGAGCCGACCGGGGCCAGGCGAAGCCAGGCGGCAAGAACGCTGGCCGCCATCGCGGCGAGCGTGCCTCCGAGCAGGAGGGCGGGAGCCACTCCTTGGTCGGCAATTCCGCTGGCGGCATCGCGGGCCACTAACAGCCGCACGGTCCAGAGCACCAGCGCCACGATGGCGCTCCCGAGCAGGAGGGCGAACCCCATGCCCCGAAGCGCAGGCCCCACCAGGTCTCGGCCGGGGTCGATCGGCTCTCCCGCGAAGTTGGTCGTCACCTCAGATGTGCACCACCCGCCCCATCGAGTCGAGCGCAGCCTCCGCGATCGCCTCGGAGAGGGTGGGATGAGCGTGAATGGCCAGGTCGACCTCTTCGACGGTGTACTCGTTCTCCCGCGCGACCGTGAGCTCATGGATCAACTCGGAAGCATGGCTACCCACGATGTGGGCCCCGAGGATCTCACCGTACTTCTTGTCGCGAATGATCTTGACGAACCCCTCCGTCTCGTTGGCCGTGCGGGCCCGCCCGTTGGCGCTGAAGGGGAAGCGGCCGACCTGGTAGTCCAGCTTGCGCTCTTTGACCTGTTCCTCCGTGAGTCCGATGCTGGCGACCTCGGGATGGCAGTAGGTCACGCTGGGGACATTGTCGTACTTGATGGGTTGGGGATGGTGCCCGGCGATCACCTCCGCGGCGTGCACCCCCTCGCGGGACCCCTTGTGCGCCAACATCGGCGGCCCGGCGACGTCTCCAATGCAGTAGACCCCCCGTGCCGTGGTTTCCAGGGTAGCCGGGTTGATCTTGATGAACCCGCGGTCGGTCAACTGTACGCCGGCCTGCTCCAGGCCGATGCTCTCGGTGTTGACGGCGCGTCCGGCGGCCATCAACACTTTCTCGACCTCGAGCGTCTCTGATTTGCCTCCCCCGGCCAGCTCCAGCGACACCTTGTCCTTCACCACCATCGCCTTCTTGACCGTGGTTCCGGCGTGGACCGTGATGCCCCGTTTCTTATAGCTCTTGCCGAGCGCGTCGGACGACTCCGGGTCCTCGAGCGGCAGAATCCTTGGAAGGACCTCGATCAGCGTCACCTTGGTCCCGAACGCGTGGAAAATATCGGCGAACTCGCAGCCGACAGCTCCGGCGCCGACGACAGCGAGAGTCTTCGGCGCTTGCTCCAAGAACAGCGCTTCGTCCGAACTGATCACCGTCGTCTGGTTGAGCTCCAGTCCGATTTGAGGGATGCCTTTGACCCGCGAGCCGGTGGCGATGATGATCCCTTTGCCTGCCTGGTACTCGTCGTTGCCCACCCGCACCGTACGGTTCTTGCCGAGCGCGCCGCTCCCCTTGATGACGCTGATCTTGTGCTTCTTCATCAGGAACTCGACGCCCTTCGAGTTCTGCTCCGAGACCTTCCGGGAACGCCGCATGGCGGTGCCGAAGTCGGTCTTCACCCCCGCCACCTCGACACCGAGCTCCTTGGCGTCGCGGGCCAACAGGTTGGCGACGTAGGCACTATGCAACAAGGCTTTGGTCGGGATGCAGCCGATGTTGACGCAAACCCCACCCAACTTGTCCCGCTCCACGACTGCCGTGCTGAGGCCGAGCTGGGCAGCACGGATGGCCGCCACATATCCCGCGGGCCCTCCACCCAGGACGATCACGTCGAACGAGTTCGCGGCCACGAAGACCTCACTTGAAGGAAAGCGTGAACAGTGAAACGTGAAACGTGAAGCGGCGAGACACGGCGTTCACGTTTCACGTTTTACGCTTCACGCGGTCAGTAAACTAACGCCAGCGGGTTCTCCAGCATCGTCTTCACGGTCTTCAGGAACTGGGCACCGGTGGCCCCGTCGATCACCCGGTGATCGCAGGACATCGTGAGCCGCATCCGACGCCGGACCATCACCTCTCCATCATGAACAATCGGCTGTTCCCCAATCCGCCCGACCGCAACGATCCCGGTCTCGGGTGGGTTGATCACGGCGGTGAACTCCTCGATATCCAGCATGCCCAGGTTCGAGATGGAAAAGGTGCCGCCGGTATACTCTTCCGGCTTGAGCCGCCGGGCGCGGGCCCGGGCTGCCAGGTCCTGGGACTCGGCCGCAATCTCGCGAAGCGACTTGAGGTCGGCGTAACGGATCACCGGGGTGATCAGACCGTCCTCGACTGCCACCGCCATGCTGATGTGCACTTCGTTCCAGTACCGGATGTGGTCTTCCTGCCACCAGGCGTTGCAGGCGGGATGCTGACGGAGGGCCATCGCGATCGCCTTGATGACGATGTCGTTGAACGAAACCTTGGGCCCTTGCCCCTCACTTACGCTCTTGAGGCTCTCCCTCGCTTCCCAGGCACGCTCCATGTCGACTTCGCTGGTGAGGTAGAACGTGGGGATCGGCCCGATGGACTGGGCCAGCCGCTTGGCGATGGTCTTGCGGATCTGGGTGAGCGGGACATCGGTAAACGGCTGGCCGGGAACTCCACGCGGAGCCGCGGCGGGAAAGGGAGCCGGCCGAGTAGTGGCGGGTGCCCGGACGGCCTGAACCGCGGCTGCTCCCTCGAGGTCCCGCGCCACGATCCTCCCCTCGGGTCCGCTGCCCGAAATGCCGTTCAGATCGATTCCGCGCTCGGCTGCCATCCGCCGGGCCAGCGGCGACGCTTTGACGCGGGCCCCCGCGGGGATGGAAGCGGCGGGAGCGGTATGCACCCGGGGAGCAGATTCGGGGCTGGGAGTGGGGCGGGGAGCCTCGGTGGCTGCCCCAGCCGGAGCGGCGGGTGGCATCGACACCGGCCGGTCCCGGTCGGGAGTGGGCTGGGTCGCTTGCTTCGCCTCAACGCTGGGGGGCTCAGCTGCAGCAGCTTGGGCTCGACCGGAGCGAGGCTGCGCCCCGACCCCGTTGCCCACCGCTTCTCCGGGCTCTCCAATCAGCGCCACCAGTTCGGATACCGGCACAGTGGCCCCGGCTGGGACGACCTGCTTGAGGAGGGTTCCACCGGCCCGCGCTACCAGCTCCATGACCGCCTTATCGGTCTCCACCTCGGCCAGCACGTCGCCGACGGCGACCGGATCGCCCTCGCCCTTCTTCCATTCGACTAGGCGCCCTTCTTCCATCGTGGGCGAGAGGGCTTCCATGACGACTTTAGTGGCCATTCAGAAATCCTCCACTCGGTCGCTGGTCCCATGACTACCGATACAACACCTCGTTCACCGCCGCCACGATCTTCGGCGGATCGACCTTGGCGGCTCGCTCGAGCTGCTTGTTGTAGGGCATCGGCACATCGGCGCCCGTGACGCGCAAGATCGGGGCGTCGAGCTCGTCGAACGCCTCGCGCTGAATGGTATCTACCACCTGCGCCCCTACCCCGGCGAAGGGCCAGCCCTCTTCCGCCACGACGCAGCGGTGGGTCTTGGTGACCGAGGTCAGGATCGCCTCTCGATCGAGCGGACGGATGCTGCGAAGATCGAGCACCTCGGCGTCCACCCCCTCGTTGGCGAGTTGCTCCGCGGCCTTCAACGCCACCGCGACCGTCTTGGAGTGGCAGACGATCGTCACCTCCGCGCCGGCGCGCTTGATATCGGCCTGGCCCAGCGGGACGATGTGCTCGCCCTCCGGTACCTCTCCCTTCAGGTTGTAGAGCATTTCGCCTTCGATGAAGACCACCGGATTGTCGTCCCGGATGGAGCTCTTGAGCAGACCCTTGGCGTCCGCCGGCGTCGCCGGCGTGACCACTTTGAGGCCGGGCACGTGAGCATAGAAGCTCTCGAACGCCTGGGAGTGTTGCGCGCCGAGCTGCAGCGCGGCGCCGCCTGGCCCCCGGAAGACCGCCGGCACTCCGACTTGGCCGGCGGACATGTAGCGCATCTTGGCCGCCGAGTTCACCAGCTGATCGATGGCCAGCAAGGCAAAGTTCCAGGTCATGAATTCGATCACCGGCCGGAGCCCGACCATGGCAGCGCCCACACCGACGCCGGCGAACCCCAGCTCGGTGATCGGCGTGTCCACCACCCGCATCGGCCCGAACTCGTCCAGCAACCCGCGACTCACCTTGTAAGCCCCCTGATAGACCCCAACCTCTTCCCCCATGAGGAAGACATCAGGGTCTCGCTGCATCTCCTCCCTGAGAGCCTGATTGAGCGCGTCGCGATAGGTCAGTGTCGGCATATCAACGCGGGGAACGGGAAACAGTAAACGGTGAAACAGGAGGGATGGGAGCAGCCTGTTTACCGTTTGCCATTCACCGTTTACCGCTGTTCCTCCGCATACACGTCCTGGAACAGGGCTTCGGCCTCAGGCTCGGGTGCCTGGTCCGCGAACTGATACGCATCTTCCACTTCTTCCATGACCGACTTGTCCATCGCCTTGACGGCCGCCTCATCCATCAGCTCCTCGGCGATGAGTCGTTGCGACCAGACCGTGATCGGGTCGCGCTTGCGCTGGTCCTCTACTTCCTCCCGCGTCCGATAATGGCCATGAATCGGATCGGACATCGAGTGACCCATGAACCGGTAGGTGCGCACCTCGAGCAGGGTCGGCTGTTCCTCGGTCCGGGCCCGCTGGACCGCTCGCTCCATGGCCGCATGCATGACCAGCACGTCCTGGCCATCGACGACCTCGTTCGCCATGTCATAGGAACAGGCCCGCTCGGAAATGTCGTAGATGGCGCTGGCCCGCTCGAGCGCGGTCCCCATGCCGTAGCGGTTGTTCTCGCAGATATAGACGGCCGGCAGCTTCCAGAGCGCGGCCATGTTGAGGGCCTCATGAAAGGCGCCGTTGTTCACCGCCGCCTCACCGAAGTAGCAGACCGCCACTTGCTGGGTCTTGCGGTACTTGGCGGCGAAGGCCATGCCGGTGGCGAGCGGAATGTGGGCTCCCACGATCCCGTGGCCGCCGAGGAAGCCGAGGGAGGCGTCGAACAGGTGCATCGATCCGCCCTTGCCTCCAGTGCACCCGGCTGCCTTGCCGAACAGCTCGGCCATGACGGCCCGAGCCGAGATGCCCCGGGCCAGCGCATGCCCGTGCTCGCGATAGGAGCAGGTGATGTAGTCATCCGGCCCCAGCGCGGCGAGGCTCCCGACCGCGACGGCCTCCTGCCCGATATACAGGTGACAGAACCCACCGATCCTGCCCAGGCTGTACGCCTCGCCGGCCTTCTCCTCGAAGCGGCGGATGAGCATCATCTGCCGCAGCCACCCGCGATACTCGTCGGCCTGGGCAGGATCGAGCCGCCGGGACCTGGCCCGGGTGCGCGCCGCGGTCGAGCCGGTCATCGGGCGGAAGGTCCCCCGGGCCGCGCTGCGCGCGCTTGATCCCAGGCGTGATACGACGAGCGGGTCAGCGGACTGGACTCGACGTGGTCGAATCCCAGGCTGAGCCCGATCGCGCGCAGCTCCGCAAACTCATCGGGAGTGTAGTACCGAGCTACCGGCAGATGGCTGTTCGACGGCCGCAGATATTGCCCGATAGTGAGGATGTTGACGTCGCTTCGACGCAGGTCACGCATGCACCGCAGGATCTCGTCCCACTCCTCCCCCAGGCCCAGGATAATGCCCGACTTGGTGAGTCCCTCGGGCACCATCTCCCGGGCACTGGCCAGCAGCCGCAGTGCACGATCGTAGCGCCCGCCCGGCCGCGCCATCCGGTAGAGCCGCTCCGTGGTCTCAAGATTGTGATTGAGAATGTCGGGCCGGGCATCCATCACCAGCTGCAGGGCCTCCTCCGAGCCCTTGAAATCCGGAATGAGCACCTCGACCGAGGTGCCCGGGAGCCGGCGCCGGATTTCCCGGACGCAGCCGGCGAATGCTTCGGCTCCGCCGTTGGGGAGGTCGTCGCGATCGACCGACGTGATCACCACGTGCTCGAGGCTCATGCGCGCGACGGCCTCCGCCAGCCGCACCGGCTCGAGCGGGTCGAACCGCTGGGGCGTCCCGTGGGCCACCGCGCAATAAGTGCAGTTGCGGGTGCAGACGTCACCCAGGATCATGAACGTCGCGGCGCGGTGCTCCCAGCATTCACCGATGTTGGGGCAGTGGGCTTCTTCGCAGACCGTGTGCAGCCCGAGCTCGCGCATCAGGCCCCTGAGCTGCACGTAGTTCGATCCGCCGGGCGCCTTCACCTTGAGCCAGCTGGGCTTCCGGGCCGGCGCGAGCGGAACGGCGATCGGCGGATCGAGGCTCTTCGAATGATCCGAACGGGTCAGCTGTACCAACGGAACTGCCACTGCGCTCTCCCAGCGAACGAAACGGTGTGCCTGGTTTCCGCGGGAAACCTAGCCCGCATCGGGAGCCGGGGCCACCTCGCCCCCACACCGCTCGACAATTTTCTGGGCCGCGTTCCGCACCGTTTCCGACGGGCGCTCCTGCTCTTCGGTGGGCCCTCGCTGGGTGGCAAGGTCGGCAAACGTCCTGGCCGTGACGGTGAGCTTGGTCAGCGCACCGGCGCCGCTGGCGGGCACGGTCTCGATCTCCAGGCGGTCGACCAACCGGTGGAATCGCACGTCAGGCCGGGTCACCGTCTGGTCGTAGCGCTTGGCCGTGAGTCGATAGTCCTTCACGTCCAGCGAGGTCTGATCGAAGTCCAGCGCTTTGACCTGCTGTCTCGCGCAGGCAAACACGTCCGGCATCGGCGAGGGGCTCGCCGCGGTGAGGGTGGAGTCCAGGCTGCCGGCGGCACAGCCGGCGAGCACACAGAGAATCGCGAAACACGCGGGGGAGCGCATCGGTATGAAGCCTCGTCAGCAAGGGGAGTGAGTCGCGGCGTGGAATCTACCACCGGCTGGGGGCAAGAAAAACCGGCGGCCCCATGAGGAGCCGCCGGTGTCCCGCTGGTTCGCGGAGTGTCGGCTTAGAAGAACAGCATGAAGCCGAACGCCGGCGCGATTTCCTTGTTGTCGTCGGTCCCGTCGACCCCATCCGAGGTGACCGCGTAGTTGAACTCGCCGACCACCTTGAGGGACTTGGTGGCCTGATAGTAGATCCCGCCGGAGGCCAACCAGTTCTTGGTCTTGTCGTCGACGCCGTTGTCGGACTCAAAGTTAGAGGGCTTGAGGATGCTGATGCCCCAGCTGCCGGCGATGGTGACCTTGCTATTGGCCGGCGTGACCGTGAGCTGGCCATACCCGCCATAGGACTTCCGCAGGTCGTCGCTGCCGCCCGCGCCGCCTTCGGCGTCGGTGGCACCGTTGAGAAACATCAGCGTGGTCCCGATGCCCTTGCCGTAGTACCCGGACGCCGTCGCCGACCACATCGGGCTGCCGATCCGGAAGCCGGCCGACCCGCCCCAGGCGAAGCCGCTCTCGCTGCCGCCGCCGACGTCGGGAGTCTTGTTGCTCTGCGCCAGGGCGCTGACCCACACCTTGTTGCTGCCCGAGCTCCAGACGCCTTCCGCCTCGAGCCGCGGGATCTGCACCGTTTCAAAGGGCGGGTTGGTGGCCGGCTGGAACAGGCCGATGGAGATCTGGGTCGGACGTCCTGCCGGGCTGGAATAGGTCATCTGCGCCTTGAACTGCGGATAGATGTAGCCGAAGCCGATGCGGCCCAGGGTCGTACCGCCGCCGGCCGGACCACCCGTGCCGCCCACGCCGAACAGGGTTTGATCGTTAAGAATGTTCTGCCGCTGGAAAAGACCGAGCTCGCGGCCCGCGAGGATCTGACCCCAGGTCCCGCCGACGGTCAGAAACACCTGACGCATGTCGATCTGGGCTCCGAAGCAGTCGTGGCCCTGACCGCCGACACTGCCCCCCTGCCCCGCGTCGGTGTACGCGCACTGAATCTGGGGTGCGAATCCGAAGTGTACGCCGAGATCGGTTTCCCCCTCTTTGCCCTTGGCGTCGAAGACCGCGAAGGCCGGGAGCAACCCCGTCCGGATGCCCGTGGCGCCCTTGCCGCCGAGCGGGTCGACGGCCGGGACGATGCCGCCGGGAACGGCCGTCCCGCCATTGCTCACGTCGTCGTACACCAGGAACGCGTTCACGTTACCGGCGAAGGTAAAGCTCCAGCCGTTGGACATCTGCATCGTCAGCTGGGCTTCGGCGGCATTGGCCGCTCCTAACGCCAGACCCAAGCACAACAGTGCGATTCGCTTCATAGGTGCTTCTCCCTCAGAGTAAGGATGACCGCCAACGACAGCCAAACTTCGGGACGAAAGCCTGTACCAACAGACGTGACCGCGCCTCTGCGCGCGGCATCAGTTGTGGGGCAAGTGAGCGATGCGTTCACCTCCCAAAACGCGTACCGGTGGGATGCGGCCGGCGCATTTCCCACCAGTGGACGTCGCTGATCCGGCTCGCGTACTCGTTGGCGCCGAAGGGGAACCGGAATCTGCCGCAGCGGCGCAACTTCGGAAAAAACACATCTGCCGCACCTCAAGCCCTCCAAACAACAGACCGGCAAGTTTCCCGGTGACGGGATACCTACCGGCCACTGCCGACAATCTCAGTTTGTCATTGCGGCGGCGTCGGCCGACCGGCCGAACACCAATGCCGCGTGACCGAGCGCGAGGCTCGGCGGGGGATTGAAACCGGAACTCGTGGAGGCCGTCGACCAACGCGAACTCTTGAGCATGACCACTCCCTGACAGGAGGATCCAGGTGCGTGTGGCCGCTCCGGGCGGCGAGGACCCGATTGGATGACCGATGGGCCCGGCTCGGTGTGGTCGGCCCCGGCTGCGCCGACCTGCCTTCGCTTCGATCGTGTCGCCGCCTGACCGGCTTGGGGTGGCGTCACGGGGCTGGTGCCGTCTCTTCGAACGACGGCGGGGATCCCGCTGCACGGGATCGCACTGACGTGGTTGAGCGGCCTCGAGACCGCGGAGAGGGCGCTTGGGGGCGCCTCAGGGTCAGATGTTCTAAGTTCTTGACGGGTTACAATCTGGCTTCAACCGTCCGCGCGTCAAGTCCCCTGAATTCCGATGAACTGGTCGGAGCATGGCCACCAGCTCGTCAACTCCAAGGAGTGCAATAAGTTGCGCTGGTGACCACGGAACCAGGCCAGCTTCCGCCCGGCTACTGGAAGAGCGCCACCGCTTTCAGCAACGTGTTCCAGATTCCCCAGGCCAGCGGAATCCCCACCAGCAGCCATGCCAGTGCGACCAGCCCCCATTGGCCGGGCCGCGGCTCTGACGACCCACCATCCTGCGTCACCCGGACCTCCCCTCGACTCGCCGGTGTCCCCGCCTGAAACAATATTCAGAGGCACCGGACTTTATGCAAACCCTGCTCACCCGGTCCGCCGAATGGCGGCACCGGCGGCGGTCTCCTGCGCCAGCTCCTGATCCGACATGTAATAGCGCTCGGCCACCGCTCGAACCGCCAGGTTGCAGAAGAACCCCACGACCAGCAGGGCCGCGAGTACGTACATGGTAAAGTTGTACGCCGCCGCCTTCGGTATCCCCTGATCGAGCTGGTACTGGCGGATGTAGTTGACCAGAACCGGACCCAGGACGCCCGCCGTCGACCACGCCGTGAGCAAACGGCCGTGGATCGCGCCAACGAACTGGGTGCCGAAGATGTCCGCGAGGTAGGCCGGAATGGTCGCGAAGCCGCCGCCGTACATCGTCAGGATCAAGCAAAAGATGAGAACGAACAGCACCACGCTTCCGATCCGCCCGGCCCAGGGAGCCAGCGCGTAGAGCACGGTGCCCAAGGCGAAGAACACGAAATAGGTTCGCTTGCGGCCGAGGTAGTCGGAGAGCGAGGCCCAGCCGATTCGTCCCCCGATGTTGGCGAGACTCAGCAGACCCACAAACCCGGCCGCTGCGGAGGCGCTGACCCGGCCCCGGAACACTTCCTGGATCATCGGAGAAGCCTGCCCCAGGACCCCGATGCCGGCGCTCACGTTCATGCAGAGCACCATCCAGAGCAACCAGAATTGCGTGGTCTTCCAGGCCTGGCTCACATGGACGTGACGGGTGGTGATCATCCCGCTGCGTAGCGCAGCATGCTCGGTGGCGAGTGCTCGGTGTTGATGCGCTGGTGACGCCACCGTCCAGCCTGCGGGAGGGATCCGGTAGCCGAAGGCACCAGCCATCATGGCCACAAAGTAGATGAGTCCCATCGTAACGAAGGTCTGCCATACGCCCACCGAGGTGGGGCTGGCGTAATGCTTCATCAACGCATCAGCCAGGGGCGCGCCGATCAGGGCTCCGCCGCCGAAGCCCATGATCGCCATCCCGGTCGCCATGCCTCGGTGATCCGGGAACCACTTGATCAGGGTGGACACAGGAGAGATGTAGCCTAGTCCGAGCCCGATGCCGCCAATGATCCCATACCCCAGGTAGAGCAGCCAGATGTTGTGGGCCCGCACTCCCACCGCAGCGACGAGAAAACCGCCGCCCCAGCAGCACGCGGCAACTACTCCAGCTTTCCGAGGCCCGGCATGCTCGAGCCACTTGCCGAACAGGGCGGCGGAAAGGCCGAGGCAGACGATGGCCAGAGTGAAGATCCAGCCTAGTGTAGTGAGCTTCCAGTCACCCGCCACGGATTCGGTTATCCCGATGCTCCGGCTGAGCGGGAGATTGAATACACTGAAGGCATAGACCTGGCCGATGGAGAGATGAATGGCAAGGGCGGCGGGGGGGACGAGCCAGCGGTTGAAGCCTGGCCGGGCAACAATGCGTTCTCTGGAAAGCAGCCCCGCCATTGTACCCCTCCTCGGTGAGGCTCGGGGACCAAGGATGTCGTCAGGGGATCAAGCTACCGCTCATCCGGGCCGTTCCGCCAGGAGTGCCTCGATCTCCCGCTGCCATTGCTGGATCAACCGGGCATGCTGGGCCCCGGTCGCCGGCCCGTAAAAGCCGGCGTGCACTCGCCGGATCTTACCATCTCGACCCAACAGAATAGTCGTGGGGAAGGCGGTGAAGCCGTGCAGCTGGGGCAGGGTCGCCGCGGCCGACTCCACGTCGCTGACTCCCGCCAGGAGCAGAGGAAAGGGGATTCCAAACTTGTCGCGAAAGCGCCGGACCAGTCGGGCGTCAATGGCCGTGTCGCCGGTGACCTCATAGGCCAGGCCGACCATCCCGAGACCGCGGGCGTGATAGCGCCGGTAGAGCCGGACGAGCTCCGGAGCGGCGTCGTGACACGTGGGGCACCAGCTCCCGAAGATGTCCACCAGCACCACTTTGCCGCGGAAACGCGGATCGCCCTCATTGATGGTCCGACCATCGAGGGCTGGAAACTCGAAGTGGAATGGCTCTGTCGTGTCAGCCGTGGTCACCTCGGAAGGCGACTTCAAGTGCGGACGACCGGCGCTTCGGACTGCGATCCATCGGACTTCGGTACGAAGGCCGGCGTGAAACACGCCCCGAAGGGTGTCGCCGTGCAGGGCACCGTCGAGCAGATACACGAATGAGCCGTCAAAGTGCGCGATGGCGAAGCTGTCTCCCGCAGCCCCGCCGGCAAAGTGACCATAGTCGCCGGTATTGGAGATGATGGTACCTTCCAGGCCGGCTTTGCCATTCCGAAATTCCAGCACCCGCGGGCTGGTGCCCCAGTCCTGCAGGAAGGTGGCGTCCCATCGCCCCAGCAGCGCGGCGGGCGCGCGGCTCACAGGCCAGTGTCCCCGCGCCGCGCGAAAGGGGATGACCCGCGGCCCCCGGATGCCGACGTTGCGGTATTCTCCGGAAAGCGAATCGCCTCGAAGCTTGGCGGTGATCACCGCGTCGTAGTCGGCCATCTCGAAGACGGCGCTGTCCTGCTCAATGCGAACGGCGGAGAGCGCCTCGCACCGAGATCCGTTGCACAGCTCGCCTCGCCAGCCGCTGCCCTCGGCATTGATCGTGAGCCCGAAGCGAAGCTCGCCCCCCGCGAGCTCGAGCGCCGCCCGCCAACGCCCGGCGGGCGATGGAGACGCCCCCGTCACTACCAGGAGCAACAGCAGAGCGGAGGGCCTCACTTCTTGCCCTCGGCCGGAGCAGCGTCGAGGCCGCCGCCGGCATAGCGCTCTCCGGCGCGGATCGGCGACGCAATGGTGTTGCCTCGCCAGGGCGCGGGGCAGGGGTAGGTTGGGTTGTAGGCGCAGAAGGGATTGCGGGCGCGGTTGAAGTCCAGCCGGTACCGTCCGCCTCCCAGGGGCAAGAGCGACACGAAGCGGCCGGCGGGGTAGGTGCCGCTACCATTGGTCCCGTCGCGAAAAAAGATCTGCAGATCGGATTCCTCTCCCGGTCCCAGCGGGATCCGGAGCACCCGCAGGCGGGCCTTGGTGTCGTCGACCGGAATCTCAACGGTGCCCGCTTCGTTGGCATCGACCTCCGTCCCCTCCAGCGACAGAATCCGCACCTGCCCCGGATGCTCCGGCGGCCTCAGTCCGCCCTCATAGACCAGGCTCTGCTGATAGGGGAAGTATTGCGGCGTGGTTCGCACCGCCGGTGCGCCGTACACCGTAAGAACGCCGCGATCTGCCGGCCCGTCCGCCACGATGGCGTACTTGCCTAGGTGAATGGGCCTGCCGCGCGGTACGGACCGACGCCCCCGTGGGGATTCCAGCGTCACCAGCCCGTCCCGCTCGACCACGCGCTGCGGCTCCAGGCCTTGAAGGGGGATGCTCGCACCGGTTGGGCCCAAGCCGAGTCCCTGGCCGATGGGCTCGCGTGCCAGCGCGGCGAAGGGTGAGGTCGGGGCGGAACGGAGCCAGTTGGCGAAGGCAGCCCGTTCCCGGGAGAGGTCACTCGGAACCTGAGACGCGAGCGGGGCGACGACACCGGCGGCGAAGCCTGCCAGCAGGACCGCGGATCTGTGCCAGCCGATCACGACTTTTTCTGGAGCGACCCTACCAGGAGGATGGGAGAGGTCGGCTGAGGCGAACCGCCCTCCGGCTCCACGGTTATGGCCGCGGCGCTCAATTCTCCTGCGGTGGGGACGGTCACGCCCTCGACCTTGGCGTGCCCGGAAGGTTCGGGCTTGAAGGTCACCGAGGGGACCGGCTTGCCGTCCTCGATGAACCAAAGTTGGTAGGCATGTCCGGACGGGACTGGCTTGAGTCGGAAGCCGTGTACGATCGCCACGTTCTTCTCCCGGTTCCAGAAAAGCTGAATGCCCGGTTCGGGGTCTCCGCTGGCGGAGAGCTGGTACAGCTCGACACCCGGTTCCATGAGGGCATTGAGCGTGGCCTCGCGGGCCCTGAGTTGCTGGAGGCGCTCCGCCAGGACCTGGTCTCGATTGGCAACCTCCCCCTTGAGATCGGCCAGATCCTGCCGCTGCGAAAGCACCTCGGCTGCCAATCCCACTGCCAGCGCGAGGGACGCCGCGAGCGCGCCCCACATCAACCATGGAATCCGCCGCCGGGCGGTCGGTTCCGCAACCGGTAGAGCACGGGTCTTTTCGCCGCCTACCCGGGCGAGCACCCGGTCGCGCAGATTGGCACCCGGGGCGGTATCCGCCTCTCCCAGAGCCAGCAACGCCGCCACCTCGCGAAACTCGGCGACTTCGCGCTGGGCCTCGGGTGACCCGGCGAGGAACGCTTCGAAGCGCCGCGCCTCTCCCGGCTCCAGCGCTCCCAGCGCGTACGCGGCAGCGAGATCCTGGGGCGATTCCTGGTCGGAATGGCTCATGTGCCACGCTCGAAGTAGAACGGCCGCAGACACTCCCTGAGCTTCTGCATACCCAGTCGGACCCGGGTCTTGATCGTGCCAAGTGGCTCCTGCAGGCGCTCGGCAATTTCCGAATGGGACAGGCCCTCAAAGTACGCCAGCTCGATCGCCTTGCGCTGTGGAGGAGAGAGAATCTCGAGCGCGAGCTGCACCTGGTGCCGGCGCTCGGTCTGCTCCAGTGAGTCGCCAGGATCCCCTCGCCAGTCTCCCATGGCCGGGGAGACGTCCGGCTGATCGGCTGCGGCCGAGGCCGCCATCCGCTCCCGCCGGACCCTGGCACGTACCAGATCCAATGCCCGGCTCCGCGCGATAGTGGTGAGCCAACCCGCAACGGAACCCCGCGCCGCCTCGAAGCGCGGCGCCTCACGCCAGGCCTGGGCAAAGGCCTCGATGACGACCTCTTCCGCATCCGCCCGCTGTCCTACGATGCGATACGCGACGGCATACAGCACTTCACCGTACCGATCGTAGAGAACGGCAATCGCCTTCTCCTCGCCGGCCGCGGCCTGCGCTACGAGGTCGCGATCGGCGGACGCAGGCGGAATCGTCTGGCTCGGCATGAACCTCAGTCTACACGCCAGTCTCGGCAGTTCACAAGCAGCCGGCGACACCGTCATGGAAGCGTCTTGGCGCGGTCGCCGCGGGTGAAAAGCAGAGTCGTGGTTCGCCCGCCATAGGCTGCGCGAACGATGTTGACCTGGTCCTCGAAGCGCTCACAGAGCAGGGCGCTCAACACCTGTGCGCCCTCCAATCCCTCCGGCGCCGGAGCCGTGAGGCGAACCACGATCGCATCGCCGGCCTGCTCCGCGCCTTCCCAGTGGAGTGGCAGCGCGCGACCGACGCGGTCAATGACATGCACTGCGCTCCGAACGTAGCGGGCCAAGGCGGAGTCGGCCGGCACTCCGTTGGGAGAGAAGGCGACCGCCGTCCTCAAGTCATCCTGGAAGGCCCGGACCTGAATCGCGACGAGGCCGCTGGCGGGCTGATAACTCATCTCGACTACGGCCGTATGCATGGGATGCTGCCGAGCCGGTACCCCAGTCTCAGCCGCTGCGCCCGCGGGCAACAGGAGCGTGAGGAGCAGGAGCGGAACCCGCATTTACCATGGCCGCCGGGCCGCGGCCATCTGCGTCGCCACGCCCACTACCACCAGAGAGACTGTTACCACCCGGAGGCGGTAGGGCGTCGGTATACCTCCTTGCGCGCATGCGGCTGCGAGCAGCCGATCCAATCCAGCGAGCGCCAGTCCGGAAGCCGCCAGCACGAGCAGCTGACCCAGCTCGATCCCCAGGTTGAAGCCGAAGAGAGGCAGGGCGATCGAGCCCACGAACAGACTCTGGAGATAGTTGGCGAACCCGGCGCCGTGCACCAGGCCAAAGACGCCGGCAAAGATCGAGCGATAACGTCCACGGAGCGGTGCCTGGGATCGGTTGCGGACCACGATGTTTTCGGCTCCGGTCGCCACGATGGTGAGGGGAATGAGGAATTCGATCAGTGGCGTGGGGAGGCGCACGGTGCCGCTCACCGCCAGCGCGAGGGTCACGGAGTGCCCGATGGTGAAAGCCGTGATCACCCAGAGACTGTCTCGCCAATCGCTCCCTCGATAAATCGCCGCGAGCGCGAGCAGAAACAGAATGTGATCCATTGCCGCGAAAGTGACGATATGGCGAAACCCCAGATGGACGAAGGTCGCAAGCGCTGACACGTCGGTGTCCTCAGGGTGCGAGAGAATCCAGCAGCGCCCGGGCCTCGTCCCGCTGAGTGGGGTGCCAGATCGGATTGATGGTCAGGGCCTGAGCCAAGTCCTGCCGGGCGGAGCCCTCGTTACCCAGAGCGTGCTCGATCATCCCGGCGTGATAGAACAGCATGGCGTCCCTGGTGCCCAGCGTGAGTGCCCGCATCATGGCCGCTCTCGCCTCGGCATCCCGACCCGAGCGATGAAGTGCCCACGCGAGCAGGTCGTACCCGTAGATGTCGCGCCGGGTTTCCAGCTCCGCTCGGACCTTGGCCAGCACCGCGGGAACGTCGCGGCCATGGTCCAGCAGGTAGAGACTCCACGCTCTGTGAAAGGCCCCCGGTTGATGGAGCACCGCGGTCTCCATGGCGTGCGAGTATTCCCGCGACTTGGCGCTGTCGCCCAAGGCAGCGTAGGCATCTCCGATCAATCCGAGGGTTGCCGGATCGAGGGCCTGCCCGATGGCCTCTTCACCGTACCGGATGGCGCTGTCCCAGCGGTGCTGCGCTGCCTCCAGCCGGGCCATGGTTCCCAGAAGGCGATAGTCGCGGGGAGAGATCTTCAGTCCGTCGTGGAGCTCGCGTTCGGCCTCACCGGCGTGCCCATTGCGCAAGGCGAGGTCTCCGAGGCGAAGGTGGAACCAGGCCAGCTGCTCTCGGGGCATGCCGTGCTGCCGCGCGGCGTCGTCCCGCGCTTCTCGCAGGAGCTGCCGGGCTGCCTCGGGGTGTCCCTGCAGCTCCTCCCAGCGCGCCAAGCGCGGGGCGACACTCAGATCTCGCCGGTAGCTGGCGAGCGCGCCCAGGCTTCGGCGGGCGTCGCCATAACGGCCCAGCTCCATCTGGGTCTCGCCCAGCAGGCCTCGCGCGCTGATCGAGGTCGAGTCGTACTCCACCAACGCTTCCGCCGCTTCCAGCGCTTCGGCGAAGCGGTGCTGCGCCAGGAGGCTGGACGCCAGCACGCCGAACGCGGCGCCGTTTCGACTGGTCCGCAGCCGGAGCGAGTGGCGCGCCATCTCTTCGGCCCGCACCAGATCCTGATTGTCAGCGGTCTCCCGCGCGCGTTGGAGGTACAGGGCCGCCAGCTGGGTGAAGTCCCGGGCGCTCAGGCTGTCGCGCTCGATCCGCTTCGCGTAGAACGCGATGTCCAGACTGCGGATCTGGGTCTCACTCAGCCTTGGCCGAGGATTGGACCCGGCTGGCTGTGCGGGACGATCAGCCGCCGCGCCGGCTGCCCAGATGATGAGTCCCAGAGCGGCTCCGGCGGCGCACCACGCCAGCTTTCGCATAGTTGACCCCTCGGTGACAGGTGTGCTCCGGCGGCCCTGTCCGTGCCGCCGGAGACGCTCGCGACTTAGTTCGGCGACGCGAGATAGGGGAACGTGCTGGTGACGTTGGGCGAGTCGAAGCTGACATTGTCGGTGGTGAGCTCCGGCGTCGCGTGGGCGGCGTCACCGAGGGCACTGCCGAACACGGCTGTGAGCGCCAGATCCACCACGTCGTCCTGAAGCTGCCGTCCCCCGTACCCGCCACCCAGTTGGGGCAGCCAGGTGAGCCAGCCCACAGGCGAGGATGCCGGATCCTTGCTCGTGTCCACGATCAGCATATCAGGGATCAAGGCCGGCGCGATCGCGCTGATATAGGCGGGGTCGCGGCCCGCAACCGTGGTCAGAAAGTCCACCACTTCCGGGGCGACGAGACTGGCGTCCTGGTCCGGGCCGATGCTGCCGTGAGTGGGATGGCTCCGCTTGGCCAGAAGAACTTCGCTCACCAGCGGATTGCCGAGGCGCTGAAGCTGATTGAACATCCTGGGCGTCGTCGGCCCGGTCCCGTCGTTGTGGTCGTCACTGCAGGCGGTCGTCAGGCTCACCGCCACGACCGCGGACGCGAGTGCCAGGCGGCGTGCCCCGCGGGCAAAGATGCTGAGCTGCATGGTCGGTTCCTCTCGTTCGTGTCGTGGGTGATCACTGACTGATGGTGCCCCAAAGGCCAAGCTTGCCGGGCGAGCCGTTTTCCAGCGTCGAGCTGGGCAGCTCGACGATGATGGCATTGACGTTGAACCCGTTGACGTAGTTCACGCCGGGATTGCGGAAGTAGAAAATCGAGCCCGACGGATTGGGGTGGAGGGCGCAGGGCTGGGAGAGCGCTCCGCCCACCGGCTTGCGGTCCGGCAGGATACAGAATGCGGCTTCGAGATCGATATAGAACGGATCGTCGCGGGGACCAGCGAAGACCTGAATGTCGCTGGGGCTGCCCAGAAGGGTGTTGAGTGCTCCGCTGACCGTCGGGGTCGCGTCGGAGATTTCGTTGTTCATCGCGCCCTGGACCGGCGGCGCTATCGGGCCTCGCACCTCGACCTGCTGCGCGGTACCCTCTCCGGTGAAGCTGACCTGGATGACCTTGTCCTCTTTTGCGTCCCCGTTGTTATCGACCTTGAACTGATAGAGCAGATTGTGATCGAACGAGCCCTGGTCCGGATCCTGCGCACCGGCCGGCGTGAGGAACCCTCTGGTGTCCATGACGAGGACGATGCGACCAGGCGCAGATCCAGGAAAGGCATAGACATCGGTGAGGTCGGACTTGGGGTTGAGCTCGACGAAGGGTGTGTCCTGGTGATCGGATCCAAGGACGAGGCCGGTGACAGTGGCGGCCCCCGCGAGGACAACCAGCCCTGCGGCGAGCGCTCGCCGGCGGGAAGTCGGTCTGGCGTTCATGGCCATGGGTCTCCTAGCGAGTGAGGTGGTGGGCAGTTGGTGATGCACTGCCCTTGTGACCTCGGCTACGCCGGCCGGGAGCGAACGGATGTATGGGGCGCGGGGATGGATCCAACTGGCGAGAGGACGCCGTACACCAGAAGTAAGAAGTAAGCTGTCAGCTGTCAGCTGATAACTGTCAGCGCCGCCGCGTAGGGCGATTTCGTCGCCGGCTATCGGTGTTCAGAGTGTGCAGGTCGTTCTACTGCTCTACTGCCTCTGGATGCCGGTAGTCGGCGACTCTGTGTTCGGGATGTTCGCTACCATTGCCAGAACCGGGTGGGTGAGAAGAGCCCGATGTCTTGCTCGGGAGATTCACCTGCGAGTAGCTGGCGGATGATGCGGCCGGTCATCCCGGCCAGGAGGATGCCGTTGCGACCGTGTCCGACGGCGTACCACAGGCCCTCGACCCGGGGCTCGGCTCCCAGGATCGGGGCGCCATCCGGTGTGACTGGTCGAAGCCCGGCCCAGGTGCGGCGCACCTCAGCCAGAGTCAACGAGGGACAGAGCGCGGTGACGCTCGCAAAGATCCTCGCCAGACCCGAGGAGGTCACCTCGGGGCGAAATCCGACATACTCCATGGTTGACCCGACAATCGCCTCTTCCCCGCGGGCGACCAGGTAGCCGCCTTTGCCATACACGATGGCTCGAGCAGCAGCGCTGGGCCACGGCATCGCCGCCATCTGTCCTCGCACGGGTGCGACCGATAGCGGCCGTGGGAGGCCTTCGATCTCGCCTGACCAGGCGCCGGCCGCGATGACGACGGTGGGAGTGGCGTAGTGACCTTCGTGCCCGGTGACGCCAACCACCCGGTCACCCCGCTGGTCCACTGAGGTCACGCTGTCGTGCATGACGTGTGCCCCGAGCTGTTTGGCGTCGCTGAGGAGGGCCTCGACCAACTTGATCGGCTCCAGGGCTCCGTCGTGCGGAGCCCAGAGAGCACCTTGAGTGGGCCCAAGCCAGGGCCAACGTGCCCGAACCTCGCCCGAATCCAGCCAATCGCAGAGGTGTCCTTGTTGGCGCTGGATTGCGACTCTGGTTCGCAGGTCGGCCGCTTCATCGTCCCCGTCTGCCACCCAGGCGATGCCCTCTCGCCAGAGCCCGATGTCGATGCCGGTGGCTTCCCGAAGGGCCTCAGCCAGATCGGTGTAAAGCTCCCGCGCGGCGAGCCCGAACTCGAGGACACTCTCATCCTGAGTGGTCTCGATCTGGGGAGCGAGCATACCGGCTGCTGCCCGCCAGGCCTGACCGATCTCCTCGCCGCGCTCGAGGATGAGCACGCGTCTCCCGGTCAGGGCCAGCTCCCGGGCACAGGCCGCTCCGATCGGCCCGCCGCCGACCACAATAACGTCGTAGGAGACAGCCACTTATATTTCCTATGAAACTATTTGAAACGTCTCGGCGTACTGCGCCCTGACCCGCTTCTCACGAGGGAAACTAGTATGCTTCGGAACCTGCTCGGCTTCGCGATCTTCGCGGTGATCGCAATCTTCCTGCTGAAGCTGCTCTTCGGCTTGTTTGGCCTGGTGATCGGTTTGCTGGGCGCGATCCTCTGGTTCGCCTTTGTCGGGTTCCTGATCTATCTGATTCTCAAGATCTTCGCGCCCAACACAGCGGCCAGGGTAAGAGAGATGATCGCCGGCCGGCCGGCCTGAGCGCCGCCTGGCGGCAGCTATCAGCTATCAGCTAACAATTCTGGGCGGCGGGCTCGATCTCCCAGGACCGATCGCTCTTAGCTGATAGCCGATAGCCTTTCAACCACTCCCCACACCAACAGCGGAATCATGATCTCATGATGTCCGGTGAGCAGGTAGCCACTGCCGCCGGCGCGGGTTGGTCGCTGCACCACATTGAGGCGCGGCCGGTAATGCCGCTGCATGTCAAAATCCGCCGCGAGAAAGTGAGTAGGCCGGCCCGCGTTGAGATTGCGGGCGATGGTCAACGCCTTGAGAAACACCTCGGGCAGGACTACCGCACTGCCCCAGTTGAGCACGGCCCCGCCCTGATCGAGATCCACCAGTGAGCCTGCCAGGCGCCTGAAATCCCGATGACCCGTGCTTCCCAGGGACACGCCGTCGGCCTTGGGATGCTGGTGAATGATGTCCGCGCCGATGGCGGCGTGGACCGTGACCGGAACATCGTGATTCAGCGCGCTCAGCAGCACCGAGGCCGAGGCCCCGGGGAGGGTAGGGCGGGCCGCGAGGCCCCGGGCTAAGCCCTCGCCCATGCCCTGACCGCTCGCGGCCGCGGCACTAATCGCGGCGTTCATCTCGGTCCCGGTCTCGTCCGCCATGCCAAAGCTCCCATCGGCCAGCCCGCTCTCGACGTCTTCGCTGGTACCCCCGAAGGCAGCCAGCTCGAAATCGTGAATCGCCGCAGCCCCGTTGAGGGCGATGTGCGAGACCAGCCCCCGTTCGATCCAGGCGTTGACCAGCGGGCCGAGACCGACCTTGATGACGTGGCCGCCGAGCAGCAACAGTACTCCTCTCCGGTTGCTCGCGGCCGCTGCGACGCCGGCGATGACGGCGCGAAGATCTCGCGCCGCCAGCACGTCGGGCAGGCTACCCAGGAAGTCGGTGAATGACCCAGCCGCTGTCGGAGGAGTGGCTAGGAGCGAGCTGTCGACCTTGTTGCGACGTCCCGAAACGGGGATCGTGCGCAGCCGGCTGAGATCGGCCTCACGGTAGGGCACGCTCAGGTGCCCGGAGTCGGGGTGGGTGCGCCGGGTAGCACCATTTCCTTGAGGCGGAGCGTGATGGTCCCGAAGTTGAATTTGCTTCGAATCTGCACCGGCAAGCGGCGCACATCGTCGGTGAGCCAGATCCGGGTATCCGAGCGCTTGGAGAACATACCCTTGGTCTCGATCACCGGATGAAGCACCAGGCAATCGATCTCCGTGCCGTCGGGCAGCTCCATCTTCTCCCTCTTGGTCACCTCGATGTTGACCGGATTCATTTTCTTCTTGAAGTACCGGTCGAAGGAGTACTTCTTGCCCACTTCGAGCGGCGTAATTCGCACGAAGTAGAAGAACGCCGCGTCGTCCAGCGGATCCGGAGGCGAGGGCTCTGGCGAGGGGCGGCCGCTCTCGCGGAAAAACCCCGAGTCGGGGTAGATCTCGTACAGCTTGCGCCGGGTCTTGTCGTTCTCTACGAAGTTCTGAAGAAACCGGCGGGACGCGAAATCCTTGGTCCCGACCCAGGACTCGAGCACGTCATCCAGACTGAAGAAGACGGTCCTCCCCTGAAGCCGAAAGCGGAACCGAAAGGTCTCTTCGCCGCGCAGTGACTCGATGCCTGCCACTTCCAGCGTTCCGGAGCCCAGGGTGAGCATGCCCAGCTTCGCGCTATAGGTCAGGGTCTCCCCGACGCCAAACGGGTAAGCCGGCGCCGGGGCCGGCGGGGCACTGCCTTGAAAGAGGGCCAGTACCAGGGCGAGCAGGCTCACGAGGATACCGCCTCGGCTTCCCGTTCGCTCTCCCGCCGGGCAGAGGCATCGGCGGTCACGGGCGGTATCGGCGTATTCCGGAGGAGCCGTCGGGCCCGCCAGAGCTGCATGGCCGTGGGCCAGGGCTGCAGGCGGGTGCCGCGGCCCCGAAGATCGTGCCGCTCGACTACTGGGATGGCTTCGACTCGACGCGCGTATCGCCCTGCCCGCCAGTACAGCTCGGCATTGGCGGCGAGCCCATCGGTGACCAGCAGCGCACCGTTCTGACTCCGGAGTGCATTCCTCAGCGCGACCAGCCGGAAGATGGCGAACCCCGAGACCAGGTCCGTCACCCCGGGAACTGCTACAATCCCCCGAAGAAACAGCGGGGCGAAGCGCCGCAGCATGCGGTGCGGCCACGACTGCTGGCCCTCGATACGGCCCTCGGCCACGACGACATCGGCTCCGCTTTCGATTCGTCGAACCAGATCGGGGATGGCCTGAGGATTGTGGGCGAAATCGGCGTGCATCACGATTGCCGCATCGCGCTTGGGCCGATCGGTAAGCTCGACCGCCTTGCGGAGCAACGCCTCGACCGAGGCGGCATAGCCTTGCCGGACCTCATGACGCAGCAGCGTGAGCGGCAGAACTCGGACATAGGGCTCCAGCACTTCCGACGTCGCGTCGGTGGACCCGTCATCCAGCAGGAGCAGTTGGTACTCCCGAGGAAATCCGGCGAACACCTGGCGGATCTTCCAGAGCAGAAGACCCACCGTTGCTGCCTCGTTGTAGCTTGGTATGCAAACGTAAATCATGGTCAGTCAAGGAAATGGGCGCAGGAACGATACACGTTTCTTACTTCCCCGGCCATGCGGTCGGCGCTGAACCGCCGGACCGCCGTCCAGGCGTTCTCTATAAGTGATCGACGCAGGGCCGAATCGTCCAGGATCTGAGACACCGCGCCCGCAAGTGCCCGAGAATCCCCCGGCGAAACCAGCAGCCCCGAGCCATCGGTCAGCATTTCCGGGACGCCTCCTGCCGAGGTAGAAGCAACCGGAGTGCCAAGCGCCATCGCATCCAGCACCGAAGTCCCCAGCCCCTCGTCCCTGGAGCTCATGACGAAAACATTGGCATCGACAATGAGGCCCATCGGTTCGTCCACTTGGCCGAGCAGATGGACTCGGTGATGCAGTCCCAAGTCCTCTCGGAGACGCTCCAGGGCCGGTTGCTCGCGCCCCGCGCCTGCGACGACCCAATGGAGCTGAGGATGACGCGCTTCCAATATCTTGGCGGCGCGAAAGAGGGTGGGATGATCCTTCTCCGGCTCGAGCGATCCCACGCTTGCCGCGATCCCCGCGTCAGGTGGAAGCCCCAATCGAGCTCGAATGCCCAGAGGTTTTGCGGCGAGGGCTATCTCGAGCGCGATTCCGGAGTGAACGACGCGTATCCGTTCGGGCGGGATTCCGTCCTGCTCCAGCACCGAGGCCACCGCCTGGGAGACGGCGATCACTCGCGTGGCGCGGGCCCAGTAGCCTCGATGTCGGAGGTGGAATGCGACTCGTCGCGTGGCGACAAGAGGACAACCCGCAAGTGAGGCACAGAGCCCGGCCAGGATGATGGCATGGCCGTCGTGAGCGTGGAGCAGCGCGCCCGATCCGCGAAGCGCGGCAAGAATGGCCCCACAGACACGGGGGTCGAGCCCCATGCTCCAGGGCGCCTCACGGACAGTCACGCCGTCGGACCGGAGCCGGCGGGCGAGCTCGGTTCCACCGCCGGTCACCACCACCTGTGCGACTCCGCCGAGTCGTTCCAGCTCTCGGGCGAGCAGCCAGACCTGCCGCTGGCCTCCCCGCCACTCGCGACCGGATGCGACGTGGACCACCCGGGTACTCACCCCTCCGACATCGTTTCGACCGGCCGGCTCCCGCTGTCGCGGCGAAGCGTATGGGGTCCGCTGTCCCGCGCGACTTCCGCGAGCAGGCTTCGAAGCTCGGCCAGGCTGAATGGCTTGTGAAGGTAGGGGCGGTCGAGCGTTTCGAGGAAGGCGAGAGTGTCACCCCGCACGGTGTCCCCGGTACTGAACACCACCCGTTCGGCCATGGTCGGGTGCAGCCGGGCAAGCGCCTCGTAGAACTCCCGTCCCCCCAGGCGAGGCATTCGCAGGTCGGAGATCACCAGGTCGTAGCTCTCACGGCTCGCAAGCGCGAGTGCTTCCTCACCATCGCTGGCGACGAAGGCCAAGTGACCCCAGGCCTCGAGGGTCGCGCGCATGTAGTGCAGGATGTGGGGCTCGTCGTCCACCACCAGCACTCGGAGGCGCTTGGTGGGAGCACGCGCGTCCGAGTCGGGCTGTGGCTCGGGTGGCCGGGTCGCCAATGGCAGCTGGACCGTGAAGGTGGACCCCTTGTCCTCTTCGGTGGCCAGCATGATGCGGCCACCGTGCTCTCGGACGATACCCTGACTGATGGAAAGCCCCAGCCCCGTCCCTTCGCCTTCCGGCTTCGTGGTAAAGAACGGCTCGAAGACCTGCGCTGCCAGCGCCTCGGACATTCCCGGACCATCATCGATCACGTCGACCGCCACTCCATCGAGCCAGCGGCGGGCGCGGACCACGACGGTGCCAGGGCGTCCGGTGGAAGCGATGGCCTGGGCCGCGTTGTTGATCAGGTTCACGAATACCTGCTGGATCTGGTTGGGATCGATGTCCGGCATGGGCAGATCCGGTTCGACCTCGATGCGGGCATCGACTCGATGCGCCATTAGCTGATTGCGCAAGAGCACAAAGGTCGCATCCAACAGGGGCTTCAACGCCGTCGGTCGCCGCTGATGATCTTGTTTGCGGGCGAAGCTCAGCAGGTTCTTGACGATGTTGGATGCCCGCTCGGCCTCTTCCTGAATCACGGTCAGCGGCTCCCGCAGGGCAGGAGGCACGTGCGGGACCTCCGTGAGGTAGTCGGCGAACCCCACCACGGACGCCAGAGGGTTGTTCAAATCGTGAGCAATCCCCGCGATCAGCTGGCCGATGGCGGACATCTTCTCCGACTGGATGAGCTGGTCTTGCAATCGCCGCCGTTCCGTTTGATCATCGAAGAGGAGCACGGCGGCCGACCGGTCAGTGCTGCTAATTGGCACCGCAGTAACTGCATAGGTCTGCTCGCCCGTGCGGAGCTCCACCTCGCGGCCCGCTCCTTGCTGGTCCAAGGCCCGCTGTAGATCGGTGGCCCATTCCGGCGGCACGAACGCCTGCCAGGGGCGGCCGATCAGCCCGGCGGGCGGGGCATTGACCAGGTCGGCGAAGGCCCGGTTGGCCCTCCGAATCCGGCCGACTCGGTCGACGATGCACAGCGCCGGCGAGATCGCGTCCACGACTTCTTGCCAGGAGCGCCGGCCGTCGTCGTGGAGGTCCACCAGGCGGGCACTCTCGAGTGCGATGCTGGCCTGGGAGACGAGTCCCTCGAGCAGCGCGAGGTCCCGCGGCCCGAAGCGATTTACCTCACCGCGAACCGCCACTGCTCCGGTTACTCTGACCTTTGCTACCAAGGGAGCAAGCATCCAGCTTCCGTCACCGTCGGGGTGTGACGAGAGGCCCGCATCCTGAAGCAACGGGCCGAGACCATCGGGAAGCACCATCGCGCCGCGCCGGCTTACCAGCTCCAGAAGGGGACGGCGGTCGGGGCGGCCACCGGGCCAGGCGTGCACGAAGTCCAAGGTCTCGGCATCACGATCAAAGAGGGAGAGAGCGACCTCGGCGGGGGCGAAGCTCTCTCGAATGCGGCGGACGAGGAGGTCCACCACGGAAGCACGGCGCAGGGTGCCGGCCAGTTCCTGACCGAAAGCGGTGACCTGGCGAAGCAGTGCCAGTGAGCCGGAGGAGTCAGCGGATGACGGAGGTTGAGTCAACGGAGGGCTGGTCATGATTCGGGCGAATACCCGCGGCCGTCTGACGTCGGCGGACCTGCAACTGGTGATGTTGCTCTTGAGCCGCGGCTCCGCTCACCGGCGGGCCTACCTGGAACGGCGGCTGATGACTGAGGGCCCCGACCCGCTGTTGGACACGCCGGATCTGCTGGAACGCCTCCTTACGGTCCGGACCATGCTGGTGCCCTCCGAGGCGCTGTTCTTTTACGTATTGGTTCGACATGCTCTCCGTGGCGCCGGCATCGAGGATCGGGACCTGGCGGACTACCTGGCGGCGTTGCTCCTCGATTTCGGACAGCGCGACCGCGCCTGGCGAATAGACTGGCACGACGATCAGTGCCACCGGTACATGGTAGACATCCTGGCCGACCTGGAGGCGACGGGTGGCGAACGCCGCTTCAAGGTCATGCTGCACCTGGGCAACTACGCTCTCTGGCTGGCCGGGCTCTTTCCCGATTATATCGCGGCGCGCCACCTGCGCAAAGCGGGACCGGACGTGACCTACTACGACTCACTCGGGCGGCGGGGGTTTGAGCTGGCCTCCGACCATGCCCTGGCCATCGAGTACGGGCTGGCCGCGGTGCTCCGGACTGCGGCGGAGCGGTACGCTGCCCTTCGCGGAGCGCTCAACGGGGTCAGCGACCGGGTACTGTTCCCCGGGGGGCACCATCCCGACCGCGGACTGCGGGAGTTCGGCTCGCACTAGCTCCTTGCCCGCCTGTTCGATCAACGACCTGAACAACCCACGGTCCGGGGCTCGGTCCTCGGCGTACATCTCTTCCGGGTGCCACTGGACGGCAAGTAGCCAGGGGCTGTCTCCCGTTCCCTCCGCCGCCTCGATCAACCCGTCATCACTCCACCCTGTCGCCACCAGACCCGGAGCCAGCTCCAGGACCCCTTGATGATGGAAGGAGTTCACCTTGAGCTCCGTGGTGCCAAGCGCCTCGGCCACGCGGCTTCCTTGGCTGAGCCGCACGGCGTGCGAGCGCGCGGATCGATCCCCGGGAGCGTTGTGATCCACTACTCCGGGACGCTCGCTAGGGAGGTCCTGATACAGCGAACCGCCCAGGGCCACGTTCACCAATTGGATCCCGCGACAGATGCCGAGGATCGGCAGCTCCATCTGCCGCGCCATCGCGAACAGCGCCAGCTCGAAGACGTCCCGCTCCCGGCTCGGCGGCGAGAGCCGGGGAGAGGGCTCGGCTCCGTACCAGGCCGGGTCCATGTCCTCTCCACCGGTGAGCAGTAATCCGTCTATCCCGGCCAACGCCCTGGCGGCCACTGAGGGACCCATCAGCGGCGACAGAATCAGAGGTACGCCGCCGGCCGCAGCGACCGAGCGCACGTACGCCGAATTCACACCCGTGCGTGAGGCTCCGTCCCATTCTCGCAGCACTCCACTGATCCCGATTCGAGGCGGGCTCACGGTATGACCGAGTCGGGGAACATAGGGCAGCGGGAGTCCTCAATCCTGCTGGGATCCAGTTGAATGCCGATGAGCGGTACGGTAGAGGATTGAATAGCGACCTTCCCGAGTTGCGGCGCTCCCTCGACTGGAAGACCCTCGTATACCACGACTCCGCGGGCTTTCTCCTTTTGGTCGATGACCAGCACTCCGTACCCGGGCTTTGCCCCCGCCGGGAGAGTGCCCTCCACTCCGATCAACAAGAGCGAATCCGAGCGTCCGACCACGGCCGGGTAGGCGGGGCCGGCCACCACTCGAGCGACGAGCCGCTCCGGCAAGTGTCGGGGTGCTTGAGCGAGTGTCTGGTTGGGAACACTGAACTGGGTGAGGAGGGCCGTCGGTCCGGCGAGCGCGGCCAGCCCACAAGCGGCTCGTCCACCGCCACCTTTTTCGCATGCGGCGGCGAGCAGGAGCGCGAAGAGCACGAGGCGCGGTCGGAGCATCGAGAGAATGATACTGCGACGGCCTGGCCCCGGCCATCGGCCTCACTCCCAGCTCCTGTCCTCCACCCAGGTCTCCCGGCTGATGGTCAGCCCGGATGGAAAGTGCTCCCGGAAGTCGGTGCGAAACGCTTCGGCGTGAACCGTCAGGTAGCGCTCGAGCTCGGTCAGCGACGCGGCATGATAGACTGCGCGGAAGCGGGTGGACGATGCTCGTTGAAAGCTGATTCGCTGAAAGCACCCGGTCTGATGGATCGCCGGGATGTGTTTATCCCGCATATAGGCGATGACTTGCTCGGTGAGCGGCGAGTCCACCTGGAGCGTAACCTCGTACATTATCATCGAGGAACGATAACCACCGCGTGAGCAAGGTCACATCGAGGGCAGACGCGCAATGGGATAGTTTTCGTGGGCGTTGTCCGCGGTCAACCAGGAACTCGAAGGTAAAGGTAGGATCAGTCGGGATGTCCCAGATGCGGTTCCACGATCGGGTTGAGGCCGGGCGCCGCTTGGCCGAGGCGCTGAAGGCCTACGCCGGAAACTCCAACCTGCTGGTGCTGGCGCTTCCTCGAGGGGGCGTTCCGGTCGGCTACGAGGTCGCCCGGGCGCTGCACGCACCGCTGGATCTGATCCTGGTGCGGAAATTGGGGGTGCCGGGGCACGAGGAGCTGGCGATGGGTGCCATCGCGTCGGGAGGAGTTCGGATTCTGAGCGAAGATGTGGTCGCGATGCTGGGGATCCCGGACCGGGTGATCGCGGCGGTCGCCGCGGTCGAAGAAAAGGAGCTGGAGCGGCGCGAGCGGCTCTATCGAGACGCGAAAGCACAGCCCAACGTCGGCGGGCGGGTGGTGATTCTGGTAGATGACGGGCTCGCGACCGGCGCCACGATGCGAGCCGCCGCCGCCGCGCTTCGCACTCAGGGGCCGAAGTGGCTGGTCGTCGCGGTACCGGTAGCTCCTGTGGAAACCTGTCAGATGCTGCGCGCGGAGGCGGATGATGTGATCTGCGCGCTCTCTCCTGAGCCATTCGTGGCCGTGGGGGCTTGGTACGACGATTTTGCTCAAACCAGTGACGAGGAAGTCCGTACTTTGCTTCAGCGCGCCGCGGAGGAACAAGTGGAAGTGTGATGCGCTCGCTCACGGCCCGGTCTTTCCCGGTAGGCATCCCTGCCGGTGATGTCCTTCTCGGCGGGGATCTGGCCATACCAGCCTCAGCGGATGGCGTGGTGATCTTTGCCCACGGCAGTGGAAGTTCCCGCCACAGCCCTCGCAACCGCTTCGTCGCAGAGGAACTTCAAGCGGCCGGCTTCGCCACCCTCCTCATGGACCTGTTGACGGTGCCGGAGGAATCGCTGGATGCTCTCAGCGGACATCTCCGCTTCGATATCCCGTTGCTGGCCCAACGCCTGACAGCCGCGACCGACTGGGTCACCGTCCAGCCGGGAACACGAGGCCTGCCGGCTGGCTACTTCGGTGCGAGCACAGGCGGCGCCGCGGCGCTGGTGGCAGCCGCCCAACGACCGGATCGGATCGCCGCTGTGGTATCTCGAGGGGGAAGGCCGGATCTGGCCGAAGAGGCTTTGGGGCGAGTGCGGTCACCCACGCTGCTGATCGTGGGAGGGTTCGATCCCGTGATAGAGGAACTCAACGAGGCGGCGATGCGAAGCATGACCGCACCAACCCGCCTCGAAATCGTCCCCGGGGCCAGCCATCTGTTCGAGGAGCCGGGCGCACTCGAGATAGTGGCCCGGCTGGCCAGGGAGTGGTTCACACAGCACCTGGCCGTCTGAGCCACCCCCATTGAGTTACTTCGCGCTGTCCTTGGTGGTACCCATCTTCGAGGTCGTGTCGTAACCGGTCTTCTTGTGCTTGCCCTTGCCGGTGTCGGGCTTCAAGCCGGTGTCCGTCGCAGTCGACTTCATGGACGTATCCGACATTCCGGCCGCGCCCGCCGCCGAGGTGTCGGTTGGTGCGGGTGCCGGCGCCATACCTGTGGTGTCTGCCGGAGCGCCGGCCGCCCCGGTCTCGGGCGTTCCCGGCGTGCTCTGACGGCCACCGCCACACGCGGCGAGGGCGACGGCAGTCATCGTTCCTAGGATCCATGGCGTGCGCATCATGTCTCATACCTTTCGCGGGGGGACGGCCCGGCGATGCAACGGGCGGTTTGGCCCGGCAACCCCTGCCACCCCACGTTGTGGATGTCCCCTCCCTCACCCGGAACCACCTCCAGAGTCCGCGAACGTAAGCCGCCCTCAGCAGGACACGAAGTGATCCAGATCACGCTCGTCTCCCGGCTAGCCCGGGCGGTCGAGCCGATCCAGCATGCGCGTCAGATTGTTACGTGCCGCCGCTTCGTAGCGATGGCGAAAGTGCTCGGTCTGAAACAGAGGATCCCAGCCCAAGAGGCGGCGCAGAACCAGTGCGCGGGCGGCTCGGTACTCCGGCTCCGGCACCCAGCCGTATTCGACGCGTATCCGACGCTCGAACTCGTCAAACTCCTCAGACGACCTCCCGAGTATCGAGAGATCGATGTCGCACAACAGCTGGCCGGCGGGGTCTCGGGCAGGCTCGGTGTGCCGTGTGAGGAGGATCAGCCGGCGGATCGCGTCAACGTTAGACAAGGAGACTCCGGCGCCGGACAGCACCTCCGTGGCCCACGCGGCGCTCCTTGCCTCGTTATCCTGGGCACGGGGGTCGTACACCACATCGTGAAACCAGATGGCGCCTTCCACCAGGGTCTGCTGGGGAGCTCCTCCGGGCGAGTCGTCCAACTGAGTCAGGCAATCGGCGATGTGAGCAGCGGTATGGTACGCGCGATGTGGTTCGGCGTAGGCCGCCATCAGGCGAGAGAACGCCGCGTTACCATCGCCGGCGGCATCCAGGCGGTCCCATAGGCCTTCAAACCGAGACTTCAGATCCATGGATGGTCAACCGCCCAGGAACCACTCCGCCATTGGACGTCGGACCGGGGGGAGCCAGGCCAGCCCCGCCAGGATCGGAAACGCCATCGCTCGGCCCATCCGCGAGGACATGAAGCGCGCCAGCCGATCATGCCTCCGCTTCGCCCGCAGCCAGCTGCTCGTGTCGGTGGTCGGGTAGGAAGGTTCAAGGATGCTTCGCGCCACGTCTTCGCCTGTGATGAGGGCGGCATAGATCCCCTCGGCGGTCAGTGAGGAGGGCACACCAGCAGCGTCGCCTGCCAGGTGAACCTGGCCGGGGAAATGAAACCCGCGGAACTCCACCTCCAGGGTGGCACCTTCGAAGGGTGCCCCGGCGGAAGAGACGCCGAGTGCCGCTAGCCGGCCGTCCAGGTAACGCCGAAGCGTGGATGGTGGGACAAGGTGTTTGGGGGCAACCGCGCCGATCGAGGTATACGCGGTGTGAGGGAAGACCCAGAAGTACCCGTTCCTCAAGGCACCAGGATCACACTCGACTCGCAAGGGCTCGAGCCGCATCGCGGGGATGTTGTATTCCGCCGCGAAGTACTCGCGGGGCGAAGGCAAGCCTAGCGCGCGCCGGACTCCGGAGTCGGCTCCATCGGCGCCGATGAGGTGATGCCAACGGATCCGTCGCCCATCACAGCCCACCGTCCGACCGGCGACGTCGATCTCGCGCACCGCGACGCCGGCGCAGACCTCCGCCCCCGCGTTGCGGCACCAGGT
This sequence comes from Gemmatimonadales bacterium, assembly GCA_036556025.1. Taxonomy (GTDB): domain Bacteria; phylum Gemmatimonadota; class Gemmatimonadetes; order Gemmatimonadales; family GWC2-71-9; genus CAVVWJ01. Next base: position 6,290 of record DATBKD010000046.1, on the reverse strand, counting down.
GAGCTGGTACTGGCCCAGTTGTCGGCGGGGCAGGGTATAGACCACGGTGAGCTTCTGATCCAGCGCCACCGCTCGGTGTCCGGTGAAGGCGACATGGCCCACGCTGCGGAGGGGCACGTCTCGAGGAAGCCCGAGCCGCTCCAACCGGTTCATGGTCTTGAGGGTGAGCCCACCCGCGCAGGTCTTGGGGCCGATGTCGGGTCGCTTCTCCAACACCAGCACTTCCCGCCCAGCCTCGGCCAGCACCTGGGCGGCGCGAAGACCGGCCGGGCCGGCACCCACGATCAGGTGTTCAACATCTTCCATGCGGGATCTTCCCGGATGCGGCCCGCAACCTGAGCCCGAGCCTCAGCGGCCGGATTCTGCGCCAGTCCCCAGCGGCGCAATACGGTGCGGGCGCGACGGTACACGTCGGACACGATATGGCCGGCGGGAAGGTTGGCGGTGCGGGGGAGCAGGAAGAAATGGAGGTGGCGTTGCCGCTCGCCGTAGCTCGCCACGTACACCCGCTCCGGGCGGACGACATGCTCGATGGCCGTCACCGCGGCGCGCAGCACCGGGCCCAGTGCGGCGGCTTCGGAGGGGGTCAGCTCGGCGACGGATTCGCTGTGTCGCCGGGCCTTCACCATCAGCTCCCCCGGGTCAGTGAACGGGCCGGTGTGGTGGCTGACGATCCAGAACTCGTCTTCATGAATAACACCTCCAGGAGCAATGATGCGTCCCGCGATCTCGGCGCACATGCTGCATGTGGATGGGGGCATCGTCTCCCGGGGGTATTGGGACCAAGGTTCAGGTACTGTAGTGATACTGGAGAGCGGTGGGAAGAGCGGGAGCGCGCCCGGCGGCCAGTTCGCTTGACCCTCCCTCCTCGCGCTCCTAACATTGGAATTCGCTTGAGCATCGGCCTCCCAATGGGGGGCCATCCGACGCTCCCCCGAGCGTCGTTTCCCCAGAGGTGTCAGCCATGACAGGAAGACGGCCGCCGTGTTCGACGGGCTGAAGGCCCGGCTGGACAAGCTCCTGCGCGACCACACGTCCTCCGATCCCCGAGGCTATGCGGCTGGGCTCCGGGAAGCGCTCCTCGAGGCCAAGGTAGGCCTGACGACCATGCAGGAGTCGCTGTCCGCGTCGGAGCGGGAGCTCGCGACCGAGCGGAAGATGCTGGAAGACGCCGAGCGCCGGGGGCGACTGGCAGCCGCCGTACCCGATGCAGAGACGGTGGCACTGGCCGAGCGCTATGCCGAGCGGCATCGCTCGAGGGTTGAAGTCCTGACTCGCAAGATCGCCGTGCAGCACGAAGAGCTTGCTCTGGCTCAGCGCGAGATCGAGGAGATGTCCACCCAATATCGCGCGGCCGCGTCAGGCCGCACCTCCGATTCGGTGGAAGCTGCCTGGCGCGATCTCGAATCGGCCGGCGGAGCTCGCCCGAATCGGGACGATCAGCTCGAGCGAGACGTAGACCAGCAACGGCTGCAAAATGCCATCGAGGCCCAACTGGCGTACCTGAAGAAGAAGATGGGGCGGGAAGGACCGTGAACCGTGAACTGCAAAAGCGTGAAGAGTGACACGTGAAACGTGAAATGATGCTTTCGGCTTGGCGGTCACGTTCGCCCAGAACGATCAGGCTTGGGTGTAGTTCTCTCGTACCTGTCGCTTGTCCACTTTCATACTTCACGATTCAACTCTCACTCATCACACTCGTTTCGCTGTTCACGGTTCACGGTTCACGCCTCTGCGCTCAGCAGCCCATTGGGGCCCCACCCTATTTCCTCAAGCTGGCCCACACCTACAGCATCGTTGCGTTCGATTCCGCCACCGGAGATCTGGGCGTCGCCGTCCAGTCCAAGTTTCCCAACGTCGGCGGGATCGTGCCCTGGGGCCGAGCCGGCGTCGGGGCAGTAGCAACCCAGAGCCTGAGCAACACCGCCTATGGCGAGCGGGGGCTGGACCTGATGGCCGAGGGTGCGACTGCCGAGGAGGCGTTACGCATCATCATGCGGACCGACACGATGCTCCAGGATCGTCAGGTTGGCATCGTCGATGCCAAAGGGAATGGGGCCAGCTTCACCGGACGGAGGACGTTTGATTGGGCCGGCGGCCGAGTTGGCGCACCATCAGGGCACGGCAACGTGGCGGGGGGCAAGGGAGAAGTCATCGTCGGTCACGGATATAGCGCGCAGGCCAACATCATGGTCTCGGACCGGACGGTGAAGAACCTGGCGGAGACCTTTGAGCGGAGCACGGGCAGCCTCGCCGACCGACTGATGGCAGCGCTCAAGGCCGGCCAGGCAGGGGGAGGCGACAAGCGCGGAATGCAGTCCGCGGCGCTCCTGGTCGTGCGGAAGAACGGGGGCTATCTCGGTGCCAACGACCGGTTCATCGACATTCGGGTTTACGATGCACCCGATCCCATTCAGGAGCTGGAGCGGTTGCTGGCTCTGCACAAGCTGCATTTCTTCCCCAGTGAGCCGCGGGACCTGATGCCGATCACCCCGGCGATCGTGGCTCAACTGGAGCCGATTCTCCTGTCGGAACCGGTTAACCAGCCTCAGAAATGGCTGTCGCAGAAGCAGGGCAGAGCCACTCCCGTATTTCTCGAAGCGCTCAAGAACTTCATGTACTGGGAGAACTACGACGTCCGGGTGCGGATGGACGGCAAGATCGATCGGGTGGTGCTCGAGGATATTCTCAAGAAGCGGAAGACCTGAGGATTAAGGGTGAAAGGTGAAACGTGAAACGTGACCGCTAGGCTTCAATTCGGTTCACGCAGTCTGGGAGAATTGACTTGGCCACATCCACCGTTCCGCCTCCGGTAGAACGCGAACAAAGAGACACTCGATTCTTCGGCCACCCGAAGGGGCTGGCGACCTGCTTCTTCACGGAGATGTGGGAGCGGTTCAGCTACTACGGCATGCGGGCGCTCCTCATCCTGTTCATGACCGCGCCCATCGCGAGTGGCGGCCTGGGATTCGATACCGCGAAGGCCGGGCCGATCTACGCCCTCTATGTCAGCTCGGTGTACCTGCTCTCGCTGCCAGGCGGATGGCTGGCCGACAAGATTCTGGGCTTGCGCCCGGCGGTGTTCCTGGGCGGCGTGATCATCATGTGCGGCCACATCTGTCTCGCCATACCGTCCATCACCACGTTCTACCTGGGGCTCTGCTTCATCGCCACCGGAACCGGATTGCTCAAGGGCAACGTGAGCGCCTTGGTGGGTACGCTGTACAGCCCGGAGGACCTGCGACGCGACTCCGGATACTCGATCTACTACATGGGGATCAATACCGGCGCGTTTATCGCACCGCTCATTACCGGGTGGCTTGCCCAGAGCGCCTCTTTCCAAGGCATTCTGGCCTCGATGGGGATCCAGGCCAGCGCTTCCTGGCACTGGGGGTTCGGTGCGGCCGCGGTGGGCATGTTCCTGGGCCTGGTGCAATACACCCTCGGAGGCAAGTACCTCGGGGCGGAGTGGCTCCGACCGGTTCGCCCGAGCGATCCGACCGCGGCGGCCAAGGTGCAGCGGCAGGTGCGTCAGGTCACGATTGCCGCGGTGGCGATTCTGGTCCTGGCAGTGATTCTGGTGTGGACGGGCCTGTTGGCCCTCGACGCCGAAGCCATCTCTCGCAACTTCAAGTGGGTGCTGATAGCCGTCACGCTGGCCTTCTTCGGCTGGCTTCTGATCATCGCACAGTGGACCAAGGAGGAGCGCCGGCGCATGGTGGTGATCACGGTGCTCTTCGCCGCGGCGACCATCTTCTGGATGGCCTACGAGCAGGCGGGCTCCACCCTCAACCTCTTCGCCGAACGCAACACTCACAACGTCATTCTGGGATACAGCTTTCCGGCGAGCTGGTACCAGTCGCTGCCGCCACTGTTCGTCATCACCTTCGCACCGCTGTTCGCCATCCTTTGGGCCCGGCTCGGCACCCGCAATCCATCCAGCACGACCAAGTTCGCCGTCGCCCTGGTACTGCTCGGCGTGGCATTCATTCTCATGATTGCCGCGTCGAGACTCGCTGCCACCGGGGTACGGGTGAGCCCGATGTGGCTGGTGGTGGTCTATCTGCTGGAGGTGTGGGGCGAGCTATGCCTGAGTCCGGTCGGCCTGAGCGCGATGAGCACATTGGCTCCTGCCCGGATCGTGGGAGTGGTGATGGGGGTGTGGTTCCTCGCCCTTTCGGTCGGCAGTTATCTGGCCGGCATGGCCGCCAGCGTCTACGAGACCATGCCCTTGCCGACGCTCTTTACCCTGGTCACGGCCACGGCGCTCGCGGCCGCGCTGGTGATGGCCCTGCTCATCAGGCCGATTCGACGGATGCTGGCGCGGTGACGGCGTAGACCAACACCTCGCCTACCTCGTCGTCCTCGTCCGAAGCCACCGGACGCATCCCGACGTTCTCGGCCACCCGAAGAGCCGGCGTGTTCCACACGGGGGCCAGCGTGCGAATCTCTCGCACCCCAGGCTGGTGAAACGCCCAGCCGATCATGGCCGCCACCGCCTCGGTGGCAAAGCCGTGTCGCTCGAACTCGGGATACATGGCGTATCCGATCAGGACACTTCCATCCTGACCGGCTCTGCCGCCGAAGGCCACCTGTCCGACCGCCTCGCGCGACTCCTTCTGCAGAATCAGCCAGTTCCACCAGGGCGCCTCCTCAGGATGCTCCCGCAGCCGGTCGCGCACCAGCGGGAGTGGCTCGGCCATGTAGGGTGGTGGTGCAGGGTGCTGGAAACGTGCGCCGGTGAGAGCCTGCAGCCGTGCCGCATCGCCGGCGAGCAGGGCTTCGATCGCTTCCCAGCCGAGTGGAAACAGCTCCAGGCGTTCGGTACTTACCCGAGACTCGCTCATCGTTCCCCTCCTGCGGTGGCCTGGCGGCCGGATCGGCTGGCGACCGGATCGGCTGGCGACGCTCTGAAGATGCGGAAGAAATGGAGCAACGTCTACAGTTGTTCTCTGGGTGAGATGGCATGCAGGTAGCGCCGCACGGAGGAGCGAACCGCCTGCTTGCCGGCGGAGAGCACGTTCTGGCCGAACCAGGCGCCATAGATCTGTTCGAACTCGAATGGTTCCACCCTCGCGCCGATCCGCTCGACGGCAGCGGCGTTGAGCGGGATGTAGTTAGGATAGCTGTACATGAAACTCACGGTGCGGCGGTCCTGTCCGACCATGATGATGTCGCCCGTCAACAGAGCGCCCTGGCCGTCGGCGCCGGCGTCCCAATGGAGCACGGTCCCCCCGGCGAAATGGCCCCCACAGTGGATCAGGGTGATTCCACGCGCGACTTGGCGGGTGGGGCTGTCCCAGAAGACGATCGCCGGATCGTGGCGCACGACCCAGGGGCTATCGGCTGCGTGGAGAAAGACTGGCACGCCGCCCAGCGCGCGGCTCCAGTCGATCATGGAGGAGTAGTAGTGCGGGTGCGAGATGGCGATCCCTCTGACCCCGCCGAGCTGCTCAATAGCGGAGACCGTGGCCTCGTCCACCAGGCTGATGCAATCCCAGAGGAACCCCCCCTCGGGAGTGCGGATGTGCAAGGCGCGCTGACCGATGGCAAACCTGGGTTCGGTCCCGATACCGGTCAGCCCGGAGCCTTCAACCTCCAGTCGGTTGCGGTGCTCCCGCCGCAGCTCCTCCAGGGTGGTCCAGAGTTGCCCTTTCCAGCCGACATACTGCCGCTCCTCGGTACAGATGAGGCATTGGCTCGGCGGCAGGGCGGATTCCGGATACTGGGTGCCGCAGGTGGTACAAATGAAGGCGGGCACGAGGACGTCAGAAGTGGGTCATCTACTGCTTTCGATGCCGTTGAAAAGTCCCCATCAGGCTGCAATGAGCCAGGATGTGCCCCGACATCGCCTTTTCCAGATCGGCGCGATGGAGACCCGGAGGAAGACCCAGCACCGAATCCAAGGCGTGCAGCCGGAAGAAGTAGCGGTGGGGGTAGCCAGGAGGGGGACAAGGGCCGCTGTAGCCAAGATCGCCCGAGTCATTGAGTCCCTGGCGGGCGCCCGAGGGCAGCTCCGGACCGATGGGCACGCCGGTTTCCAGCTTGACGGCGTCCCCCGGCAAGCTGTACAACATCCAGTGCACCCAGGTACCCCTGGGCGCATCCGGATCATCACAGATGAGAGCGAAACTACGGGTTTCAAGTGGGGCGCCGCTCCACTCCAGCGGCGGAGAGAGGTCTTCGCCTTCACAAGTAAACTGGACCGGAATGACCTCCCCCTGGCGAAAGGCCGAGCTGGTCAGCCGCAGGGTGTCCTTCCCGGCCGTACTCTTGGTCGCCGTCATGTC
>DATBKD010000045.1:0-17361 GCA_036556025.1 Gemmatimonadales bacterium | reverse complement strand
GCGCTGCTGAATTCCATCGGGCGGATGTCGCGAGAGGTGATCGCCAGCTATGACCGAGAGGCGGAGTCCCGCGCCATCGCCAACGAGATCCAGGGCACCTTCGCCACCACTGCGCTGGCCCAGGCAGGAGCGTTGGGCATCGGTACTTTGGTCGTTACGGTGATCACCGGCGCCGCGGCCGACGTGACCGGGATCCTGCTCGCCACGGCGCTCGCCGTGGGAGGGTTTTACATCATCCCTCGAAAGCGACGCCAGGCCCAGCGGGAACTGCAGGAGCGGATCCAGCAACTTCGCAGCCGGCTGCGCGAAGTGCTCACACGTCAGGTGCACCTGGAATTGGGCCAGTCCACCGACCGGATTAACCAGGCGATTGCACCGTACCGACGATTCGTCCAGAGCCAACAGCAGCAGCTCACCGAGGCGCGAGGAGAGTTGGTGGCAACGGAAGACGCCTTGCTGCGGCTGAGAGCGGAAATCGAAAAGCGCTGACGACTCGCCCTAACTCGGAATGGAGGTTCATGTGGTTCAACGATCCAATGGTGGTGCCCGCACCTTGACCGCCCGCGCCCGCCCCAGTGCCCAGCCTCACACGGGGCAGCGAGCCCGCGAGCTGCAGGCCTACGGCACCATCACCCGTCTTCCGATTGCCCTGGATGAGTCCACTCGGAAAACGAGCGTCGAGATCCTCAATCAGACCCTGGCCGATACGATCACCCTGCGGGATCTCTACAAGAAGCATCACTGGCAGGTGTCCGGCCCCACGTTCTACCAACTACATCTGCTCTTCGACAAGCACTACGAGGAGCAAGCGGAGCTGGTGGATCAGATCGCGGAGCGAATCCAGAGCCTCGGCGGTATCAGCCTGGCCATGGGAGCGGACGTAGGAGAAGAGACCCGGATCCCCCGGCCGCCACGGGGGCGCGAAGAGGTCCCGGTGCAGATCTCCCGGCTGCTGGAGGCGCACGAGCTGATTCTGGAGCAGGCCCGGAAGGGCGCCAAGCAGGCCGACAAGGCAGGGGACGATGGCACCAACGACCTCTTGGTCAGCAACATCATACGCACGAACGAGATGCAGGTCTGGTTCCTGGCGGAGCATCTGGTGGATGCCCCGGTGGTGGAGGCCGAATAGAGTGAGCGAACCGGAGGGTGACCGGAATCACAACCATAACCCGTGCGATTTTCTACCGTTCTAGGGCGGTAGGGAATTTCACGGGAGGAAGTATGCGAAATCGTCTTTATCAGTGCACGGCGCTGTTAGGAGCGTTGGCACTGCTAAACGGCGGCTGCAAGCCCAAGAGTAGCACTCCAGGCTCGGCTGACACCGCGACAACGGGCGCGGTGTCGGGTGCCGATACGGCGAAGATGGGGACGCCCGATACCACCGCCAAGAGCGGCATGGCGACCGGCGGCACCCTGAGCGACGCGAACATCGTGGCGCTCCTGGATGAGGCCAACAAGGCTGACAGCAGCGCGGGTGCGATCGCTGCGAAAAAGGCGACCAATCCGGGAGTGAAGGCATTCGCCCGAATGATGATGTCGGAGCATCATGCCTTGCGGCAACAAGGCCAGCAGCTCGCCAAGAAGCTGAAGCTGACACCCGAGCCGCCGGCCGAAGACCCGCTCGTCGCCCCGGCGCAGGACGAGACCAATGCCTTGCAATCCGCGACCAAGGGCGCCCAGTTCGACAAGACTTACATCGATAAGGAAGTTGGCATCCACCAGGCGGTGAAGGACCTGCTGGACAAGGCGCACTCTGGGGCCCAAAACGCGGAGCTCAAGAGCCTCATCGAGAAGGCCCAGCCCATCATCCAGAAGCACCTGGATCAGGCTGAGGCGCTGCAGAAGAAGCTCCCCGCCAACGCATAACTCAGGCGCCACAGAGCGCAGGTGAACTGCTGGACGGCGATCAGCCGTCCAGCGGGTCACCGGGTTACGCCTCGGTCCTGCAGCGCCTCGTAGATGGCTTCCAGGAGGTCCTCTGCCGTGAACGGCTTTCGCAACAGCTTGACGGTCGGATCATGCACCGCCTCGACCAGCCACTCGCGGGTGACCTCCCCCGACATCAGCAACACCGGCATCGCGGGCCATCGCTCGCGCACCACCCGCTCCAGCTCCAGCCCGTTCATGTTGGGCATTCTGATGTCGGTGAGAACCAGCCCGATGGGAACCATTCCGGCAGCCAGGAGCGCCACGGCCTCGTTGCCGTCCCCCGCCTCGGCCGTCTTGAAGCCGTGGCGTTGCAGCAGTTGGGCGGCCAGGCGGCGCACGCCGGGCTCATCCTCCACGACTAGGATTGTGACGGGAGCGGAAGCAGCAGAGGACGCGGACATGGAACGCTCTCGCTCGGAGGAGCGGTTCCACAGGGACGGCCCCGGCTGGGGGGTCGGGGCTGACCTCTGCGCCAGTCGAGAATGGGTCCCGGCCGGATCTCGCTCAGGCGGATAGAGCGCCGGAGCGAGGTGAACCAAAGGTAGAATTCGAGGCAAATGCTCGCAACTTCACTGCCATCTTCAGCAGGCGCCGAGTGCCGGTTCGGGGATATGATTCAACACCTGGCGACTGGACTGATGCGGCTGTTGTACCGCGAGGAGCGGCCATCCCATGAGCGCTGACCTTTCACAGATGCAGGACCAACTCGGGCTTCTCCGCCTGGGCTACGCCCAGCCGCTGCTGGAGCTCCGCGCGCGCCGGTGGCGCAACGGCGAGGTCTCCGACAGCCCTGAGACCATCGCTGAGGAGACCCCGGTCGCCATCGTGTACAACGGCATTCCCCACGTCGTCATGATGGCGACACCGCAAGATCTGGAAGACTTCGCGCTCGGCTTCAGCATCACCGAAGAGTTGATCGGCTCGCCCGCCGATCTCCAGAAGATCGAATGCGTCCGCTACAGCCAGGGGATCGAGATCCAGGCCACCGTGAGCCCGGCCTGCGAAGAGGTGATTGCTGGCAGGACCCGGCGGCTCACGGGACGCACCGGTTGCGGCATCTGCGGGGCGGACAGCGTCACCGCGGTTCTGAAACAGCTGCATCGGGTGGAGGACGCCGTCCGGGTCCCGGCCCAGGCGATTCGGGCCGCTCTCGACTCTCTGACCTCGCATCAGGCCCTCAACGCGGCCGCGGGAGCGGTCCACGCGGCCGGCTGGGCGGGTTTGGATGGGTCGATTCAGGTGGTCCGGGAAGATGTCGGCCGGCACAACGCCCTGGACAAGCTGATCGGGGCTTTGCTCAAGCAAGGCACCGATGCGAAAACGGGCTTCGTCGTCGTCACCAGCCGGGCCAGCTTCGAGATGGTCCAGAAGACGACAGTCCTGGGCGCCCCGCTGATGGCCGCCATCTCCGGGCCGACCGGGCTTGCGGTGCGGATTGCTCAGCAAGCCGGGCTCACCCTGGTGGGCTTCGCGCGGCCTGGCGGCCACACCGTGTATACCCATGCGGAGCGACTCACGACTTGACCCGCGAAGTCTGCAGCGGAAGCAGCCCGTGTCGCTCGAGCACCCGCTGTCCCTGCTCGCTCAGGACCAGTGATATGAACGCCCGGGCTGCCTCGGGGTTCTTCGCCGGCTTGAGCGTCGCGATGGGATAGCAGGCGATGACGTTGTACTCGTCGGCGATCTCAAGCACGCGGACGTAGCGGGAGAGCGACGGCGTCACGTCGGAGCGATACACGAACCCCGCATCGGCTTCACCCAGCTGCACCTTGCTGACGATGCTCTTCACGTTTTCTTCCTGCGAAACCACATTGCCCAGCACCCGCTGATCGTACTCCGGCGGAAATCCATCGGCGCTCGCCAGTTTCCGGAGAACTTCCCGGCCGTATTTCCCTGCCGGTACTGCCTCGGCCGCCATCACAATCTTGATCCCACGGCGAGCCAGGCCCTCGAGACGGGCGATTCGCGCGGGATTGGTGCGAGGCAGGATCACCACCAACCGATTTCGAGCGAACACGAGCGCATCCTTGTCCACGAGCCCCTTCTCCTTGACGTCATCCATCCACCGCTGGTCGGCCGAGGCGAAAACGTCAGCGGGCGCTCCTTGCTCGATCTGGAAGGCCAGCTGCTGGGAACCCGCGAAGTTGAAACGCACCGCGAGCCCAGGACGGCTCTGCTCCAGGGCATGGCTCAGGTCGCGGAAGGCTTCGGTCAGCGACGCGGCCGCATACACGGTGAGGACGGACCGGTCGGACTCGACCGGACGAGGGGCCCAGAGATGTATCGCCGCGAGCGCCATCCACACCAACGAACCCATCAGGTGGTGCCCTTCGCAATCATAACCTCGGTGGACTTGATGACCGCGACAACCGGCTCGCCGACCTTGAGCCGGAGCCGTTCCGCCGAACTGCGCGTGATGACCGCCACCAGCTCTTGCTCTCCGATACCCACCCGGATCTCCGCCATCAGCCCTTCGATGTTGACGGCGAGCACGCGGCCCCGGAGCTGATTCCGAGCGCTCAGGTCCAGTCCGGCGGCCTCCGCCTGGGCGCCTGAGCCCAACGCGCGTTCCAAGTCGCGCTCGTGGAACAACCATTTTCGGCCGACCCGCCGGCCGGGGAGCTTGCCCGCCCGGGCGAGGGCCTGGACCCGCTTGACGTTGAGGTGGAGGTAGGAGGCGGCCTCGTCGGCGCTCAGAAGTCTCATGTTGACCTCTATATTACTTGATAATCCAATAAGGGGAATTCATCTTGGCCCTTAAGTAACTCAGACATCCTCAGTCCTCCCCCTACAAGGACTGTCAGTGCACCCCTCGATCCCATACCACAGCCGTCGACCACCACCCCCCAGGGACCCAGCGTGCGCTTCACCGGCTACCTCGGCGTTCAAAGCGGAGTACATCGGGCAGCATCGCGACCTCGGCGGGCTCGACGACAAAGGGTGGTACGCCCAAGCCACCTACCGGCCTTACCCTGGGTCCAACTGGTGCTGAAGCAGGAGGATTTCCGCCGCTCGGCCATCAGCGAGGCGCTGCGCAACCGCGCCACGACCGGGGGGTGAATGTCGAGGTCGCCAGCGACAACATGCGCCTGCTGGCGAACTATGTTTCGCGGAAGATTGGCACGCCGGGGGCCAGCTCATCACCCAGGCTCAGGTCAGGTTCTGAGCTAGGCGCGGTCCCCGTTCCGGCCGTGGCGGCCGTCGCCGCGCGTGTCGGGCGGACGATTCTGCACGTAGCGCCAGCCGAAGCGGCCTTTGATGCAGAGGTTCCCCCGGGTCACGTCGTGATCCAGCGGCGAGGTCACCTTCACGATTTCGTTGTCCTGCACGTGCAGCTCAAGGTTGCAGCCTACCCCACAGTAGGGACAAATCGTGGTCGTCACCGTCTGTTTGGATTCGTCCCACGTGCCCGCGTCCCGGTGGTCCCGCTCGCTCTTGAACATCAGTGCCCCGGTGGGGCACACCGCGATGCAGTTTCCGCAGTACACACAGGCGGACTCCGGCAGCTTGACCGCGAACTCGGTAGAAATCCGCGCGTCGAACCCGCGTCCTGCGACGGTCAGGGCGTAGGTGTTCTGATAATCCTTGCCGCAGGCCTCCACGCACTTGTAGCAGAGAATACACTTGGCGTAATCGCGCACGTACAGCTCGTTGTCCACCTTCACGGGCTGCGCGACTGTCGCGGCATACGCCGGATCCGGCGGCGCATGGTGCCCCGGCTGAAGGCTGTCTCGCACCCCGGCCGGCGAGGCGGGCGCCGGTGGACCGTAGCGCTCGGGATCGGCACGGTAGTCGTGGATCCACCGGTCCACGTCCGGCGTGGTGGAGAGATCCACCGATGAGGCGAGGAACTCGAGCACCATCTTCCGACTGTGGCGCACCCGCTCGGTGTCGGTGCGCACCACCATGCCCGGCTCGACCGGCCGGGAACAGGAGGGCACCAGGACACGAGAGCCTTCGACCTCGACGACGCACACCCGGCAGACGTTGACCGGGTGCAGCGTATCGAGGTAGCAGAGCGTCGGGATCTCCTTGCCCTGCCGGCGGCAGGCGTCGAGGATGGTGCTCCCTTCGGGCGCCTGCACCGCCTCGCCGTCGATGTTGAGCTCCACCGTGCGGCGCGGCGGCCGGAGGGGAACCAGTGGAAGCTGGGGAACGGTCGCGGTCATGCCGGCCGGGCTCCGTTGAACAGGTGAAGTCGCTTGATCGCCGACTCGACCGCGCTGTAGGCTGTCTGTCCCAGGCCGCAGATGGAGGCGTCCTTCATCGCGAGCCCGACCTCCTCCAGCAGCGCGGCCTCGCCTTGAACGCCGCCACGGGTGCGCCCCGCGAGGATCCGGTGCAGCGCCTCCTCCTGGCGGACCGTGCCGACGCGGCAGGGTACGCACTGACCGCACGACTCGTCCCGGAAGAACGCCGCGATCCGGAGGAGGATGTCCACCATGTTCACGGTGTCGTCGAACGCCATGATCACGCCGGAGCCGAGCGTGGCCTGGGCCGCGCGCGTGCCCTCGAACGTGAGCGGCATGTCGAGCTCGTCCGGCCGGACGAACACGCCCGCCGCACCGCCCAGGAGGACGGCCTGCAGTGGCCGGCCGCCGCCAACGCCGCCGGCCATATCCAGCATCTGCCGGAGCGTGGTGCCGAACGCCACTTCGTACACGCCGGGCCGTGCGATGTTGCCACAGAGGCAGAAGAGCCGCGGCCCGGTCGAGGCGGGCGTACCGATCGCGGCGTAGGCCGGGCCCCCGATGCGAAGGATCTCGAGGACATTGACCAGCGTCTCAACGTTGTTGATCAGCGTCGGCTTGCCGAACACGCCGACCTGGACCGGGAACGGCGGCTTGTTCCGCGGCTCGCCGCGCAGGCCCTCGATCGAGTTGAAGACCGCCGTCTCCTCGCCACAGATGTAGGCTCCGCCGCCGCGCCTGATCTCGATGTCGAAGCGAAATCCGTGGCCCATGACGTCGTCGCCGAGGAGGCCCCGCCCGCGCGCGGTGTCGATCGCGTGCTGCAGCCGCTCGGTTGCCAGCGGGTATTCGCCGCGGATGTAGATGAAGCCCTGCTCGCAACCGGTCGCAAAGGCGGCGATCGTCATCGCCTCGACCAGGCCGAACGGGTCGCCCTCCATGATGACCCGGTCCTTGAAGGTGCCCGGCTCCGACTCATCGGCGTTGCAGATGAGGTAGTGCGGGCGGACCGGCTGGCGCGCCACCGCATCCCACTTCCTCCCGGTCGGGAAAGCGGCGCCGCCGCGTCCCATGAGCTTGGCGTCAGTCACCTCGCGGATGACGGCCTCGGGCCCAAGCCGGAGCGCGGTGCGGAGCGGCTCGTAGCCGCCATGCGCCCGATACTCGTCCAGGCTGGTGGGATCGATCACGTCCACTCGGCGGAGCAGGCGGAGCGACGGATCGCCCGCCTGGGGCAGCCGGCCGCGCGGCTCGAGACTCGCCGCCAGCTCGCCACCCAGCAGCCGCTTGAGCCCGGCCGCATCGGCGTGACCAAAGAGCCGCTCGACGGGCTTGGCGCCCGCCACGGTCACCAGCGCGGCCGGGGCCTGGTCGCAGAGGCCGAGGCAGGGGCTCCGGAGCCACACCGCGTCCTCCTCGGCAAACGCGACGTGGTCGCCCTCGGGGCCATGGTGATAGGCCGGGCCGACCGTGCGCTCGAGCTCGTTGCACAGCTCCGCCGCGCCCTTGCAGCGGCAGGCGATGTCATCGCAGACGTGCAGGACCCGCCGGGGACGAGGCACGGTGGAGAGAAGCGCGTAGAACGTGGCGACGCCGTAGGCATCGGCCGGCGGGACGGTGAGCCGCTCGCAGACATAGTTGAGGGCGCCCTCGCTGATCCAGCCGATGCGCGACTGGATCGCCTGCAGCGCCGGCAGCAGGAGGTGCCGCCGGGCTCGCGCCTCGTGGCCGCCCTCGGACGTGTAGGCGTCGTGTTCGTCCCGCAGGCCGCCCTCCCAGCCCGACTCGGGCGCGCCGAGGAACAAGTCGAGCGCCTCGCGCTCCTCCTCGGTGGGAACAGCGTCCATCAAGCGAAGATCCACTTACCCTCCTGAACGCGCTGCGTCGGCCGCAGAGCCGACCGCCTCGCTCGACCGGATCGGCTCAACCCGGACGGCGCATGCCTTGAACTCGGCGGTGCCCGATTTGGGGTCGGTCTCATCGATAGTGAGCTGGTTGGTGCGTACCTGGTCCTGGAAGTGGAACGTCATGAACACGAGCCCGGCCCGGAGCGACCTATCGAGCCGCGCCGGCGCCACGACGCTGCCGCGCCGCGAGGTCACTCGCACCGGATCGCCGTTCAGGATGCCGAGTCGGTCGGCATCTTCCGGCGAGATATCCAGGGTTTCACCACGTCGGAGCGGAGAGGTGTACCCGCCGGTCTGCACCCCCGTATTGTAGGAATCCAGCCGCCGTCCGGTGGTGAGCGTGAAGGGATACTCCGCGTCGGGTCGCTCGACCGGGGGATCGTGCTCCACGACCGAGAACGGCGCCGGCTGCCCTTCGACCGGATCGCGCCACAGCCGGCTGTGAAGGAAGAGCTCGCCGGGGTGGTTCTCATCGTAGCACGGCCAGTGCAGCCCGCCTTCCCGGTCCAGCCGCTCATAGCTCATGCCGGCAAAGATCGGCGCCAGCGAGCGGACCTCGTTCCATACCTCCTCAGCCGAGGGATGACCCCAGTCGTGGCCCAGCCGGCGGGCCAGCTCGGAAATGATCCAGAGGTCGTCTCGAGCGTTCCCTGGAGGCTCGAGTGCCTTCCGCAGGCGTTGCACCCGCCGCTCGCTATTCGTGACCGTGCCCTCCGCCTCACACCAGCTCGACGAAGCGGGGAGCACCACGTGCGCCAGCCGCGCCGTGGCGGTCAGGAAGATGTCCTGAACGACCAGATGGTCCAGACCGGTCAGCAGTTTTTCGGTGCGATGTTGATCGGCCTCGGCCTGAGCGGGATTCTCGCCGATGGCATAGAGGGCGCGCAGCTCGCCCCGCTCCGCGGCGTTGAACATCTCGGTCACATTCCAGCCGAACTGCGGCTTGAGCGGCACTCCCCATGCCTTTTCGAACTTGGTCCGGACGGCCGGGTCCGTGGTCCAATCCTGAAAACCGACCAGGCGGTTGGGAATGGCGCCCATGTCGCCGCCACCCTGGACGTTGTTCTGGCCCCGGAGCGGGTTGACGCCCGACCCGTATTTCCCGACGTGTCCCGTCAGGAGGGCCAGGTTGATCAGTGCCAGCACGTTGTCCACGGCATTGTGGTGCTCGGTGATGCCGAGCGTCCAGCAGATGATCGCCCGATCGGCCTGGGCATAGGCGTGCGCCGCTTCCCGGATGACTTCGGCAGGCACGCCTGTCTCCCGCTCCGCCACCTCGAGGGTGTACCGCTCGACGCACTGGTGGTAGGCCTCGAACCCCGTCGTCGACCGTTCGATGAACGCGTGATTGGCCAGGCCGGCGTGAATGATCTCCCGGGCCATGCCGTTGGCCAGCGCGATATCGCTGCCGACGTTCAACCCGAGCCAGTGATCAGCCCACTGCGCCGAAGCAGTTCTCCGAGGGTCCATCGCGTACAGCCTGGCCCCGTTGTGTATTCCCTTGAGCACATGATGGAAGAAGATCGGATGATTTTCCCGGGCGTTCGCTCCCCAAAGGAAGATCACATCCGTCTCTTCCACTTCCCGGTAGGAGCTGGTGCCCCCACCAGCACCGAAGACCGTCGCCAGACCGACGACGCTAGGAGCGTGTCAGGTTCGGTTGCAGCTGTCGATGTTGTGGGTGCCAAAGCCGAGGCGGGTCAGCTTCTGGGCGAGGAAGTTGACCTCGTTGCTGGCTTTGGAGCAGCTGAAGGTGCCGATGGCGTCGCCGCCGTACCTGGCTTTGGTGCGGCGGAAGCCCTCCGCGGCACGATCGAGAGCCTGTTCCCAAGTGGCGGGGCGAAGCTCTCCGCGCTCTCGAACCAGCGGCTCGGTGAGGCGGGTGTACTTCATGCTCATAGAAAATCCTCGGGATACGGTGCTACTGCGGCCCAGCTCGCGACGTCAACGCCAGCCGGCCTCATGGAATCTGTACCTCTGCTCCAACAAGAGGCAACACAATCACTTTCCCCATCAACCAAGCCGAGCTGTCGGTAAATCGCAGCCCATGCGGTAAGGTCTCCCGATAGCCAAGGTATCGCAAATACACAACTTATATTGTGTGATAGAGCCCGTCTATCAGCATCTCGCCGGGATCAATCACTTGCCCTCTACGGTCGACCATTCCAGTCCCGCCAGGACATCCAGCAGCGCGGTTGCCGCAGGCTGCAGCGGCTCGCGGTCCGAAACCACCACCCCGACCGTATGCGCAGCGGAAGGGCCATCGAGCCGTAGCGTGGCAATGCCATCGGCCCCCGACAAGACGGGCAGAAAGCCATGGGGCAGCACGCTCGACCAGTAGCCCGACCGCACCAAGGCGCACAGGGTGAACACCGAGTTGGTTTCCAGGGCCGGCTGCACCGCCGCGCCGGCGTCCGCGAAGTGCCCGTTCACGATGCGCCGATTCTGCATGTCCGGTGTCAACAGGCATAGCGGGAGGGTTGCCGCCTCTCGCCACGTCACCCGAGTTCGCCCGGCGAGCGGGCCGCCTGCCGGCGTGATCAGGAGGTACTGCTCCCGGTAGAGAGGGATGGCGCGCACTCTGGCGAGCGGCTCGTTATCCAGATAGGTGATGCCGGCCTCGAAGCGGAACTCATCGAGGCCGGCTTGAATATCCACTGAGGGATCGGAGATGACCGTGAGCCGGACGCCCGGGTACCGTCGGGCGAGGGGAGAGGCAAGGATCGGAATGGCGGGAAGTGCGGTCGGCACCACGCCGATACGGAGCCGCCCTTGGAGCACCTGCCGCAGTCGGCTGGCTTCCTGCTCCAGGCTCTCCGCATCCGCGGTAATCCGCTGGGCCCACGCCAACACCCGCTCACCTTCCGCGGTGAGACCCTCGAACCGCTGTCCTCGCTGCACAACCAGAAGCCCGAGCTGCTCCTCGAGCTGCTTGATGCCGGCGGACAGGGTGGGCTGGGTGACCTGACACGCCGCGGCGGCTCGGGCGAAGTGCCGCTCGCGGGCGAGGGCGGTAAGGTATTGGAGATGCTTCAGCAGCATGGTGTTGGGCAATCATACCGGTCACGGCTCACGGCGGCAACGCGCTGCCCCTTCTACGTTGCCCCGGACCGGGGAATGGTCCCCGGCACGACTTGAGGTTTGACCGTGGCGAACGACCACTCTTCCGGCCCGGGTGATGTTCCCGGTGTCGATACGCTCTCCTTTCTAGCCGCCGGCTTCTTCCCCACCCACTCCCCGCGAGAGACGGACGCGCCCTTTGCCCCGGCGATGCGCTCAGCGGTGGATCGCTGTTGCGAGGCGACGCTCCGGGATGACTTGGTGGCGCGTCAGGCCCAAACGCCGATCGAGGCGGAGCCGGCCCGCATCCGGTCGGGTTCCCACTCCGCCGCCGGCCTGCCCGCTATCGCGAGCTCATTCCGAATGGCCCTGCCGAAAATGGGCCTGCGAAAGACCATGCAGACGTTTCTCGCGGTGAATCAGAAAGACGGCTTCGATTGCCAGAGCTGCGCGTGGCCGTCGCCGGATGGCAAGCGACACCGCTTCGAGTTTTGTGAGAGCGGGGCCAAGGCCATGGCGGATGAGGGCATGAACAAGACCATCGGAGCCGACTTCTTCGCTCGCTGGTCAATCGAAGCGCTCTCCGCGCAGTCGGACCTCTGGCTCAATGCCCAGGGCCGGCTGGCTCAGCCGATGCTTCGCCGCGAAGGCTGCGCCAACTACGAGCCCATTTCCTGGGACGCGGCCTTCGACCTCATCGGCCACCAGCTTCGCCGGCTCGAGTCTCCGGATCGAGCGGTCTTCTACACCTCCGGCCGGGCGAGCAATGAGGCCGCCTTCCTCTATCAGCTCTTTGCCCGGCAGTTCGGCACCAACAACCTGCCGGACTGCTCCAACATGTGCCACGAGTCGTCCGGGACCGCGCTGGTCGAGAGCCTGGGCATCGGCAAGGGAACGGTGAAACTGGAGGATTTCGAGCAGGCCGATCTCATCCTGATCGTGGGTCAGAATCCCGGCACCAATCACCCGCGGATGCTGACCTCGCTGGAACACGCCAAGCGGCACGGCGCCAAGATCATCGCGATCAATCCTCTGGCCGAGCCAGGCTTCCTGCGGTTCACCGATCCGAACCCCGACGAGTATCCCACTCCGCTGCACTTCGCGGTGCACCAGCTCGGCCGGGGCGAGCCGCTGGCCGACCTGCACTTGCCAGTCAGGATCAACGGGGACATCGCCCTGTTCAAGGGCATCATGAAGGTGCTCCTCGCCGAAGACGGCGCGTCGGGTGCCGTGATCGACCATGACTTCATCCGAGACCATACCGATGGCTTCGCGGCGCTGTACGCCGACCTGGAGCGAACCGGCTGGCAGGAGATCGTGGATGGATGCGGCCTCGCCCGGGAGGAGATCGAGCGTGCCGGCCGGATGATGGCGCAATCGAAGCGAATGATCGCGTGCTGGGCCATGGGCTTGACCCAACACCGGGACGCCGTGGCGACGATCCGGATGCTGGTCAACATCCTCCTGCTGGGCGGACACATCGGCCGACCGGGAGCGGGCACCTGCTGCGTGCGGGGCCACTCCAACGTCCAGGGCGACCGCACCATGGGGATCTGGGAGCGGCCTCCGGGGCCGTTCCTCGATGCGCTGGACAAGGAGTTCGGCTTCAAGTCGCCGAGGCGTCGGGGGCACGACACGGTGGACAGCATCGCTGCGATGCACGAGGGGGAAATTGAAGTCTTCGTCTCCCTCGGAGGCAACTTCCTCTCGGCGACTCCAGACACCGTCTGCACCGCGGAGGCGCTCCGCCGGTGCAAGCTCACTGTGCACATTGGAACCAAGCTCAACCGCTTCCACCTGATCACCGGCCGCCAGGCGCTGATGCTTCCCTGCCTGGGGAGATCCGAGCGGGATCCCGGCGGGTTTGTGACGGTCGAAGATGCCTTTGGCGTGGTGAGCTCGTCCACCGGGCGCCAGGAGCCGGTCTCTCCGATGCTGCGGAGTGAAGCCGCGATCATCGCCGGCATTGCCAAGGCCACGCTGGGTGGGAGATTCGGAGTGGATTGGGAAGGCATGGCCGGAGACTACGGGCGCATCCGCGAGCGCGTTGCCCGGGTGGTGCCCGGCTTCGAGAAGTTCAACGAGAGAATTGCCCAGGGCCCCTTTTATCTGCCCAATCCCGCGCGAGAGCGCCGCTTCGTCACTGCGACGGGCAAGGCCCGCTTCCTGGTCGCGCCCATTTCCAGCCATGACCTCGGAACCGATCAGTACCTGCTGATGACCATCCGGAGCCATGACCAGTTCAACACCACCATCTATGGCCTGCACGATCGCTATCGGGGAGTCCACGGCGGCCGGCGGGTGCTGTTCATGAACCCAGAGGATCTGTCGGCGCGGGGCTGGTCGGCCGGCATGCCGATCGACATCACCAGCCACTTCGGCGGCGAACGGCGCAGGGCCAGGAAATTTCAACTGGTACCGTACGCCATTCCCCGGCGCTGCGTCGCCGCATACTATCCTGAGGCCAACGTCCTGGTGCCGATCGGCAGCGTGGCGGCGAAGAGCAACTGCCCGACCTACAAATCCATTCATGTCACCCTCGAGCCGAGCATCGCGGAAGCTGCGGGTCATCCCCTTTGAACCCCGCCATAGGGACGCGTTCCGAGACCTGAACCTGGCCTGGATCTCCCGCTACTTCGGCATCGAGGACGCGGACCTCAAGGTATTGGAGGACCCTGAGGCCGCCATCCTCGCGCCGGGCGGTGCCATCCTGATGGCGGAGATGGCGGGCGAGGCGGTCGGGACCGTGGCCCTGATCCGGGTGGCACCCGATGGGTTCGAGCTGGCCAAGATGGCCGTCACGCCAGTCGCACAAGGCCATGGTATCGGCGCCCTCCTCGGCCGCGCCGCCATCGAGCGCGCCCGGCAGCTTGGCGCGCGGTGGATCGAGCTCCTCTCCAATACGTCCCTCGCCCCTGCCCTGCACCTGTACCGCAAGCTCGGCTTCGTCGAGGTACCTCTGGGGGCCTCCGCCTATCGGCGGGCCGATATCCGGATGGTCCTCAAGCTCTAGCAGCGCCTCAACCTCACTCGGTATTGTTCGGTCTCAGGCTGCCCCCATCAATGGCAGATATGTGACCGACCGCCGCGTCGAACTCGAACGGGAACTGGACGGCCGCTACGTCTTAGAGCGGGAGCTCGGGCATGGCGGGATGGCCACCGTCTGGCTCGCCCGGGACCTGAAACACGAGCGCCCGGTCGCACTCAAGGTGCTCCACCCCGACCTGGCGAGCTCTCTCGGTCCGGAACGTTTCCAGCGGGAGATCAAGCTGGCCGCTCGGCTGCAGCACCCTCACATCCTGACGGTGTACGACTCGGGCGACAGTGGAGGGCAGCTCTGGTTTACCATGCCCTTCGTCGAGGGCGAATCCCTGCGCGAGCGGCTGGGACAAGGTCGGCGGCTGCCACTGCCTGAGGCACTTCGCATTGCCCGGGAAGCGGCGCTGGCGCTCCAGTACGCGCATGAGCACGGCATCATCCACCGCGACATCAAACCCGAGAACATCCTGCTGACCCGGGATGGCCACACGCTGGTGGCTGATTTTGGCGTGGCCCGGCCGGCCGACGGCGAGATTGCGACCCACCTGACTGGCGCGGGCATCGTGGTGGGCACCCCGAGCTACATGAGTCCCGAGCAGGCCAGCGGCGACACGGACATCGATGGTCGCAGCGACGTGTACTCACTGGGCTGCGTGCTTTACGAGATGATCACCGGCCAGCGGCCATTCGTCGGGCCCACCGCCCGGGCCGTCGTGGCCAAGCAACTGACCGAGCCGCCACCACCGATCCCCTCGAGTGCCGGCGTGCCCGATTCGGTTCGCCGGGCAATCAGCACTGCCCTGGCCAAGGAGCCGAGCGATCGCTTCGGCAGCGCGGCCGAGTTCGCCGCCGCATTGGCGTCAGGGGAGCTGCAGCCAGGCGGCGGGGCCTGGACCGGCAAGCGAGTGGCCAGCGCGGCGGTCGCCGCCTGCGGCCTGGCCGCCCTGGTCTATTACGTCTCCGAGCCGATCGCCTCGCTCACGCGCCCGGTGTCGGGTACCGGCGCCCTCGCGTCCACCATCAATCGCCAGCTGCGCCAACTCACCTTCACCCCGGCGCTGGAGGAATGGCCGACGTGGTCGCCGGACGGGAGCCGGCTGGCGTACGTGACCGAAGTGAATGGCTTTCGCCAGCTCTTCGTGCGGACGATTTCGACGGGAGAGGACCACCGGCTCACTCACGGCTCACGGGACGACATTCAGCCCGCCTGGTCACCCGACTCCCGGAGGCTCGCGTTCGTGCGGGCCAGAACCTCCAGCGGCAAACTGGATCCGTCGGACATCAACGGCTGGTATCACGAAGGCGGCGAGATCTGGGTGCTGGACCTGGCGTCGGGCAAGGAGACCAAGGTCATCGAGGAGGCTTTTGCCCCATCCTACTCTCCCGACGGAACCCGGCTGGCGTTCGACGCGCCATGGGCCGGACCCCGGCGGATCTGGATCGCCGACACCAGCGGGCGCAATCCTCGCCAGATCACGTCCGATTCGAGTGACGCCGTGATCCACGCGGAGCCGCGCTGGTCGCCCGACGGAAACCGGATCGTGTTCCGACGGATAGAGAATCCCAAGTCGGACATCGTGGTGGTCAACCTCAAGTCGGATGTCATAACCCGGATGACCGACGACAACTTGCTCGACCTGGACCCGGTCTGGTCGCCCGACGGGCGACAGATCTACTTCGCCTCATCCCGCGGCGGCGGGCTCAACCTCTGGCGAGTAGGGGTCGGCCCGGGAGGGCGCCCCAGTGGAGCGCCCGAGCAGCTCACCACCGGAGCCGGCGACGATGTGGAGCCCGCTCCCGCGCCCGACGGGCGCCGTCTGGCCTTCGCCGTTCGAGGCATCAACTCCGACATGTGGCGGCTGCCGGTGTCACCGGAATCAGGCAAGCCGACAGGCCGGCCGGAGCCGGTCGTCGCTACTACCCGGGTCGAGAGCCGCGGGAGCTGGTCACCCGACGGCCGCACCATCGCGTTCAACTCGGATCGGTTGGGAGAAATGAATCTCTGGGTGCACCAGTTGTCGGATGGGAGCGAACGGCAGGTCACCAGTGGTCCGGGCGGAGATTACCAGCCGGAGTGGTCTCCCGAGGGCCAACGCCTGGTGTTCTTCTCAGCTCGAGCGGGAAACATCGACATCTGGACCGTACGGCTCTCGGACGGCCGACTCGACCGGCTCACCGAGAGCCCCTCGATGGACATCAATCCCTTCTACTCTCCGGACGGGCGTCGGATCGCCTTCCTCTCCGATCGGAGTGGCCGGCTGGAAGTCTGGGTGATGAACGCGAACGGCTCCAACCAGCGACGGCTGACTTCGATCGGCGCGCGGGGCCACTTCCTTCCCTGGACCCCGGACGGGTCCGCGGTGATGTTCCCCGCCGAGAGCGGCCCCAGCGTCCAGATCTACCGGGTGAACGTCGCGGATGGGGCACTAACCCGCATGCCGGACATGGCCAGCGGAGCGCACCTGTCGTATTCGCCCGGCGACAGCCTGGTGCTGGACGTCCGAGGCCACAAGGCGCTGTGGGTGTACCCGCTGAGCGGACGGCCCGGCTACCAGGTTTTCGAGTTCCCCGACGCCGACATCCGGATCGACTATCCAGTCTGGTCGCCCGACGGCAAGTGGATTCTTTTCGATCGCGCGGCGCCCAAGGGCGGCGACCTCTGGATCCTCGCCGGCATGTAGGCTCTACTGCGGCTCGACGAACGCGGTCGCCCAATCCCGCCCGGTCTTGGTGACCAGCTTGAGGTGGATCGAGCCGGTGACCCCATCGTAAAAGTACCGGTCGCCTGTGCTGGCATCGAGCTCCGCCAGGCTCGCTGCGGCGGCCAGCGGCTGCGAGCCATTGTAGTCGCGGATGACCCGGAAGGTGGCCTGGGGGTACGGCAGCGTGATCCGGACCCATTCGCCCGCCTGAGTCCCGTTGAGATAGAACTTGGGATGCAAGAGCGCGGCGCCGGCGTACTGCACGGTGTAGCCCCGCCCCGGAACCACGGAAGCGTAGGCTGAGTTCGGGTGGTCGGGCACCCCAACCAGCGTCAGCGCGGCGGCGTCATCCCGTGTGAGGGTGACGGGCGCCACCGTCTCGACATCGCTCCTTATGCCCAACCCGACAAAGCGATTGGAGCAGGCGTAGGCGTTCCACTCGGAGTGGAAGGCGCAGGAGCCGGTCGCCAGGAATGGGCTGTTGGCCACGACGTACCACCCGGCGGTGCCGGTCACCGAGCCATCGCGATCGAG
>DATBKD010000044.1:0-6734 GCA_036556025.1 Gemmatimonadales bacterium | reverse complement strand
GCTCGGCATCCGGGTCAGTCTCTTCATGGACGCGGACAGCACGGAATGGGAGCTGGCCCGCTCGCTGGGCGCCGAGCGGGTGGAGCTCTACACCGAGCCCTATGCCGCCGCGTACGCCGCGGGCGAGTGGCGAGGTACGCTGGCGAGCTACGCCGCGGCCGCGCGGGAGGCGCGCGCGGCGGGGCTCGGCGTCAATGCCGGGCACGACCTAAATCTGCGGAACCTGCCCCCGTTTTTGACCATTCCCGGCATTGTGGAGGTCTCGATCGGCCACGCCCTGATCGCGGACGCCCTGAAGCTCGGTCTCGGGGCGGCGGTCGCTGCCTACCTCGAGGTGGTGGGCGCCGGAGGCCAGGCCGTACCGGTGGACGCGGCCTGAGGGGGCACCCGATGCGAATGGCAGCGGAGCTGGTGCGGGAATTGGAAGCGACGCGGGACGAAACGCTCGCCTTCTTCGAGCTGCGCGATGAGCGGCTGGACCGCTCCTACGGGCCGGGCCGGTGGACGGTGCGCTACCTGCTCCATCATCTGGCGGACAGCGAGACCGTCCTGAACGAGCGGATCCGGCGCACCCTCTGCGAGCCCGGGCTGACGCTCCGGGTGTTCGATCAGGACGCCTGGGCCGGCGGACTCGACTATGCCCATGTCCCGCTCGAGCTGTCGCGCGAGGTGTTCCGGTCGGTCCGGAACGCCGTGATTCACCTGGCGCGGCAGCACTACGAGGCTCGGGGCCATCTGAGGTTCGTTCACAGCACCATGGGTGAGCGCACGCTGCGGCAGGAGATGGATAAGGTGGCCGACCACAACGCGCACCACCTCGACCAGATCCGCGCGGCGCTCGCGGGCCATGAAGGGGGCCTGCGGCGTCGATCCTTCAATCGTTGACGCTGATCCGGGCGAGCAGCCAAGCGGTCATCAGATCGAAATACCCTGGGACGTACCTCTTTAGATGTCCCAATTTGCGAGGCGTCCAACCCCCCGAAGACTTGCAACACGGGGCCTTCATATCGTGCCCATAAGGGTACTGGATCGAAATCGATGTAAGCGCAAAAACCACGCTCGTGCTTGCATCTAGGACTTCTTCGATTTAGAAGGTGAGCGTTACGCCGGCCAAGACTCGGCGTCCGATGACGGAAGCGCCGTAGCCGTAGAATCGCCTCTGGTCGAACAGATTGGTGGCCACAGCGTGAACTCGAAGCAGATCGCTGACCTGATAGCCGGCGGTCAGGTCCACCGTTTGGCGTGAGGGGACCCTGCCATTGAAGAAATTGTCCCGAAAGTCGAACGCGCCCGCCAGCACCACACGCAGTCCGGCGTCGATCCCTCTGGAGTCCAGATAAGCCAGCCCCAATGCGCCTCGATGGGCCGGCGTATTGGGCTCCCGAGGAATCGCCGGAGGGATGTCGTCGATGGCGTGGAAGTATGCATACGAGCCGTCCACCGTGAGCTCAGAGGTCACCTGAACCTGCGCGCCAAGCTCGACGCCGACGACGTCCACCGTCCCGGCGTTGGAGGATGAGGAGACAATGGCCGTCGAGCCGTCGGGAAGACGGGTGAGTCCCAGCGCCTGATCTGCGAGCGCCACCTGTCTCTCGAGCGCCGCCCGTGACTCTTCAGGCACGGTGGTGGGTGCGGTCCATGCCGGAAAGTCGGAATTCACTCCCGGGAGTGCGACGGTCAGAAAGTCGGAGTGACGCTCATAGTAGCCGTCCACCGTGAGAAAGACACGCTCGCCGAATTGTCCCTTGTAGCCAAGCTCGAGGCTGGTCACCCGCTCGACCTTGGCGTTCCGGTTGCCGAGCGACAGGGCAGGCACTGCGGACGAATTGGTGAACAGCTCCCCTTCCGGAACCCCGCTGAGCGCCGGCCCCAGCTCGCCTGATCGCAGCTGCGATTCCAGCCCGCTCAGATCCACCGCGCCAAGGGGTACCCGGACGAACAGCAGGACGTAGTTGGGAGCCCAGAATCCCCTGCTCGCTCCGAGCCGGAGCGAGTGTCCGGGGCTGGGGCTGAACACCAGCGCCGCCTTCGGGGACCACTGTGACCGATGGGCGACGCCGTCGTCGAAGCGGCCGGCGAGCACGGCGCGAAGCCGAGGTGTAAGCCTGTAGTCGAGCTGAGCGAAGACGCCGTAGTAGGGATCGCTTCGATCGTCGTCCTCCAATGCCATCGACGTGCCCTTCGTGTCGATGAGCACCCGGCGATAAGAGGCGCCGGCTACGAGCCGCAGACGGCCATCCAGCGCTTCCCGCCGGTACTGGCCCTCGGTGTGGAACACGTTGGTCGTGTTGCGCGCGCCGAATCCGGCTCCCAGGAAGCGCACGGCCTGGTCGGGATGATACTGGCCGCTCCACCACGCCATGAGCTGGTACTCTCTCCGCGTCCAGGCCACGCGCGCCCACGGCCGCCAGGACTCGAGCAACTGGACACGCATCGGGCCGTTCATGAACACGACGTTGGCCGAACGAGCCAGGCCTCCCTCCAGCGTCCCGACGCCTCCATTGTTGGGGTAGTAGTCCAGTCGCGCTCCGCCGTACGTGCTGGTTACCGGATCGCGCTTTCCCGTCACCGCGCCGGTCACCGTATCGGCGACCTGCTGGCCCTGCAAGGGAAAGACTTCGACTGTGGGGTTGCCTGGGGGCACGGGCTCGCTCACGACATCGCCGTACTCGTGCGCCAGCGATGAGCCGTCCCTGAGGGTGCGAGAACGATCCCACGTATCGCTGCGGCTGTGGCCGAAGTTGAGCCGATAGCCCCAGCGGCCACCAGCCAGCAGGCCGGCGTGGCGAAGGTCTCCCCGACGCGTGTCCAGGCCGCCCCCAGCCAGCATCACCTTGGTCCCCGGGACTTCCCCGGGACTCGCCGTCGTGATGTCCAGGACGCCACCGGCGGCGTTTGCCCCGTAGAGCGCGGAGCTTGTGCCTCGCAGCAGCTCGACCCGGGCAAGGTCGTCCATAGGTACCGAGCCGGCGTTCCACTCCTGAATGCCCAGCAGGCCCAGAGCGAGATCGCGGCCATCCTGCTGCACGAGGATCCGGCTGCTGAGGTATCCGTTGAACCCGCGGGCCGCCAGGTTGAAGTCCTGGACCCCGTTCCGAATGAGATCGACGCCGGGCGCGGTCTCCAGCACGGTGGGGAGCTGAGCCGTGGCCGTGCTCGCCCTCAACGCGTATGGATCCACGAGACTCGCAGCGCCCGGCGCGTCGGTGACACGCTCAGGAGAGCGTGACGGAGCCTCGACGACCAGCTCGCCCAGCACCAGGGGCTGCTCCTCTAAGACCACATCGACGATCAGCGTGTCGGAGGGCTCGACGGTCGCGGGTACTTCGAGCGGCCGATATCCCAACCAGCGGAAGACAATGGTCTGAGACCCCGCCGGAACCCGGACCAACCGGTAGTGCCCGCCTGACCCCGTGCGCGTCGCGAGAGCGGTCCCGAGCACCGTTGCGCTGACGTCCCGCAGGGGCTCCGAGGTGCGGGCTTGTCTCACCACCCCCCGGACCGTACCGGTCTCCTGAGCCTCGATCGGGTCCGGGCAGAGGAATAGTCCGACGGTGGCGAGGGCGCCGGAGAGACGGGCGCAGCGAGATGCCATGGGTAACTCTCCTACTGGCGTCCCCGCACCAGCTGGCCGAACCCCGGCAGCGGCCGCAGTGACTCCAGATCCACGTCCCGGTGCAGCCAGGGTCCGAACGTCCGCGCCGGAGGATCGCTGCTGAACGTTCCCACGAACTTGAGTCCCTCGCCGAAGGCGAGGCGCAGGAGGCGCAGGGCGTGTTCGGGTTCCCCCAGGAGCGCCGCGATTCGGGCACGCCACAACGTGTCATAGCCGTACAGGTATCGCCCATCGAGGCGCTCCAGCCATGCGGCGATCCGGAGTGCCTCTGGTCGGTCGCCGGTCCGGGCCGCGATCACGCCGAGATGTCCCTGTGCGTTGATGTCGGTCGAATCTCTCGCGGCGAGCTCGCCGAACCGCTTTCGCGCCTCGTCCCAACGTCCCTCGAGGTACGGAACCATCGCGGGGACCCAGGCGAGTGCCTCAGTACGATCTACGGCCGACCAGTCCGGCATCAGCTCCCCGGCGCGACGGAGCATGGTGGCGGCGGCTTCAGGCCGGTCATGGGCCCGGAGCTCCATCGCGGCGATCACCATCGCACGGGGAAGATCCCCTTTCTCCACAGGAGGCATGGCGGACGCCTCCTGCATCACCTGCTCGACCTGGTCCACCTGTCCCAGCGCCGCCAACGCCGCGATCTCAGGCTCGGTAGTTCGGATGGAGTTGGGGTACTGAGCGCGGCCCTGCCGGGATAGGGCCAGCTCCTCTTCGAACTCGCCTCGCACATGATGGGCATTGCAATAGAACACCCAGTAGAACCACCAGCCGCGAAGAAAGTCCCAGTTGGGATCCAGCCGGGCGAATGCGGTGATTGCCTCGCCCGGATGGTTGAGCCACAGATGGTGCAACGCCAGCTCCCACGCCACCTCGGACAGCGGGGCAGCCTCCGCCAGGGGGCGCAACGCGGTGAGCGCATCGGGAATGTTGCCGTTCAACCGTGCCCGCAGGTTGTCCAGGCGCTGGCGCTCTGACGACCGCAGTCGGGTACGCCTCTGCTCGATACTCGTGACCAGAGAGTCGGCCTGCGCGTTCAGCCCGGCCACCAGCATGAAGCTTGCGGCCGACAGCAGCGGTGTGACGAAGGTCGTATCCAGCTCGGCCGCGCGAAACCAATGCCGGATCGCCCCACCGAAGTCCAATCGAGGCAAGAGCGCCATTCCCGCCATGAACTCGCGGTAGGCTGGAAAGCTCGGCGGACGCCGGTCATCGGCGCGCCACTCCACGCCTGGCGCGACCAGCGCGACTACTCCGTCCACCAGGTCGTGTCCGACGCGTGCCAGGCCGTCCATCGGTGATCCGGGCGCCGCGTTTGTGGCCGGGGACGTATAGAGGCGTGCACCCGATTCCGCCTCGGTGACGCGCGCCTGGAAGCGGAGCGAATCGCCGACGCGGTAGTAATCGAGGGAGATCAGGGTTCCGGCGCGGGTCTCGCGCGCCAGCGCTCCTTCGGCGTCGGGGCGGCCGGCTGCCAGCGCCCGCTGATCCACCACCTGGACCAACTCGGTGCCCTGCAGTTCCCGAATCACCCAGTCGGCGGCGATGTCTCCGACATAGTTCAGCGACGAGTCGCCGGTCTTGTTCTCGAACTGGGTGACGATGACACGGCGGGAGTCCGGCGCCTCGGCACGATCCGGCGACTCAAGGAGAGTGAGAGCCAGCGGAGCGGCCAGGGCCAGAGAGAGGCCGGCGCCGGCCAGGATACGAGTCCGCCGACGATGCGGTACAGCCAGGGGTCCATGGGCGGAATTGGCGAGGGCTTCTGCGAACGCTTCCGCAGTCGGGTAACGATCTGCGGGAACCCTGGCGATCGCTTTCAGTACGGCCTGATCAAGCGTGTGAGGAACGGTGTCGCGGACCGTTTTGAGCGGTCTGGCCGCTTCCGCCCACTTGCGTGCCACGATCGCCTGAGCGGTGGAGCCGGTGAAGGGCGGGTCGCCGGCGAGCATCTCGTACAGCACACAGCCCAGACTATAGATGTCGCTGCGACCATCGACCGCGTCTCCGGCACCCGCCTGCTCGGGACTCATGTATGTCGGCGTCCCGACAGCCAAACCCGTCGAAGTAATCGCCTCGCTACCGGCCTGAGCGAGCGCGCGGGCGATTCCGAAGTCGGCGAGGATGGCCTGTCCGCCGGAAAGGAGGATGTTACCCGGCTTGACGTCCCGGTGGATGACGCCTCGGTCGTGGGCATAGCCGAGGGCGTGGGCAATCTCGGTGGTGATGCGGACGGCTTCGTCGACAGGAAGCTGCTTCTCCCGCTCCAACCGCTCCCGCAGCGACTCACCCTCGACGAAGGGCATGACGTAGTAGAGCAGCGAGTCCACGCTGCCCGACTGAAATAATGGCAGGATGTGGGGATGCTGGAGGTTGGCGGTGAGACGAATCTCGCGCAGGAACCGGTCTGGGCCGAGCGCGCCGACGAGCTCGGGCCTGAGGACCTTGATGGCTACCCGCCGGCCACCGTGTGCCAGGTCCGTTGCCAGGAACACCGTCGCCATTCCACCCGCACCGAGCGTGCGGTCGACGGCATACTGCTCAGCCAGAGCAACTCTAAGCCGTTCCAGAAGATCGGCCATAGCCGCATCGGGGGATTGAACTAGCAACTTGGCTTCGGCGGGGCGGCTCGGCAAGGACGCCGGGCAACACACCAACCTCTTCTTGGCTACCGCTTGATTGGTGCTCCCACTCCAAGCCCCCGACGGAGCACGAAGAGGACGAGCGCATCGGCGTAGCAACGGCCGGTGGCGCTCGGGTGTAACCTCCCACGTCGCTCGGTCCACACCCCGGCTTTATGTTCCGGGAGACCGGTAGGAGGTGCTCGCCGTGGGTGCGTCCGACATCACGACATCCCCATCCCCGATGGATGGTGCCGGCCCGCAGCGAGATCGCCGGGCCCTGTGGGTCGCCGCCGCCCTGGGCTGGTACGCGCTGGGGGCGGGGCTCCTGTCCTTCGCGGGCTGGGCCTTCGACGTGCGGGGCCTCACCACCTGGGGCGGCGGCATCTCGATCCAGCCCAACACCGCCCTCGCGGCCGTGGCGGCCGGCGCGGGCCTGGTGCTGCTCACCCAGGGGCGCCGGCGCGCGGTCATCCCCCTCGCGGTCCTCTGCGCCCTGATCG
>DATBKD010000043.1:0-22956 GCA_036556025.1 Gemmatimonadales bacterium | reverse complement strand
AAAGAAGCTAACAGCTAACAGCTAACAGCTAACAGCTAACAGCTAACAGCTAACAGCTAACAGCTAACAGCTAACAGCTAACAGCTAACAGCTAACAGCTAACAGCTAACAGCTTCCCCTTGGCACGCTTGGCGCACCGTTACTCAGATCGGCAGGGAGTAGCTGATAGCTGTTAGCTACTAGCTGTTAGCTGTTAGCTGCTAGCTGTTAGCTGTTAGCTCCCTCACGGCACCGCCACATCCACGTCCGCGCAGGCCCCCCCGCCATTGTTGAGCTTGGCGCACACACCATATCGATAGGTGGTATGGGGTAGCACCCCGGAGTCCTGATAGCTGGTGGCGCCGGCTGGCAGTTTCAGGGGAGAGCCGTACTGGTCCAGGATCCACGCCCTTGGCTGGTTACCCGCGCCGCGCAGGATGCTGAAATCCCAGACGTCCGCCAGGGGTGCCCATGTGAGCGTTACGCTTCCCGCGCCCACGGTTGCCCTGAGGTCCCTGATGGCTATCTCGGCGCCCACGTCCACCCGCAGAACGGAAGTCCAGGCGATCGGTCCCGAGGGGAACAAGCTGACCAGCTTGTAGTAGTAGCTTTTGCCTCGAGTGGGGCTGCTGTAGTCCCGAACCCAGTTTTGCGCCCAGCTGAGATTGGTCACCTCGGCAAAGGGTCCCGTCTCCGTCTCGGCGCGGAACAGCTTGAACCCCGTCGCGCCCTTGCCATCGTTCCAACTCAAATCCACGATGCCCGGCCCACTGCCGGGACGGCTCACCGCGGTGAAGCCCACGACAGGCGGGGATCCAACGACCACGTCGAGCCTCGCCGGATTGGCGGCGTCACCGAAGCGGCGGCCCACCGCATTCATGAAGTACGCCACCACCTGATACCTGGCGACTCCGGGGGCCACGTCCGGTATGCCGAAGGTCGTCGTCGAGAGGGTGCGCGGAATGTTGAGGCCGGTGCCCGAGAGCTCATAGTGCGCCGCCCCGGGCACAGGGTCCCAGGCAATGGTGACGTCGCCTGAGGTTGTCGAGCTTGCGTTCCACGTTGGAGTGAGCTGCGCGTTGGTGACGTGAACCGCCACCGTGGCCCGCAGGTTGGCTGGATTGACCGGCCTGGTGGTCCGGGTCGAGATCGGATCCGATACGCCCGCCCGGCCGTCGGCATACTGGGCCGTGATGCGGTACTGAACCGTAGCGTCCGGGTCGAGCCCGGTGTCGGTAAATGGGGGTGCGGGCACGTTCGCCGGTGTAGTCCACTGGCCACCCGCGACGCTTCGCTCGATCCGGTAGCTGTTCACATTCAAGAGCGCCGGCCAGCTCAGCCGCACGCTCGTGGGAGACGGTGACGCCGCGATGTTGGTCGGCGCCGGGCCGGGCAACGCCGCGAATCGGGTCGGAGCGGGAACAGTCGAGACCGCGACGGCTCTCGCGGTTGACGCTGGAATCGTGAGGCCCACCGGTTCGGTCATTCCGACCCGTCCGTCGGCGTACTCAGCCGCCACCCGGTAGTAGTACGTCCCGCCCGGAGCCGCGGTCGTGTCCGGGAACGGGGCGCTGGGAATCGGCGCAGACGTCAGCTCGGCAAAGGAGGCTTGATCGCTGCTCCGATATACCCGGTAGACTGACTGCTCGGCCGTGGGAGACCAGCTCAGCAGCGCCCCACGCCCTGAGGGCGCGATCTGAAGCCCGGCAGGAGCTGGTCCGACCTGGGGTCGGCGGCCAACCAGCTGCCGCGTGGGGAAGTTCTGCAGCTTGGCCTGTCCGGCAAGCGGGCCGGCGCCCACCGCCAGGATTGCCAGAAGTAACGGCGCGCCTTGCGACAACGACGACATGGGAAACCTCCGGCGGACGGCCGCGAGAGCTGGGGGGGAATGCGCGTGACGATGAAGCACGCGTCCGTAGAGGAACGGATGGTGGGATCGAATTGGCTCACTTGGCAGGGCGGTAAGGGCGGTAAGGCGGTAAGGGCGGTAAGGACGGCAAGGTAGCTGATAGCTGTCAGCTGTTAGCTCTTCTTCAGCAACTCCCCCGCAATGATCAACTGTTGTATCTCCGTGGTCCCCTCATAGATGCGCAGTGCACGGACCGCACGGTACAGCCGCTCGATCGGGTGGTCGGCCAGCACGCCCCGTCCACCGATGAGCTGCACCGCATCGTCCACCGCCCGTTGGGCCATCTCGGTGGCGAAGGATTTGGCCATCGCCGCCTCACTGGTGATCCGTTCCTGGCCGGTATCCTTTTCGTAGGCCGCTCGATAGGTGAGCAGCCGGGCGGCGGTGAGATCGGTCGCCATTCGGGCGAGCTTCTGTTGCACCAGTTGGAACTCTGCCAGCGACCTGCCGAACTGCACGCGCTGCTTCACGTGGGCGAGAGACTCACTCAGCGCCCGCGCCGCCATCCCGCAGGCTGCCGCCGCCACCGTTGGCCGCAGGCGGTCGAGCGTGGCCAGGCCGAGTCCGTAGCCGCGGCCTTCGGCGCCGAGAAGCGAATCGCTGGGCAGCCGGCAATTCTCGAAGGCGATCTCGCCCAATGGATGCGGAGCGCTCAACACCTGAGGGCCGGCGAATCGGAGACCGGGGGCATCCCCCGGCACGAGGAAGCAGCTGATTCCCTTCGCGCCCTGGGCCCGGTTGGTCGAGGCGAAGACCACGTATAGCACAGCGATCCCCGCGTTGGAGATCAAGGTCTTGGTGCCCTCGAGGATGTAGCCCGATCCATCTCGACGCGCCGTGGTCGCTATGCTGGCCACGTCCGAACCGGCACCGGTCTCGGTCATTGCGAAGGCGGTCATCACCTTGCCCTGCGCGATGGGGCCCAGCCACCGCTGCTTCTGCGCGGGCGTGCCGGCCAGCAGGATCGGGGTGGTGCCGAGCCCTTGGAGGGCAAATACCGCGTCGGCCAACGGTGACGCTTCGGCGAGCGCTTCTCGCATCATGCAGCAGCCGCGCAGGTCCAGATCGAGAATCGGCTGCAGCCAGCCGCCCGTCCCCAGCAGCTCGAGCAGCCCCTTCGCCTCTCTCCGGGCGGCCGCGTCATCAGCCGCCTCAGGCCGCCCTGCGATCTCTCCCATGGCAAAACTGCGCGCCCGGTCACCGAGGGTGCTGTGCCGCTGCTCGAGAAAGGTGCGGATCAGTTTGGTGTCGGGCATGGTTACTCGAACTTCGGCTCGCGCTTGGCCCGAAACGCCTCGTAGGCTTCGCGGAAGTTGGGATGCTGCATGCACTCGGCCTGGGCCTTGGCCTCCCACTCGATCGCGGCCACCAGATCCATCGCGGCCTCTTGGTTGAGCGCCTGCTTGGTCACGCCGTGCGCCATCGATGGCCCCCGCGCCAGCCGGCAGGCGAATTCGGTCGCCTCAGCCATCAACCGCTCAGCGGGCACGACCTTGTTGTAGAGCCCGATCTGGGCGGCGCGCTCGGCGCTGATGAAGTCTCCCAGCAGCAGCAGCTCGCTCGCGTGGGCCAGGCCGACGATCCGGGGCAGCAGCCAGACAGCCCCCATGTCGGCGCCGGTGAGTCCGACACGGGAAAAGAGAAAGGCGATCTTGGCGCTCTCCACGGCGATTCGGATGTCGCTGGCCGCCGCGATCACCGCGCCGGCTCCGGCCACCGTCCCATTGAGCGCCGCGATCACCGGTCGGCGACACTGGCGAATGGAAAGAATCAGGTCGCCGGTGAGGCGGGTGAACTCCAGCAATCCCGCGGAATCCCTGGAGAACAGCCGGCCGATGATGTCCTCCACGTCTCCGCCGGTGCAGAAGGCTCGTCCCGCCCCGGTGATGATGACGGCGCGAACGGTGGGCTCCGTGTCGAGCGCGCGGAAGGTGTCCCGCAGCTCGGAGTAGACCTCGAAGGTGAGAGCATTCAGCCGCTCGGGCCGGTTGAGTGTGATCGTCGCGACCGCCGTCGCCGAGTCCACCGCGTAGAGGAACGTCTTGGGACTCACAGGTTCGCCTTGTGTTGCCCACCATCGACGACGAGGCAGACGCCGGTAATCCAACTCGCCCGCTCGGACACCAGAAAGACCACCGCGTCCGCGACTTCCTCCGGGGTGCCCATCCTGCCCCAGGGTATCGTCTTGAGCACCGCGGCATAGAAGTCTGGATTGCCCGCCTTCGCTTGAGCCCAGAGCCCTCCGGCGAACTCGATCGATCCCGGCGCCACGCTGTTCACTCGGATCCTCTGAGGGGCGAGCGCGAAGGCCAGTGATTTCGAATGGCTGACCAAGGCAGCCTTGGCCGCTCCGTACGCCGGCGGGAAGCCGGTTCCCTCGAGGCCGGCGATGGACGAGATGTGGACGATGGCCCCGCCTCCGCCGGCTGCCATCCACGGCGCTGCCTTCCAGCTGGCCCGCACGGCGGCCATGAGGTCGATGTTCAAGGTTGATTGCCAAGCAGCCTCATCGTCCGTAAACGAGATACCGCTCGGATTGTTGACCAGGACATCCATGCGTCCCAGCTTGGCGCGTGCCGTGTCGAGGAAGCGGTCGAGCGCCGCGGCGTCGCCCACGTCGCACACCGCGGCGTAGAGTGGAACGGAGCGCTTGCGGAGCTCGGCCTCCGTCTCACGCAGCGCGGGCTCACCCCGCGCGCAGATGGCGACGCCGGCTCCCTCCGCTGCCAGGCGCAGTGCGATGGCGCGGCCGATTCCTTTGCTGGCGCCGGTCACCACGGCTGCCTTTCCTCGTAAGCCTAGATCCATGGGATCACTCCTTCCTCCTACATGTCACGGTCCCTTCAGCTCGATCAGCAACACATGGGCGTTCCCGGTGCCCTCGTATTCGCTGGCATGAGTCTCGGCCTCATGCCAGGTCGCCTGGCCGGTCTTGGCGGGTTGCTCGGTCACCTTGCCGTCCTTGGACGTGAACTTCGTCTTTCCCGCGCCCGAGATGCTGTAGCTGATGTAGGCCGGATGGGAGTGCTGCGGAATCTTGACGCCCGCCTTGCTCTGGAAGTCGAGCACCCGGACGCGCTCGTTTTCCAGCAGCACCTTGAAGTGATCGGGAGACACCTTGACCGGATCCTGCGCCTGCATCGTTCCGGCGGCGAACATCAGGGCAAGCGCGAGACTCGAAGCTGTTAGTCCTGGCGACATCTTGACCTCCTTGTCTTCGGGATCATTGCACCACCCAACCCAAGAAACTCACCACGAAACACGTGTAAGCAGGGCGGGTTGGTGGAACCAGCCTAGCCCAGCACCGCCGTCGCCTCGATCTCGACTCCCGCCTCCGGATCCACCAGCGACTTCACCTCCACCAGCGCCATCGCCGGATAGTGACTTCCCATCCGGCGCCGGTACACCTCGCCCAGCGGCTTGAGGCTGGCCCGGTAGCGCGCCATGTCAGTGACATAGATCGTGAATCGCCCGATGTCTCCCGGCTCGCCGCCGGCCTGCCGAAGAACGGTGAGCACATTTTCCAGCGCGCGGTCGAACTGGGCCACGAAATCTGCCGGCGGAACCTTGCCCGATCCATCGCGCGCGGTCAGCCCCGCGATGAAAAGCGTCCGCCCGCCGCCCTGGGCCAACATTCCGTTATTCCAGCCGCGCGGCGCGCCCAGCTCTTCCGGGTTGATGATCGCAAAGCGGCTGCTCATCCGGTCTCTCCCATCCAGGACCAGGGCTTCACCATTCGGGGGCTGGGTGACGGCACCAATCGAGAGCGACACGACTGCTGCCGCGACCTCGTCCGGCGAGATGAGCCGTGGCTGATTTTCCGACGCAAGGGCCGCCGCCAGCGCCGCTTCGCGGGTACGACCGGTCTTGGTGGCGATGCGGTCCACTGTCTCGGTAGTCATCTCGGTATCGACGAACCCGGGGCAGACGGCATTCACGGTCACGCCCGTGCCCGCCACCTCCGCTGCCGTCGAGCGGGTGAGACCCAACAGAGCGTGCTTGGCCGCGGCGTAGGCCGCGAGATACTTGCCCCCTCTCAGGCTGGCTGTCGAGGCGACATTGACCACTCGGCCCCACTTCCGTTCCAGCATTCCGGGAAGAAACGAACGGGTGCAGAGGAAGGCACCGGTCGCGTTGACTGCGATGAGGCGATTCCATTCTTCCAGTGACGTGCGAACCACGGGGCTCGAACCCGCGGCACCTGCGTTATTGACCAGCACGGCGACCGGCCCCAGCTCGGATGCCTCGCGACTCAGCGCCTCTACGCTCGCCTCGCTGGTCACGTCGCAGACCACGGCTTTCGCCCGGCGGCCACTCGCCGCCAGCTGGGATGCCTCCCGCTCGATCTGGGCTCGACTCCGTGCGGCGAGCACCACATCGAGCCCGGCCTGCGCCAGCGCTCGCGCGGTTGCTGCCCCGATGCCCCGGCCTGCTCCGGTCACCACCGCGACCCGACCACTGGCGCCGTTCACTGGGACTGCTCGGTCCGGGCGCCGAGCTCGGTCTGAACCGCATCGTCGAGGATGGCACCGAGCACTTCGATCGTCGCCCGGCCTTCTTCTGGGGTTGCCTGCGACGGATATCCAAAGTAGGCCCGCGGTCCGCCCGCGTCCTCGAAACTCTGCTTGCCCTCTCGAATCGCTCGGGAGAGCGACGCGGGATTCGCCGGCAGGGCTTTCATAGTCGCCTGACGCACCAGCTCCGGGCGCTCAGCCAGTACGATCGAAGTCTCGAATTGGCCGGCGTGACAGGCGCCGCTCTTGAACTCGTCGCTCAGACGGAGCGCCCACGGTTTGACGGCGAGGTTGGGGAACGCCGCCGCGAGCTCGAGGTCGCGCCGGATAGCGCTCACCGCCGCGTCCAGCGATGCGAGGTGTGCCGGATCGAGGTGCGCGTTGGCGATCGCCAGCACGCCGAATCCGTGCCGGCCGAGGTTGGCCGCGATATCCAGCACCGTTGCGGTCACCGTCTCCGGCCTGAGCGAGAACGTCCCGGCGAAGCGCTGGGCAAACCCCGCGGCTGTGTACGCCAGAGGTGGGAGGATCGCGACGCGCAACCCTCGTGCGGCGAGACGAGCGGCGCCGGAGCGAGCCATTGCCTGGGCGATGATGACGTCGGTTTCGAGCGGCAGGTGGGGTCCGTGGGCTTCGATCGCGCCCACCGGCAGGATGGCAACGGAGCTCGTCCCGGCGGCGTCCCGGGCCTCCTCCCAGGTCATGGCGGCAAGCGGCTGCAATATCGCCGACTCTTTCTCGATGCCCGGACGGCTGAGCTTGCGTGAGATGCGACGCGTAGGTCCTGATCGGCACCCTGAAGATCGGCGTGGCCCTGGTGATGGTCAACCCGGTTGCGGCCGATGGCCGGCCCGTTATTGTCTCCTTAGAGCCATGAACCTCAACATCGCCGACTACTTCCTCGATGCCCGGGTACGGGAAGGCCGGGGCGACCGGACCGCGCTGCATACCGATGCCGGACGGTGGAGCTACCGTGAGGTTCACGCCCTGGCCAATCGCTATGCCAACGTACTCAGTTCGGCGGGAGTGGTGCCGGAACAGCGCGTGATCATCGCTTTGCCCGATGGGCCGGACTACGTGGCCGCGCTGTTTGGCATCCTGAAGATCGGCGCGGTCGTAGTGATGGTCAACCCGGAGCTCAAGCCCGACGCCGTCGAGTATTTCTTCGAGTACAGCCGTGCGTCCGCGGTGTTGGTGGCGGCGGACCGTGCCGATGCGTTTCGCGCCGCGGCGGGCGGAGCCGCCCATGTGCCGCAGCTGCTGATCGTGGGCAACAGCGAGTGGGCATCGCGTCTCGCGGCAGCGCCGGAGACCTGGGCGAACTTTCCCACTCACCGTGACGACCCGGCGATCTGGCTTTTCTCCGGTGGCACCACGGGCCGGCCCAAGGCCGCCGTGCAGCCGCATCGCTCCTATGTCAACTCGTGTGAATGCTACGCCCGCCACATACTGAGCTATACCGAGGACGACGTGACCCTCTCGGTGCCCAAGCTCTATTTCGGCTACGCGATGGGATCCAATCTCCTGTTTCCTTTCGCTGCCGGCGCATCGAGCGTGCTGTTCGAGGATCGCTGTACCGCGGAAGTCATCTTCAGTCGCATCGCGCGCTACCGCCCGACCATTCTGATTACAGTCCCCACCATGGTCAATCAGATGGTGAGTCACCCGGAAGCCCAGCGGCAGGATCTCTCCTGCTTGCGACTGGCTACCTCAGCCGGAGAGGGCTTGCCCGAGGAGCTGCACGCGAGGTGGGACCGGATGTTTGGAGTTCCTCTGCTCGACGGGCTGGGCACCGCGGAGCAGTGGCACATTTTCCTGTCCAACCGGTTGGGCCGAGTACGTCGCGGAACCCTGGGTGAGGTGGTGCCCGGATTCGAGATCAAGGTGGTTGACGAAGAGGGCAGGGACGTACCCGACGGCACCATGGGCCATCTCTGGGTTCGGGGCGGCTCGCGGGCGCTGGGCTATTGGCAGCAGTTGGACAAGACCCAAGCTTGTTTCCGGGGTGAGTGGGTCGTGACCGGAGATCTCGTCCGGCGCGACCCCGACGGCTATTACACCTATGGCGGCCGCGCTGACGAGCTGCTCAAAGTCTCGGGCAAATGGCTGTCGGCCACCGAGGTGGAGGGTTGCCTGCTGCAGCACCCGGCGGTGTCGCAGGTGGCGGTCGTGGGCGTGGCCGACGCCAACGGGCTGGTCAAGCCGCACGCCTATGTCCTTCCGCGCGAGCGACGCGACGACCTGGCGGAGGAGCTCAAGGCCTTCGTGCGCGACCGGCTGGAGCCCTACAAGTGTCCCCGCGAGGTGATCTTCGTCGATTCGCTCCCGACCACCCATCTGGGGAAGGTGGATCGGGGGAAGCTCCGGACAGCTCTCTGATGGCCGCCATCAGTGCCTTCGACATCTTCAAGATTGGAGTCGGCCCGTCCAGCTCCCACACCCTCGGTCCGTGGCGGGCGGCTCAGCGGGCAGTGCGGCGCTGGCAGGAGCTGGGCGTGTTCGACTCCATCGTCGAGGTCCAGGTTGACCTCTACGGCTCGCTGGCGAAGACCGGCCGCGGCCACATGACCGACATGGCAGTCATGCTCGGCCTTTCCAGCGAAGATCCGGTCAGCTGTGACACGACTGCCATTCCCGCCAGGATCGAGGCGATCCGTCGATCGCGTACCATTCAGCTCGGCGGTCTACGCCCCGTCCGTTTCGATCCCGCAACCGCCTGCCGCTTCAACTCCCAGATCAGTCTCCCGCAGCATCCCAATGGCCTGACCTTCACTGCTGTGCTGGCGGATGGATCGAGCCTAGCGGACACCTACTACTCCGTCGGCGGCGGATTCATCGTTCGCGAGGGCGACTCCGAGGACCAAGAGGCGTCGGTTACGCTGCCCTACCCGATCGAGTCGGCGAAGGACTTACTCGGCCACTGTACCGCCCAGGGCTTGACCATACCGGAGGTCGTGTGGAGGAATGAGCTCGTCTGGCGCGCACCGGAGGAGATCCATCGGGAGTTGGGTGCCATCTGGAAGGCGATGAAGGACTCCGTCTTCCGTGGATGCCACACCCGGGGGGTCCTGCCCGGCGGGCTGGGTGTGGTTCGGCGAGCAGCGGGACTCAGCAGCGCCATGCTTGGCAGCGAGCGCCAGCCGGATGTTGAGTCCTGGATCGAGGCCATTCGGAACAGTCGCCCGGGATTCCAGGAAACGCTCGCCTGGGTGAGCTGTTTCGCGCTGGCTGTAAATGAGGAGAACGCCGGGTTCGGCCGGGTGGTGACCGCCCCGACCAACGGGGCTGCGGGTGTGGTCCCGGCGGTGCTGTTGTACTACCTCTGCTTCTGCGGGGGTGACGAGAGCAGCATCGAGCGCTTTCTCCTCACCGCCGGCGAGATCGGCAGCATCATCAAGAAGAAGGCGACCATTTCCGCGGCGATGGGAGGATGTCAGGCGGAGATCGGCGTCTCCAGCGCCATGGCGGCGGCGGGACTCACCCAATGCCTCGGCGGCTCGGCCGCGCAGGTAGCCATGGCGGCCGAGATTGCCCTGGAGCACCACCTCGGTCTGACCTGTGATCCGGTGGCAGGGCTGGTTCAGATCCCCTGTATCGAACGGAATACGATGGGAGCGGTCAAGGCCATCACCGCTTCCACCCTCGCGCTTGCCAGTGAGCCGGGGGATGCCAAGATCCCGCTCGATACCGTCATCAACACCATGTGGCAGACGGCCCAGGACATGAACGTCAAGTACAAGGAGACCGCGGAGGGTGGCCTGGCGCTCCAGATCGCGGTCAACGTGGCGGAGTGCTGAAGTACTTCTCCGCAAACCGCTTCAGCCGGAAGAACTCGGTGTTGTGCCGAGCCGACCCTCCCTGGGCCAGGTCGGCCATCACCTCACCGATGACGCTGCAGAACTTGTAGCCGTGGCCCGAGAATCCCGCGGCGATTACGACCTCCGGATGCGCGGGGTGATGGTCCAGGATGAAGTGGCGGTCCGGGCTGTTGGTGAAGAGGCAGGCCTTGAGCATGATGGTCGATCCCGCGCCGTCGGGAAAATACCGCCGGGCAAACCCCCGGAGGAGTTCCTCATCCTCTGGCTCGGGCTCGCGATGCACCGCGTCGGGATCCACCTGTTCCCCGCGGTGGTGATACTTCCCGAACTTGAAACCGGGAATCAGGAAGCTGGGGAATCCATAGTAGCGGCCCTCTTCGACCTCGAGGTTGAAGACGGGGAAGGCCCCCAATCGGAAGTATTCGGGACGGGAGGGCTGAAGCCACGCCAGCACTTGCCGCTCGGGCACGGCGAGGCGGACCAGCTCGGGGACGAGCTTGGATGCCCAGGGTCCCGCACAGATGACCAGCCGGCCTGCCTCGTAGCGTCCGCGCGCCGTCCGCACTCCCACCCGCCCGTTCTTCGCGTCCCATTCCAGTACCGGCTCCCGGCAACGGACCTCGGCGCCATGGGCCAGCGCCTGCTCGACGTGCGCGATATCGCATCGCTCGGGTAGAAGGAACCCGCCGTCGGGCTGGTAGAGGCACCGGAATTCCTTGGGCAGCCGGTATCCGGGAAAGCGCCGGTGCAGCTCGCTGCCGTCCATCACCTCATGGGGCAGGTCATGGAGCTCGCTCGACTTGAGCGCGCCTCCGAAGATGGCGCCCCCTTCGGGGCCGGCATCGACGCTTCCGGTGATGTGGAGGAGCCGTTCGCCGGCGAGATTCTCGAGCTCTCGCCACAGCTCGTAGGCGCGCCGGAGGAGGGCCACGTACGTCGGATGCTCCCAGTAGGCGAGTCGGATGATGCGGGTGAGCCCGTGGGATGAGCCGAACTCGTGCACCAGATCGAAGCGCTCGAGCCCGAGCACGCGCAGTCCCCGGCGCGCGAGGTGGAACAGCGTCGCGCTGCCCATTCCCCCAAGACCGAGCACGATTGCATCGTAGGTAGACAGAGATCCTCCTGATCATGGTCGCCCTTGTCGCCCCACATGATGACGTTTCGTTACCTGCCGAGTGGACGCAAGGTCTTGACACCAGATTGCTCGCACCTATATCAGCCAAGATCCCCTGTCGCTTGATGGCTCGGTTTTGGACGCAGGCCGGAAGGAGGCAGAATGCCTATCCTCACAATAGATCCCGTAGGCGCAGGTGGTGTAGGACTCGTGGGTCGCGGGGTGCGCGTGCTCGCTACGCTGGGGTCGCTCGCGGCGCTGGCGGCCGGGTCGGCCGTGGGGCAGGCCGGCACCGACGGAGAGTGGACGATGCCCGGCAAGGACTACTCCTCGACCCGATACAGCAAGCTGGCCCAGATCACTGCGGCCAATGCGACCCGTCTACGTCCGGTGTGGACCTTCTCCACCGGGGTGCTCGCGGGTCACCAGGGTCAGCCGCTGGTGGTCAAGAACACCATGTACGTGGTCACCCCGTGGCCCAATGTGCTCTATGCGTTCGACCTCACCCAGGAGGGTTATCCGCTCAAGTGGAAGTACCGTCCCGACGTCAGCCCGAATGCGATCGGGGAGTCCTGCTGCGACGTGATCAATCGGGGCGCGTTCTACGCCGATGGCAAGATTATCTACAACCTGCTCGACGGGCACACAGTCGCGGTAGACGCGGAGTCCGGCAAGGAGATCTGGAAGACCCAGATCGCCGACCTGGGGGAGGGTGAGACGACGCCGATGGCGCCCTTCGTGATCAAGGATCGGGTGATTGTCGGCGCCTCGGGAGGGGAGTTCGGCATCTACGGGTTTGTGAAGGGTCTCGATCTCAAGACCGGCAAGATCGTCTGGACCGGACGTAACATCGGCCCCGACGCCGACATGCTGGTCAAGCCCGGGACCTTCAAGCCCTTCTACGACAAGGGCACCGACCTGGGAAAGACGAGCTGGCCCGATACGACCTACAAGATTGGGGGCGCCCCGGTCTGGGGCTGGATGTCCTACGACCCCGAGCTGGACCTGGTGTACTATGGCGTGGGAAATCCATCGCCCTACAACGCCGAACAGCGCGTGGGCGACAACAAGTGGACCGCGAGCGTGCTGGCGCGCCATCCCGGCGACGGCTCGCTGGCATGGGCCTACCAGTTCACCCCCCACGACAACTGGGACTACGATGCCGTCGCCAGCATGGTCCTGGTGGACCTCAAGATCGGCGGCAAGGCGCGGAAGGCGCTGGTCACTTTCAACAAGAACGGCTTCCAGTACACCCTCGACCGCGCCACCGGCGAGGTGCTCTCGGCGCCGCCCTACGTGCAGGTGACCTGGGCCAAGAGTATCGATCTCAAGACCGGCAAACCGGTACTGGACTCCACGAAGCAGACGGGGGCATCGAAGGGCAACGTGAAGGGCGTGTGTCCCAGCCTCGAGGGCGGGGTGAGTCCGGCATCTCCTCCGGCGTATTCGCCGAGGACCGGGTGGTTCTACACCTCGACCAATAACATGTGCATGGATTACGCCGCAGTTCCGGCTCAGCACTTCCGCGGCGTGCCGTACATCGGCGCGGGCACACCCTACTATGCGGGCCCCGGCGGACACCTCGGCGCGTTCATGGCGTGGGACGCCGGCACCGGCAAGAAGGTGTGGGAGGACAAGGAGCACTTCCCCAATTGGAGCGGCGCTCTGGTCACGGCCGGCGACGTGGCGTTCTATGGAACCTTGGACGGCTGGTTCAAGGCGGTTGACGCGAAGACCGGAAAGCTGCTCTCCAAGTTCAAGGTGGGCTCCGGCATCGTGGGCAACCCCATCACGTACCGCGGCCCAGATGGTAAGCAGTACGTGGCGGTCTACGCCGGTATCGGTGGTGACTGGTTCCTGCTCGCGGGCGACGTCCGCTCCGACGATCCCGCAGACGTGCGCCCGCCATCCGATCCGTATAAGGACATCGGACGGCATACCAGCCAGGGCGGCATCGTCTGGATCTTCGGGCTCTGACGGGGAGAAAGCAAACTATGCCAACCACCAGACACATCATGACGATGATGGCGGGCGCGCTCGTTGCCGCGGCCGCTTGTAAAGCAGGTGGAGGGACCAAAGGCCATGCCACCGGGCCGGAGGTCAAGTCCGAGGATCGGATCCCCGCCGGCGGCGTCTACCCAGCCGCCAACGCCCTCAGTGCCCAGCGTCCCGCCAAGCTCGATCCCAATGCTGGTGCGACCCTGTTCGGCTCGATGAACTGCGACGGCTGTCATGGCGGCGGCGCCATCGGCTGGGTGGGGCCGAGTCTGGTCGATGGCCGCTGGCGTTACGGCGGAACCGACGAAGACATCTTCAACTCGATTTACTACGGGCGGCCCAAGGGCATGCCGGCCTACGGCGGAGTCATCGGCACGGACGGTGTGTGGATGCTGGTGGCCTACATCAAGGCCCAGGCGGTTCCGCCCGTTGTTCCGACCACCTCATGGTTACCCGGCGGCAATGCTACCGCCACGCCGCCCGCGCCCACGCCGCCGGGACCGGCCGCGGAGGAAAAGGCGTCTCCGTCAGGAGCCGAGCAGGCCAAGACCGACTCGGCCAAGGCTCAACCGGCGGAAGCCTCGGTGAAACCGGAGGACATGCCGGCGAAGTACGGCTGTACCGCATGCCACGCGGTGGACCACAAGGTCGTGGGGCCGGCCTTCAAGGACGTTGCCGCCAAGTACCGGGGCAAAGATGTGGAGGCTCAGCTCGTCGAGAAGGTGAAGAACGGCGGATCAGGCGTGTGGGGCCAGGTTCCCATGACTCCCAACCCGCAGCTGCCGGATCCCGACCTGCACGCCGTCGTCAAGTGGATCCTGTCGCTCAAGTAGCTGCGGCCAGAACCATCCAGCGGAGAGACTTCCGATGCGCACGACATCGACTGTGGTCCTGTTGGGATTGATCGTCCTGCTCGGCGTAGCCGGCCGCATGCAACCGGCGCGGTCGGTGGCAAACGACCCCGCTGCGGCTGATCTGCAGGGTGAGTGGCGCGCGCAGCTTCAATTTGCCAGTGGCGCGTTCGCCCCGATCAAGGACCTTGAGTTCATGTATTCGTTTAATCAGGGCGGGACCATGACGGAGTCGTCGAACTATGACGCGGCCCCGCCGGTGCCGCCGGCATACGGGATCTGGCGCAAGGTCGGGGACCTGGAGTATGAGGCCAAGTACGAGTTCTACGTGACCAAGCCGCCGGCGGCGTTCGAGGAGATCACCAAAGGCAGCGGCTGGGGTCCGG
This sequence comes from Gemmatimonadales bacterium, assembly GCA_036556025.1. GTDB lineage: Bacteria > Gemmatimonadota > Gemmatimonadetes > Gemmatimonadales > GWC2-71-9 > CAVVWJ01. The sequence continues at coordinate 8,387 of DATBKD010000043.1, read as the reverse complement.
CGGGCCGCGGCGTGTTCGTGGAGCGGATCACGCTTTCCAAGGACGGCAAGTCGTTCAGCTCGAAGATCAAGTACGACCAGTTTGATACCGCGGGCAAGCCGGCCGAGGGTGGTGGTACGGCGACGGGCAAGGGGGTGAAGCTGGCGTTCTAGCGTACGCCGCAGCTCGGGGCGCAATGATCGTAGCCGGCATCGTGCCGCTCTCGGTTTCCCCGTCAGTCGGCCGAATCCTCATGGAGATCCGGCCCTCCGGGCTCCGGCAGGTCTGCTGGACAGCTGGAAGTCGTGACGAACCTCGCCCGTTCGCCGGCCCTTGGGACCGAAGCTGCGCTCGACCAGGATGACACCGCGATTTCGACCCACCAGCAACACGGTGGAAGATCGAGTGCCGTAGCTGCCGGAGCTGATGAACGCCGCCGAGACGAGCCGCTCCCAGGCGAGACTCACGCCGGTCTGAGGCAACGAGTCGTCCGGCGGCTGTCTTCGGTCCGACAATAGGTCGAGAAGGTCAGGAATCAGCTCGGACCCGCCCCCCAGGAGCGCGCTCAACGCGGTCTTGCCCGACGTCACCTTGGGCCATGGGGTATCCAGCAGATGATTGCTGAGCCCATAGACCCCCGGGCCGAGCCGCCGCCGACTCCCTTCGCGGTTGGAGTAGTAGAGGAGCTCCCAAGCGTCTCCTAGGATCAGGTTGAAACCGTTATAGAGCGCCGCATCCCGCTCGACGCGCTCCAGATGAGCCGATGCGTCGGTCGCCGTACTGAGATAGTCGCTGACCAGATATCCGCGGGAGCGGGGAGCGGCAGCTTCGCGCTCTCCCTGCCGGTAGTTGGTCACCGCGGCGAACCGCCCCGACCGGTCGATGCCCAGCCAGGTCCCACCTGCTTTGAGATCTCGTCCGCCAATCACCTCCGGGCTGTCGCTCCAGAACTCTGCCGGCGCGGTTGGCCGGTCGTAGAACTCGTCCCGGTTGGCCGCGACGATCAGGGCATAGTCGGGGTGCGAGTCGAGCGCGATCAGGACGAGGCACATGGCAGTGAGATGTAGGTGGTAAGGCGATAGGGCGGTAGGGCGGGAAAGACGGTAAGGGCGGGAAGGCGGGAAGGACGGTAAGGGGCGGGAAGGACGGTAAGGGAGGCGAGGATGAGCTATCTCGGGATGACGAGCTGCCTTCCCGCCTTTTCCGCCCTTCCCGCCCTTCCCGCCCTTACTCGCCCGCCGCACTAGGCCTGAGTTTCCGCACCCCGCCTGATCCGGCTTCCCTCTCCGGTGGGTTCAAGTGATTGCAAGCAATTGAGTTGCCTTTCCAGCCTGGGGGCATTCCCCTTGCAGCCGCTACCCTGGATTCCTTCCCAGGGGAGCAATGCTGCCCGGTACCCGTCGCGGTCTTCCTGCACTTGTCTGTGTAGCGGTCATGGTACCGCTGGCCCTCTGCTGCACCGGGCCGGCGGCCGCCCAGGTTACCGCCGCGACCTCCTCTGACTTGCGCCTCCGCGCGGAGCAGCTGCGTCGAGACCAACGGTTCGGCGAGGCCCTCAGAGCCTATGAGGCGCTGGTCCAGCGCGATCCCGGGAACCTCGAGGACCGGTTCTGGGTCGCCAAGCTCGAGAGCTGGACTGGCAAGCTCGAGGCGGCTGAATCGGCATTCGTGCAGCTGCTCGCGGAGCAACCTGACGATTACGACAGCCGGATTGCCCTGGCCGACATACATCTCTGGCGAGGCCACGGAGTCGCGGCGCTCACGATTCTCCAGAGCTTGAATCAATCCCACCCCTCCGACCCCGAGGTGCTCGTCCGGCTGGGCCACGCGGCTGAGCTCACCGGAGATCTGCGCAAGGCGCGCGGCTCCTTCTCCGAGGTGATCGAGATCGATCCCAGCGATGCCCGCGCGCGCGAGGGCCTCCGTCGTCTGGCGACCCTCTCCCGCTGGCAGGCCGACCTGGAGTACTACGGCGAGCAACTGTCGAATCAGGAGTCGACCAACGGCGTGACGATCTCGTTGGGATGTTGCGCGTCCGATCGCCTGCGCTGGCGCACCGCCGCCACTCTGCAGGAAAAGCTCAACAGTACCGAGGCGCGCTTCGGCGGCGAGCTTGCTCTCCGTCTCATACCGCCGTTGGAGGTTCAATGGTCGGCATACCTGGCACCCGGCGCGGCCCTGCTGCCGCAGCAAGCCTATGGCATGGGACTCAGCCACAAGATAGCGTCGCGCCTGGTGCTCTCGGCCGACTACCGATTCCTCGATTTCCAGGATGCTCGGGTGCATCAGGCGGGCCCCGGCCTCGAGCTCTACGCCGGACGACACTGGCTTCTAGGCGGCCGCTATCGCTATTCCAGCACCCGGTTCAACGGCACTCAAGGAGCGGTCGGGAATGACGGCGGCTCCGTGACGCTGGGGTATATCTACGGCGCGGCGAACCTGATCCGGGTCGTCGCGGCAGCGGGGGCAGAGTCCTTCACTCAACCGTCGCGCGAGCTGATCGGCGAGTTCCGCGCTCACACCATCGGCGGCGCCTGGCGTCACTTCCTCACGGCTCGGATGGGATTCGAAGTGGCCTACGCTCATCAGAGCCGATCCAACAACGCTCGGCAGGACTCTTACAGTCTGCGAGTGGTCCAGCGGTGGTGATGGCGCGAGAGTTCGGACCGCTCCTGATCTTGCTGGCGATAGCCGGGATCCTGGCAGTCGTCCTCCCACTCTGCGCCTGGTGGCGCAACCACCGGGCGACGCGGGCCCAGGAGCTGGAGCAGATGCTGGGGCAGATGCTGCAGAGCTGGGCCGATCGCGATCCTTCCCCGCAGGAGCTCGACGGGCTCACTTTCCTGAGCGCGCTCGATCGACGGGTGCTCTTCCGGTGCTGCATTCGGTTACTGCCGACGCTGCCGGGCGATGCGGTGGAGCGCGCTCAGTGGGCATTGCGTCGCGCCGGCCTGGTGGACTGGCAGGTCGCTCGGCTTGGGGCCTGGTCCCCGGCGGATCGCGCCGAGGCGTGCGCCATTGTCGGCCGCCTGGGGTTGGCCGAGACTGCTCCCCTGCTGGTTGCGCGGCTGGTGGACCGGGACTCGCGGGTGCGGCGCCAAGCCATCGCCGCGCTCGCCGATCTTCAGGCCGTGGACCGACTCGACTCCATCGTCGACACGATCGAGGCCACAGGCGAGTGGGGCAATCTGCTCCTGGTCATGGCGCTGGTCCGGATGGGTCCAGCAAGCGTATCCCGGATCGGTGCGCTGCTCCACCGCTCCAAGTCGCCGGCCATGACCAAGGCTCTGCTCCAGGTCACCGGCCGACTCGGGCTCGCGGCAGATCCAGCAGCCGTTCGAGCTTTAGCCGTGCACTCCGATCCAGAGGTCCGAATCGAGGCCCTGCGGACCCTGGGCTACATTGTGCCGTCCGCGGAATCGGTCACCACATGTTTGGCTGCGATGGAAGATCCCGAGTGGCCTGCACGGGCTCTGGCGGCGTGGTCCCTCGGCCGCCTGGGCGATGAGCGAGCCATCCCTAGGCTGCAGCAAGCTATGGGCGATCCCGCGTACTGGGTCCGTCATCACACGGCGGCGGCGATCTCGGCGATGGGCGAGGCCGGTACGATGGGGCTGCGCCGCTGCCTGCGCGACGCCAATCCGTTCGTTCGAGACATGGCTGCCCAGGCTCTGTTCATGGGGTCGGCTCGCGAGGAGGGTGCGGCATGAGCGAGTTGGCTCTCTTGTCGCTTCTGGTCAGCGGCTATTTCGCAGTCATCAATACTCTCTATCTGCTTCAGCTCTTCCTTGCCTTCCGCGCGGTGCGCCGCCGCGTACGTGCGCTCGCCGTGGAGGACTTCAGGAATATCCGCGAGTCGGGCCTGGCACCACCCATTTCCCTCGTTGTTCCGGCTTACAATGAGGCGAAGACCATCATCGATTCGGTGCGGTCGCTCTTCGCTCTCCGGTATCCCGGACTCGAGCTGGTCGTGGTGAATGACGGTTCCACCGACGACACGCTCCAGCGGCTGATCGCGGAGTTCGGACTCCAGCTCACGCCCCGAGTCTATTGGCAACGGATCAAGTGTAAGCCGGTGCGCGGGATCTATTGGAGTCGGGCGTATCCCGGGCTCTGGGTGCTGGACAAGGAGAACGGACGCAAGGCCGACGCGAACAATGCCGGTATCAACCTGGCATCAGCGCCGTACGTCTGCGTGATCGACGGGGACAGCATCGTCGAGGTCGACGCGATGGCAGCCCTGATGAATGCCATCCTGCTTGACCCTGGGGAGACGGTAGCAGCCGGCGGCACGGTCCGGATCGCCAACGGCTGTAGCTTCGGCGCCGAGGGTGCCACCGCGGTCGGCCTGCCCAAAACGTTCGTAGGCGCGAGCCAGGTCCTCGAATATCTGCGGGCCTTCCTCTATGGTCGGGTGGCCTGGGCTGAGCTGAACGCGCTCATGATCGTCTCTGGCGCATTTGGCCTGTTCCGCAAGGATGTCCTGGTGGAGATGGGGGGGTATCGATCGGATACCGTCGGGGAGGATATGGATCTGATCGTCCGGATGCACCGGTGGCTGCGCAGTGCACGCCGGCGCTACAAGGTGATCTTTGTGCCTGATCCGGTGTGCTGGACCGAATGTCCGGAGACTCTCACGGATCTCCGCAAGCAGCGCGAGCGGTGGCAGCGGGGATTGGGCGAAACGATGGATCACAATCGAGTGATGCTGGTCAATCGCGGCTTCGCGCAGATCGGCCTGCTTGCAATGCCCTATTTCATGTTCTTTGAATACCTGGCGCCGCTGGTGGAGATTGCCGGGTACGTCATTCTGCCGCTGGGCTGGATGCTCGGATTGGTGGAGCTGCGGCTCCTGCTTCTGTTCCTCGGTGTAGCCTTCGCCTACAGCCTTTGCCTCTCGCTTGCAACCCTCCTCTTGGAGGAGCTGTCGTTCCACCGGTACCGCGGTGTCAAGCAGATGCTGCGTTTGGCCGGCATCGCGGTGCTCGAGCAACTCGGGCTCCGCCAGCTCCATAGCTGGTGGCGCCTGGTGGCGCTCATCACCTGGCGGGGCCGACCGCCAAGCTGGCACAGCGCTCCTCGCCAGGGCTTCCAGACCATAGCGGTAAGGCGGTAGGGGGGTACAGCGGTAGAGTCGGAGCGCGATCAGGACGAGGCACCTGGCTGCGCCTGCCACGGCGGGCTCAACAGATGGCCGTGCGCCTCCAGCGGCCCCCGCAACATCGCCAGATACTTCTCGAACGTGCTGACCATCCAGTCCGCGGTCTTGAGGCTCAGCGCCGCCTTCCGCAGCTTCTCGAACTCCGGCCAGTTTCCCAGGCCGTAATTCGCTCCGGCCATGCTGGCGATACACCAGAACCGCCGATCCGCGTCCTGCTGCACCTGGTGCTCCCGGGACTCGTGGTCCACCGCCGAGTTGAGCCGCGCCTCGATCTTGACCAGCTCCTTCTGGCAGAGATCCAGCACCTCGGACCGGATCCGATTGGCACCCACCAGGTCGGCCACCCTCTCCTGGTCGGTGGAGTCCAGTGGCGATGCGGCGCGAAGAGTTATCAGGGCCGCCAGGTTGCTCCCGTTGTACAGATCGCTGCGAAGATAGTACCCGCGGCTGTAGCACCCGATCGCCTTCTGCAAGTGCTCCTCGCCCTGGCCCTGCTCGTAGAGATGCTTGTGGATCGCCCCGACGACGCCGACCGTCTCGGGATCATTGGTGTCGTCGGGGGAGAGCGGCTCCAGCAGTTGAAGCGCCTCGTTCAGCGCGGTCACCGGATCCGGCTCGGCCGCCTTGTAGGTCGTGAGGGCCAGCCGCTGGACCAGGTACGGCTCGTGCCGCACAGCGCCGGGACGCCGGCTTGCCTGCAGGTTGCAGAGCGACACTGCCGCCCGGAACCGCTCGCGGGCGCCGGGGAAGTCGCTGCGCCGAATCGCCGTCTCGCCTTGCTCGATCAGGCTGGCCAGCGTGGACTCACTGGCGACCGAAGGTGAGCGGCCTACCGCCTGACCGAGAGCCTCCACCGCTTCCGCGGCCGCCTGCCGCTGCTCCTCCTTCAGCGTTGGCGGTGATAGATCCGCGAGAAAGGTGTACACCGGGCTGTCCGGAATAGGGCGCTCGAGAATCTCCTCCAGATTGCTGCTCAGCTGCTCGGTGAATCGCCGGGCTTCGCTCACTCCGATGTCGTCGCCGAGATGGGTGTAGCTGGTGATCAGGATGTGGTTCAGATCGAAGGGGTATTTGAGCTCGGACTCGGAGATCACCACCGTGGTCCAGGGCCGGAGCGCGTGCCGCACTCCGAGCTCGTAAATCGCATTGGGATTGACGGTGGAGATGTCGGCAATGACGACGTCGGCGGTGAGCAGCTCGCGGTACATCTGGAGGTCGATGTTGCCGCTGTGGGGGATCTCATCCGCCCGGACGCAATCGAGCCCGCACTGCACCACCGCAGGCTTGATCATGTTCCGATAGGCGTTGTCGAGGTTGAGCTTTCGGCCGGTGGCCAGATCGGTCTTGATGCCGAATCCCATGACCACGAAGCACCGCTTCTTTTGTCTGACCGAGCCTCGTGACTCCGACTGCTCGCCGACGCCCTGGACCACGGGCACCTGGTCCGTCGGCGTGACACTGGGTGCCGTGGGTGATGGGGTCATAACTGATCCGCCTCGGCTCCATGCTGTGGAGCCGGTCTGGTTCTGGTAGGGGGTTCTTCTTCTATAAGCCGCCGTCCCACCCGGTGCAAGGGACATTCGCCAGGCACCAGTGGTGGGCCGATGGTCTCCGCGATGGAGTGGGATCGGTTGGCCGGCTCAGGGCACGGTGATGTGCGGCCACTGGGATTGCGGCGCGGTCACGCCACTGGGCGGATATTGCGCCCCCACCGCGAATACGTGATTCACGATGCCCTGGCCGTTGGTCGGCGCCGACTGCTGTGTCGCCGTGACGACGTAGGTGTTGGTTCGGGTGTAGTAGTCGGTTCTCGTCGTGGTGGATCGGCCGTCCGGAGAGGTCACGGTGACGGGGATGGCCTGGGTCCAGCTTTCGACGATGACGTAGGACGCGGCGCCCGCCACGGGTGACCACACCAGTTTGCGCGCCTCGCCCTGCCCCTCCAGTCGCAGTTCCGTCGGAACCGCCGCGGCAGGCGCCGTGAACGACAGCTCCGCGGTGCCGAGGCCACCATCGGGATAGGCCGCGGTCACGTGGTAGACGTACCCGGTGCCCGGCCTCACTCCGCCGCTTCGATCCTCGAAGCTGGTTGCCGCGAGAGGCGTCGGGGTGAGCTTGGCCGTGGCTCCTGCCGCGTCCGTCCGGCTCACGTAGTAGCCGGTCGCGCCCGGGGCCGCATCCCAACGGAGCGAGGCTGTGGCGGGCGTACCGGTGGCGGTGAGGTTGGTGGGTGGCGCCATCGGCCGGGCCAGCGTGTTCTCCCGATCGCGAACCATCTGAGTGAGCGCCGGCGATCCGGTGACCGGGCGGGCCAGGCGGTCCCGCACCTGTGCCTCGACCGTCGAGGCCGACAACGAGGCGAGGTACAGTGTGAGCAGGGCGAATCCTGGGCGGAGCATGCGATCCCCCGGCGGGGTAGGGCTACTCGATTAACGTTCCCCACCGTCAGGTTGGCTCAGTCCACAGCCGGAAGAGGATCCCCATGGACATTCTCGCCCCCGAGATCTCCGCCTACCTCGACGCCCTGGTCCCTCCCCGGCCGCAGGAGCTCCAGGCCATGGAGCGCCAGGCAGCCTCCACCCACTTCCCGATTATTGGCCCGGCGTCGGGGCAGCTCTGCTATCTGGTCGCCCGCATGATCGGCGCGCGACGGGTCTTCGAGCTGGGCTCCGGGTTCGGCTACTCCACGGCATGGTTCGCGCGGGCAGTGCGAGAGAATGGCGGCGGGGAGGTGCACCATGTGGTGTGGGACGAACGGCTCTCGCGGGATGCCCGTCGGCATCTCACGGCCCTGAGGTACGACGATCTGGTACACTTCCACAATAGTGAGGCGGTGGAGACCCTGCGAGGAATGAGCGGATCCTTCGACCTCATCTTCAACGACATCGACAAAAGCGGCTATCCCGGCTCGCTGCCGGTGATCACGTCGCGCCTGCGGCCGGGAGGCGTGCTGATCGTAGACAACCTGCTCTGGAGCGGTAAGGTACTCGACCAGGCCGACCGGAGTGCGGAGACCCAGGGCGTCCGCGAGCTCACCCGTCTGATCCGGGAGAGCGACCAGTGGATCTGGTCGATCGTCCCGATCAGGGATGGCGTGTTGGTGGCATACAAGGTATGAGCTATCAGCTATCAGCTAACAGCTATCAGCTAACAGCTATCACCCATAAGCTTGACATCTGACATCTGATAGCTGACATCTGATAGCTGACATCTGATAGCTGACATCTGATAGCTGTTAGCTGATAGC
>DATBKD010000042.1:0-51907 GCA_036556025.1 Gemmatimonadales bacterium | reverse complement strand
AAGCCCTTCGCGCGCTAGCTAGAATCATCCGTGACCAGCGCCGCTGTTGCGCTGTGGAGCAAAGGATTGTGCGGGTGCGGCCATGATGGCCCGCAGCTGATGCGCGGTCGTTAGGCGCTGGTCGATCGAGGATCATGAGAGTTCTCGTCTTCGGTAACTCCGGGTCGGGTAAAACCACGCTTGCTTCCACCCTTGCGGCGAAGCACCGCCTCCAGCACTTAGACCTCGACTCCATCGTGTGGGAGCCGGGGCAAGTCGCAGTCCAGCGCGCAGCTGATGCCATCGCGGCGTCACTGCGCCAATTTCTTTCTGAGCATGATGCCTGGGTCATCGAGGGCTGCTACGGGGAGCTCATAGAAGTCGCGTCCGCCCAGTGTACAGAACTCATCTTTCTCAACCCTGGCCTGGCGGCGTGCCTGGCAAACAACCGGCGCCGGCCCTGGGAACCGCACAAGTATGCCTCCATCGAGGAGCAGGACGCGAAGTTCGAGCTGCTGCAAGCCTGGGTGGCGGACTACTACACCCGCACGGGCCCGTGGTCTTACGAGGCGCACCGTCGCATCTTCGACAGCCACACGGGAAGGAAGGTCGAATATGCGGCTGTGGAGGCCATTGCCGGGCGCGAGTAAGCTGCGATTAACTCCTCAGCGGGGACCGGCGCCTAACCCGCGCATGCAGCCGACAAGCGCTTCCGAGTGGGCTCCGCTCGGGCGGGTGGCGCCGATGTTGGTAAGGGAACGAAATGATTGTGCCGGCGGAAAGCTTGCCGCGTGCAGCTGATGCGCAGGTCGTTAGGCCGCTGCACCAACAACCCCGCTTGAGGAGGGACCTGCTACAGCGTGCGTCTTCCGGATCGGCGCTTTACCGTGGGACTGCTCCGACGAGCCTTGTACCTCTGGCTCGGCGCCAGGCTGCTCGTTGCTCTCGCGGGTGGTGGGGGAGTGGGAAACCGCGGATTAGTCCCGCTGACCCCTCGGGGAACTGGCCTTTTCGTGCTGCTCGTTGGCTTCCTCGGCCTACTTGAGACAAGGCGCCGCAATGAGCACCTGTTGTTGGCGAACTTCGGCGTCCCCGAGGCCGCTATGGCGGGACTCGCGCTGCTTCCGGCTCTTCTCGCCGAGATTACCGTATGGCTAGTCGCGCGATTGTGACGCCGGTGCTCGTTGCGGAGTGCATCGGAAAACGGTTTGGTGGCCAAGCCGTTCTGACGGCCGCCACCCTCCGGGCGGAACCAGGGTGTGTCACGGCACTTGTGGGGAGAAACGGGATCGGCAAGTCCACACTGGTGAAGATCGCCGCCGGGTGGATGCGTCCCGACCATGGTACGGTGCAATTCCGCGGACACCTCCACGAGCACGCTCAGCTGTATCGGCTCGCTGAGGAGGGCTTGTTCTATCTGCCCGACCGTGCGCTCCTCTCACCTGGATACTCCGTGCGTGAGCACCTGGACAGTGTAACGCGGCGTTGGAACCGACAGGATGTGACAGAGGTGGTCCGCATCACTGGCCTTGAGTCCCATCTAAGGCAGAGGCCGGCCGCACTCTCTCAAGGTGAACTCCGGCGGGCTGAACTGGCAGTCGCCCTGCTACGTTGCCCGGCCTGCCTGCTAGCCGATGAACCGTATCGGGGCCTCGCTCCCTACGACCGAGAAACGCTAACCGACTTGTTGCGCCGCCTCGCAAAGGGGGGCTGTGCCGTCGTGGTCACCGGGCATGAAGTCCCGACACTGTGGGAAGTTGCCGATAGGGTGGTGTGGTGCACGGACGGTACGACCTACGATCTGGGGAGTCCGGCCGAGGCAGTTGAAGACTGGCGGTTCCGCCAGGGATACCTCGCCTCGGCCCTGTGATTCTGAAGTCAGACAGCGTCCGCAGCGCAGCCGCCTAACCCGCGTATGCAGCCGGTCGTTAGGCGCAACCCTAGGTTGCCTGGAGTCCCTCCATGTTCCTAGAGCATCGCCACCAGCGTCCCCGCGTCGCCGAGGACGCCTGGGTCGCACCCACTGCGGTCCTCTGCGGTGACGTGCGCGTGGGAAGCGGGAGCTGCGTCGCCTTCGGCGCCGTCTTGGTCGCCGAGGGCATGCCAATCCTCATCGGGCGCCAGACGATAATCCGCGAGCACGCCCTCCTCCGCGCCACGCCGGAGCACGCGCTCACGGTTGGTGATTACGTCTTAGTTGGACCGCGCGCCGCCCTCTATGGCTGCCGCATCGAGGATGAAGTCTTTCTAGCGACGGGGGCCACCGTGTTCCATGGAGCCCAGGTCGGTCGCGGAGCCGAAGTGCGCATCAATGGCGTGGTGCATGTGCGTACCCGAGTACCAGTCGGCGGGCTCGTGCCGATCGGCTGGGTAGCGGTCGGGGATCCCCCCGAGATCCTACCGCCCAGCGAGCACGACCGGATCTGGGCTGTCCAGCGCACCCTGGACTTCCCGCGCGTGGTCTATGGGTTGGAACGGGAACCCGATGGCTCGGTGGACATGCGCGAGTTGACGGCACGAGTCGCCATCGGCCTGCGCGGGCACAGGCCGGACCGAGTGGTCGACGAGCCGTAGACGCCATCCCTGAGTGGTTGCCGCCTACGCCAGTCGTTAGACGGACAGCCCATAGTTCCTTGGAGTCAGTACCATGAAGCCGGAGCAGGAGCCCATCACGGGGGCGGAGTATCACGGGAGTCCCGTCACTCCGAAACAGGCGCTCGCCCACTTTTACGCCGCGTTCAATGCGGCCAGTCTGGATGAGCTGGCGAGCAATTGGGAGCAGAGCGAGGACGTCGTTATGGACAATCCCGTAGGAGGGATTGTGCGAGGCTGGCCGGCGTTGCAGCAGGTCTACCGTAGGCTGGTCCAGGGGCCGGCCAAGATCCAGGTGGAGTTTTACGACTACACGCTGCACGAAGTCGGTGACGTGTTCTATGCGATTGGGCGCGAACGCGGCACGGTGCGAGTTGGGGAGCGGCAGGTCGCCCTGGCGATTCGGACCACCCGCCTGTTCCGGCGGCGCGCCGGCGTGTGGCGTCAAGTCCACCATCACGGCTCTATGGACGACCCGGCGATGCTTGCGGAATACCAACGGGTGCTGCTGGGAGCGTCGGCCTAGCTGTCGCCTCCCCCGCGCATGCAGCCGACAGGCCGATCAGGCGCGCGCGGCCGTGCCGGGGGCACCCTCCGGTCAGGCCATTGAGGAGAGCTCTTCGTTTAATCTGATGATGGTCAAGCCGCCGCCTGTTCCACTCTCGCTCTCGGAAGCTACCCGCGGCCCGTGGCATTGAATGTCGAACGGGCTTTCCAACCCTGCAACGTTTGCACCAACAGGCAAGATGACCGAGGAGACACTTCCCATGAAGGCGATCGTCGTGACGGACCAGGCTGCAAGAACGGCCGGGATGACGGTGATGGAGCGGCCCGAGCCGCAGGCAGCGATAAACGACGTCGTCGTTCAGGTTCATGCCTCGGGATTCGTCGCGACTGAGTTGGCGTGGCCCTCGACCTGGACCGATCGCCTCGACCGTGACCGAACACCGTCGATTCCCGGGCACGAGCTGGCCGGAGTGGTCACCGCCCTGGGCTATGGCACGACGGGGTTGGCGGTGGGACAGCGGGTGTTCGGCCTCACGGACTGGACTCGCGACGGCACCCTGGCGGAGTACGCGGCCGTTGAGGCACGCAATCTCGCGCCGCTGCCGGGCGACGTCGACTTCACGGTGGGCGCGAGCCTGCCGATCTCGGGCCTGACCGCGTGGCAGGGACTGTTCGAGCACGGCCGCCTTCAGGCGGGGCAGAGCGTCCTCGTGCACGGCGCGGCCGGCGCGGTCGGGTCGATGATGACGCAGCTCGCACGTGAGTTCGGCGCCTATGTCATCGGCACCGGACGCGCCGCCGACCGTCAGACGGTGCTCGACTTCGGCGCTCACGCGTTCGTCGACCTCGAGAACGACGTCCTTGAAGACGTCGGCGGAGTTCATCTGGTGCTCGATGTCATCGGCGGCGACATCGGGAAGCGGTCCGCAGGCCTGATTCGAGCCGGAGGAACACTGGTGTCCATCGTCGGGCCGCCCGAGGCGCGGCCCGCCGACGGCCTGGCAGTCGACTTCGTAGTCGAGTCCGATCGCGCCCAACTCCGTGAGATCGTCCAGCGGGTGCGGGACGGACGACTGCGGACGAACATCGGCAACGTCTCGACCCTCGACGACGCCGTCGCCGCCTTCTACCCGACCGAGCGACGCAAGGGGAAGACGATCATCCGCGTTCGCCCCTGAGAATTCGGGAAGGCAACCGTTTTTGCTCTCCACCTGCCTTATCGTCGCCCCTTGGGACGTGGCGATCGCCCCGACCGTCGGGTGGCACAGGGATTACCGGCATCCTCAGCCGGAGTGCTGGTCGCCGGGATCCGAAGCCCGTTCGGGTAAGCACGCCATGCCGGCACCGTGCGGGACACCGGCAACGGCCGGCGAGTCTTGCTGCGGGGTGAAGAGCGCCGGCGGTAGCCTGACAGCTCGCAGCCTTTCGGGCGCGCGCTGCCTAACCCGCAAATGCAGCCGCCAGGCCGGGGCGGGCGGGCGCTCCGTGTGGGCGCGGCGCTCCCCGAGGCCAAGCAGCGGAAGCGTCAATTGGTGTGGGGCGCGCCTGAGGGCCTGCAGCTGGTTTGCACCTCGTTAGGCGACTGGCTTTTCGCTGTTCTACCTTCGAGTCCCTATGAGACAGCCGTTGGCTCGGCATTTCGTTTCACTCGCCGTCGTGCTCATGGTCGGTCGAGTCTCACCTTCCCAGGCGCAGTCGCCGCAAGGCCGGAGTCCGGTTCCCGAGGCAGTTCAAGTCATGATCCTCGGCGTCTTTCATTTTGCCACCCCCAACGCCGACTATGCCAAGTTTCAGGGCATCGATGTGCTCACACCTACTCGCCAGAGTGAGATCGAGGAGGTCGTCACTCGGCTCGGTCGCTTTCGACCGACCAAGATCGCGGTGGAGCGAGTCGCGAGTGAGGCTGACTCGATCAACGCCGAGTATCGCCGGTACCTCGCGGGCACCTTCACCCTGACCCGCAATGAGATCCATCAACTCGGCTTTCGGTTGGCGGCTCGGTTCCATCATCCACAGCTGTTTCCCGTCGATTTCCAGGAAGACCTGGGGATCGATTCGGTGCTGGCCTATGCCCAGCTACACGATACCGCTTTCGTCCGGCGCTTCCAGCGCACGATCGCGGACGTGGTTCAAGCGCTCGACCGCATGCAGCGAGACGAGACCATTGAGGCCAACCTGCGCTTCATGAATGACCCGGTCAACATTCTGCACGCCCATCAACCGTACGCCGACATGGCGACCGTCGGTGCCGGCGATCGCTACATCGGTGCACGCACCGTCGCTCAGTGGTATGATCGGAACTTGCGCATTTTCGCCAATCTGGCCACCATCGCCCATCCCGGGGACCGGATTCTCCTCATCATCGGTCAGGGTCACACGCCGATTCTCCGAGAGCTCGTTCGGTCCCACGCAGGGATGCGGCTGGTAGAGCCATCGGAGTACCTCCGGTGACACAGCGTATGGTCGCGGTGCCGGTGGGGCCCGAAGCTCCGGTTACTATTCCGCGATGGAGCCGAATTCCCACGACGCCCTCGTTCGGCGGCGGGACGCGGCGACACTGACCTGGCGCGGGCCCGCGCTAATGCTATTCGCGCGCGCCGGGTGTGCGGTTGGAGCGCAGGCGCTGGTCGCGGCCGTCTTCGTCCTGCGCTCGTCCCCGACTCCCTGGCATGACGCTGGGGCGTGGCTGCCGGTGTACGGGACCCTGATCGACGCTGGATGCCTGACACTGCTGTGGCGGCTCACGCGTCATGAGGGCATCCGCCTGTTCGATCTTGTCGGCGTCGAGCGAAGGCGGCTCGGACGCGATGTAGCACTCGGCTTCGCACTGATCCCGGTGTGCCTGGTGTTCATTTTTTGTGGCACCTTCGGCGCCGGTTGGCTGTTGTACGCGAGGCCCGCGCCGCCCTACCTGCTTGGACACCTGCCATTACCAGCCGCTCTCTATGGAGTGCTGATATGGCCGTTCATCTGGGGCCTGACCGAGCAGATGACATATAACGGGTACCTGGTACCCCGCTTCCAGGTTCTTTGCCGGAGTACGAGCCTGGCGATCGCAATGGTAGCGTTCGCCTGGTCGGCGCAACATGTGGTCATGCCGTTGACCTTTGATACGAAGTTCATGGCCTTTCGGCTGTTGTCGTCGGTGCCGCTTTCCCTTTTCCAAACCTTCCTGTACCTGCGACTTCGGCGCCTGATCCCGTTTGCCCTTGCACACGCCCTGATGGACGGTGCGACCGTGCTTCTTCCGCTGTTACGGACTTGAGGGGGGATCTACGATGTCACGCCGAGCGAGATGGGGCGGCGGAGCAGGCCAGAGCAGAGCAAGCCGCCGACTTGATTCGCCCGCTCTGGCAGCAGCACCTCATGGCCTCTCTTTAGGCAGCGCGTAGACCCTTTGCTTTCAACCGCAACGGTGCGGCAACGAGCCGGCGTTACCTTCCCGACCGTTCGTCGCCTTGCCCTCGCCTTTCCTGGTGTGCAGTTGCAAATTCGGTGGAGTTTGTGACCCTCATGTGGTTCGATTCGCTCGAAGCCGTGCAAGCCTTTGCCGGGGCGGATTACGAGATGGCTGTCGTTCCGCCCGCTGCACGGCCCTGTTGGAGCGTTTCGGGCTTGCGCCCTGCTGACGCCCACCGAGATTCAGCAGGCGCTCCGCGTAGCGATGAAGCCGGGCGTGAAGCAGACCACCTCCACGTCCTCGCAGTGCCAGTGGGACAGCCAGGACGAGAGCAAGGCGGTCGGCGTCAGCGTCAGCGTGACCACCTACGACGATGCACTCTTCCGCACGCTGGCCAGCGCCAAGCAGGCCGTCCCCGTGTCCGGCCTCGGCGAGGCTGCCTAGGGCACGAGATCGACGTCGGCGTCGTGGATTTCAAGCTGGCCCCGCCCAAGGTGGACGGCGCGGCCGCCACATTCGCGAAGTTGGTCCTCTCTCGCATGTAGAGCACGCCCGTTTGCCCGAGCTCATGCTCCGCGGAAGGAGTAACCTTGGACCGGACCGGCGACACTCCAAGAACGGCGCAAGTCGTCAGGCTCATACACACCGCCCTGGTCGGGGGCGTGCTGCTCGCGGGAGGCACCTTTGCCTTCATGGTTCACGTTCGCGGGCCTGCACCCGGAGGTAGCGAAATGCTGGGTATTGTCCTGCCGGCGATCGGGATGGGTCTCGTGCTGGTGTCCGCTTCCATCCTGCGTCGGCGGGTTCCCGAACCACGCGCTCAGCAAACGCCCGATGCATATTGGGCGGCGGCCGAGAACCGTGGGGCCGCGATCGTACTCTGGGCTGCTACCGAGGGAGCGGCTCTGGTTTGTTTAGTGGGCTACTTCCTGACCGGGGCACCAGCCGCAGCCGCAGCTGCTGTAGTGGCGCTTGCGACGCTGATCCTGTACCGACCGTCGCGCCTGGAGCGAGGGACCTAACCAAGCGCAGGCCGCTGATGCGCAGGCTGTCGGACGGGCGCCTGGCGTCGGCAGGGCGGTCTCGCATACTTCAGTAAGAGCAGAACCAGGCTCACGCAGGGGAGCCCGGCCAGCTCCTGCGGCGCGTCGGAGGGGCCATGACAGAGACCCGGATCTCCGCCTCACTCACCATCGCCTTCTTGGGGCTGACGGCCGCGGCCGTTTGGGTGGTTCAACCCTACTCAGCATCGTCACCTTGGTCTGTCTACAATGCTCCCGGCCAACGCTTTCTCTCAGCAGCACTGAGCCGGGATACTGCTGAGCTCAGCCGCCTGTCCGTTGCCTCCGGAGCGGTTGACTGGGCTATTCGGACGTATCGCGACCATCCCTATGATCTCTCCGTCTGGGCTCATTTCGCCCGGGCCGAAGCCGGCATCAGCCAGTCAGATACCACGAGAGTCTTGTTCGAAACCGCGACCGAGGTCTGTCCCCTGCTGATCACGTTCGTGGGGCCGAAAGCACAGCCTCACGTGCTCGAAGCCAAGCCTCGGTGCTACTCCAGTCGCCGGCGCGTGCATCGCCAGGCCTGGTCGATCGGAGAGTATCGTGAGTGAACGCCGTCGGGATCCCCGACGCAGGAGTGTGCACGCGGCTTCCGAAGCCGAGCACACACGTGAGCGCGCCGAGGCTGCGCGCCAGCAGGCCGAGGACCAACGGGCGATCGCCGAGGAAGGCCGCACGTCCTCTGAAGATGCGCGCGGGCTTGCGGAAGACGACCGCGCCTCTGCTGAGAAAGGCCGCAGCCGTGCTGAACGCGGTCGCATGGAGTCGGAGACGCTTCGGAACGCGACTGAACGGGCTCGGGTCGCTGCCGAGGAAGCACGGGGGGCGGCCGAAGCCGCGCGCGAAGCTGCCGAGGAGGCGCGCCAAGCCGCGGTGGACCAGCGGGCGCTGCTCGAGGAGGTGCGGGCTACGATGGCGGCCTACGAGCAGGCGCAGCGGAGGGGTACCCGGCCACGAGACCGGGGCGCCGGAAACCGAGGCACCTAACCCGCAAATGGCACTGGTTATGGAGGGTACATGGCTACGACGAAGCAGAAGGCAGCCGCACGAAGGAACATCAAGAAGGCCGTCAAGGCTGCCAGACGGAAGCGAACCATTTCCCGATTGCCGAGGAAGACGCGGACGGCGCTGGGCAAGGAAGGTGCCAAGGCGGCCAAGCGGAGGCGACGCCCGGGCTGACGCGCTGCTTTACGCGGCATGCAACCGCTCTTTATTGCCAAACGGCCATTCGATCCGAGTGTCGGGCAAGGCTGGGACCGTTACCTAGCTTGGTCGGGCCTTTCTCAGCTTCGGGAAGTTGTCTCCTTGGACACGATGCTATGCCCTACGGTGCCCGAGGAGCTCACGGCAGCCGACTGGGATTACAACGTCCATGCCGACTATCAGGTGTTCTTTTTCCGCTCGCTCGAGTACCTGCTGAAGCGAATTTCCACGGAGAGCCGGCTCAACATTCTGGCGGTGATCCAAAATCCGGCCGCAGCCGATCTGGCGGCCGTGACTCTCCCCGGGTTCGCCTTCGCCGGTTTCGACTTGGTCGATGTTTACGGGGATGTCAGTGCCTTGACCAATTGCGGTGGCTTCGAGGGAGTGTTCGTGAATGGAGAACTTTCGGAGCTCGGGCTTCTTCCCGACCTTACCCGAGCGCGGGAAGTGCAGGCCACGCTTCGCGGGCAATATCCCAAGGAGCGCCACGCAGAGTGCCACGTCTGGGCCATCTGGCGCCATCGATTCCCAGCGGACACAGCCGCCTCACCAGTTCCTGGAGCCGACGAGCAGTCCCGGGCGAAGGTCTAGCACGCCGCGCCTTGTGAAGCGCACAACGGCAGCCTCGGACATTTCCGCCTCGGTGCGTGCCGCGGAGAATCGATTCATGCGACTTCATAAGCTCCTGTGCCTTGCATTCGTCGTGTCCGTCCTGCCTCACGTGACAGCTGCTTCTCCCCCGCCAGGCACCAATCGAATCACAATCCTGTATGACGCTTTCGGCAACCGCCAGGGTCTCACCCGCGACTGGGGATTCGCCGCGCTGGTGGAGTATGGCGGAAAACGGGTGCTCTTCGATACCGGCAACAATGCGGAGGTGTTCGCGCGCAACGTGAAGACGCTCGGCATCGATCTGCGACGGCTCGACCTGGTGGTCGTCTCGCATCGCCACGGGGATCACACGGCTGGCCTGAATTACCTCCTTCAGGTCAATCCGCACGTCAAGATCTATGCCCCACGCGAAGGGTTCGGGGTTTTTGGTGCAGCCCTCCCCGGCACCTTCTATCGTCGCGATTCCACCCTGTCCGATTCGATGCGGTACTTCAACGGACTCTCACCGGCACAACTCAGGTTCGGCAGTCCGTGGCCTGAGGCGAACTTTTCCTGGGTCGATAGCCTCACCGAAGTCGCCCCGGGGATGGCGATCGTTTCAACTGTCTCGAAGGTCCCCGGTACGCTGGAACTTCGCGAGCTCTCGTTGGTGATCCGGACGCCGAAGGGCCTGGTATTACTGGTCGGCTGCTCGCACCCGGGGATTGAAACAATTCTCGAAGCCACACGCCCGTGGGGTGATCACGTCCATCTCATCTTTGGCGGGTTACACCTGGTGACCAGCCCGGACACGACCATCACGCGAATTGCGACGGCGCTCCACGACCGATGGCAGATCGACCAGATCGCCCCCGGCCACTGCACCGGGGAGCCGGCCTTTGCGGCGCTGAAGCGACTCTTTGGAGCGCGCTATGTCTATGCCGGGCTAGGGACAAGAACGAACCTGCCATGAATCGAGGTCGGTTGTCGCCAGGGTAGCTGTCCGGAGCCGCCGCAATCTCCCTCTCGGCGGCCGATTCCGGGGCACTGAAGTGACAAAAGGAGTAGCGGTCCCTAGCGAAATCTCACCATGGCAGACACGATATCGCGACGCAGCTTTCTCAAGAGTGGTCTCGCGGCGGCCGCACTCGGCGTCCAACCGCGAAACACCCCGTCGCCACCAGACCGCCCGAACATCCTGTTCATACTCGCCGACGACCTCGGCTACGGGGACCTCAGTTGCTACGGCCGGCCCGACTATCGCACCCCGCACATCGATCGCCTGGCGCAAGAGGGGCACCGCTTCACCAGCAACTATACCGCCGCCGCGGTCTGCACCCCGACGCGGGTCGCGCTGATGACGGGCCGGTATCCCGCCCGACTCCCCATCGGCCTCGTGGAGCCGCTTGGGTACGGCGATGAAACCGTCGGCTTGCCACCCGAGCATCCCACCGTGGCATCACGGTTGAAGTTGGCGGGCTACAACACGGCGCTGATTGGCAAGTGGCACCTCGGCTTCCTCCCCGAGCACGGGCCGCTGCGCCACGGCTTCGATGAGTTCTACGGGATTTTGAGTGGCGGCGTGGACTACTTTACCCACCGCGAGCCGTCCGGGAAGCTCGATTTCCACGAGGGGAACGTCGCCCTGCACCAGGCCGGCTACATGACGGACCTCCTGACCCAGCGCGCTGTTCGCTATGTCACTCGACGGCACAAGGCCCCCTTCTATCTCGCCCTGCACTACACCGCTCCCCACTGGCCGTGGGAAGGGCCAAGTGACACTGCCGCCAGCCGCATGCTTCGCGGCGTTGCCGATACGGCGGCCAGCCGGGTCGTGAGGGGCTACGCCGACCGCGGCTCCCGCGGCGTCTTTACCGCGATGGTGCAGCGGCTCGACCAGGGCGTCGGCCGCGTGCTCGACGCGCTGAAAGAGGCCGGGATTCTGCGCAACACCTTCGTCGTGTTTACCAGTGACAATGGAGGAGAGCGATACTCTTACCACTGGCCGTTGAGTGATGGAAAAGGGTCGCTGCGCGAGGGCGGAATCCGGGTGCCCGCCATCGCCTGCTGGCCGGCGGGAGTGCCAGCCGGGCGCACGACAGACCAAAGCATCATTACCATGGACTGGACGGCTACCCTGCTCGCTATAGGAGCCGCGACTCCAGATCCGGCGTACCCGTTGGACGGCCTTGACCTCTTGCCTTTGTGCCGGGGAGAGTCGGTGCGCCTGGATCGCACGCTCTTCTGGCGTACTGGGCTGGAGGATGCAGCCCGTCGTGGCCCCTGGAAGTACTTGAGGAACGCCCGCGTCGAGTCCCTATTCGATATTCGCGCCGACCCGGGCGAAGCGGCCGATTTGGCTAGCTACGAGCCTGCGGCGCTGACATCAATGCGTACGGCCTTCCGCGAGTGGGAAAAGCATATGTTGCCGAGGCCTCCTGCTGCCAAGCCAAGGCGATAGCGCGAGACGGCGCAAATGAGGGGTAGTGATGGCCACACAACGAGGAATAGACGAGGCCGACATTCGCCGGCGAATAGACAAGTTAGTGAGCGCGGTCCGCGCCATGGACCTTGAGAGTCTGAAGTCGATGTACGCTCCGGACATCGTGTCGTTCGACATCGAGCCGCCACTCAAGCACGTGGGAGCGGAGGCCAAATGGAAGAACTGGACCAAGGTCTTTGCCATATACCAGCCTCCGCTTGGTTACGAGACTCGCGGCCTTACGATCACCGTAGGCGATGGGGTGGCATTCGGGCACACCCTCGCCCGACTGAGCGGCACGATGAAGAATGGGAAGGAGAACGCTTATTGGGTGCGGTGGACGACCTGCCTGCGGCAGATCGACGGCACCTGGCTCATCGTGCACGATCAGATCTCGGTGCCGGTCGACTTCGCGAGCGGTAGAGCGTTGCTCGATCTCGAGCCCTGATCGTGCCGGCCCCGCTTCCCGTTGGCCAGGTCTGGAGGTCATCTTCCCGACATTCACACCGCGGATCACGCTCCTCCTCAAGGGGGATTCATGCGACTGACGGGCCGGATCAAAGTCACATCTCCCACCTGATTTGCGAAGGAGGTATCACGATGGCTTCGATAACCGCATCGGCGCCCCAGTTCCTGGTCGAGAAGCTGGACGACTCATTGAACTTCTATGAGCGGCGCCTCGGCTTCTCCTGCGACTTCGTCTACCAGAACTTCTATGCCAGCGTGTCGCGCGACCGAGCAGTCATCCACCTCAAGTGCGCGCCGAAACTCGAGGCCGAGCGTGTCCATCGGAGGTCGGAAGAGCACCTCGACGCCTATCTGTCCGTGTCCGGTGTCCGGGAGCTGCACGAAGAGCTGGTGGGCCGTGGAGCACCCATCAGCAAGCCGCTCGAGCAGAGGCCCTGGGGGACGCGTGATTTCTACGTCGAGGATCCGGATGGCTATATCCTGTGCTTCTCCGAGGCTGAGAGATGAAAACGGCAGCGACTGACCACGTTCCTTCCGCGTCAAGGAGGGCACCATGTATCACCGATTCCGGATAGGAGCGCTCGCGCTGGGCCTGGCTGCCGGCGGGCCGCTCCCCAAGGACCCGTGCGCCCTTCTCAAGCCAGCCGAGATTCAGGCCGCACTCGCTCCGGACACGAAAATCACAGCCGGGGTTCCCACGACCAAGTCGCTTCCGCTCGCGGTGAGCTGCAGCTATACCTGGGGGCCCAGAACTCCTCAGTGGGGCGAGTCCTCACTTCTGGTCATGGTCATCGACCTATCCCAAGCCTGGCCGGGCCTGAGCGCTGAGCAGATCCAGCAGGGCGTGCTGCTTTCGGCCAAAGGCGATAAGGCCGACGCATCCCTGATAACCGGCGTGGGTGACGCAGGGGTGTTCACGTCCAAAGCCGGCAATTACAACGGCAGGGCTGAGGCTGTCCTTGAAGCGAAAGGAGTCCACCTCTCGGTGGAATTTCACGGAGGGGAGGTCCTCTCACACAAGGACAAGATCATTGCCCTGCTGAAGGGCGCAGCCAGGAGACTCTAGCCCTCGCCGCCGATGTCGTTGCGCAGCCTGTGTCTCGTGACGCTCCTGCTCTGCGCGGGCAGTCCGGCTTTCGGCCAGGGCCGCGACGCCGCCACGCCCACCCACGCCGACAGCGTTCGCGGCGCCGACAACCCCACGCGCGCGTGGTGGGACGTCACCTTTTACGATCTCCACGTGCGGGTGACCCCCGCCGACAGCAGCGTCGTCGGCTGGGACGGCATCACCTATCGGGTGCGGCAGCCCGGGCAGATGATGCAGCTCGACCTCCAGGCGCCGCTCGAGCTGGACAGCGCGATGCAGGATGGGCAGCGGCTCCAGTCGCGGCGGGATGGGAACGCCTACTTCCTCACCCTGCCCGCGCGGTCGAGCGTGGGAGAGACGCGCACCGTGACGGCCTACTACCACGGCCAGCCTGGGCGCGGTCGGTCCGGCCAGAGCAGCGGCGTCATCTGGTCGACGGACAGCCTCGGCGCACCATGGTTCGCGACCTCGGACGAGCTACCCGGCGCCAGCATCTGGTGGCCGCTCAAGGACTGGCTGGGCGACGAACCCGACAGCCAGCGGATCGCCATCACGGTGCCCGACTCGCTGATGGAGGTCTCCAACGGGCGCCTCCGCAGGACCACCCATCACCCCAACGGTACGACCACCTACGAGTGGTTCGTCACCCAGCCGATCAACTCCTACGGCGTGGCCATGAACGCGGGCCGGTATGCGCACTTCGCGGACACGCTCCAGGGGGAAGGCGGCCGTCTGTCACTCGACTTCTGGCCGCTCGCCGCCCATCTGGACACTGCCAAGGTTCAATGGGCGCAGGTTAGGCCGATGCTGACCTGCTTCGAGCACTGGTTCGGCCCCTATCCGTGGTACGCCGACGGCTACAAGCTGATCGAGACACCGTATCTGGGGATGGAACACCAGAGCGGTATCGCCTACGGGAACAAGTTCCTCCCCGGCTATCTCGGCCGCGACCTGTCGCGCACGGGGCTGGGGCTCGAGTGGGACTACATCGTCATCCATGAGAGCGCCCACGAGTGGTTCGGCAACAGCATCTCGACTCGAGAGCCGGGCGATCTGTGGGTCCACGAATCCTTCGCCACTTACGCGGAGGGACTCTACACCGAGTGCCGGCACGGCCGAGCGGCCGGGGCCACCTACCTCATCGGACTCCGCCAGAGCATCCGGAACAGCGGACCGATCGTAGGCCCGCGCGGCGTCGCCGGGTGGTACAACAGCGACATGTACTTCAAAGGCGCCAACGTCCTGCACACGATCCGCCAACTGGTGGACGACGACGCGAAGTGGCTGGCGATCCTGCGCGGGCTCACCCAGACCTTCCGCCACCGGACGGTCACGGGCGCTGAGATCGAGGACTACATCGGCCGTGCGTCGGGGCTGGACCTGCGGCAGGTGTTTGCCCAGTACCTCACCACCCCGAAGGTGCCGGAGCTCGAATACCGGGTGGAGCACGGCATGCTGTCCTATCGGTGGGCCGGGGTGCTGGCAGGCTTCGCCATGCCGGTGCGGGTGCAGATCCCGGGCCTGGGCCAGCGGTGGCTCCGGCCGACCGCGGAATGGCAGCGCCTGAAGGTGCCGTCGCCGGAGGGCGCGCAGGTGGTTATCGACGAGAATTTCTACGTCACTGCCCGCAACCTGGCGGCGCGGCCGGCGACCAGCGATTCCGCCTCGGCGACTGCGGACCAGGTGCGAGATGCGTTCCTTCACGCCTGGCGCGGTTACCGGCGATACGCCTGGGGCCACGATGAGCTCGACCCGCTGAGCCGGAAGCCGCACGATTGGTACGGCACCCCGCTGCTTATGACGCCAGTGGACGGGTACGACACCATGCGGCTCATGGCACTCGACTCAGAGGCCGCGGATGCGAAGCGGCTGATTCTGGAGCGACTCTCGTTCGACCGGGACGTCTCGGTTCAGGTGTTCGAGGTCACGATTCGTCTGCTCGGTGGACTGCTCTCCGCGTATCAGCTCGACCACGACCGCCGCTTCCTCGCGCTCGCCACCGACCTCGGCGACCGGCTGCTACCCGCGTTCCGATCTGCCACAGGAATGCCGTTTCGCTACGTCAACCTGCGGACCGGCGCGACGCGCGAACCGGTGAGCAATCCCGCCGAGATCGGCACCCTCATGCTGGAGTTCGGCACACTCGCGAAGCTCACCGGCCGGATGATTTACTACGACACGGCCAAGCGCGCGGTCCAGGAGCTGTTCCGCCGGCGTTCGCCGATCGGTCTGGTGGGCAGCACGATCGATGTCCGCACCGGCGCGTGGCAGGACAGCACCAGCCACATCGGCGGCGGGATCGACTCCTGGTACGAGTATCTACTGAAGTCCTGGCGGCTGTTCGGCGACGGGGACTTCGAGCGGATGTGGCAGGAGAGCGTCGGCCCGATGAACCGCTACCTGGCCGACGATCGGTTCGGCGGTCTCTGGTACGGGCAGGCGAACATGGCAACCGGTGTCCGCATAGGCACTCAGTTCGGCTCTCTGGAGGCCTTTCTCCCCGCCGTGCTGGCGCTCGGCGGCGATACGGCGAGGGCCGCGAGACTGATGACATCGGTGGATCGGATGTGGACCACGTTCGGGGTGGAGCCCGAGGTACTCGACTATTCGACCATGGCCGTGGGGGCCTATCCGGGCTACGAGCTGCGGCCAGAGGCCCTGGAGGCGGCTTACTATCTCTTCCGGCTCACCGGCGACATACGCTACCGGCAAATGGGCGAAGCGATGTGGCGGGCGATCGACCGGTGGACCCGAACGCCGGACGGTTTCGCCGCGCTGGCAGATGTCCGGACCAAGGTAAAGCGAGATCGGATGCAGTCATTCCTGTTCGCTGAGACCATGAAGTACGCCTGGCTGCTGCTGGCGCCGCCCACGGCGCTGGACCTGCAGACCACGGTCCTCACTACCGAGGCGCACCCGCTCCGCCGGACTTGGTGATCGGACCTTGGGTCGTGACTTCGGGGTTCGGCCGTCCTCGAATCATGGCGCGGGCATTGAACGTAGTGCTGGGGAGGCCTCGGCGGCACCCGGAACGGCGTTGCAGGGAGAATCCAGTGAGCGTCACCCACAACGATGAAGCCCTCAGCAGGGCGGCCGGGTACGCGACTGCGCTGATGCGGCGGTCCACGCTCCTTCCGCTCCTCTTCCTCGCTTGCAGCAGCAGCGCCACGCCACCCGAGCGCTACGGCTTCGTAACCACACTTGGCAACGACACCGTCGCCGTGGAGCGCGTCGCGCGCTCACCCACGCGGCTGGTCACGGACGACGTGGATCGTTGGCCGTTCGTGCGACGGCGTCACACTGAATTCGACCTCAACGCCGACGGCACGATCCGCCACATGGTGATGGACGTCCGCACGCCCAACGGCCGTTCGCCGAGCGACCGCGGACGCCGCATCACCGCCGACTTCTCCAAGGACCGGGTCACCGTCTCGGTCCGCGACAGCGCCGGGGAGCGGGACACCACGTTTGCCACGGGCCGGGCGATCACGGTGCCGCACGTGTCGATGATGTACAGCGTCATCGAACTGGAGATCGCAGCGGCACTCCGGCGCGCCGCGGCGAACGGACTGGCACCAGGCGACAGCGTGATGTTCCGGCAGTTCTATCCCGATCGGAACGTCGGACCGAGCTTCGTGCTGCACCGGGGCTTCGTGATCCCTCGTCCAGGGGGCCAGGTGGAGCTGCGGCACGACTGGTTGGCGGGGACGGGCGACGTGACAGTGGACAGCAGCGGGCGACTGTTGACTTACTCCGGGATGCGGAGCACCTACAAGGTGGCCGTCGCGCGGACGACGACGCTGCCCGAGGTCGATCCCATCGCGGGTCGGCTCGCGGCCGCGGAACGGGTCACCGGGCCCCAGCAGCTCAGCGTGCGCGACACCATCCGCGCCACGCTCGGGGCCGCGACCTTCTTGGTGGACTACAGCCGTCCCCTGGCTCGCGGGCGCACGCTGCTGGGCAACGTGATCAGCTACGACCGCGTCTGGCGCACGGGGGCAAATGCCGCGACCCAGTTCACGACCTCGGCGCCGATCAGGCTCGCCGGATTGTCATTGCCGGCAGGGACCTATACCCTGTGGACCGTCCCGCACCTTCGTGGGGCGGACCTCATCGTGAATCGGCAAACCGGGCAATGGGGAACGGAATACCGCCGGGCCCAGGATCTGGGTACGGCACGCATGCAATCAGACAGCGTGGCCACCCCGATAGAGAAGTTTACCATCTCGATCGAGGCCAGCGACGCCAGGCACGGCAGGCTCGCGATGGCGTGGGGTACGTTTCGGTGGTCCGCGCCGATCGTGCTGCAGTAATACCGGGTGGCCCACTCCGGCAGACAGACTTCCACAAACGAATACAGCATGCAACAAGACGACCTTGCCATTCCCGTACTGCCCAGCCGGTCCCTGAGTGACACGTTGGCCTTTTTCGGGCGGCTGGGCTTTGAGGGCAGGATTCACAGCTACGGCGACTACGCCATCTTGAAGCGAGGGACAGTGGAGCTTCACTTCTTTACTCACCGGGAGCTTCGTCCGGCTGAATCGTCTGCGGGCTGCTACGTCAGGGTTTCAGACGTGGACAGCATCCACCAGGAGTTCGCCTCGGCCGAGCTGCCCCGGATAGGCATCCCGCGTCAAGACGTTCTCGAAGACAAGCCGTGGGGGATGAGGGAATTTGCCATCGTCGATCCAGACGGCAATCTGCTGCGTATCGGCCAGATTCTTGGACAGTGAGAATCGTATTCCATGAACATCTCCGGCCATCTGATTGGTCTACCGATTGTCCTCGCAGGCCTGATGGGGCTGGTCGATGCCGCAACAGCCCAGGCCGGCCCACGATTCCTCAACCCCTCCACGCTGCCAGCCTCTCGAGGGTACACGCAGGTCGTCGAGATCCCTGCCGGGAGCCGTCTGGTGTACATCTCGGGCCAGGTACCTCTCGATAAGGCGGGGAACCTGGTCGGGGCCGGCGATTTTCGGAGGCAAGCGGAGCAGGTTTTCACCAACCTCGGCAGCGCCCTCGCGGCTGTCGGCGCGACGTTCGCCGATGTGGTCAAGATCAACTTCTACGTTCGGGACGTCTCGCTCCTGGCGGACCTGCGGGCGGTACGCGATCGGCATGTAAACGTGAAGGCCCCTCCGGCGAGCACGCTGGTCGAAGTGTCGCACCTGTTCCGCGACGACGTGCTGTTGGAAGTCGAAGCCGTCGCAGCGGTTCGGGAGCATTGACCGGGCGTGAGCGACGCGGAGCACTACCGGAAGTTGGAGCGGCTCTACGGGGCGGCGCCCGTGTCGCAGTGGTACGGCGCCACCATCACCATCGCCGACGGGCAAGCCGAGGTGCGGCTCGTGGCCCGGCCCGAATTCCACCATGCGGCGCGCGCTGTCCACGGCTCGGTGTACTTCCGGGCGCTCGATGACGCGGCGTTCTTCGCGGTGAACTCCCGCGTGCGTGAGGTCCTGGTGTTGACCGTATCGTTCACCGTGCACTTCACCAGGCCCGTCGCCAGCGGTGAGCTGCGGGCCGTCGGCCGAATGCTGCATGGGAGTGGGCGTCTGTACTTGGGGGAAGCCGAGCTGGTGGACGAGGGCGGGCAGCTCCTGGGCCGGGGCAGCGGCGTCTTCACCCGAAGCGCGATACGCCTGGATCCCAGTATCGGATACGCCTGACGCGATAGCCGAGTCCGCTTGACGAGGAACCAGAGATGCGTCGCTTCGAGGTCGAAGAACCTTCAGCCGCCGACGTCGAATTTCTCGAAGATCGACTCTACCAGTTCAATGCCGCCACGACGGGCATCAACGACGGTCGTACTCTCGGCGTCTTTCTGCGAGATGAATCCGAGAGCATCGTGGCAGGCGCCGCCGGCCACACATGGGGAGACACCTGCGAGCTGCGTCAGGTCTGGGTGGCCGCGACCGCTCGCGGGAGCGGGCTTGGCCGTCGCCTGATGGCGGAGGCAGAGGCCGAGGCGTTGCGACGCGGGTGCCGGCAGCTCGTGGTCACGACACACAGCTTCCAGGCACCCGATTTCTACCGGAAGCTCGGCTTCGACGTGGTTTCAGAGCTCGCCGACTATCCGCGAGGGTACTCCCAACTGGTGCTGCGCAAACGGCTTCCAGCGTGATGGGACGGGGTCGAGGCTCGATCAGCTTCATTATCGAGCCGGTGCCCCCTGGCCTTGCCAGCTGCCGCCCAACGCCCGATAGAGCTCCACTGCCGAGGAGAGCTGGAGCAGCTGAGCCTGGCTCAGCGCCAGCTCGGCATCGAACAGCCCGCGCTGCGCATCGAGCACCTCGACATAACTGGCCACGCCGGTGCGGTAGCGCAGCTCCGCAAGCTGGAGCGCACGTCGCAGCGCCGAAGCCTGGGTTTCCTGCGCGGTCACCTGGTCGCGCGAGGTCCGCACGGCCACCAGCGCATCGCTCGCCTCGCGCAGCGCGGTGAGCACGGTCTGCTCGTACTCTCCCCGTGACTGCTCGGCGCGGGCGCGGGCCGCGCGGGCCTCATTGATCAGCCGGCCGCCGGTGAAGAGCGGGATCGAGACGCCGCCCTGAAGCTGGTAGATCTCTCCCTGGGAGGTGAAGAGGTTGTCGGTCGAGGGCACCTGGGTCCCGTAGTAGCCCGTGATCGAGAAGGTGGGGAGCCGCGCGGCATTGGCGACCCCGACCCTCGCCGTGGCAGCGGCATAGGCCCGCTCAGCCGCCTCCACATCGGGCCGGCGCTCCAGCAGGCTGCCGGGGATGGAGTCGGGTACCTCGAGGGCACGCACCGCCCGCGCAAGGGAGCCTCCCCGCGGAATGACCGTAGGCGCCTCGCCGATGAGCAGGCTGAGCTGGTGTTCCTGCTGAGACCGCAGCCGCTCGGTCTGCGCCAGCGTATTGGCCGGCACCGCGACCTGAGCCTCGAACTGGCGGACGTCGAGCTCGGAGATCACGCCTTGCTGGAAGCGCTGCCGCGCCAGTTCCAGCGTGGCTTGCCGCGAGGTCAGCGTGCGCTGGGCGATGGCCCGCTCCTGATCGAGCTCCAGCAACTGCAGGTAGCCGCTGGCCACGTCGCTCACCAGCGACAGGAGCACTGCCCGCTGGTTGGCTTCCTCTTCTCCCAGGTCCGCCCGCGCCGCTTCGATGCCGCGGCGGATTCGCCCCCAGAAATCCAGCTCCCATGCCAGATCGCCGGTGATCTGATAGGCATCGAACTTCTGCGGGGGAAACGCGCCGAACACCGCCTGATTGGTGCTGGCGCTGGCGTTGGCGCTGATCTCGGGAAAGAGCGGCCCGCGCGCCACGCCCACTTCGGCGCGGAACTCTCGAATGCGCGCGACGGCGACCTGGAGATCGCGGTTCTGCCGCACCGCGGTCTGGACCAGCCGGATGAGGGTCGTGTCCTTGAGCAGATCCAGCCAGGCCCGGTCCGCCAGCGACTCGGCGACGAAGCGACGGGGGAGCGGCACCGTGTCTCCCCGCGCCAGGGTGTCGCCGCGGCGAGCGGCCTCGAGGGAATCGAAGAAGGCGCGGGCCTCGCCGGTGGTGCCACCTGCCCCAATCCGGGTTTTCTCGGGAACCACCTCGGTCGGGTGGTACCGCGGTCCGATGGCGCAACCCCCAATGACGAGGGTCAGGAGAGCAGCGCGCAGCGCACGTATCACTTGGTCTCCGGTGAGGCTGGAGCCGGCGCGGGTACCGGGGTCCTACCCCGGACCAGTCCCCGCTCGGCCAGAGCTCGGATGAGTCGGAAGAAGAGCGGGATGAAGAAGATCCCGATGGTCGTCGCGAACAGCATACCGGCGAAGACGCCGGTGCCCAGTGAGTGGCGGCTCTGCGCGCCCGCACCGCTCGCGATCACCAGCGGTGACACGCCGAAGATGAAGGCGAAAGAGGTCATCAGGATGGGACGCAGCCGCTCCCGCGCGGCTTCAACCGCCGCCTCCGCGATGGACATGCCGTGCTCTCGCATCTCGTTGGCGAATTGGACGATCAGGATGGCGTTCTTGGCCGCGAGGCCAACCACGGTAATGAGCCCGATCTGGAAGTAGATGTCGCTCGGCGTCCCCCTGAGCCAGATGCCGAGCAGCGCCCCTAACGCGCCGAAGGGCACCCCGAGCAACACGGCGAACGGGATGGAGAAGCTCTCGTACTGGGCTGCCAGCACCAGGAACACGATGATCAGTCCCAGCCCGAACACCAGCCCGGCCTGACCGGTCGCGGCGCGCTCCTGGTAGGACTGCCCCGAGAGGCCGACGCCTATCCCGGCGCTGGAGAAGCGGGTGGCGACGAGGCTATCGATCTGATTCAGCACCTGGCCCGAGCTGTGTCCCGGTTTCGGCGTGCCGGTAAAGAGGGCGGACCCGAACCCGTTGAACCGAAGCAGCTGGGTCGGCCCGCTCCGGAACTCGGTGCGGACCAGCGAGGTCACCGGAATCATCTCGTTGTCGCGGCCCCGCACATACAGACGGGCGAGATCCTCGGGGGTGCGGCGGAATTGCGCCTGCGCCTCCGCCTGCACCCGATAGGTTCGGCCGTACAGATTGAAGTCGTTGATGTACAGGGTCGAAAGAAACGTCTGCAAGGTATTGAAGAGATCGGTGAGGTTGACGCCACGGGCCTTGGCCGCGGCCCGATCCACGTCCACGTAGAGCTGCGGTACGTTGGCGCGGAAGTTGGTGTTGAGCGCCTGCACCGCCGGCAGGGCGTTGGCTGCCTGAGTGAAGGCCTGCACCTGGCCCGCGAAGTCTCTCACGTCCCGGCCAGCCCGGTTCTGCAAGTTCACCTCCACGCCGGAGGTGGCACCCAGTCCGGGGATCTCGGGCAGGTTGAAGGCGAAGCCGATCGCGTCCTTCATCCCGAACAGCTTTCCGTTGATTCGCTTGGTGATGTCGTCGATGGTCTGGCCATTTCCGCGCTCATCCCAGGGCTTGAGCAGAATGAAGATGGTCGCGCTGTTGGTCTGATTGGTTCTCGTCAGCACGTCCAGCCCCGCGAACCCCACGATGTTCACCACCGAGGGCTCCGCCCGGAGAAATCCCTCGACCCGCTTCACCACTTCCCGGGTGCGCTGCAGCGAGGCGGCGTCCGGGAGCTGCAGGGCGACCGCGAAATAGCCCTTGTCCTCGGTGGGAATGAACGCGGTGGGCACCCGGCGCCAGATCACGACCGCCAGCGCCACCAGCACCGCGAACACGGCGAGCCAGGTCCGCGGCCGCCCCAACACCCGTCCAACATTCCGGGCATAGCCATGGTTGAGACGGGTGAACCAGCGGTTGAATGCCCCGAAGAAGCCAGTGGTGTGCGCCTCATTGGACTCGCGCAGCAGATAGGCGCAGAGGGCGGGCGTAAGCGAAAGCGCCACCATGCCGGAGAGCACCACCGCGATCACCAAAGTCACGGCGAACTGCTTGAACATCTCGCCGGTGACGCCTCCCAGGAATGCCACCGGCACGAAGACCGCGCAGAGCGCGAGCACAATGGCGATCAGGGCCCCGGCGACCTGCCGGATAGCGCGGTCGGCGGCAATGCGCGCCGGCAGCCCTTCGTTGGCCATGAGTCGTTCGGTGTTCTCGATCACCACGATCGCGTCATCCACCACGATGCCGATGGCGAGCACCAGAGCGAACAGCGTCAGCACGTTGATGGTGAAGCCGAGCATCAGGAGGCCCAGGAAGGTCCCAACGACGCTCACCGGCACGGCCAACATGGGGATCAGCGTCGCGCGCCAGCTCTGGAGGAACAGGAACACCACCAGCGTAACCAGCGCCATCGCTTCGAGCAGGGTGGTCACGACCTCGTGAATCGAGGCGGTGACAAAGGGCGTGGTGTCGAAGGGAATTTTCCAGTGGACGCCCACAGGCAGGTTCTTGGCCAATTCCGTCATGCGCTTGGCTACTGCCTGGCGCGCGGCGAGCGCGTTGGCGCCGGGGCGAAGGTACAGCAGCATCGGAGCGACCGGCGTACCGTTGAGCCGGCCGGCCAGATCGTAGTTGCGGGAGCCGAGGACGACCTTGCCAATGTCCCGTATTCGGATGATCGACCCGTCGGCCTTGGCGCGCACCACGATATCGGCGAACTGGTCGGGTGTCTTGAGCCGGCCGAGCGTGGTCACCGGGAGGGTGAACTCGGTTCCCGGAGGGGCCGGCTCCCGGCCCAGCCGCCCGGCCGGGCTGGTGGCGTTCTGTTCCCGCACCGCGGCCGCAACATCAGCGGTCGTGACGCCTAGCTGCGCCATCCGGTCCGGATCGAGCTGAATCAGCATCGAGAACTCCAGCCCGCCGAAGGTGATCGCGTTGCCGATGCCGGGCACCCGCTTGATCTCGTCCTCGAGATACAGCTTCATGTAATTGGTCAGATAGGCCGCGTCGTATCGGGGATCATCCGAGGTCAACGCCACCACCCCCAGGATGTCCGTATTGGCCTTGAGGATGGTGATCCCATTCTGGCGCACGGCGTCGGGGAGCTGCGGCTGGGCCAACTGCACCGCGTTCTGCACGTCCACCGCGGCCAGGTCCTGGCTCCGGCTGATATCGAAGAAGATCTGCAGGCTCATCGTGCCGTCGCTGGCGTTGGCCGACGAGTAGTAGAGCAGGCCCTGCAAGCCGGAGAGCTGCGCCTCGAGCGGCGCGGCCACTGCCTCCGCCACGTCCTCCGCGGTCGCGCCGGGGAAGGTCGCCTGAACCTGAATGGCGGGGGGAGTGATCTGGGGGTAGCGCGAGATCGGCAGCAGCCGGATCGCGAAGACCCCGAGCAGAGTGACGATGACGCTGATCACCACGGCGAATACCGGCCGCCGGATGAAGAAGTAGCGCACCTCTTCGTGTTCGTGCGCTGGTATGGGCGTGCTCACGGTGCTGCTCCCAACCGACTGGTGGTTCCCTCTGCCGCCGACGTATCTACCAGGGCCACTGGATGAACCGGACGTCCCGGCGTCGCCTTCTGGATTCCGTCGACGATGACTTGCTCACCCGGCGCCAGACCCTTGTCGATGATCCAGAGCGGGCCGCTCCACGGACCGGGCTGCACGTCCCGGCTTACGACGGTGTCGCCCTTCCCCAGTACGTACACGAACTGCCGGCCAAGGGCTTGCTGCACCGCCCGCTGGGGGATCGCCAGCGCACTGTCCCGTGTGAAGCCCACCAGCCGCACCTTCACGAACTGGCCGGGAACGAGCACGCCGTCGCCATTGGGGAATCGCGCGCGGAACTCCTGGGTGCCGGTCGTCTGGTCCAGGGAGGGCGCGATGAAGTCGAGGCGACCGGTGCGTGGCAACACGGTCCCGTCCGGCAGGGTGACCTGCACCTCCAGCGGACTTCCCGGCTGCACCAGCTTGCGGGAATCAGGATTCTGTCTCCATTGAAGCAGCTGCTGAACCGAAGGCCGGAACCCCACGTAAGCCGGGTCCAGCGGGTCGATGGTGGTGAGCAGATCGGAAGGCCCGGTCACCCGATCGCCCACCTCAAACAGCGCCCGCCCTACCCTGCCCCGGATCTCGGCGCGCACATAGGTGTCCGACAAATCCTTCCTGGCCTCGGCCAACGCCGCATCGGACGCCTCGTACTCGGTCCGGGCATTGTCCACGTCCTGCTGGGCAACCGCATGCTGACCCAGCAGCGGCTCCAGCCGACGCAGTGTGCGCTTGGCGTTCTGATAGCGCGCCAGAGCGCTGCGGTACGCCGCATCAGGCCTGATCTGCTCCAGGCGATAGAGCACCTGTCCGGGCTTCACCAGCGAGCCTTCGGTGAAGGGACGGGCCACGATCACCCCGTCTACCCGAGCCCGTACTTCGACCCGACGGTAAGCCTGGACCTCGCCGGTGAACTCGAAGCTCTCCGGCACTGCCTGCGGTGTCACCTTGACGACCGCAACCTCGGGAGGTGGCGGAGCCGGCGGCGGGGCAGCGTCCTTGCACCCGACCAGCAACAGGGCGGCTATCGCAGACCCACGGATCAGATGAGTCACGGTGTTCTTCCTTCCCGGACGGGATTGGATTCTTCGCAGGGCAACTCCGCGAGCAGGAAGCGATCGATCATCTCAAGCACAGTCCTCCACATGACCTCGCGGTCCGGCATGCTGGAGTCGAATCCCGAAAACGTCGAAACCTTCTGGGCCACACCCAGCAGGGTATAGCTCATCGCCCGCGCAGCCAGCTCGGGATCCAAGGCCCGGAACTCACCGGTGCGTGCGCCGGATTCCAGGATCCGTCCCACCAACCCTCGCCACCGCTCGCCGAGCTGGCGGCAGAGGAGCCGCCCGGATTCGGGAAACTCGGCGACTTCCACCTGAACTACTTGCATCAGCTCCAGGATCCCCGGTGTCCAGGCATGGTCCCACATCCTCCTGAGCAACTGATGGAGCAGCGGCCGCACCGGCCCGGTGCTCGAGGCCAGGAGGGCCTCTTCCTGGGCGACAAAGCCCATGAAGTGGCCGGCGATGACTTCCTGAAACAGCTCGCCCTTGGATCCGAAGTAGTGGGAGACAGTCCCTGGGGACACGCCGGCGCGCTCGGCGACGTCCGCCAGCGTCGCACGGTGGTAGCCAAAGCGACCGAAGACCCACAGCGCGCTGTCGAGGATTTCACGGCGACGCTGCTCTGGGCGACGCTGCCACTTCGGAACTCGGTCGAGCTGCTCGACGGAGGGGTTGGGGACCTCGGGAGCGGGGGCGGAGGAGCGGGCAGGGGCGGCAGGCGAGTGGGACAGATCGGCTCCTTGGGTCGGTGATACCAGTATTTGAATGGTCAGATAAATAGTGTTGGGGCTGCGGCGCAAGGAGCCCGGAGGGAGAGGCAAGTGGAATCAGTGGGAGCGGCCACTGACGGTGTGACCCGCGCCCTAGTGGCCGCGCTTTACCCAGGTCTAGGTTGGCGTGGGAGTTAGGTTGGAAACTGCGACTTAAGCTAGGCAGGGAACATGAAGCGAATCTTGATCTTGGCGGCGCTTGCAGGGACGATAGCCGCCTGCCACAGCCAGACCGAGGACCAGGCGGGGCCGGCGCCGGCGCGGGACACAACCACAGCGGCCCGGGGCGATACCACCGCACCCACCCATGCCATCGATACCACCCGCACGGGGCCACCGGGCGAAGCCGGAAGGCCTGGCAATGCTACGATCACCAAGGACAGTGTGCTGAGCGATACCACCCAGGTGAACCGCGACAGCACCGCAAGCCCGAGTCCCCAGGCTCCACCTCAAGACACCCTCGGACCCCGGAACACCGGGCCGGACACAAGCACCAGTCGCTGAGAGCGACCCCTGGGACATTGTCCGAGCGGGCCGCGGTATCCGCCGCGGCCCGCACGTGTGTCGAATGGCCTCAGCGACCTCGCTCCTGAAGAAACTGAAGCACGACCCGGTTGAAACGCTCCGGCTGCTCGAGGTTCACCATATGGCCGGAACCCGGGAACAGCACCCGCTTGGCTGACGGAAGGCTTCGGGCCAGGGTGTCCACGATCCGATGGATATCGGGAACGTCTCTGCTGCCCAGGATCAGAAGGGTGGGCGCGCGGAGCTCCCCGAGCCGGCCGATGGCGGGCGGCTTCAATTCGCGCTCGCTGTAGGGCTCGAGCCAGAAGTGGGCATTGCCGATCGCCAGCTGATGCAACTGGGGGGCGAGCTCCGGGTTCTCCATCGCCGGGACCATGTAGGAGGTCTTGAGCCAGAGCTCAGCCGCGCGGACGGAATCGCGAGCGGCCGCTGCACTATCGATGCGCGCGAACCACGCGCTGTCTCCCGAGGACCAGGACCATCCGCTGAGCCCGGGTCCAGCGAGCACCAACGCCTGAACCATCGCGGGGTGCTCCAGCGCGAAATCGATCGCAATCCGGCCGCCAAGGGACAGCCCTACCAGGGAGGCCCGCTCGACCCGCAGGTATCGCAGCAGCCCGTATAAGTCCTCGTGCGCTGAATAGGGCGACCCGGTGTGCCCGGAGCGCCCAAATCCCCGGACATCGTAGCGGATCAGCCGAAATCCGGGCGCGAGGTGCTCCCACTGATCGTCCCACATGCGGCAATCGAGGTTGCCACCCTCCAGCAGGACGACGGCTGGCCCCTTTCCCCGAGTCTCGTAATACAGCGTGGTGCCGTTCACTCCGGCGAGGCCGGCTGCGTTGGGCGAGGGACCGGGTTGGCTCGGGCCATGGCACGCCACGAGGGCACTGAGGGAAAGGGCGACGAGGCGGGTGACGGCCGGGCGCACGCCGGACATGAGGGCTACTCCGAACGGGGCCGGCCCAGGCCTACCTCGAATGGTGCTCGGACCACCAACCGGTAGGAGTACTCCCACTTGGAGTGCCCCAAGGCAATGCTGTGCAGCTCGTCGAAGCGGTGGAATCGGAGCTCGGCGTCCAGCGTAATGGCCGACTCGATCTGGGTTCGCCTCGCCAGCCCGTACTCCTGATACCGGCGCTTGGAGCGGTAGTAGCTCGGGTCCGAACCTTGAGAGCTGTAGCTGTTGTCGCCCTCCTCCGAGATGAAGTCGCGCCCCCACCACTGAATGGTGAACAGCTCCACCCATCCAAGCGGAGCGATGGAACCGCGAACATACGTGCCGTGCCCGTGATCGGGGCGACCGGCCGGCGGAAAGGGGTCGATGTTGCCGTGGCTGACGAGATGAAAGAGGCTGAGCGAGCTCAGCCCGACACCAGGTAGGGCTCCGCCCACCCGCGCACCGGTGGCGGCCACAATATTGTTGGTCACCGGTTCGCCAGCCGAATGAAGCTGACCTCCATGATGGAGACCGTGCCCCTGAAACTCGAAGCTCAGATATCTGGTCGGCTGAGCCCGCAGCAGCAGACCGTAGTCGAAGATCTCCCGGCTGCTGCTCGTGTTCAGGTGTTGCCAATCGATGAAGACTTCTCCGGCGAGGAGGCCCCGATCTTCCCTCCACTGCAAGCCGTACTCGACTGGACGGGTAAACTCGAGCGTCGTCACCTCCAGCGGCTCCAGATAGCCGTGGCGGTCTTCGGTCACCAAGGTGCCCAGCACTCCGAGCGAGGTCGCCGTGCGATAGCGGAAGCCCAGCAGAGGCTTCAGCTGGTCGAAGAAGTCGGGCCGTCCGCTCCGGTGATCGCCGAATGCACCCAGGATGATTTCGGTGCGGGGGCCCAGCTCAGCGGAGAGATAGGTCTGGAGTTGGGCGCCGAGGATGGTCTCCCCGGTGCGGTAGGGATTGAAGAATTCGGTATTGTCACCATAGA
Organism: Gemmatimonadales bacterium; assembly: GCA_036556025.1. Lineage (GTDB taxonomy): Bacteria > Gemmatimonadota > Gemmatimonadetes > Gemmatimonadales > GWC2-71-9 > CAVVWJ01. The sequence goes on along the minus strand of DATBKD010000042.1, from coordinate 23,354 downwards.
AGATGGCCCCGCTCTTCCAGGTGAAGGCCTGCGCCAGCACCGGGCGAGGCCCCAGGGCGAGACCGGCCACCAGCCAGGTCAACCAGATCGAGCGGGGTCGGCGCATGACGAGTCTGCGAGGCAGAAGACGGTGTCACGATCTGTGGGCTGGTAGAGAACTTAGCAGCGGACCCGACTCCGCGCGATACTCGGGAGAAGGTGCAGCCTGCGACAGTTAGCGATAGTATTCCGGGAACCTCAGGGGAATGAGGTGTTGTTCTCGCACGGACCCGAACCGGAGGCTGCTGCCTGCGTCCTGGCTTTCTCGCGCCGCTGCTCGCCATCGCTCTCTGGCCGGCCCCAGCCGCCGCCCAACTCGAGCTTCAGGGATTTCTGGGATCGTCGGTGAGTGTCCCGACACCGCTCTCGATCAGCCAGGCGGGGCAGCCCGACATCCACTTCACCGCGCACTGGTCCACCCGGACGTTCAAGGACACCTGGTATTACGCCGGCCGCATCGGCTTCTGGAAGGGCACCCGTGGCTGGTTCCTCGATTTCACCCATCACAAGCTCTACCTGCAGAATCCCCCTCCGGAGGTGCAGCGCTTCCGCATCACCAACGGCATGAACATGTTCACCGTGAGCCGGGCATTTCGCCGGGGACACTTCTCCTACGCCTTCGGGGCGGGGCCGGTGATCACGTACCCGCGGAACACCATCCGGGGCGAACGCCTGGACGAGACTCGCGGGTTTCTGAATGGCTACTATCTGTCCGGAGGCAACCTGATGGCCACGGCGACTCGCCGCTTCCCTCTCGGTCTGGGTGTGTTTCTCAGTCTGGATGGGCGGGCGTCATTCTCTTACGTCCGGGTGCCCGTGGCCGATGGGCACGCGTCCGTGCCCAATTTCGCGCTTCACTTTCACGCTGGACTGGGGTTCTCGACCGAGGCCCTTCACTGACTCCTTCGGAGCTCAGATTCGCGACCGCCCGATCGTAAAATGAAACGTTGCACCCTGCCCCACCGTCCCCTCGGCCCAAACCCTGCCACCGTGGCGATGGATGATCCGCTGCACGGTGGCGAGCCCGATCCCGGTACCGGGAAACTCGCTGCTCAGATGTAGCCGCTGGAACGGGCCGAACAGGCGCTCGACGTAGTTCATGTCGAAGCCCGCCCCGTTGTCGCGCACGAAATAGGTGGGCTCCCCTCCGATGTTGGTCACCCCAAACTCGATGCGAGCCGCAACGAGCTTGCTGGTGAACTTCCAGGCGTTCTCCAGCAGGTTGTGCAGCGCGACGCGGATCAGCTGGGCATCTCCGGTGGCGATGACTCCCGGCCGAATCTTGAGCTCGACCTGCCGCTCGGGCTCCGCCTCTTTCAAGCGATCCAAGACCATGGCGACGATGGCGCTGAGATCCAGCTCCTGATCCCGGAGCTCGGCGCGGGTGAGGCGCGAGAGATGGAGCACGTCGTCGATGAGCTGGGACATCTGTTGGCTGGCTTCTTGAATCCGGCTCAGGAACCGAACTCCGCTGTCATCCAGCTTGCCGGCCTGGCTCTCGGTCAGGGCCCGGGCGAAGTTTTCGATCCGCCGCAGGGGCGCTCGGAGGTCGTGGGAGACCGCGTAGCTGAAACTCTCCAGCTCCCGATTCTTGTGCTCCAGATCTCGCACCAGGTCCGCGCGCACCGCCGCCAGCTCGCGGGCGTGCTGCTCACTGTCCTGCAGCAGCCGGGCCTGGCGCTGGAGAAGCTCGTTCTTCTTGGCCAGCTCGACGAACACCGAGACCTTGGAGCGCACGAACTCCGGGACGACCGGCTTCACCAGATAGTCCACCGCGCCGACAGCGTAGCCTCGGACCGTCTGGGTCTCGCTGTTTTCGGCCGCGGTCAGAAAGATGATCGGGGTGTGTCTGGACTTGTCCCGTTGGTGGATCAGGGTCGCGGTCTCGAACCCGTCCATTTCAGGCATCTTCACGTCCAACAGGATGACCGCGAACTCATGGGTGAGGAGCCACTTGAGCGCCTCCCGGCCGGACTCCGCCTTGATCAGGTTTTGGCCCAGACCCTGGAGCATGGCCTCGAGCGCGAGCAGGTTGGCCGGCTGGTCGTCGACCAGAAGGATGTTGACCCGATCGTCGTCGGGCAGGCCCGGCGGCTGCACCAGCGGAATCGCGGCCTCGCCGGCCATCTGGGTCTCGGGAATCACCGGTACAGCCACACCCGCAACAGCGACAGAAGCTGGTCCATGTCCACCGGCTTGGCGATGTAGTCCGAAGCACCAGCCTCGATGCACTTCTCCCGGTCTCCCTTCATTGCCTTCGCGGTCACCGCAATGATCGGCAGATGGCGGAATCGCGGGTTCTCCCGAATGGCTCGCATCGTTTCGTACCCGTCCATCTCCGGCATCATCACGTCCATCAGCACGGCGTCGACCTCGGGTGCTTCCTGCAGCCGGGCAATACCGTCGCGGCCGCTCTCGGCGTAGACCACCCGCATCTCGCTCCGCTCCAGGAAGGTGGTGAGGGCGAAGATGTTGCGGATGTCATCGTCCACGATGAGGACGGTGCGCCCCGTCAGCGTCGGATCGGTGCGGTGGAGCTGCTCCAGCATCCGTCGCTTGGGCTCGGGCAGCCTGGCGGTAACCCGATGGAGGAACAGCGCGGTCTCGTCCAGCAGCCGCTCGGGAGAACGCGCATCCTTGATCACGACCGACTCCGCCAGCCGCCGGAGCTCGGCCTCCTCCCGCTGGCTCAGCTGCTTCCCGGTATACACGATAGTCGGCAGCTTGCGCAGCCCGATCTCACTCCTCACCCGCGTGATGAGCTGGAAGCCGGTCATGTCCGGCAAGCCGAGATCGAGCACCATGCAGTCGAAGCGACCACCCTGCAGCGCCTCGAGCGCCTGGGCGCCGGTCGCCACCGTGGTGGTGCGCACGTCGCCGTCACCCACCAGCTCGACAATGCTGTCGCGGGCTCCCGGATCGTCCTCCACTACCAGGAGCTCCTTCACCGGCCGATCGATGAACTCATGCAGCGTCGTGAGGGCCTCGGAGAGCGATTCCTTGCTGGCCGGTTTGGTCAGGAAGTCGATCGCCCCCAGGCGCAGTCCCCGCTGCCAGTTCTCCTCCACCGAGATAATGTGGACCGGGATGTGCCGGGTGGCCGGATCGTGCTTCAATCGGTCGAGGATGGTCCAGCCGTCCGCATCGGGCAGCCGAAGGTCCAGGGTGACCGCCGTCGGCTGATACTCGCGGGCCAGCGCCAAGGCCCGATCGGCGCGATGAGCCACCAGTCCCTTGAATCCCCGATCCCGGGCCAGATCGAGCAGAATCTGGGCGAAGTTGAGATCGTCCTCCGCGATGAGGAGGATGCGGTCGCCGTCCTCGATGATGCTGCGGTCATCGCTTACCGCCCGCTCGACCACGGGTGCGAGGACTACCCGCGAGCTCGCGGTGGGCGTCGGCTTGGCGGCTTCAGCCGCGATCGCGGCGGCATCGCCGTCCTCTCCCTCGGCCGGGGCTGGCACCGGCTGGATGGGATAGATGAGCGGGAGATAGAGCGTGAAGGTACTGCCTTCGCCCGGCGTGCTCTCGATCCGAATCTCTCCGCCGAGAAGCCGGGTGATCTGCCGGCTGATGGATAAACCGAGGCCGGTGCCGCCGTACTTCCGACTGGTACCGGTATCGCCTTGCTGGAACGCCTCGAAGATGACCCCGTGCTTTTCCCGGGGAATGCCGATGCCGGTATCGCTGACCGAAAAGGCGATCACGGCGTTGGCCGCGTTCAGCACCTCCTGCTCCGGGTTCCACCCGCCGGTGGCGATACTGGCCTGGAGGGAGACCGAGCCTCGCTCGGTGAACTTGAAGGCATTGGAGAGCAGGTTCTTGAGCACCTGCTGCAGCCGCTTGTTGTCGGTCTGCATGCCGGGAGGCAGGCCCGGCTCGAGGGTCACCTCGAAGCTCAGCTCCTTGAGGTCCGCCACCTGGCGGAAGGTGCCCTCGACGAACTTGCGAATCTCGCCGAACGGCACGGTGGTGACGTCCACGGCCATGGTGCCGGACTCGATCTTGGAGAGATCGAGGATGTCGTTGATCAGGTCCAGCAGGTCCGACCCGGAGCTGTGGATCGTCTGGGCGAAGCCGACCTGCTTGGCCGTCAGATTGCCCTCGGCGTTTTCGGTGAGGATCTGCGACAGGATCAGGAGACTGTTGAGCGGCGTCCGAAGTTCGTGCGACATGTTGGCCAGGAACTCGGACTTGTACTTGGAGATCAAGGCCAGCTGCTCCGCCTTCTCTTCCAGCGCCACCCGGGACTGCTCCACCTCCTTGTTCTTGAGCTCCACCTCGGTCTTCTGGGTGGACAGGAGCTGGGCCTTCTCTTCCAGCTCCGCATTGGTCTTCTGCAGCTCGTCCTGCTGCTTCTTGAGCAGCTCCTCGGACTTCTGCAGCGAGCGGGTCTGCTGCTCCAGCCGCTTGTTGGTCTCGGTGAGGGCCTCCTGCTGCGCCTGGAGGCTCTCGGTCAGCGCCTGCGACTGCTTGAGCAGCTCCTCAGTCCGCATGTTCGCCGCGATGGTGTTCAGCACGATCCCGATGCTCTCGGCCAGCTGTTCCAGGAAGGTGAGCCGGATCTCATCGAACTCGTCGAAGGTGGCGAGCTCCAGGACGGCCCGGGTCTCTCCTTCGAAGAGGACCGGCAGCACCACGATGCTGCGAGGCGGGGATTCGCCAAGCCCCGAACTGATCTGCAGGTGGTCCGGCGGCACCCGGGTGACCAGGAGCATGCGGCGGTCGAGAGCGCACTGGCCCACCAATCCCTCGCCCATGCCAAACTCGTTGGCGACCTGGCTCCGGTTCTTGTGCGCGTAGCTGGCCAGCAGCTTCAGGCGCCCCTCCTCTCCGGAGCTGTCGACCACATAGAACACGCCATGGTGGGCGGTGACCAGCGGGGCGAGATCCGACAGGATGAGCTGCGAGACCGCCGCGAGGTCCCGCTGGCCCTGGAGCATCCGGCTGAACTTGGCCAGGTTGGTCTTGAGCCAGTCCTGCTCCATGTTCTTCCGCGTGGTGTCGCGGAGGTTGCGGATCATCTCGTTGATGTTGTCCTTGAGCTCGGCCACCTCGCCCTGGGCCTCGACCGCAATCGACCGGGTGAGGTCGCCCTTGGTCACCGCGGTCGCCACGTCGGCGATGGCGCGCACCTGGGTGGTGAGATTGGCCGCGAGCTGATTCACGTTGGCCGTGAGGTCGCGCCAGATGCCGGCCGCGCCGGGCACCCGCGCCTGACCGCCCAGCTTGCCTTCGACACCCACCTCGCGGGCCACGTTGGTCACCTGGTCGGCGAAGGTGGCGAGCGTGTTGGTCATGCCGTTGATGGTGTCGGCCAGGGTGGCGATCTCGCCCTTCACCTCGACCCGCAGCTCCTGCTTGAGGTCGCCGTTGGCCACCGCGGTCACGATCTTGGCGATGCCGCGGACCTGGGACGTCAAGTTGCTCGCCATCCAGTTCACGTTGTCGGTCAGGTCCTTCCACACCCCGGCAACGCCTACCACCTGGGCCTGCCCGCCGAGCTTGCCCTCGGTCCCGACTTCACGAGCCACGCGGGTCACTTCCGAGGCGAAGGAGTTGAGCTGGTCCACCATCGTGTTGACGGTGTTCTTGAGCTCGAGGATCTCTCCCTGCACGTCCACCGTGATCTTCTTGTTCAGCTCACCGCGGGCCACCGCGGTCGTCACGTCGGCAATGTTGCGGACCTGAGTGGTGAGGTTGCTGGCCATCGAGTTCACGTTGTCGGTCAAGTCTTTCCAGGTCCCGCCTACCCCTTTGACGTACGCCTGGCCGCCCAGCTTGCCCTCGGTGCCGACTTCGCGGGCCACCCGGGTGACCTCCGAGGCGAAGGAGTTGAGCTGGTCCACCATGGTGTTGATGGTGTTCTTGAGCTCCAGAATCTCGCCCCGCACGTCCACCGTGATCTTCTTGGAGAGGTCACCCGTGGCGACGGCAGTGGTCACCTGGGCGATGTTCCTGACCTGGGCGGTGAGATTCCCGGCCATCGAGTTCACGTTGTCGGTCAGGTCCTTCCACACGCCGGCGACTCCGGTCACCTGCGCCTGGCCGCCCAGCTTGCCCTCGGTCCCGACCTCGCGCGCCACGCGGGTGACTTCCGACGCGAAGGAGTTGAGCTGGTCCACCATGGTGTTGATCGTGTTCTTGAGCTCGAGGATCTCTCCCTTCACGTCCACCGTGATCTTCTTGTCCAGCTCGCCTCGGGCCACCGCGGTGGTGACCTCGGCGATGTTGCGCACCTGGGAGGTCAGGTTGCCGGCCATGGAGTTGACGTTGTCGGTGAGGTCCTTCCAGGTCCCACCCACGCCGCGCACCTGCGCCTGCCCGCCCAGCTTGCCCTCGGTGCCGACCTCCCGGGCCACGCGGGTGACCTCGGAAGCAAACGAGTTGAGCTGGTCCACCATGGTGTTGATGGTGTTCTTGAGCTCCAGAATCTCGCCCTTGACGTCTACCGTGATTTTCTTGGAGAGGTCGCCGGTCGCCACGGCCGTCGTCACGTCGGCGATGTTGCGGACCTGAGCCGTCAGATTGCCGGCCATCGAGTTCACGCTGTCGGTCAGGTCCTTCCAGGTCCCACCCACCCCGGTCACGCGCGCCTGCCCGCCCAGCTTGCCCTCGGTGCCGACCTCGCGCGCCACGCGGGTCACCTCCGAGGCGAACGAGCTCAGCTGATCCACCATGGTATTGATGGTGTTCTTGAGCTCCAGGATCTCGCCCTGGACGTCCACCGTGATCTTCTTGTTGAGCTCGCCCCGGGCCACCGCCGTCGTCACCTCCGCGATGTTGCGGACCTGCGCGGTCAGGTTGCTCGCCATCGAGTTGACGTTGTCGGTCAGGTCCTTCCAGGTCCCGCCCACACCCGCGACTCGGGCCTGGCCGCCCAGCTTGCCCTCGGTGCCGACCTCGCGGGCCACGCGGGTCACCTCCGAGGCGAACGAGCTCAGCTGGTCCACCATCGTGTTGATGGTGTTCTTGAGCTCGAGGATCTCGCCCTGGACGTCCACCGTGATCTTCTTGGAGAGGTCGCCGTTGGCCACCGCGGTCGTCACGTCGGCGATGTTCCGGACCTGCGCGGTCAGGTTGCTCGCCATCCAGTTCACGTTGTCCGTGAGGTCCTTCCAGGTGCCACCGACACCGGTGACTCGGGCTTGGCCGCCCAGCTTGCCTTCGGTGCCGACCTCGCGGGCTACGCGGGTCACCTCCGAGGCGAAGGAGCTCAGCTGGTCCACCATCGTATTAATGGTGTTCTTGAGCTCGAGAATCTCGCCCTTCACGTCCACCGTGATCTTCTTGGAGAGGTCGCCCGTGGCCACCGCGGTGGTCACGTCGGCGATGTTGCGCACCTGAGCGGTGAGGTTGCTGGCCATCGAGTTGACGTTCTCGGTGAGATCCTTCCAGGTGCCGCCGACACCCTTCACTTGGGCCTGCCCGCCGAGCTTGCCCTCGGAGCCCACCTCACGGGCCACCCGGGTCACCTCCGAGGCGAAGGAGTTGAGCTGGTCCACCATCGTGTTGATGGTGTTCTTGAGCTCCAGGATCTCGCCTTTCACGTCCACCGTGATCTTCTTGGACAAGTCGCCGGTCGCGACGGCTGTCGTGACGTCGGCGATGTTGCGGACCTGGGCCGTCAGATTGCCGGCCATGCTGTTCACGCTGTCCGTCAGGTCCTTCCAGGTACCGCCGACGCCTTTCACCTGCGCCTGCCCGCCGAGCTTGCCTTCGGTCCCGACCTCCCGGGCGACGCGGATGACCTCCGAGGCGAAGGAGTTGAGCTGGTCCACCATTGTGTTGATGGTGTTCTTGAGCTCCAGGATCTCGCCTTTCACGTCCACCGTGATCTTCTTGTTGAGCTCGCCCCTCGCGACGGCGGTGGTGACCTCGGCGATGTTGCGGACCTGGGCGGTCAGGTTGCCCGCCATCGAGTTCACGTTGTCGGTGAGATCTTTCCAAGTGCCCGCGACGCCCTTCACCTTCGCCTGCCCGCCCAGCTTGCCTTCGGTGCCGACCTCGCGCGCCACGCGGGTCACCTCGGAGGCAAAGGAGCTCAACTGGTCCACCATGGAGTTCACTGTCTTGCCGATGCGGAGAAACTCGCCCAGCAGCGGACGGCCCTCAATGTCGAGGGCCATGGTCTGTGAGAGATCGCCCTTGGCGACGGCACCGATGACTCGGGCCACTTCGCTGGTCGGCTGTACCAGGTCTCCGATGAGCATGTTGACCGAGCTGACCGAGGCCGCCCAGGCTCCCCCCGCGCCGGTGAGCGTCGCCCGCTCGGTAATCCGTCCTTCCTTTCCCACCGCCAGACTGACCCGCTCGAACTCGTGGGCCATCTGGTGATTCCGCTCGACGATCTCGTTCAAGGTGTCGGCAATCTTTCCCGCGAGGCCGGTCTTCGAGCCCGGCATGCGAACCGAGAAGTCGCCTTTGCGCACCGCGCTCAGAACGCCGAGCAGCTCGTCGAGATCGAGGTCATCAGGGGAGGCCGCCTGGAGGCGGTTGGTGGGCGTTCGCTTGGAAGCGGAACCGTTAATGCTCGACCGGGGCGTCCGCATTGGCACTCCGACAGGAAGGGCGATCGTCTGGATGGAGACCAGATAACATGGACCGGGGTGTGGGGCTGAACTGTGATGTTCATCACAATAACAGTTTACGCCGTGCAGAGTCTAGGCAGCGGTTGTATTGTGCCGGTGCCCCAGAGTAGCTTGGAAAACATCGCCGCGTCAAACTTTCTTTCGGCACATTTCGGACCCAGGACCTGAATGCGGGTAGATCAGTTGCGCATCCTCATCGTTGAGGACGTGCCGATGGACGCCGAGCTCGTGGAGTACGAGCTCGAGCGCGCCAGAATCGGCTTTACCGCGCGTCGGGTGGACACCCGGGAAAACTTTCTGCGGGCGCTGGAGGAGTTTCATCCCGACCTGATCCTGTCCGATTATACCCTGCCCCGATTCGATGGCATGAGCGCGCTCGCCCTGGCTCGGCAGCGGGCTCCTACTACTCCCTTCCTCATCGTGACCGGTTCGATCAACGAAGAAACCGCCGTCCAGTGCATGAAGGCGGGCGCGACCGACTACCTGCTCAAGAGCAACCTCGCCCGCATCGGTCCCGCGATCGAAGGCGCGCTGGCGCGGGAAGAGTCTCGCCGGGAAACAGCCCGGGCCGAAGGGGCACTGCGCCGGTCCGAAGCCAACCTGCGCGCCATCTTCAACAACAGCCTCCAGTGTTTCGTGCTCATCGGACGGGACGGCACCATCCAAGCGCTCAACCGCACCGCCCGGGAGTGGGCGCTGCGCCTGCTCGGCCACGGCGTCGAAGAGGGGCAGCGGATCGAAGACTTTCTGCCCGACTGGACCGCGAGCTTCCACGCGGCGCTCGGCGGCGAGACGCTGACCCGGGAGGTCTGTGTCCGAGGCGCCGACGGGGTCGAGCGCTGGTTCGAGACCGTCCACGCACCGGTGGTGGATGAAGCCGGTCGGGTGATCGGCGTGTGCCTCAACGCGCGAGACGTCACCTCGCGCAACCGGGCGGAGCAGGCCTTGCGGGAGAGCGAGGAGCGCTACCGCGACCTGTTCGACAACGCCAGCGATCTGGTCTGCGCGACGGCGCCCGACGGAACTTTCCTCTACGTCAACCGAGCCTGGCAGGACTCGATCGGGCAGACCGGCGCCCAACTGGACGGACACCAGCTGGCCGAGTTCGTTCACGAGAGCAGCCGGGAGCAATACGACGAGATCATCGCGCGGGTGCTGCGGGGTGAGACCGTGGCCGGCGTGGAGCTGGACCTGGTGGCGACGACCGGAGTGACGATCACGGTCGAAGGCAACCTCAGCTGCACCTTCAAGGACGGCGAGCCTGCCTTGCTGCGGGCCATCTACCGCGATGTCACTGAACGCAAGCGCGTGGAGGAGCAGCTGCGCCGGGCGGAGCGGATGCAGGCCGCGGGGCGGCTCGCGGGTGGGATGGCCCACGAAGTCAACAACATGATGACGGGCGTGATCGGGTTCAGCGAGTTCCTCCTGCGGAGTTTCAGCCCCGACGACCCGCGGCGCGCCGAGGTGGAAGAGATCATCAAGGCCGGAAGCCGCGCGGCCGACGTCACTCGACAGCTCCTCGCCTTCACTCGCCAGCAATTCCGCCGGCCGGAGCTGCTGCAGGTGAACGACGTCATTGCCGACCTCGAGAAGATGCTGCGCCGCCTGCTGGGTGAGGACCATGTGCTCGAGTTCACCCTCTGCCCGGAAGCGGGGGTGATCCGTGCCGACCGCAGCCAGATGGAGCAGGTCCTGGTCAACCTGGTGCTCAATGCCCGCGATGCCCTGTCACGTCCCGGTCGGGTGACCATCTCCACCGCCACCGTGTACCTGGGACAGGAGTACGCGCAGCGTCACGCCGAGGTGAGGCTCTCTCCCGGCACGTATGTCCTCCTCTCGGTGACGGACACCGGTTGCGGGATGGATCGGGAGGTGCAGGCCAGAATCTTCGAGCCATTCTTCACCACCAAGCCTGTCGGTCAGGGCACCGGCCTCGGCCTCTCCACCGTGTACGGCATCATCAAGCAAAGCGACGGGTTCGTCTGGGCCTACAGCGAGCTGGAACAGGGCACCACCTTCAAGATCTACCTCCCCCAAGCCGGCCCGGGCCGCACCGGCGAGCGGATGGAGGCCAGGACCGGCGCCCCGCGGGGAGGAACGGAAACCATCCTGCTGGTCGAGGACGAGCCGATGGTGCGTGGACTGGCGGGCCGGGGGCTGCGGGAGTACGGCTACCGCGTGCTGGAAGCGGCCGATGGCGACGAAGCCTTGGGAGTGATCGCCGACTCCGGCCAGACCATCGACCTGGTGATCTCTGATCTGGTGATGCCGGTGATGGGAGGACGGGAGCTCGGCCACAAGTTGGCTGAGCTGGACCCCAGCATGCCGGTACTGTTCATGTCGGGGTATACCGGGGATGATGTGCTGCGGCGAGGGCTACTGGAGCCGGGAGCGCCGTTCCAGTCCAAGCCGTTCACCGCTGAGGGGCTGGCCCGCCGGGCTCGGGAGATGCTGGACGCACAACACTCGGGCGCGCTCCAGCGCGTTCAGGCCATCGCCTCGGATTCGTGAGTGCTGGCGCCCTTAGGCGAGGGGCGAAACTCGAGGTGCTCCGCGCGCAGAATGACGAACCCCCGCGGCGTCGACAGCCGCGTCAGCCGCTCGCCCGCCATATTGACCATCCGTTGCGTGACGCCGGGGAAGATGGGAGCCACCTGATACCAGGTGGTGGGATTGAGGTCGGGGTACCTGCGATGGTGCTCAGCCCGGAGTCTGGCCTCGACACCTGCCATGGGTGCTCCTCGCGAATACGGATGGCTCTAATGTAACGGAAACGAGGGCTCCTCGCTCCGCTCCTTGCCCACCGGCGATCGGGGCGAAGCGGATGAGGTCGAGCCCCACCAGTAGCGCCCCAGATAGCGGTACCCCGCGAGTAAGCCTTCGAGCAGCGCCCCGCAGGCCATCCCCCTGGGCAGATCCCCTTGCGATCGCATGGCTCCCTCCGCGCGCGCGTAACTCTCAAAAGCCGTTTTGAGGGTTATAATCTGTGCTGGTGTTTCTAACCTGTCAATGGCATATTGATGGTTAGACAGGCAGGAACCTCGATGGCCCCCTCGATCAGGAGTTCGCATGACCGCAAGCCGGATACCGGCCGATCGGTTCGATTGGGTCGGGGGCGCCCCCGCGCTCGACTTCAATAACACGGTCTCCTGGACATCGGGCGCACTGACCGATGAACAGATCGACAGTTACGAGGCCCTCCTGACCTGGGCCGGCGCGGCCCAAATGCTTTCACCCGCCAGCGTAACCGGGCTGCGTCGGGTGGCTCGGCGGAACCCTGCCGCGGCTCGCCGGGTCCTCGCTCGGGCTCACCGCCTGCGGGGGGCCCTGCACCAGATCTTCTGGGCCGCCGCGATGGGCTCGCGTCCCGAGCGGGAGGCCCTCGATTTGTTCGAGACGTTTCTCCACCAGGCGGCGGCCCACCTCCGACTGGCGCCGAGTGAGAACCAGTGGACTTGGCAATGGAAGCCGGATGGTCGCCGGCTGGACCAGGCGCTTTGGCAGGTGACCTGGGCAGCGGCGGAGCTGCTCAGCTCGCCCGAGAGCGCTCTTCTGAAAGTCTGCGCCGGTGAGGACTGCGGCTGGGTGTTTCTCGATCGGAGCCGCAATCAGGCGCGTCGCTGGTGTGATATGAAGACCTGCGGCAACACCGAAAAAGCCCGGCGGCACTACCGCCGGGTCAAAGCCGACGCTGACCGCTGACTGCCCTTCCCCTCCCTCCTGGACTTTCCGGCCCCACCTACTTACTCTCTAACCGCTTGGATGTTCGTGGCATCCAACTCCCACCTAAAGTAAACTGGTAACCCATGCCAGAGACTCCGCGCGGGCAGCCGTTCGTGGCCGGCACCGCCAACTGTCTCGTCGTCGACGATGAACCCACGGTCCGCCGATCCCTGGTCCGGATGCTCCAGGCCCAGGGCTTCACCTGCTTCGAAGCCGGCACCGGCCGTGAGGGACTGACCGTCCTCGAGCGCCTGGGTGAAATCCCGCTGGTCATCTCCGACATGCGCATGCCCGAGCTCGACGGCATCGGATTTCTCGAAGCGGTGCGTCGGAGCCACCCCGACACTTCGGTCATCATGCTGAGCGGCATGAGCGAGACCACCACGGCCGTGGATTGTCTCCACATGGGCGCGGCCGATTTCCTGCTCAAGCCGATCTCGATGAATGAGCTGCAGGCCCGGGTGGCGCGCGCGCTGGAGAAGCGCGCGCTCGTGCTGCAGAACCGCTACTACCAGGCGCACCTCGAGCGTCAGGTTCGGGAGCAGGGTCAACGGATCCAGGAGCTCTTCCTCCAGGGTGTGCAGATGCTCGCCCGGGCCCTCGAGGCCAAGGATGCTTATACCCGGGGCCATTCCATCCGCGTCAGCCGTTACGCGGTGGCGACGGCCACCATCCTGGGATTCAGGGAAGTGGAGATCGACGGTATCCGGCTTGGTGGGGAGCTGCATGACATTGGAAAGATCGGCACCCGCGAGGCCGTCCTTCACAAGGCCGGGTCCCTGACCGCGGAGGAGTTCCGCCAGATCACGGAGCATCCGGTGCTGGGCGAGCGCATGCTTGCTCCCCTGGCGCATGAGTCGCCGGATGTCTTGCGCATCGTGCGCTCGCATCACGAGCGGCTCGACGGCCGAGGCTTTCCGGATGGGTTGCGGGGCGAGAAGATCCCGGTGGAGGCCCGGATCGTGGCGGTGGCCGACGCCTTCGACGCCATGACCACCCGCCGGCCCTACCGCGAGTCTCGCCCGGCCGAAGACGCCATGACGGAGCTCCGGCGGGTGGCCGGAACTCAGCTCGACCCTCAGGCCGTCGAGGCCTTTGTGGCGGCGTTCCCCGACCCTGCTGGGCTGCCGCTATCGGCCTGAGTCCTCCTGCGGTCGCTTGGGCACTTCCCCGGAGGTCCTGCGGCGCTCCATCGTCACCTTGGCGTGCTCCGCGAGCCTGACGTACCTCGACCTGAGCTCCTCCAGTTCCTCCTCGGTCAAGTCCTCGAGGTCCATCAGCCGATTGCGGGCGCCGTGGACCGCTCGAATGAGCTCATCCAGCTTGAGATGGACCGCCACCGCATCCCGGTTCTGGGTGTTTTGAATCAGGAACACCATCAGGAAGGTGATGATGGTGGTGCCGGTGTTGATGACCAGCTGCCAGGAATCGTTGAAATGAAAGATGGGCCCGCTGAAGGCCCAGATCAGCAGCACGCCGGCCGCGAGTGCAAAGGTGAGCGGCTGACCTGCCGCGTGGGCGGTCCATTTGGCAAAGTGAGTAAACGTCTCGGATGAGCGCATGGTGATCCCCGTGGGGATGACATTCAATTGATGCCAGGGAGTTTCCAATAGCAGCGCGGGACCGGACTGTGCTGTGGCCTGCCTCACCCCTGCCTAGAGTAGCCCGCGTCGCTTGAGCTGGTGATAGCGCTCCACCACTGCCGCGCTGGCCGCTGCCGGCAGGACATCGAGCACCATGATCCCCCGCCCTCGCATCTCTGCCAGGGCCGCCTCCCGGGCGCCCAGCAGTTCTTCGGCGGCGGCGCGTTGAAAGGCGGCCTCGACTGTTCGCGGCCGGGCCGAGGCCAGCTCTTCCAGAGCGGGGTTTCGCAGGGTGACCGCGAGGGGCAGGTGTCGGGGCCTCAAGGTTGCCGCGTGGGCGACCAGGGCATCGCTCGCGGTTCGATCGATCACGTCGGTGAAGAGCACGGTGAGTGCCCGTTTACGGCTGCGCGAGGCCAGCAGCCGAAAAGCCCCCGGGTAATCCGACTCCGCCAATCGCCCTTCGGCGGCGGCCAATCCCTCGAGGACCGCGCGCAGCCCCCGGCGGCCACGGGTGGGCGGCACGTAGCGTTGGATCACATCGGCGAACACCATGAGGCCCACGTCGTCGTCATGCTCCATCGCGGCATGGGCCAACTGGAGCGCCGCGGCGATCACCGACTCGAGCCGCGGCACCCCCTCGACTTCGGCGGTGAGCAGGCGGCCGGCGTCGATCACCAGGAGCAGCGGTTGTCGCCGTTCGTCCTCGTATTGCCGGGCGATCGGCTTTCCCCGGCGAGCGGTGGCCTTCCAGTCGATAATCCGGGTGTCATCTCCCGGCACCCATTCCCGCAACCCCTCGAACAGACGCCCGGTGCCCGGCCGTCGGAGATTCCGCAGCCCTGCCTCCCGCCGTCGCATCACCTGGAGCGGCATGGCGCGAAGGGCTGCGCTCCTGAGACTGGGATAGACCGTTGCCCGCCACGGGAGATCGATGGCGCCCTGCCGCCAGACCAGCCCCCATGGCCCCAGCACCCGAATCGACAGCCTGCCTCCAGTGCCGGTCCCTCGCCGACGGGGGTCGAGCTCCAGTCTCTCCACCAGGCCCTGGACCGGCGGAACCCGGAGAAGCCGAAGCGGAGTATCGGCCCCGCCGAGCGGCTCGGGCAGAGACTCCCGGACCAGCAGTGTGAGGTGGGAAGGCGCGGCGTGCTGCCAGTGGTACGCGACCGGAAGGCTGCGCCCCACTGAAAATGCCGGTGGCGCGACGCGACGCACCTGCAGTCGATCGACCGACGGGGCGCGAACTGCATCGATCACCAGCGCCGCCAGCCAGATCAGATCGAGCCCGAGGAGAAGTCCGATCGATTGGGGCTGCCAGACGGCGAGTGGCGCGATCACGGCCAGGGCGGCGCCAACCTGGAGCCAGCGGCGGGACGGCACGACGATCATCGGGGAGCCTCGACCTTCTCGATCACACCATGCAGCGCGGTATCCGCTGCCACGCCTTCGAGCTCCAGCTCGGGGGCGATAGAGACTCGGTGCCGCAGCACGGCGGGAGCGAGCGATTTGACGTCATCGGGAACGGCGTACGGGCGACCATCCATCAGCGCGGCGGCCTGCGCCATCTTCAGCAGGGCCACGCTTCCCCGCGGCGAGGCGCCGAGAGTGAATACCGGCGAGCTGCGGGTCGCCCGCACGATCGCGGTGACGTAGGCGACCAGGCTGGGCTCGACCCGCACCCGGCGACAGCCATCGCGCAGCCGGGCCAGGGCCGGTGCATCCGCCACGCGGTCCACCCCATACGTCGGGGGCAGGTCCGCCTCGAACCCTCCCAGGACCCGGGTGAGAATGTCCTGTTCCACCGACTCGACGGGGTAGTCCACCACCACCTTGACCAGGAAGCGATCCAGCTCGGCTTCGGGCAGCGGATAGGTGCCCTCGAACTCGATCGGGTTCTGGGTGGCGAAGACGGTGAAGCTGTCCGGCAGCTCGTAGGACGTGCCATCGACCGTCACACGTCGTTCCTGCATGGCCTCGAGCAACGCGGCCTGAGTCTTGGCCGGAGCGCGGTTGATCTCGTCGCCCAACACCAGGTCGCCAAAGATCGGGCCCGCCCTGAAGGCGAAGGTGCCCTGCGCGGCGAGCAGGTTCACTCCCGTGATGTCCGAGGGCATGAGGTCGGGGGTGAACTGGATCCGCCGGAACTCGAGGCCGAGTGCGAGGCTCAGGGTTCGGACCAGGAGCGTTTTGGCGGTACCAGGAACGCCCTCGAGCAACACGTGGCCGCGAGCCAGGAGGGCCGCCACGGTATCGCGAACGGCGTGATCCTGCCCCAATACCACCCGGCGCAGCTGCCCCACGATCGCCTCGGCCGCCGCGGCGTGCGCGGTGGCTTCGTCGGGACTGAGTGGCGTCAATGGGCCTGTCATGAGGGCTTGAGCTCCTCCCAGAGCGTCTCGACGGCATCCGCCGCCTGTAATACGCCTTCCGAATCAGGTTGGCTCCGGCTCAGCGCGGTCAGAGTGGTCAGCGCTTCCCGGCCGCGGCTGGTCCTGAGGGTCGGGGAGAGATTCTCCAACCAGGTGCCGAGATCGCTCCGGATGGGTTTGCCGGGACCGGTGAGCCGGCGTCGGAGGCCTTGAACCATCAGTCCCACCGCCACGTCATGGCCTCGCGCCGCTGCCAGGGCAGTGGCGAGCGCGCGCACGTGCTCCAGTGGAGATCTGCGACGGCGCTCGACCGCGGAGCGGATGGGTCCGAAGCGAACCCCGGCAGTGAGGAGGGCGATCAATCCGATCAGCGCGAGCTGCCAGGCCATCCAGCCCCAGGGCGAATGGAGGCTCCACCCGAGCGTGGCCCCCACCAACGAGCCCGACGCCTCGTACCCGTGATGATACTCGTCGATCACGACGTGAGTGTAGCGGGGCACGACCCAGCTCAGCGCCAGCGGTCCAGCGTCGGTTTCGCGGAGCGCGCGATTGGTGAAGAGGCGATCGTCGGCCACGAGCGTCGCGGTGCGATCGTTCGCGAGCCAGAGCCGCACGGCCACCGGGTGGCCGCTCGCTGTGCGGAGCAATGTGTCCACCCGGCTGACCGGAGGTATGACGCAGGTCACGATCTGACCGTCGGCCAGTTCGGAGGAGTCCACGACTGACTGAGCCAGATGATGCACCAGCTCGGCCCGAACCATCACGCTGCCGGCGCCCCCGGGAGCGGCCGCCGTCGCCCCGCGCCCGCGACGTCCGAGGGCCGCATAGCCCAGGCAGCGTAAGGCCCGCTGGGTTCCCGCTCCGGCGAGCAGGACGTCGAAGGGAGCGCCAGCGAGGAATCGGGCCTCGACCGGCCCCAGCGGGAGACTCGGCGCCAAGAGAGCGACCAGCGTGCGCCGGCGCCGGCGGGCCAAGGCATTCATGCTCTCGGTCGGGTGCCGGTAGCGTTCTACCCGCACGCCGAGGCGGGTCAAGGCCTCGGCAAAGCCCTGAGCTCCGCTCGGACCGGCGAGATAGGTTGAGCGTCGAGGATCCTCGTCCGAGGTTCCCGCCCGCCGGCTGCCCAGTGCGGCCGAGACTACTCCCAGGGCCACGAGCAGCACGATGGCGATCGCGAGCTCAGCGCGCGGACGCATGCACCAGGGAGGTTGTCATCTCCCGCCAGCGGCGATAGTCCTCCGGACTGCAGGGCCGACCTCCGAACACGTAGCCGTACAGCGAGCGGACCAGCTGGCGCATCCGCTCGCGATCGCTGTCCCCCAATTGGGCCTGAGCGGCGCATTCGGCCGGCGTCTTGCTCGCGTGATAGCGCAGCAGGCCGTGCGACTCCAGCCGGAGCGCCAGCGCGACGAAAGAGAGTTGGAGAGCCTCCAGCGTGCGACCCTCCCCGGCAGCACGGTCGGCCTCTCGCTCGTACCACTCCGCGTCACGGGCGACCGGTAGAGTCGAGGGCTGCGGCCGATCAGTGAGCCGGGTCGCCCCCCGCATCGTCTGCCAGATCAGGAAGCCGGCGTGCAGGAAGATGAGGACCAGGGCGACCAGCAGGCCCAGCACCAGATAGCGGAACAGCGCGGGATTGTCGGACTGCAGCGCTTGAAGCCAGTCGGCCAGACGGTCCCACCAGCGCCGCAGGAGCCGGGTAGCGGAAGGCTGATTGACCCAGCGATACGCCGGGGCGGAGAAGACACTGTCGAGTACCGCTCGGAACGTCGCCGGATCGGAGGGAGCTTGCACGCGATGGACTCCGCTGGGTCAGGCCGGCCGGAGGGCGGCCGCGAGCACCTCCAGGTCAAAGCCTTCTTTCCGGACCCGCAGATCATAGTAGGCCACCGTGAGCACGCAATAGAATAGCGGGTACACGAAGATCTGAACCACGCCCATCGCGGCCAAGGGGATCAGGCCGATGCGAAAGGCGGAACGCGCATGGGTGATGGCCGTGGTGGGCGCGAACAGACTGAGCAGTCCGCCGATGGCCACCATCGGCACATACAGCAACACCAGGAGCGTCAGCAGCAGGCCGAACATCCTCCAGCGCGATCCCCGGGTGAGCTGCCAGGACCTGGTCAATGAGGCGGTCGGCGTACTTCCTGGCTCGAGCACCAGCGCCGGAAAGGCGAGCAGCAGACCACAGATGAGGATCACTCCTGGAAAGAAGAACAGGAGAAACCCGACGAACACGATGATCGCGACCAGGATGGAACAGAGGATGAGGCGCCACATCAGAGGAGCCGCGCGGGCAAGCGCCGGCCCTGCCTCCAGCTCACCACCGAGATAGCTCTCCGACACGATGAATACGGTGGCGCCGGTCGCGACCGCGTTCAGCGCGGCGAAGACCAGATAGTAGAGCAGCGCGAGTGGCAGATTGGCTAACATTCCCCCCGAGGCATCCAGGAAGAGGCTCAGCAGGACGGGAATGCCGCTGCATATCAGGGCCACCTTCGCAATGGGGACGAAATGGCGCCGATAGAGAGTGAACGACACGTCGAGAATCTCTCCCACCGAGAGTGGTCGGAGGCTCGGGGGGGTCATCGAAATGCTCCAGCGAAGGTTCGAGACGACGAGCGGCGTGGATGACGAAAGATGGCTCTGCGTGAGGGCGGACGGGAGCCCCCGGGCGAACCAGCCGATTGAGGGTTAGAATCGCACGATGCCATCCAACGCGTCGGATTATCAGCAGCATATCGAGATCGAGACTCCGGAGCACGTGGTGCTCGATCTCGAGGTGGCCGGCATCGGCTCACGCGCGCTGGCCGCCGTCCTCGACACGCTGATTCTCCTCGCCGGGTCCATCGGCCTCGTGGTGATGCTCAGCATCCTGGCCGGCTACGGGATCACCTTCGGCAGCTGGGGCGCCGCCCTGATCGCCCTGGGTTGGTTCGTCGCCTGGACGGGCTACTTCATCCTTTTCGAGGGCTTCCGGCGAGGACAGACGCCGGGCAAACGATTCGTGGGCGTGCGAGTCGTAATGGATACCGGTTACCCGGTAACCGTCGGGGCCGCGGTGGCTCGGAATCTTCTCCGCGTCGCGGATTTCCTCCCCCCGCCATATCTGATCGGCGCCCTGCTCGCCGCCTTTCACCCTCGGGGCAAGCGACTGGGGGACCTGGTGGCCGGGACGATCGTGGCCCGCGACCGACCCGCGGCGGCGCCGCCCAGCCGCACTTCGCCCATCGCCTCTTCGCCCTCGCCCTCGATACCCGAGCTGACCGAGTCGGAGTTCGGACTGCTCTCGCGCTTCGTGGTCCGGCAGCGGGAGCTGGCACCGGAGCCCCGGGCCCGATTGGCGGCGAGTCTAGCCACGCGTCTCCAAGCCCATCCGGCGCAGGCCGGCGTGCCGGACCTGGAGCACCTGTTGCAGCTTCATGCCCGGGAGCTGGCCCGGCGGGAGGGGAGACTCGCGGCCGGCGCGGGGGGAGGCTCAGCCACCAGGTTCATCGCGCTCAAGCGAGGGCGCTGGGAGGAGTTCCATCGGTTGGCCGAGCGGGCGGCCAGAGATGGCCTCGATAGCTTCACCTCCCGAGAGCTTCCGGACTTTGCGGCCCGCTACCGCGAAGTCGCGGCCGACCTGGCCAGGGCGCGAACCTACGCGGCCGATGCCGGCACGCTGGCGCACTTGGAGCGGCTGGTCGCGGCAGGACACAATGCGCTCTATCGGGAGGAGCGAAACACCTGGCGGCGCATCTGGGAGGTGCTCGCCTGGGAATGTCCCGCGGCGGTGATTCGGGCTCGCAGCTACGTGTTGATCGCCTTCCTCACTTTTGCCGCGCCAGCCTCGGCCGGATTCGCCCTGCTCCGCGAACGGCCCGAATTGGCGGCCGAACTGCTGCCGGATGTGATGCTCCGCCGGGCTGCCGCGGGCGCCGAGCGAAAGGCCGCGGGCAGGACCTACTTCGACGTCTCCCCCCAGGACCGGCCCCTGATCGCCTCGGGCATTATCACCAACAATGTGCGCGTAGCGATCATCTGTTTCGCCGGCGGGATCTTTCTGGGCGTCGGTGCGCTGCTCCTGCTGGCCATGAACGGCCTTATCATCGGCGCCAGCGCCGGACATTTCGCCAACCTGGGGCTGTTGGACTATCTCCTGGAGTTCATCGTCGGCCACGGGCTCCTGGAGCTCTTTGCCATCTGGGTCGCCGGGGCCGCGGGGTTTCTGTTGGGGCGGTCCATCGTCGCCCCGGGAGACCTGAGCCGTACGGATGCATTAGTCGTGAACGGGAGGGTTGCCATCCGCATGGTGGGAGCGACGGCGGTATTGCTGGTGGTCGCCGGCATGATCGAGGGCTTCGTCTCGGCAGGGACCGGCGGGCTCGCGCTTCGGGTCGCGGTGAGCGGGGCCAGCCTGCTCTTTCTCGCGGTCTATCTGTTCAATGGAAGGGTGGGACGCGGAGCTGTCGCAGACGTTGACGGCCGGGCCAGATCCAGGGGGGAGTCCATTGGGCCAATCGCCGGCGTGGCGGCCACCACCGCCCAGTCCGGCGAGTAGGGGGGCAACGAATAGCCAAACTCAGATGTCTCGCAACATCGCCCGCATGCGGATGGCGAGGGCCTCGATTTCACGAAGGCTGGACAGGGTTTCCGGATCGATCTGGTTTTCGTTCAGCAGCAGCAACTGGGTCTCCGCCAGCAGGGCAGACAGCGGGTTCGAGAGGTCATGGCGAAGCTTGCTCAGCCGCTCGGATTCGGTCATGAGAGCTCTAAAGACTCCGCGCGGAGGATCTCGGGCGTTTCCCGCTCGCCACGGTCCGGGGCGACAAATTGAAGCCGACCGAGCCAGGCGCCGTCATCGGCACGGCGGGTACTGACACGAAGAGGGATGGACTGATTGGCGATGCTCAAAGATTATGGCAGACCGTAAGTTATGCAAGTGAATGCGCAGGGCGTACAGGCGGCATAGGCAGGAAGGACCGCCATGACCTCCGCCGCTCTGCTCTTGACTGCGTCATCCGGACCTCCTAATTTCACTTGCTTCTTGGTCCGGCAGAAACTCCCCGTTACAGCCCGTGCAGTACGCTCCGGTAGCCGGGGCTCACTCCATACTCAACTACCAATCCCACTGAGTTTCGCACCCTTAACTTCCCCATTGCCCACCGAATTTGCGGCAGGGCCCGCTTGCCTGGAGTCTCGTCCGTGGATATCGCAGAATTAAAACAAAAGTCGGTCGCGGAACTGCACACGCTGGCTGAGCAGTTGAACATCACCAACTACTCCGGGCTGCGGAAACAGGATCTCATCTTCCGCATCGAGCAGTCCCTGCTCGACTCCGACACGGTCATCCGCGGTGAGGGAGTGCTGGAGATCCTGCCCGAAGGCTACGGTTTCCTGCGGAGTCAGGACTGGAACTATCTGTACGGCCCCGACGACATCTACGTCTCTCCCAGCCAGATCAAGCGCTTCGATCTTCGGACCGGCGACACGGTCATGGGACAGGTGCGTCCCCCGAAGGAAGGAGAGCGCTACCTCGCCCTGCTCAAGGTGGAGCAGGTCAATTTCGAGGAGCCGGAGAAGACCAAACATCGGATCGCATTCGACAACCTCCGTCCCCGTTATCCCGACGCGCGCATTCGGCTCGAGCGGAAGAACGGCGACCTCTCCATGCGGGTGGTCGACCTGCTCTCTCCCCTGGGCAAGGGACAGCGTGGACTGATCGTGGCGCCCCCCAAGGCGGGCAAGACGATTCTGATGCAGAAGCTGGCCAACGCCATCAGCGAGAACCATCCGGAGATCGTCCTCATTGTGCTGCTCATCGATGAGCGGCCGGAGGAAGTCACGGACATGGAGGAAAACGTCAAGGCGGAGGTGATCTCATCCACCTTTGACGAGCCGGCCGATCGCCACGTGCAGGTAGCCGACATGGTGATCGAGAAATCCAAGCGCCTGGTGGAGCACGGGCGCGACGTGGTGATCCTGCTGGACTCGATTACCCGCCTGGCCCGGGCCCACAACGTGGTGGTGCCGCACTCGGGCAAGATCCTCTCCGGCGGCGTGGATGCCAATGCACTGCAGAAGCCCAAGCGCTTCTTCGGAGCGGCCCGAAACATCGACAAGGGCGGGAGCCTCAGCATTATCGCCACGGCGCTGATCGACACCGGCAGCCGGATGGACGAGGTGATCTTCGAGGAGTTCAAGGGCACCGGCAACTCCGAGCTGGTGCTCGATCGCCGCCTGGCCGACCGCCGGATCTATCCCGCCATCGACATCCAGCGCACCTCGACCCGCAAGGAAGAGCTCCTGATGGACAAGGACGAGCTCAACCGGGTTTACCTGCTGCGCAACTTCCTGGCCGACATGCCGCCGGTCGAAGCGCTCGAGTTCCTGCTGGAGCGAATGAAGCGCACCAAGAACAACAAGGAATTCTTCGCGACGATGGCCCAGTAGCCAGGAGCGTGAAAGGGGAAAGCTGAAAGGTGAAGGGGTCTCCGAGCGGGACCCCTTTCCTCTTCACCCTTCACCCTTCACTCTTCACCGACTATGTCCCTACCCTCATCCGGCCGCCTGCTGGCCGTGGACTGGGGTGAGATTCGCTTCGGGCTCGCCCTGAGCGATGCAAGCCAGACGCTCGCCACCCCGCTCGACACTCTGGTGCGGCGAACGGGCAAGCGCTTTCCCATGCCGCGGTTTCTCGAGATTCTGGGAGTGCATGCGCCGGTCGGAATCGTGGTGGGCCTTCCCCTGGGGCTGTCCGGGGTGGAGGGGGAGAGCGCAGCAGCAGCACGCGCGATGGCCGAAGCCATTGCTCGCCGGAGCGGACTGCCCCTCGAGCTCTGGGATGAGCGCTTGAGCACAGCCCGAGCCCTGTCGGCCATTCGAGAGCAGGGCGGGAGCACTCGGGGCCGGCGCAAGGACGTTGATGCGCTCGCGGCGGCGGTGATGCTTCAGCATTTCCTGGATGCCAGAAGGGCGGTAACGGCGGCAAGGGCGGTAAAGACGGTAAGGACGGAAGAGGCTGGGTCGTGATCGGATCAGTATCTCAGCGCACGCGCCTGAAC
>DATBKD010000041.1:0-87887 GCA_036556025.1 Gemmatimonadales bacterium | reverse complement strand
TCGGAAGGGTTCAGCAGCTGGCCGGAGCCCACTACGATGTGGTTGGCCGGCGCGTTGATGCTGTACTCGATGTTGCCGTATTCGAGGTAAAACTCGCCCTGGCCAAGATACTGGTCGGTATTCCAGCCATGAACGTCATCGTACACGGCCATCCTCGGGTACCACTGCGCCAGCTCGTACAGACTCCCGTCGCGCCCCATCCGGTCGGCGCCATGCTCCGGAATGTTGAAGGCATAGCTCAGGTCGAATTGGGCCGTCATCCCCGGGGCCAGCGGGGTCGCCAGCTCCACGTACATCATGGTGTCGTTGACCCTGGTCCGAAGCGGGGTCGGCCCAGCGGTGGCGGGCTTCGACCCCTTCTTTCGTCCGGGGGGCACTCGCCCGGGAGGTGCCGGTTGGGTCTGGGTAATGTGCTGGATCTCGAAACCACCGTGGAATCCGCCGCCGCCGAACCGGCTTTCCTGAGCGAAGAGCAGTGACCCGACCGACCCGGGCTTGAAGAGATTCTGATCCAGCTGCATCCACACAAAGCGCAGCGTATCGGGCGAGTTGTTGGTATAGCGGATCTGTTCGGTCCCGGTGAGCCGCTTGGCGGCGGTGTCGAGCGTCGCCTTGAGCAGATAGTCGACTCGCTGCTGCCAGTAGGCCGGTCCGGGCGAGCCATCGGCTCGGCGGATGCCGTTTGCCTCAGGGAAGGGGAGGGGACTGAAGATCCCGGTGTCGGCCACGGGTGGCTTGAGCGCCGGCGTCAGCGTGATCGGACGCGCGGGCTGGGCCGGCGCGGTCGCGCTCGGCTGTTGAGCGGCCAGGGGTGCCGCCAACAATCCGAGGAAAAGCGCGCAATATCGCATGCGAAGCGAGAACCTGTAGCGTGCCCGGCTGTCCAGCTGCGGAAGGCGGCACGCACGGCCGACCGCTGACGGCGCGCTTCCCTTGAAGCCCCAAATAGCTCCCAGGACGCGCGACTGGCATGAGGGGAATAATGGGGGCACGACCGGGGACAGGCTACCGAGAGTCCGAAGGCAGGCGAGATCGAGTTCGGCGACGAGCGGCGGAGCCTCAGAGTTTGGGAAGGGTGACCCCCACTTGTCCCTGATACTTCCCTGACTTGTCCGCGTAGCTCACCTCACAGACATCGTCCGCGTCCGCCTCGAAGAAGAGGACCTGACAGATCCCCTCATTGGCGTAGACCTTGGCCGGAAGCGGAGTGGTGTTCGAAATCTCCAGGGTCACGTGCCCTTCCCACTCCGGCTCGAACGGGGTCACGTTGGTGATGATGCCGCAGCGGGCGTAGGTACTCTTGCCGACACAGATGGTCAGGACGTTCCGGGGAATGCGAAAGTACTCCACCGATCGCGCCAGCGCGAAGCTGTTGGGGGGGACGATGCAGACATCACCCTCGAACTCGACGAAGCTCCGGGAGTCGAACTTCTTGGGGTCGACGATCGCACTCAGCACATTGGTGAAGATCTTGAACTCGGGAGCCACCCGCATGTCATAGCCGTAGCTGGAGAGTCCGTAGGAGATCACCTGGGGACCGCCGGGCTGGCGGACCTGGCCTTCGACGAAGGGCTCGATCATGCCATGTTCCAGGGCCTGTTGCCGGATCCAGCGGTCGGACTTGATAGACATGGCGCCTCGGGGGACGGCGGACGGAAGGGGCAGGCTTGTGCCCGGCCAGAACGGCGGAGAATATAGCGACTGGAGGGTCGCACGGAGAGTTGAATCCGCCCCCTAACCGCGTTACCTTGCGGCTCATAAGTGAAAAAATTCACGAAAGCCGAGTGCCATGCTCCAGCCCTACGCTCCCATCCTGATTCTGATCGCTTTCGTCATTGCCAACGCGATCCTGATGTTGGGCGCCTCCCATCTCCTCTCCAGCTTTCGCCGGACCCCGACCAAGATCGCACCCTATGAATCCGGCATGCCGGTGCTGGGCGATGCCCGGGATCGGTTCTCCGTCAAGTTCTACCTGGTGGCGATGTTGTTCATCGTGTTCGACATCGAGACCGTGTTCATGATCCCGTGGGCGGTGGCCTTCCGCCAGATGGGAGAGATTTCCGGGCTGCTGATCATCGAAATGTTCGTCTTCATCCTCATCCTCGCGGTGGGGTACGTCTATATCTGGAAGCGCGGAGCATTGCAATGGGATTGAGCAATCCCGCTACCGAAAACCGGGCCGACGAGGTCACCACCGTCTCCTCGATGTCACCCAATTGGGTAACCACGCGGCTCGATCTTCTCACCAACTGGGCCCGGGCGAACTCCCTCTGGCCCATGCCGTTCGGCACGGCCTGCTGCGCCATCGAGTACATGGCGACCGCGGCAAGCCGCTTCGACCTTGCCCGTTTTGGCATGGAGCGCCAGAGCTTTTCTCCCCGTCAGGCCGACGTGCTGATCTGCGCCGGCCGGCTGCCGTTCAAGCTGGCCCCGGTCATCCGGCGCATTTGGGATCAGATGCCTCAGCCCAAGTGGTCCATTTCCATGGGAGCCTGCGCGTCGTCGGGCGGCATCTTCGACAATTACTCCATGGTGCAGGGCATCGACACCATCATTCCGGTGGACATCTACGTGCCCGGGTGTCCGCCGAGGCCGGAAGGTCTGCTGTATGGCATCTTACTCTTGCAGAAGAAGATCAAAGGCGAAAGCATCGCGGACGACCTCCTCCGGGAAGAGCACCTCGTAGGCCCATCGGGATTGTTCCTGCCCCCGGACCGGGTCGACGAACTCTCCGAGCCCTTCGGCAATTCGATCCAGCAGACGAGATCGGCATGAGATTCTGTACCTCGGTGGATGTCATCTCGACTCCCGAGCATGCCATCCCGAGCACAGTGAGAGATGCCGTGTGCCTGCCGGCTGACCTGGCGGCATGAGTAGCGACTCTTCCGCGATATCCGCTCTCCGGACCCAGTTCGGTCCGGCGATCGAACGTCACCTGGTCTCCTGTGGCGACAGCATCGTGTATCTGGCGCGGGAACGGGCCCACGATATCCTGGCCTGGCTCAAGGACACGCCGGGGCAGGAGTTCGACTACCTCACCGACATTACTGCCGTGGAGTATCGCGACCCCGAGCGTCCACTCGAGGTGGTGTATCAGCTGCGCTCGCTCAGCCGGAAGGCGGACCTGCGCGCCAAGATTGCGCTGGATAAGTCGGGGCCGCTCGAGGTGCGCTCGGTGTGGGACCTCTGGCGGGGCGCGGACTGGCTCGAGCGCGAGGCCTATGACATGTTCGGCGTGGTGTTCACCGGCCATCCCGATCTGCGGCGGATCCTGATGTGGGAGACCTACGCGGAGGGCTATCCGCTGCGGAAGGAGTTCCCTCTTCGAGGGCGCTTCAGCCGGGCGGAACAGACCCGCCAGGCGCTGGCGGCCAATCCGGAGGCTCACTACTCCATGGAAGAGCTGTCCATCGCCGAGGCCTTCGATGAGCTCCCAGCGGACATGCGGGAGCGGTTGGCCCGCGGGGAGCGAGGATTTCTGAAATGAGCTTGCGTACGGTCGAAATGGCGCTGGCGACTCCCGGCGTGGACCAGCAGGGCCAGCCCACCCGCGTTCCCCTCGGAGTGAAGGACCGCCAACCGCGCTACGACGAGGAGTTCGGGGCGGAGCACATGCTGGTCAACATCGGCCCACAGCACCCGGCCACCCACGGGGTGCTTCGGCTGGTGCTGGAGCTCGAGGGCGAGACGGTCAAACGCTGCATTCCCCACCTTGGCTACCTCCACTCCGGCTTCGAGAAGCTGGGAGAGTATCGCCACTACAACCAGATCATTCCGCTGACCGACCGCACCGATTACCTGTCCCCCATGGCGAACAATGTCGCGCTCGCGATGGCGGTCGAGAAACTCATGGGAATCGAGATCACCGAGCGGTGCCAGGTGCTGCGAGTGATCGCGTGCGAGATGAGCCGGATCATTTCCCATCTCGTATGGCTGGGCACGACCGGGATCGATCTGGGCGCCTATACCCCGTTCTTGTGGTCCTTCCAGGAGCGGGAGCGGGTCTACAACCTCCAGGAGATGTGGACCGGCGCCCGGCTCACGACCAGCCTCACCCGGGTCGGTGGCCTGATGGCGGATATTCCCGATGGGTTCGAGGGAGGCCTGCGGGAGTTCACCCGGACCTTCCCCAACACCCTCACCGAGGTGGACACCATGTTCACCCGGAACGGCATCTGGATCGGGCGGACCCAGGGCGTGGGTGCGCTGACCGCGGAGGAGGCAATCAACTACTCGCTCTCCGGGCCCATGCTGCGCGCGAGTGGGGTGGACTACGATGTGCGGAAGGACCGTCCCTATCTCGGATATGAGACCTACGATTTCGATGTCCCTATTGGCGAGCACGGCGACATCTACGACCGCTACCGGGTGCGGTTGGAGGAAATGTGGCAGTCCAATCGCATTCTGGAGCAGGCGCTCGACCGGCTGACGAGGCTCAAGGGAGCCCCCATCAACGTCTCTGACCCGCGGGTGATCCTGCCGGCCAAGTCCCGCGCCATGAGCGACATGGAGGCCATGATCTTCCACTTCAAGCAAGTGATGGAGGGGGTCAAGCCGCCGGCGGGAGAGGCCTATCTCGGCGTGGAAAATCCCAAGGGCGAGCTGGGCTATTATTTCGTCTCCGACGGCTCCGCCAAGCCGGTGCGGTGGCGGATTCGGCCCCCGTCCTTCATCAACCTCGCCAGCCTGCCCAAGATGTGCGAAGGTGCGCTGCTCTCCGACGTCATCGCCATCAACGCCAGCGTGGACATCGTTATGGGAGAAGTGGACCGATGAGCGGCGGAGGAGGCCACGGCACTCAGACTGCACCGCATGAGCCGGTCTTTGTGGGCGAGACCCGCGCCGAGCTCGACCGGCTGTTCACCCAGTATCCGACCAAGCAGGCCTGCCTGCTCCCGGCACTCTGGATGGTCCAGCAGGCGCGCGGCTGGATCTCGGACCCGGCCATAAGTGAGGTGGCCCAGGTCCTGGGCCTCACGCCGGCTTACGTGAAGGGTGTGGTCACCTTCTACACCATGTACCACACCCACCCCGTCGGCCGCCACTTCATCCAGGTCTGCACCACCACCCCGTGCAACATCTGCGGCGCCGAAGACGTGGTGAAGGCCATGCTGCGCGAGACCGGCTGCGGGGAGCTCGGCGCGACCAGCCCCGACGGCCGCTTCACCGTCATCGAGGTGGAGTGCCTCGGCGCATGCGGCTTTGCCACGCCCATCCTGATTGATGACGACTTCATCGAAAGCGTCACGCCCGAGAAGGTCTCCGGCATCCTGCAGAGGTATCCGTAATGGGCTATCCCCATCCGAGCCACCCCAAGGAGACGCCGATTCTCTCCCGCCACTTCGGGGAGCCGGAGGCCCGGAGTTTCGACGGATGGGTGCGGCGGGGCGGGTACGAGGGCCTGCGCAAGGCGCTGGGGATGAGTCGCGAGGAGATCATCGAGCAGGTGAAGGCCTCGGGCCTGCGGGGCCGTGGAGGGGCCGGGTTCCCCACCGGCCTCAAGTGGTCCTTCATGCCCAAAGAGGTAACCAGGCCTCACTACATGGTTTGCAACGCAGACGAGTCCGAGCCCGGGACCTTCAAGGACCGGGAGATCATGCGCTGGACGCCCCACCAGCTGATCGAGGGCTGCGCCATCGCTTCGTACGCTATCGGGGCCGAGCGGTGCTACATCTACATTCGCGGGGAGTTCACCGACCCGTGGCAGATCATGAGCAGGGCGGTGGCCGAGGCGTACGCCAAGGGGGCGCTGGGCAACAATGTGTTCGGCAGCGGCACGCGGATCGACATGGTGTTGCATCGGGGCGCGGGGGCCTACATCTGCGGGGAAGAGACCGCGATGCTGAATTCCATCGAGGGCCGGCGGGGGAATCCTCGGATCAAGCCGCCGTATCCTCCGGTGGCCGGCGTCTTCGGCATGCCCACCACCATCAACAATGTGGAGACGCTGGCCGCCGTGCCGCACATCTTGGTGCGCGGCGCCGACTGGTATAAGGGCCTGTGCCTCGGCAATCCCAAGAGCACCGGAACCAAGCTGATCTCGATCTGCGGGCACGTGCAGCGCCCGGGGAATTACGAGGTCACGATGGGCACGCCGCTCAAGGAGATTCTCTACGACCTGGCGGGAGGGCCGCCTCCAGGACGCACCTTCAAAGCGGTGATCCCGGGGGGCTCGTCGGTGCCGATCATGACCCGTGCGGAGGCGGAGGAAGCCCTCTTCGACTACGAGGGGATCGTCGCAAAGGGATCGATGCTAGGCTCCGCCGGAATGATCGTGATGGACGATTCGACCGACATGGTGTACCAGATCTGGCGCCTGGCTCGGTTCTATGCCCACGAATCCTGTGCCCAGTGTACGCAGTGCCGCGAGGGAACGGCATGGACCACGCGGGTGCTGGAGCGGATCCTGTCGGGCAAAGGCAAGCAGGACGACTTCCAGCTGCTGCTCGACCTCTCCGACAACATGACGGGGAAGACGATCTGCGTGTTGAGCGATTCCTGCGCCGCCCCGGTGGTGAGCGGGATCCAGAAGTTCCGTGAGGAATTCGAGGCGTATATGGAGGGCGCGCGTGAACCGGCCATGGCGGTGGTGTGAACGTCTCAGGTCGCAGGTCGCAAGTCCCGGGTCCGGACGAGGGCGGTTGCACCCTCCGACGTCGACCGGGACGGGCCTCAGACCTGCGACTTGAGACCTGAGACTCTCGGATGCCCGACGAATTGGTCAACGTAACCATCGACGGCGCTCAGATCGCCGTGCCCAAGGGCACGACCATCATCGAGGCCGCCAAGCAGGCGGGCGTGCTGGTCCCGCATTACTGCTACCATCCCTCGCTCCCTTCCCCCGCAGTCTGTCGGATGTGTCTGGTCGAGGTCGAGAAGGCCCCCAAGCTCATGCCGGCGTGCGTCACCACTGTGGCCGAAGGCCAGGTGGTGCACGTGAACAGCGCGGTGGCGAAGAAGGCGCGCGAGGGAGTGCTGGAGCTCCTGCTGATCAATCATCCGCTGGATTGCCCGATCTGCGACCAGGCGGGCGAGTGCGAGCTGCAGGATTATGTCTTTCAGGAGGGGCGGGCCGGAACCAGATATAAGGAATACGCCAAGCGGTACAATCCGGTGGAGGAGTTCGGCCCGGACATCCTCTACGTACCCAACCGGTGTATCCTCTGCACCCGGTGCGTGCGGTTCATGGAGGACGTGGCGGCCGCGCCGGTGCTCAACGTATCGGAGCGGGGGGACCGCGCCCTGATCGGCATCGCGGAGGAGCAGAAGCTGGACCATCCCTGGTCGGGCAATGTGGTGGACCTCTGTCCGGTCGGCTCGCTGCTCTCCAAGGATTTTCTGCACAAGGCCAGGGCCTGGGACCTCGACAAGAGTGCCAGCATCTGCCCTGGCTGCACCCAGGGGTGCAACATCAATATCGATACCCGGGACGACGTGGTGGTTCGGCTGCGTCCCCGCCCCAACCTCGACGTCAACCGCCACTTCATGTGTGATTACGGCCGGATGAACTACCGCTGGATGAACCGCGGCGACCGGATCGAGGCCCCCCTCCTGCGGGACGGCAACCGCCACTCCGCGGTGGACTGGGATACAGCTCTGGCCCGTCTGGAGCAGATCGTGCGCGGTGCCTCGGGTGGAGCGGTCATTCTCGCCTCGGGACGGGCGTCCACCGAGTCCCTCGGCCTGGCCCGTCGCATGCTCGACCGGTTCGAGACCACAGCCGTGGTGCAGGTACCGATGGGAGAAGAGGCGCCCCTGGCGCGGGTGCCCAATCTCGCCCTGCGACGGGAGCGCGCCCCCAATCTGGCCGGCGCCGAGCTCCTGGGGTACACGCGGGACTGGGACCGCGCCATGCGCGAGGCAACAGCCGCGGCTGTTGTGCTCATCCTCGACGCCGAACTGTCCTCCGCCGACGAAGCCGTCCTTGCTGCCGTGCCGGGGTTGGTGCTCCTCCTGGGAACCGTCTTTCCCGCCGGTCTCCGGAACGCCGAGCTGGTTCTCCCGGTCACCAACATGGCCGAAGAAAACGGAACTTACGTAAATCGCGACCGCCGGCTCCAGCGCTTTCATCAGGCCAAGTCGCAGCCCGGCATGGCTCGGCCCGCCTGGTGGATCGCCGGAGAGCTGATGGGCCGAAGTGAGGGCAGTGCATCGGCGCCGTCCACGTCCGCCGAAGCGTTTGAGCTCGTGGGTCAGCGCTGGCCCGCCTTCGCCGGCATCAGCTATCGCGATCTCGGCTTTACCGGGCGGGTCCTGTCCTCGGCCCAGGAGGCCGCGCGATGACCCCTGAGCTGAAGGGCTTTCTGCTGCTGAGCGTCCTCAAGATGCTCTTCGTGTTCACCGTGATCATGGTGGGTGTGGCCTTGCTCACCTTGATGGAGCGCAAGGTGAGCGCCTGGATGCAGAACCGCCGCGGACCCAACCGGGTGGGGTGGGCGGGGCTGCTTCAGCCCGCGGCAGACGGGGTCAAGAACATCTTGAAGGAAGAGACCTATCCGGCGGCGGCGAGTCCCTGGCTCTTCGTGCTGGCGCCCGCGATGTCCTTCGTTCCGGCGCTGCTTCTTTCGGCGGTGATCCCCTTTGCGGCGCCGCTACCGGTGGACTTCGATTTCACCGTGCGATTCAGCTTCTTCGGACTGTTTCCGATCGATTTCGGACGGTGGGTGCATCACGGGCTCATGCCAATGGTCGTCGCCGATCTGCCGATCGGGTTCCTCTTCGTCATCGCCATCAGCTCGCTGGGCGTATATGGCGTGGCGTTGGCCGGCTGGTCCTCCAACAGCAAGTATGCCCTCCTGGGCGGGCTCCGAGCCGGCGCCCAGATGGTGTCCTACGAGGTCGCCATGGGCCTGGCGCTGATACCCGTCCTGCTGCTGTCGGGCAACGTCAGCTTTTCCGCGATCATCGCCGATCAGCAGGCTGGCCTCTGGTACGTCCTGCCCTTGTTTCTGTCGTTTTTCACCTTCTTGATCAGCGGGTTCGCCGAGACCAACCGGGTCCCGTTCGATCTTCCGGAAGCCGAATCGGAGCTGATCGCCGGCTATCATACCGAGTACAGCGCGATGAAGTTTTCCTTCTTCTTCATCGCGGAATACGCCAATGTGGTGACGATCTGCGCCATGGTGACGACCCTGTTCTTCGGAGGCTGGGACATCCCGGGATCCTGGGACCAGAGTGGGGGGGTTCTGCAGACCCTGATCACCGGCTTGGTCTTCTTCCTCAAGGTGATGTTCTGGATCTTCTTCGTCATGTGGATCCGCTGGACCTTGCCGCGCTTCCGGTATGACCAGCTCATGGCCCTGGGCTGGAAAGTGCTGATGCCCCTGGCGCTCGCCTACATCATGCTCATCGCGGTGGCCATCTGGGTCATCCAGCACGGGCTCGGCATCACCAATCCGAAGCTCGCCGGGATCGTCCTGTTCGGGGTCAATCTGGTAGTCGGCTTCCTGGTGTTCGGCATGCTGGATAGCGGAATGTTCATCAGAGGATCGGGGCGGAGCGGAAGGGCAGTTGAAGCGCGGCGGGCTCGCGCGACGGTGGCGGGCTGATGGCGATCGGCGTCAAGGTGCTCAAGCGGCCCGAGCGACAGGTCAGCTACGTTCGGGCAACCCTCAAAGGCATGGCGCTCACCTTCAAGCATATGTTCGAGAAAAAGGTGACCATGCAGTATCCGGAGGAGAAGAGCACTGGCGCGGAGCACGGGATGCCGTCCTACAGCATCTCGCCCCGGTGGCGGGGCACCCACCGGATGCTGACCGACGAGCAAGGACGCTCCAAGTGTGTGGCCTGTGGGCTCTGTCCCCAGATCTGCCCGGCTAACTGCATCAAGCTGGTCCCGGGGGAGGACGAGCAGGGCCACCGCTAT
The DNA here is from genome assembly GCA_036556025.1 of Gemmatimonadales bacterium. Classification (GTDB taxonomy): domain Bacteria; phylum Gemmatimonadota; class Gemmatimonadetes; order Gemmatimonadales; family GWC2-71-9; genus CAVVWJ01. The sequence continues at coordinate 78,022 of DATBKD010000041.1, read as the reverse complement.
CCCCTGATCTACGAGATCGACGAATTCCGCTGCATCTTCTGCGGGTATTGCCAGGAAGTCTGCCCTGAGGAGGCGATCCACGTCGGGGTCCACTTCGAGAATTCGGAGTACAGCCGGGGCCGGTTCGTCTACGACCTCGAGCGCCTTTCGTCTCAGACCCATCCGGTCTCGAGCCTGTGGGATCCGTCCGACCCCAAAGGTGAGTAGATGACCAACGCGGTCTTCTGGTTCTTCGCGGTCTTCGCGGTCGTCTCAGCTTCCCTATGCATCGTGCAGCGGAACCCGGTCTCGGCCGCTCTCTGGCTGGTATCGACCATGTTTTCGCTGGCGGCGATCTACGTCCTGCTGAACGCGCAGTTCATCGCCGCGATTCAGGTCCTGATCTATGCCGGCGCGGTGATGGTGCTGTTTCTCTTCGTGATCATGCTGCTGAACCTGGGGCACGCCAGCTCCGATATCCGGGGACCATCCGCGGTGGCGGCGGCGCTGGTGATCGTGGGACTCCTTCTGGTCGAGCTGCTCGCCCTGTGGCGTTACTCACCGGGCCGGTTGGCGGCGGAGGTGGCGCAGGCGCCCGGAATGCGCGATCCCAGCGCTGCCTTCGCGGCCGGGATGATCGCCCGGCAGGACGCGGTCACTCACGGCGTCGTCGGCAGCCTTGCGGCGCCGCTGTTCCAGATCTACCTGGTTCCCTTCGAGATCACTTCCATCCTGCTCCTCGCCGCGATCATCGGCGCGGTCGTGCTGGCCAAGCGGAGGGTGTAATGCTGCTCGGACCTGCGCTCGGCCTCTCGGCCATCCTGTTCAGCCTGGGCGTCGCCGGCGTCGTGCTACGGCGAAATGCGATCGTCCTGTTCATGTGCGTGGAGCTGATGCTGAACGGCGTCAATCTGTCGTTCGTGGCCTTCTCGCAGCTCTACGGCGCCAGCGGCTACATCATGGTCTTCTTCGTGATGACCGTTGCCGCCGCCGAAGCAGCGGTGGGGCTGGCCATCATTCTTGCCATCTTTCGGCACCAGCAGTCCGTCGACCTCCAGAACATCAACCTGCTGCGGGGCTGATGACCAACCTCGTCTGGCTGACTGTCGCCCTTCCCCTCGCGGGCTTTCTCGTCAACGGGGCGTTGGCCCTGCGCCGGCCACAGGCCAAGAATGTGGTGTCGCTGGTGGGCGTGGGTGTCTTGGTGGCCGCCTTTGCCGTCGCGCTGGGCATCTTCATCGAGCTGTGGCGACACCCGCCGCATGCCCCCATCATCGTGTCGCTGTGGAGCTGGCTGCCGGTCGAACGGCTCCAGGTCGACTTCGCGTTTCAGGTCGATCAGCTGTCGACGGTGATGCTGCTGGTGGTCACCGGCGTCGGGAGCCTCATTCATCTGTTCAGCGTCGGATACATGGGAGAGGACCCCGGATACGCGCGGTTTTTCGCGTACCTCAATCTCTTTATCGTCTTCATGCTGGTGCTGGTGCTCGGGTCGAGCTTCCCGATCCTGTTCATCGGATGGGAGGGCGTGGGCCTCTGCTCCTACCTGCTGATCGGGTTCTGGTTCTCCGACAAGGTCAACGCCGATGCCGGCAAGAAGGCGTTCATCATGAACCGCATCGGGGACTTCGGATTCCTGGTGGCGACGTTCTTCATCTGGCGGGCCTTCGGAAGCCTGAATCTGGTGGACGTGACCTCCCGGGCGCCGCAGGTGCTGGAGCAGGGTGGGGCGATCGTCACCGCCATCACCCTCTTCCTCTTTCTCGGCTGTACCGGCAAGTCGGCCCAGATTCCGCTCTATACCTGGTTGCCCGACGCCATGGCGGGCCCGACGCCGGTGTCCGCCCTGATCCATGCGGCGACCATGGTGACGGCCGGCGTGTACCTGGTCGCGCGCACCAATGTCCTCTTTGCCATGGCGCCGGTTTCGAGCGCCGTCGTCGCCGGCATCGGCGCGGTGACCGCGTTGTTCGCCGCCACGATCGGCCTCAAGCAATACGATATCAAGCGGGTGCTGGCGTATTCCACGGTCTCACAGCTGGGCTACATGTTTCTCGGTGTCGGAACGGGCGCGTACGTCTCCGGCATCTTTCACCTGGTGACCCACGCCTTTTTCAAGGCGTTGCTCTTTCTCGGGTCCGGCAGCGTGATCCATGCGATGCATCAGGCCTATCATGCCACACACTCCCATGAAGACGCCCAGGACATGCGCAACATGGGCGGACTCAAGCAGTATCTGCCGACGACCTTCTGGCTGATGCTGATCGCCACCCTGGCGATCTCCGGGATCCCACCGTTCTCCGGGTTCTTCTCCAAGGATGAGATTCTGGCCGCCGCCTTCGCTCGGGGAGGAGAGCAGCCGGTGTATTACGCATACTACGCCATGGGGATCCTGGCGGCCCTGCTCACCGCCTACTACATGGCCCGGCTCATGGCGCTGACCTTCCTGGGAAGCAATCGGACAGGAGAGAAGGAGCGGGCTCATCTGCACGATGCGCCGGCGGTCATGACCGGACCTCTGGTTCTCCTGGGCATCCTGAGTTTCGTGGGTGGCGCTCTCAATTTGCCGCCATTCGTGGGGGGCGGCGCGGCGCTGGAGCATTGGCTGGAGCCAGTGGTCCAGCCGGCGCAACGGTTCTTCGCGCTGGAGATGCCGCACGGACAGGTGGAGCTCTTCCTCGTGGGAGCCGCTGTGGCCATCGGTCTGCTCGGCCTGTTCGCCGGATTCCGGGCGACGCTCGCCCGACCCATGCTACCCGCCTCACGGGCGCCGGCCGATACCGGGCTGGCCCGGGTGCTCTACCGGAAGTACTTCGTGGACGAGTTCTACGATGCCCTGGTCGTGCGTCCGGTCGTGTGGCTTTCTCGCGTGGTACTGTGGAAGGGTGTGGATCAGGGCATCGTGGATGGTGCCGCCGTAAATGGCTCAGCTCGCCTGTCGCAGGGACTCGGCTGGCTTGGCAGCCGACTGCAGACGGGACAGATCGGCCTCTACGTGGTCTTCTTTCTGGTGGGAGCGCTCTGGGTGCTGAGCGCGGTACTGAGGTGAGCGCCGCATGACTGCTCTGCTGGAGACCCTCGGATACGGGCAGTGGATTCTGCACGTGCTGGTGATCCTACCCCTGCTCGGCGTCATTCCTCTGCTCCTGGGCGCGGAACGGAACGCCAAGTGGACGGCGCTGGTGGTGACCACGGCAGAGTTCCTGTTGTCTGTCGGCCTCTGGTGGGTCGTAACTCCCCAGCACGGCGGTCTGCAGCTCATCTCCGACACTCCCTGGATCGCCAGCTGGGGTATCAGCTACCGGGTGGGGATCGATGGCATCTCCTTGGTGATGGTCCTCCTCACCACGGTGCTGATGCCGCTGAGCGTCCTGGCGAGCTGGCACTACATCACCACCAAGGAGCGGGCCTTCTACGCGCTGATGCTCACCCTCCTGACCGGCCTGGTAGGCGTGTTCATCGCGTTCGATCTGTTCCTGTTCTATGTGTTCTTCGAAGTGGTGCTCATCCCGATGTACTTCATCATCGGGATCTGGGGTGGGGCGAACCGGCTGTATGCCGCCATCAAGTTCTTTGTCTACACCCTGGTCGGATCGTTGCTCATGCTGGTCGCGATCGTGGTCCTGGTGTGGAAAATTCAGGCCGCGACCGGCGTGCTCTCCTTCGGCTACGAACACGTGCTCGACAACCTGGGCGATCTTGGCAGCGCAGCGCCCTGGCTCTTCGCGGCCTTCGCGCTGGCGTTCGCGATCAAGGTGCCGATCTTCCCGTTCCACACCTGGCTGCCTGACGCCCACGTCGAGGCACCCACCGCCGGCAGCGTGCTCCTGGCCGGCATCATGCTGAAGATCGGAACCTACGGCTTCCTCCGTTTTGCGGTGCCCTTCTTCCCCCAGGTCGCGTTGAGCACCGAGGTGAGCGCAGTGGTCGTCACTCTGGCGCTCATCGGGATCATCTACGGTGCTCTGGTCGCGATGGTCCAGCCGGACATCAAGAAGCTGGTGGCGTATTCGTCGGTGAGCCATCTCGGATTCGTCATGCTGGGGATCTGGGGCGGAACCATGCAGAGCGTCCAGGGCGCCCTCATGGTGATGATCAGCCACGGGTTCTCCACCGGCGCCCTCTTCCTCCTCGTGGGCATGTTGTATGAGCGGCGGCACACGAGGCTCATCGAGGACTACGGCGGAATCGCGCGGGTCGTACCCGTCTTCAGCCTGATTCTGACGGTTGTGGCACTGTCCTCCATCGGGTTGCCCGGGCTCAACGGCTTCATCGGAGAGTTCCTGGTGCTGCTCGGCAGCTTCACGGCTTTCCCCTGGGCGACCGGGATCGCGACCACTGGAGTGATCTTCGCGGCGGCCTACCTGTTGTGGGCTCTGCAACGCCTGATCTTCAACCGGCTGGATAATCCGGAGAATGAGCACCTGACCGATCTGAGTAGACGGGAGCTGGCCGTCCTGCTTCCGCTGGTGGTTGGCATCATCTGGCTCGGCTTGTATCCCGCGCCCGTGCTGCAGCGGATGGAGCCGGCCACCCGGCGCTATCTCGAGGCAGTCCGGCCCGCATCTCGGCTGCCCGAGAACGTCAAGGTTGGCGCCGCATCGATGCCAAAGGCCAAGCCATGACGCGGCTCGACCTATCCTCACCCCTCGGGATCACGTTGGCGCTCCTGCCGGAGATCCTGCTCACTACCTGGGCCATCATCGTCCTCCTGGTCGTGAGCTGGCGTCACCAGAGCGAGGAGGACAGCCGGCTCGCCGGATGGCTCAGCTTCGCCGGCGTGGTGGTCAGCGCCGCGGGGCTGGCCGCACTATGGGCGAACCAGGTCGTGCCGGACGGGCTGGCGCAGATGGTGGCGCTGGATCCGTTCCGCTACGCCGCTTCCGCGGTCGCGCTGCTATCCGCCGGCGGGACCATCCTGCTGTCGCTCGGCTACCTGGAGCGCGAACGGTTGCTGGCGCCGGAGTACTATCCGCTGGTCCTGCTGGCTGCGGCGGGCATGATGTTTCTCGCCGGGGCGGAAGACCTCATCGTCCTGTTCCTGGGCCTGGAGGTCATGTCGGTGGCGGTCTACGTCCTGGCCGGCTACAACCGGGCGAACGCGTTTTCCGCCGAGGCGGCTCTCAAGTATTTCCTGATCGGCGCGTTTGCCTCGGGGTTCCTGCTCTATGGGATCGCCCTGACCTACGGCGCCACCGGCACCACGAACTTGTCTATTGCCGGAGCCCAGCTTGCGGGACGGCCATTGCCCTTGATGGCCGCCCTGGGGCTCGGGCTGCTGCTGATCGGTTTCGGCTTCAAGGTCGCGGCAGTCCCGTTTCATATGTGGGCCCCGGACGTCTACGATGGCTCGCCCACTCCGGTCACCGGCTTCATGGCGACCGGCGTCAAGGCAGCCGCCTTCGCAGCCCTGGTTCGGGTCCTGTTGGAGGCCTTTCCCTCGGCCGATCGAATATGGCAGCCGATTGTAGCGGGGCTCGCCATCGCTTCGATGGTCGTCGGCAACCTGATCGCCCTGGCGCAGCGGTCCCTCAAGCGGATGCTGGCATACAGCTCCATCGCGCACGCCGGGTATTTGCTGGTGGCCGTCTGGCCCGCCTCCCGCATCGGGGCGGGAGCGGTACTGGCCTACCTGCTGGCGTATAGCCTCACTACCCTGGCGAGTTTCGGATTCCTCTCGGCGCTCGGGCGCGGTGGGGAGCGAGACGTGACCTATGACGATATCGCCGGCCTGGCGGCGACTCGTCCCTGGGTGGCGGCGGGATTGAGCGTCTCCATGCTCTCACTCCTGGGCTTCCCCGGCACCTTCGGCTTCATCGGCAAGTGGTATATCCTGACGGCGGTGGTTGCCGAGGGCCAAGCGATTCTGCCGGTAATCCTGGTGCTGACCAGCGTGATCTCCGCAGGCTACTATCTGCCCGTGATCATGGCGATGTATATGCGGCCGGCCCCGGCAGGGGCGCGCGTCGCCGGGCTCCGGCTGGCACCCGCGGCCGCGGGCGCTCTCGCGCTCTCGATCGCGGCGCTCCTGGTTTTCGGTTTCTGGCCCGGGGGTCTGCTGGACCTGGCCGGCCGGAGTGCCCAGACCTTGACTCAAACCGGGATGCCGGTGGCAGGAAGGTGAAGTCCCACGTGAAGGGTGAACAGGGACGGGGCCAACCTTCAGCCTTCACTCTTCTCCCTTCACTCTCACGTTTCACCGTTCAGGCAGTTCAGGCTCTCGATGAACGTCCCCAAGTCGATCTTTCGTCAGTATGATGTCCGAGGCATCGTGGGGAAGGAGCTCACCCCACAGCTGGCCCGTGCCCTGGGATGCGCCTTCGCCAGCGCGGCATGGGAACGCCTCGGTCGGGCGCCTACCATAGCGGTTGGCCGCGACAACCGGCCCTCGGGGCCGGAGCTTTCGCAGGGCATCCGGCAGGGCATCGTGGACGCGGGAGGGACCGCGGTGGATGTCGGCATGTTGCCTACGCCGGCCCTCTACTTTGCGGTTTCCGCCTTGGGGACCGACGGAGGCGTGCAGGTCACCGGCTCACATAACCCGCCCGAGTTCAACGGCTTCAAGATGGTGCTCGGAGGCGAGGCCTTTCACGGCGAAGAGATCCTCGGCCTCTGGGAAATCATTGTCGCGGAGCGGTGGCGAGCCGGCTCCGGACGGGAATCGGCCGACGGCTCGGTGCTGCAGAAGTATCGTGACGCCATCATCGCGCGGAACCGCCTCGAGCGCCCGGTCAAGGTTGCGGTCGATTGCGGTAACGGGGCCGGCAGCCTCGTCGCCGTCGCCACACTTCGAGGGCTCGGCGCTGAGGTCACGCCCCTGTACTGCGAATCCGACGGGACCTTTCCCAACCACCATCCTGATCCCACCGTACCCGAAAACCTTCGAGACCTTCAAGTGGAGGTTCGCCGGAACCGGGCCGAACTCGGGATCGCGTTCGATGGGGACGCCGATCGGATTGGCGCGGTAGACGAGTCGGGGCAGATCATCTTTGGCGACCAGCTCCTGGTCATATTCGGCCGGGACGCGGTGCGGCGCTTCGGGCCGGGGACCCCGGTCATCTTTGACGTCAAGTGCTCCGAGGTGCTTCCCCAGGCGCTTGCCAGCGCCGGCGCCAAGCCGGTGATGTGGAAGACGGGACACTCGCTGATCAAGGCCAAGATGAAGGAGCTGCACGCCCCTCTCGCCGGCGAGATGAGCGGCCACATGTTCTTTGGCGGCGATTATCTCGGCTTCGATGACGCGCTTTTCGCCGCCGCCCGGCTGCTGGAGATCGTGAGCCGGCAGCCCCGCGGCCTGGCCCCGCTCCTGGCCGACCTGCCCAAGACCTTTGCCACGCCTGAGATCCGGGTCGACGCGCCGGAGGAGGAGAAGTTCGCGATCGTGGAGCGCGCCGCAGCCCACTTTGCCGCTCGTTACCCGGTGAACACCATCGATGGCGTCAGAATCACGTTTCCCAAGGGGTGGGGTCTGCTCCGCGCCTCCAACACTCAGCCGATCCTGGTCATGCGCTTCGAGGCCACCGAGTCTCAGGCACTGGACGCCTACCGCGGCGAGGTCGTAAGCTGGCTCGCCGGGCAGGGCGTGCGCGCGTAAGCCCCGTGGCCCGGCGCGGTGGGCGGCTCACCGCCGCGCTGGTCGCAGTGGTGGCACTGCTATTCGCGGGGCGCTGGGTGGCCGGCCTGCTCGCCGACCGCTGGTGGGCCGCCCAACTCTCTCCCGCGGCGGCGACCTTCATCACCGACTGGCACATCCTGCGGCTCACTCTCGCGGTGTCCGGCCTGCTGGTCGCCTGCGCGTGGTTTGTGGGCCATCTTCTCCTGGTCTATCGGGCAGTGGGGTCGGTCCAGATCCGCCGCAATGTGGCCAATCTGGAGTTTCGCGAGGCGCTCACTCCCGGTGTGCTCCTCTCCATCGCCGTGGCCATTGGAACCGCCCTTGGCCTGCTGGTGGGCACCAAGCCCGCCCAATGGTGGCCCGAGGTCGCGCTGGCCTGGCAAGGCGTGACCTATGGAGTCTCCGATCCCCTCTCCCAGAACGATCTCGGCGTGTATCTCGCACAGCTTCCGCTGTGGCGGGCCGCGCACAGCTACCTCCTGCTCCTGGTGCTCCTCGCTCTGAGCGTAGTCTTCGGCCTGTATCTCCTGGTCGGCGCGGTGCGCTGGATCGAGGGCCGCCCAGCGATCAATACTCACGCGCGAGCCCATCTGGGTTGGCTACTCGCGGCGCTCGCGCTCACGCTGCTTTGGGGGTACCTGCTCGAGCCCTATGAGCTGGTCGCCGGCCTGGGAGACCATCCCGACCAACAGGCCTGGCGCGCGACCATCGTGGCGCCGCTGCTTGCGGGTGTAGCGCTGGCGACGGCAGGGCTTTCCGCCGCGTGGGCGGTGCGCCCACGACATGCATTGGCCGCGGCCGGTTGGATTGTGCTGGCATCGGCGTCGCTGGTGGGCCATTGGATGGTGCCGCCTGCGCTCGGCGGAGCGGATGAGCCGATCATTCCGGCGAAGGCGCACGAACGTTTCGATCGCATGGCCTACGGTTTCGAGACGCTCCGGGAAGTGCGGCTCACCCACGGGGCCCCGACCGAGCCGCCCGTGTTACCGTCGCTCTGGAATCCGGCGATCGTTACTCGTGTGGCGGCCTCTGATTCAACCTCGGTGCTCACGGCCGATCCCGCACTGATGGTGATGCAGGGTCGCCCGCGGCCGATGTGGCTGGTGGTCCGGATGCTTACCGGAGGGCACGTCGCCGTCTCGGCCATTGCCGATGACCGCGCCGGCACCAGCGGGGAGCCGCTGTTCTACCAGGGTGGCGACTCGGTGCCACACCCCGTCGCAAGCTCGATGCTCGAGGTGGGTGCCCCAGCATACTACGCAGAGGCGCCGAGCTACCGGATCAACCGCGCGGACGAACCGGGGGTTCCGGTCGACGACTGGCCTACCCGCGTGCTGTTGGCTTGGGCGCTCCAGGCCGGCGGCCTGCTCGGGCCGCTCCCCCCGGGAAGTCGGGTGGATTGGCGACTCTCGCCCACTGAGCGCGTCGAGCAAGCGGCTCCATTTGCCCAATGGTCGGCCCCCGTCCCCCGGATCATCGACCGCAATCTGGTGTGGCTGGTGGACGGATATCTCTCCTCCAGCACCTTTCCCCTCTCGAGCCGACTGACCTACAAGCAGCGGCGAATCGGGGCTCTGCGGGCCGCCTTTATCGCCACGGTCTCGGCAGAGACGGGGGCGACCCGGATCTTTCTCCGGCCCGGCGCCGATCGGCTGGCGGAGGCGTGGGCCGCGATCTCGCAGGGCGTGGTGGAGCCCTCGGCCATGATCCCCGAGACCGTGCTCCGACTGGCACCCTATCCCTCCGATCTCTTTCGGGCCCAAGCCCGGGTGCTGGAGAGGGGTGACTGGCGCGTGGGGACGCTGGCGGACCGCCCGGTCCCCGATGCCGACGAGCTCCCTCGAGCGGATCTGAGCTGGGCGCCTGACAGTAGTGGCCCACAACTCACGATCACCTTCGAGCGACCGGGCGAGCGCCGTCTGAACGCCATCCTCGTCGGAGGCCAGGACGAGGGCAGAGACCAGTTGCGCCTCTTCCGGCTCGACTCGGTCTCCACCGTGCCGGCCCGCGGCACCCTGGAAAGCCGTTGGTCCCGTTTCCCGTCATTCGACGCGCTGAGCGATTCGATACGGGAAGACGGAGGACAGCTGGAGCGCGGCCCGGTTCGGGTCGACGTCGATGGGTCCGGGATCGTGGCCTACCAGGCCCATTTCGCCCGGCGGGGAGAACGGGGGATGGCATTGGCCTGGGTGAGCGTGGCGACGGACAATCGTCTCGGCGCCGGTCGCTCGATGAAGGACGCCTGGAGCAATCTTCTCGGCGCGTCCGTGCCAGCTATCGCGGGGGCGACTCAAGTGAACCGCCTGGACGACGCGCGGCGCTGGATGGAGCGCGCGGACTCCGCCCTGCGCGCCGCCGACTGGGTCGAGTTCGGCCAGGCGTGGGACGGGCTTCGGCGTACGCTGGGATTGCCCGTGGATACTGCCGCGCCATGAGCTTGATCGGCCTCGGGGCGGACGGTACCTTGGAGGTCTTTTTCCGTGGGGGTTCTCACTGAGCACCGCGGTGTTGGCTCTCGGTGGCAACGCGCTCGCTCATGCGGGTGAGCCACCCACCGTCACCAACCAGTTCCGGCGTGCGCGTGAGAGTGTCGTTCCCATTGTCGAGTTGGCGCGCGCGGGGTGGCGAATCGCCATCGTCCATGGGAACGGACCGCAGGTGGGCGATGAGCTGGTTCGCAACGAGGCGGCCCGGCGCATGGTCGAGCCGCTTCCGCTGGGTGTGCTGGTGGCTGAAACGGCCGGCTGGATCGGCTACATGCTGCAGCAGTCGCTGCAGAACGCGCTGGCCGTGGCCCGGGTTCAGCGCGACGTGGTCACCATTATTACCCAGACCCTGGTCGATCGCTACGATCCCGCGCTCTCCCGGCCGACCAAGCCGGTGGGGCACGCCCTCTCTGACATCGAGGCAACCCGCCTGCGTGAGCTGGGACGGGTGGTGGAAAAGGATGGCTCCGGCGCCTGGAGAAGAATGGCAACGAGTCCCTTGCCTCTGGGCATCGTCGAGTTTCCGGTAGTGCGCCGACTGCTGGAACAGGAAGCGATCGTGATCGCCGCGGGCGGCGGTGGTCCCCCGGTCTACCAGGATCCTTTCCTGGGTCTCGAGGGAGTGGACGCGGTGGTCGATAAGGATCGTGTCTCCGCCATTCTCGCGACTCAGCTCGGCGCCGAGGTGCTCATGATTCTCACCAATGTCGATGCCGTTTTCGAGGGATGGGGTACCCGTAGCGCCCGACCGATTCGACGGATGGGCATCGCGCAGGCAGAGGCCTTGATCACGAGCGGAGGGCTCGACGCCGGCGGAATGAAGCCCAAGATGGAGGCGGCTCTGCAGTTCGTTCGGGGCGGTGGACGGGCGATCATCGCGCGTCTATCCGATGGCCCCGCCGCCCTGCGAGGGGAAACCGGCACCACCATAGTGAGGGAAGGGTGAACCTACACGAATATCAGGCCCGCAGCCTGCTCAAGTCGGCGGGCATCCCGATGTTCGACGGCGATGTGGCATCCACCCCCAGCGAGGCGGAATCGATTGCGCGGCGAATCGGTGGGACGGTGGTGATCAAGGCTCAGGTCCACGCCGGCGGCCGGGGGAAGGCCGGCGGGGTCAAGCTGGCGCGCAGCCCGGCCGAGGCGGCCGATTACGCTTCCCAGATCCTGGGCATGACCATCAAGGGACTCACCGTCCACAAGGTACTGGTCGTTCCCGCCGCCGATATCGTCACCGAGAGCTATGTCGGCCTGATCATGGATCGTGAGACCCAGCGGCCGGTATTCATGGTCAGCGCCGCGGGGGGCATCGACATCGAGGAGGTAGCGGCCAAGACGCCGGAGAAGATCACGCGTTTGCCGGTCGACCCGGTCTACGGGCTGTTGCCGCACCAGGCGTTGACCCTCGCGTTCTCCCTGTACCGCGAGTTCGCCCACGTCCGAGCGGCGGCCCGGATCATGGAACAGTTGTATACCGTCTTCACCGCCAACGGGGCCTCGCTCGCCGAAATCAACCCCCTGGTGACCACACCCGACAACCGAGTCCTGGCGCTCGACGCCAAGATTGTGATCGACGACAACGAGCTCGACCGCCGGCCCGATCTCGCGCTGTTGCGCGATGAGAGCGCGGAGGAGCCGAGCGAGGTCGCCGCGCGGCGGGCCAACCTCTCCTTCATCAAGCTGGATGGCAACGTGGGCTGTGTGGTCAACGGCGCCGGCCTCGCGATGGCCACTATGGACCTGGTCAAATACTACGGCGGCGAGCCCGCCAACTTTCTGGACATCGGCGGCAGCTCGAATCCCGAAAAGGTGATCAACGCACTCAAGATCATCACCACCGACCGTAACGTGCGCTCGATTCTGTTCAACATCTTCGGCGGTATCACCCGGACGGACGATGTCGCCAACGGCATCGTCGCCGCGCTCCGGCAATTCAAGGTGAGCGTGCCCATCGTCATCCGGCTCACCGGGACCAACGAGACGGAAGCCATCAAGATCCTGGAGGGTGTCGGGATGCGCGCCCTGAGCGACATGGACCAGGCGGTCGAGCAGGCGGTGAAGCTCGCCCGGGAGGCGGCGTGAGCATCTTCGTGGACCGCAACACCCGTGTGGTCGTCCAGGGGATCACCGGGAGGGAAGGCTCGTTTCACGCTCGCCACATGTTGGAGTACGGCGGAGGGGCCGGCATCGTCGCCGGGGTGACACCGGGGAAGGGTGGTCAGCAGTTCGATGGGAAGGTCCCGGTATTCAATACCGTGGCCGATGCGGTATCGCAGACTGGGGCCAACACCTCGGTTATTTACGTGCCGCCCGCGATGGCAGCCGGCGCGATCATGGAGGCAGCCGATGCGGGCATCGCCCTGATCGTGTGCATCACCGAGGGTGTCCCCGTGATGGATATGGCGCGCGCGATGCCATTCATTCGGTCGCGGGGGAGCCGGCTGATCGGACCGAATTGCCCAGGTCTCATCACCCCGGGCGCCAGCAAGGTCGGCATCATCCCGGGCAATATCTGCGCGCCGGGCCGGGTGGGCCTGGTATCACGAAGCGGAACGCTGACGTACGAAGTGGTCAACCACCTCACCCGCAATGGCATCGGCCAGAGCACCTGCGTCGGCATCGGCGGGGACCCCATCATCGGGACGAACTTCATCGATTGTCTCCGCGCTTTCCAGGACGACCCCGCCACCGATGCGATCGTCATGATCGGCGAGATCGGCGGGACCGGTGAACAGCTGGCTGCGGCGTTCATCAAGGAGCGGGTCACCAAACCCGTCGTCGGGTTCATCGCCGGCCAGACCGCTCCCAAAGGCCGGCGGATGGGACATGCCGGTGCCATTATCTCGGGCTCGTCCGGGACGGCGGAAGAGAAGCTCGCGGCGTTTGAGGCCGCGGGGATCGCGGTCATGCGACGGCCGGTCGACGTCGTCGGCCTGCTGCGGTCGAGCATGTGAGACTCACCGACCTCCTCAGTCCCCGCCGGGTATTAGTGCCGCTGCCCGCGACCACACTGGAGGAGGGCATGCGGCTGCTGGTCGATGCCTGTCAAGCCGACGGCCGAGTACGCGATCCTGACCGCCTGGATGAGGTGATCAGAGAGAGCTGGCCGGAAGACACCATGAGCATCGGGCCACATGCCTGGCTGCCGCACTTCCGGACCGATGCGGTCTCCTCGCTGGTCGTCGCCCTAGGAATCGCGCGGAAGCCGATGACCGGGCGGGAGCTCGGCACTGCGGCGCTTCCGATGATCCTGTTGATCGTCGCTCCTCCCGGCGAGGCTGGCGCCTACCTGCAGACCGTGGCCGCGTTCGCTCGCGCACTGGCCCGCCCTGAGGTGGCGGAGCAGCTTCTGGCGGCGGGCTCGGCGGAGGAGGTCCTGAGTCTTTCTTCTCTCCGCCAGATCGAACTCCAGGGCCAGTTGCTGGTGCGAGACATCATGACGGCCCGGATCCCCGCGGTGCGCCCGGAGACCTCGCTGGCCGAAGCGGCGAATCTGCTGGCGACCAGCCCCGTTGGGGCGGTTCCTGTGGTGGGGGAGTCGGGAGAGCTGCTGGGAATGCTTTCTCACAGGGAGCTGCTGCGCTATCTGGTTCCGGCCTATATCCAGCGCGTGGCGACCGGTGAGGTGCCGGTTGGAGCGGGCAAGGGAAAGGCGATGGCCGATCCGCAGGGCACACCGGTGCGGGACGCGATGGCCCGCAACGTTCTCTGCGTCTCCGAGGAGGAATCGCTGGCGGAGGTCGCTCAACTCCTTGCGACCAAGGACGTGGAGCGGGTCCCGGTGGTTCAGGACGGCATCCTGCGCGGCTTTCTCACTCGGGCGGATATCGTGCGAAAGGTGTTGGGGGCAGGCGGCAATCCACTCCCGTCGTAGATCCCACGCTTCACCTTGTCACTCGTCACATTCATCACTTGGGGGCCTCGCTTTGCTGACTCTGGGGATCGTGAAACCGGATGCCGTAGGTTCGGGAACGACCGGCAAGATCATCGCCCATCTGGAACAGGCGGGATTCACCTTGCGCGCCGCTCGAATGGTTCGTTTGAGCCGAGCCGAAGCAGGCGCTTTCTATGAAGTTCACCGAGGGCGGCCGTTCTATTCCGATCTGGTCGAATTCATGACCAGTGGACCATGTCTGCCCATGGCGCTGGAGCGGGAGGACGCGGTCAACTTTCTCCGGACCGTCATCGGCGCTACCGATCCAGCCGAGGCCGCGCCAGGAACGATTCGGAAGCTCTACGCGGAGTCCAAAGGGAGGAACGCCATCCACGCCTCCGACAGTCAGGAGAACGCGGTCCGGGAGGTGGGGTTTTTCTTTTGCGAAGGGGAGTTGGCGGGCCTTTGGGGTGAGCAGAAAAGCGTGAAACGTGAAAGGTGAAACGTGAGCCGGGCCTCGCACCGGGCGCGCTGAAAGGACCTCGATCTGATTCTCCTTTCACCCTTTACGATTCACGTTTTACGCTGTCGCTGTCTTGACCCAAGTTATTGTCCCGACTAGTTTAAGCGGCTATGCTGCGAGTCGATATCCGGGAGCTCCAGCGGGGGCCGGTCCGGACCAATGGCGAGCTCGCACCCGACGATTCAGCCTTTGCCGGACTGGACCTCGCCTTGGTGGGGCCGGTAGGTATAAGGGGCCAGTTGCAGGCCACGGGGGAAGGGGAGTATCTCTGGCGCGGGCACGTCCACGCGGTAGTCCGAGGTGACTGTCGCCGCTGCCTGGCGGAGGTGTTGAGCGAGGTCGATGTCGATGTGGACGCGGCCGTTTTCAGCACCGACCCGGACGCCGCCGACGACCCCGATTACTACCCGCTTCCCGAGCGGGCCAAGGCGGTAGATCTCGCCGATGTGGCGCGGGAGGAGCTGGCGCTGGCGGTCCAGGGCCACCTGCTGTTGTGTCGGGAAGACTGTGCCGGCCTCTGTCCCAAATGCGGGGCCGATCTGAACGCGGGGCCCTGCGGCTGTTCCCCCGCCGAACCTGTTTGAGGACACCATGGCCGTTCCCAAGCGTCGCATGTCGAAGTCGAGAAAGCGTCTCCGTCGCGGACATCATTCGGCGGCAGGACCCCTCACTCAGGCTTGTCCCCGATGTGGCTCGCCCAAGCTCTCGCATCGGGTCTGCGATTCTTGCGGTTACTACGGGGGCAAGAAGCGGGTCGAGGTCGAGGACGCCTGAGCGTGATCCGCGTCGCGGTGGACGCGATGGGCGGCGACAGTGCGCCGCAGGCCGAGATCGCCGGCGCGCTGCAGGCGCTAAGCAGTCTCCCCAATGAGTTCATCGTCCAGCTGGTCGGCCGGTCCGCTAACATCGAGGCCGAGCTCGCCAATCACCCCGGAACCGACCGTAGCCGCCTCGAGGTTCACGAGGCGGCTGATGTTATCGGCATGAACGAGAAGCCGCTTACTGCCGTACGCCGCAAACCGCAGTCCAGTATCGTGGTGGGATTGGGACTTCAGAAGGCCGGGCGCTCCGACGCCTTCGTCTCCGCCGGCAACACCGGAGCCATCCTGGCGGCGTCCACCGTCCTGCTCGGCCTCCACGATGGCGTCGAGCGGGCCACCGTGGCGACGGCTTTCCCGACCGGCTCCCATCCGGTGCTGGTGCTCGACGCCGGCGCCAATCTCGACTGTTCGCCCCGTGAATTGGTCGGCTTCGCCTATCTGGGCACCATCTACATGCGCGACCTCCTCGGCCGATCGAATCCCAGCGTCGGACTTCTCAACGTCGGCGAGGAGGAGGAAAAGGGAACCGCCGCGGTGCGCGAAGCCCACCAACTGCTCAAGCAGGCGCCGCGGATCAATTACGCCGGCAACATCGAGGGCCGGGACATCCTGCCGGGGCCCCAGCGGCGCATCCCAGTGGACGTGGTGGTGTGCGACGGGTTTGTGGGCAACGTCGTGCTCAAGTTCTACGAACACGCCGCGAGGGTATTCATCGGTCTCATGAAGGACCGCGCCCCCGATGTGTTCGAACGGCCCACAGTCCAGGAGCTCGTCCGAGTGCTGGATTACTCCGAGTATGGCGGCGCGCCGCTCCTCGGGGTGCGAGGCGTCTCGATTATTTGCCATGGCGCGTCCAGCCCCAACGCTGTCAAGAACGCCATCCGGGTGGCGGTCCAGGCGGTGAAGGCGGGGCTCAACCAGCATATTGCAGCGGAGTTCTCCCAGCACGAAGCGGCAGCCCAGTCATGAGCTCGCGGCCTTTCGCTGAGGTAGCGAGCGTTGGTGTTGCCGTTCCCTCCCGCGTCTTGACCAACCACGATCTCAGCCAGACGCTGGATACCTCGGACCAGTGGATCGTCGAGCGCACCGGCATCCGCGAGCGCCGCATCGCCGCCCCGGATCAATCGGTCGCAGCCCTCGGGCGGGAAGCCAGCGAACAAGCGTTGGCACAGGCGGGTGTCACCGCGGCCGACATCGACACTATCGTCCTGGCAACCGCCAGCCCCGACCGGCTGCTTCCCTCTACCGCTTGCGACCTCCAGGCTCTGCTCGGCGCGCACAATGCGGCGGCGTTCGACGTAGGGGCGGCGTGTCCCGGGTACATCTATGGTCTGACCGTGGCCGAAGGACTCATAGCCAGCGGCCAGAGTGAGACGGTGCTCGTGGTGGGAGCCGAGAAGCTTTCCACCATCACCGACTTTCAGGACCGGTCCACGGCCATTCTCTTCGGCGATGGCGCCGGGGCCTCGGTGGTCCGGCGGACCACCGGCGATGGACGGGGCATTCTCTCCGCGTTCATCAAGTCGGACGGCCGCCTGGCCCCTCTGCTGTACCGGCCTGGCGGAGGCTCGGCTGAGCCGATCAGTGAGAAGGTGGTCTGCGAGAGGTCGCACTACATGAAGATGGCCGGCCGGGAGGTCTTCAAGGCGGCGGTCCTGGCGATGGCCGACGCCTGCGATCAGGCGCTGCGCCAGGCGGGAGTCAGCGCAGACGAGATCGATCTTCTCGTGCCCCATCAGGCCAATCTGCGGATCATCGAAGCCACCGCCAAGCATGCCGGCATGCCGATGTCGAAGGTCATGGTCAACCTCGATCGCTTCGGCAATACCTCCTCCGCGTCGATTCCGCTGGCCCTCGATCAGGCTCTGAGCGAGGGACGAATCGGGCGTGGATCCCTGCTGCTCCTGGTGGCCTTCGGCGCGGGGTTCACCTGGGGGAGTTCCGTCGTCCGGTGGTGATTGTGCTCATGTGCCCCGGCCAGGGATCACAACGGGTCGGGATGGGGAAGGATCTGGCCGACCGGTTTCCCGCTGCCCGGGCGACCTTTGCCGCGATCGATCAGGCGCTGGGCGTCGAGCTCTCCCGGATCATGTGGGAAGGACCGGAGGACGAGCTCACGCTCACCCACAATGCCCAGCCCGCCATTCTGGCCCATTCCGCGGCCGTGCTCGCGATCATTCACGACCATCTCACCCAGGTCCGCGCGGCCGCGGGTCACAGCTTGGGGGAGTACAGCGCCCACGTCGCCGCGGGCACGCTGAGCGCGACTGACGCCGCGCGGCTGGTCCGCCGCAGGGGCGAGCTCATGTACGCCGCCGGCCAGCGTCGGCCCGGCAGCATGGCCGCGGTGCTCGGTCTGGCCACCGCCGAAGTAGAGGCAGCCTGCAACGAGGCGTCCCGGGAGGGCGGGATCGCCGTGGCTGCCAATCTCAACGCCCCCGACCAGACGGTGATTTCCGGAGACCCCGCCGCGCTGCAGCGCGCCGGCGAACACTGCAAGGCGCGCGGCGCCAAGCGGGTCGTACCGCTCAAAGTGAGCGGAGCATTTCATTCGCCTCTGATGGCCCCGGCGGTTGATGGCCTGCATGACGCGCTCTCCAGCGCCGCCTTCGTCGATCCCCGGTTTCCGGTCATCGCCAATGCGAGCGGCGACGCGGTGCGCACCGGGACCGATGCCAAGCGGCTGCTGGTCGATCAGCTTACCGCACCGCTTCGCTGGGTGGCCTGCATGCAGCGCGCGGCGATGCTTGCACCGGGTGCGACCTTCGTCGAGGTCGGCCCGGGCGCAGTCCTGACGGGGTTGCTCAAGCGGATCGTGCCGCAGGCAACCTCGATGACCTTGGGGACCGCGGATGAGGTGGAGAAGTTCCTGAACCAGTGAAGAGTGAAGGACATGGTTGAGATCGATCTGAGCGGGCAGACCGCCTTCATCACCGGGAGCACTCGGGGGATAGGCCTCGCTATTGCGCGGACCCTGTACCGGGCCGGCGCTCGAGTGGCGGTGGTGGGCAGGGACCTGGCCCGAGCCCAGGCGGTGGCGGGCGAGCTGGGCGACCGGGCGCTGGGCTTGAGCTGCGACGTCGCCCGAGCCGACCAGGTGGAGGCGGCGATCCGCGAGGCGGAAGCCGGGCTCGGCGCGATCGATGTGCTGGTGAACAACGCCGGCATCACTCGCGACAACATCCTGCTGCGGCTCACCGACGCCGACTGGGATGCGGTGCTCGAGGCCAATCTCAAGGGCGCGTTCCATACCACCCGTGCGGTGATCAAAGGCATGATGAAGCGCCGCGCCGGCCGGATCATCAACATCACCAGCGTGGTGGGCCTCACGGGAAACAAAGGGCAGGCCAACTACGCGGCGAGCAAGTCCGGCCTCATCGGCTTTACCAAGTCGGTCGCGCGAGAGTACGCCAGCCGAGGAATATTGGTCAATAGCATCGCGCCGGGATTCATCGATACCGAGATGACCAGCGCCTTGCCCGATGCCGCGCGAGCCTCATTATTAGAGGACATCGCGCTCGGCCGGTTGGGACAGCCCGAGGACATCGCCGGAGCGGTGTTGTTCCTTGCTTCGAACCTGTCCGGCTACATCACGGGACAGGTGCTGGTGGTCGATGGCGGGATGGTCATGTGATGGAACTCCTGAATCTCCAACTGAGGACGACATGAGCAACGTCGAAGAGAAGGTCAAGGACATCATCGTCGAGGAGCTGGGCGTCGAACGGGAGAAGCTGACCAACGAAGCCAGCTTCATGGAAGATCTCGGCGCCGACAGCCTGGACACGGTGGAGCTCGTCATGGCGTTCGAGAAGGAGTTCGACATCGACATCCCGGACGAGGACGCGGAGAAGCTGCGGACCGTCGGCGACGCGATGAATTATCTCCACGAGAAGATCGGGAAATAGCTTGTCGCGTCGTGTCGTCGTCACCGGGCTGGGCCTGGTGACTCCCGTGGGGACGGATGTGGCGTCGACCTGGAACGGGCTGCTGGCCGGAACGCCGGGCGCCGCGGAAATCACCAAGTTCGATCCGCAGAAACTCTCGGTTCGCTTCGCCTGCGAGGTCAAGGGCTTCGATCCGCTCCAGTACATGGATCGCAAGGAGGCCAGGCGCTACGATCTGTTCGCCCAGTTCGCCCTCGCCGCCGCAAACCAGGCGGTCACCCAGGCCGGCCTGGAAGGTCACTTCCCGGACCCCGATCGCACCGGTGTAGTCATCGGAACCGGCATCGGTGGCATGCAGACCTACGAAGACAACTGCATGCTGTATCTCACCAAGGGGCCCGACCGCGTCTCTCCCTTCTTCGTACCGATGTTCATCCCGGATATCGCCGCCGGGCTGGTGTCCATTCGGTATGGGCTCAAGGGCCCGAATTTCGCCACCGTGTCGGCCTGCGCCTCCTCGGCCCACGCCATCGGCGAATCCTACAACCTGATCCGCCAGGGTATTGCCGACGCCATGGTAACCGGTGGGGCAGAGGCCGCCATCACCGGGCTCACGGTTGCCGCCTTCGCGAACATGAAAGCCCTCTCCACCCGCAATGATTCGCCCGCCACCGCCAGCCGGCCCTTCGATCTCGATCGAGATGGGTTCGTCCTGGGCGACGGCGGTGCCGTCATCGTGCTGGAGAGTCTGGACCACGCGGAGCGTCGCGGGGCGCGGATTCTGGGGGAGCTGCTCGGCTACGGGCTGAGCGGGGACGCGTACCATATCACGGCTCCTGCGGAGCACGGTGAAGGGGCCCAGCGCGCCATGCGGGCCTGCCTGGAGGACGGCCGGATCGATCCCAAGGATGTGGGCTACATCAACGCGCACGGGACCTCGACACCCCAGGGTGACGTGGCCGAGACCGAGGCGGTGAAGGCTGTGTTCGGCGAGCACGCCCGCAGCCTGGTCTTTGGGTCCACCAAGTCGATGACCGGGCATTTGCTGGGCGCTGCCGGAGCCCTCGAGTTTGGCGTCTCCCTGCTGGTCGCCACCTGTGGGGTCATCCCTCCAACCATCAATCAATTCACCCCCGATCCCGAGTGCGACCTGGACAGTGCACCCAACCAGAAAGTCGAGCGCCGGGTGGATACCGCCCTCTCCAACTCGTTCGGCTTCGGCGGGCATAATGTGACGCTGGCTGTGCGACGCTGGGAGGCGTAAGCCGCTCCGAACCGATGCCAATTGCGCTGGACAAGGCACGAACCACCGGGATCGCGGTGCTCGCCACGGTGGCCGGCGCCGGAGCGCTTTACCTGGCCCGCAGCTTCTTCGTGCCACTCATGCTTTCCATCCTGTTCGCGGTTCTCTTCCGCCCGCTGGTGCGTCGATTCGAAGCTGTCCGCGTCCCGACCCCGATCGGCGCACTGATTGTGTTGTTCATCGTGCTGGGCGTCATGGGAGCGGGAGCGGCGGCACTGGCCACTCCGGCGCGGGAGTGGGTGGCCCAGGCGCCCCAACACGTCAAGGAAGCTGAAGCTCGTCTACGCCAGCTCCGCAAGCCGGTCCAGCAAATCACCCAGGCGGCCGAGCGAATGGAAGGCGCCGTTGGAGGCGAGCCTGGCGGAGAGAGGCCCCAGGCGTCGGCAGGATCCCCCTCGGCCACACCCCAGGCGGCCGCCACCCTCTTCGGCAATACAGCCGCATTCGTGGGTGGACTGGTGGAAGTGCTCCTGCTCACCTTTCTGCTGCTTGCGTCCGGCGATCTGTTCCTCCAGAAATTGCTTCACGTCTTCCCCGGCGAGCGTTCGGCCGCGCTCAAGGTGACCCGGGACGTAGAGGACGCCGTCTCCCGCTACATGGTGGCCAACGCAGTCATCAACCTCGGGCAGGGGCTGGTGGTGGCAATCGCGATGGCCATTATTGGGCTTCCCAGTCCGCCGCTGTGGGGGGTGCTCACGTTCTTCTGCGAGTTCGTGCCCTATCTCGGGGCAGCCTTCATGCTCTTCCTGTTGTCAGTGGTGGGCCTTGCCACGTTCCAGGGCATTGGTCACGCCGCGCTCGCACCACTCGCCTATCTCTTGATCACCACTCTGCAAAACAACCTGGTGAGCCCTCTGGCATATGGCCGCCACCTCCGGCTCAATCCGGTGGCGGTGCTGGTGGGAGTGATGTTCTGGTGGTTTCTCTGGGGCATACCGGGCGCCTTCCTGGCCGTCCCGTTGGTTGCCACAGCTAAAATCCTGGGGGACCACGTCCGTGGCCTTTCCGCGATGGGAGAATTTCTCGCCGGCTGAACGTGATCCTGCCAGCAGCTTCAGCCGACGAGTGTGCCAGTCCGGCAAGTGCGCCGGATCCGGTAGCAGTTCACTGGCTTGGCCATCCCCGCAGAGTGTAGATTACCGGCAACGTTACCTCTGACGCGCTAAGGAGATACGATGTCCGGCGAGCTTGGCCCCGCGCGCCTCCAAGATTCCGCCCTCCGCCCCATTGCCGAGAAGGTGGCGCACGGCGACCGGCTCACCCCCGACGAGGGACTCGTACTGTACCGGACGTCGGACCTTCTCGGTCTGGGTGAGTTGGCCGATTGCGCCAATCGGCGACGCAATGGCGACCGGGTGTTCTTCTCCGCCAACCAGCACATCAACCCAACCAATGTGTGCATCCTCCGCAACACGTGTGTGTTCTGCTCCTTTGCGCGAATGCCGAAAGAGGAAGGTGCCTACACCCGGTCGTTGGAGGAGGTGTATCACGAGGCGGAGCAGGCCCGCGGAATGCCCACCCGGGAGTTTCACATCGTCGGTGGCCTGCATCCCAAGCTCCGGCTGCGCTACTACACAGACATGATCCGGGGGCTGAAGGAGCGCCATCCCGAGGTGCACATCAAGGCGCTCACCGCTGTAGAGATCGCCCACCTCGCCCGGATTGAGAAACTTTCCGAGCGCGAGGTGCTGCTCGCGATGAAAGAAGCTGGTCTCACCAGCCTTCCTGGCGGAGGTGCCGAGGTGTTCAGCACGGCCGTGCGAGCCACGATCGCGGAGCGTAAGCTGACGGGTGAGGAGTGGCTGCGGGTGCACCGCGTCGCGCACGAGCTCGGCATTCCAACCAACTGTACCATGCTGTACGGTCACGTGGAGACGGCCGAGGACCGGATTGCCCATCTGGGGGCGCTGCGGAGCCTGCAGGATGAGACCGGCGGGTTCCTCACCTACATCCCCCTGGCGTATCACCCTGACCACAACGAGCTGGGCGAGGAGCTCGGCCGAATCGGCACGGCCACCACCGGGTTCGAGGACCTGAAGAACATTGCGGTGGCCCGCCTCTTCCTGGACAACATTCCGCACGTGAAGACGCATTGGCCCATGGTGACACCCTTCCTTTCCCAGATCGCGCTGAGTTTTGGTTGCGACGACGTGGAAGGGACCGTCGTGTACGAGCGGATCTACCACGAGGCCGGCGCGCATACCCAGATGCACATGCCGTATCTCGACCTGGTCCGACTGATCCGCGGGGCAGGGAAGCGACCGGTGGAGCGTGACAGTTTGTATCACTCGGTTCGCGAGCAGTTCGACGATCCGCCTCCGGAGCCGTCGCTCCGGCGCGGGGCTGCACTGCCCGTGGTGCACGCCGCGTGAGACTCGGGCGGATTCCCTGGATCAACTGTTACCCGGTCTACGGTGCCATCGACCGTGGGCTGGTGAGCATGCCGGCACAGCTGGTGTCCGGCACCGCCTCGGAGCTCAATGATCTCCTGGCCGCCGGTGAGCTGCAGGTGAGCGTCGTGTCCGCGGTCGAGTACGCCCGCAATGCCGCCGCGTACCATCTGCTGCCGGATCTCGCCATCACCTGTGATGGGCCGGTGCACAGCGTCGCCCTCTTCTCGCGCCGCCCGGTAACCGAGCTCGACGGGAGTACGGTGCTGTTGACGGCGTCCTCACGGACCTCAGTGCTGCTGTTGGATCTCCTGGTCCGCCATCGCTGGCAGGTGCGGCCGCACTTCGCGACGGCGCGGGCCGAGGCACCGGACCTGGGCGCGCTTGCCGGCTTGCCGCACGACGCCGTCCTGGTGATTGGCGATGCCGCCCTCCTGCTGGCGGCCCAATCGGCGTACCCCGTGCGGATCGATCTGGGCGCCGAGTGGAAGGCGTGGACCGGCCTGCCGTTCGTGTTCGCCGTCTGGGCCGCTCGACGGGAGGCGAATTCGGGTCCGGTCCGGCACGTGCACGAGCGGCTACTGGAATCTCGAGCCTGGGGTCTGGCTCACTTGCCCGAGCTTGCCGCAGCCGCGGCCCAGAACACCGGCGTGCCCGAGCCGGCATGCCAGGCATATCTGGACGGCTTGGACTACGCCCTGTCCTACCGGCACTTGGCGGGTCTGACCGACTTCTTCCGCCGATTGGCTCAGGACGGCCTGGTTCCGGACGGGTCGCTGTCCTTTATATCTGCGGCATAGGGCTGGCTAAAGAACCAGGGATCCCTTAACCGTAACTTATTACAGCAATGTCCATTACCGACCGCACATCAACCGAGTTCTTAAGCTATCTCGAGCTCTATCAGCGGGCTGACCTGCTCGAGCTGGGCCGGCTGGCCGACCGCCAGCGGTGGCGGCTGCATCCCGAGGACAGTGTCACCTATATCATCGATCGGAACATCAACTACACCAACGTCTGCGTCGCCGACTGCCAGTTCTGTGCGTTTTATCGCCGCCCCAAACATCGCGAGGGTTACGTCCTGAGCTTCGAGCAGATCGGAGCCAAGATCGACGAGTGCAAAGCTATTGGCGGGGTGCAGATCCTGCTGCAAGGGGGTCACAACCCCTACATCCCGTTCGAGTGGTATCTGGACTTGATGCGCTACATCAAGCAACACCACCCCATTCATATTCACGGGTTCTCCCCCAGTGAAGTCGTCTTCTTCAGTGAACGTTTCGGCCTGTCGGTCAGCGAGGTCATCCGCGAGCTTCGGAGTGCGGGGCTGGACAGCATACCCGGCGGGGGAGGCGAGATTCTGGTGGACGAAGTTCGCGCCCGGGTCGCCAGGAAGAAGGCGCAGACCGAGGAGTGGCTCGGCGTCCAGGAGGAGGCTCATCGCCAGGGGATGAAGACGTCGGTAACGATGATGTACGGTCTGGGAGAGAGCGACGCCGATCGGATAGAGCACCTCTTCCGGGTCCGCGAACTGCAGACCCGTACCGGTGGCTTCACCGCCTTCATCTGCTGGCCCCTCCAGCCGGAGGGGACCCCGGGGATGTCCCACTATCAGAAGACCGACGCCGTGACCTATCTGCGGACCCTCGCCATCGCCCGTATCGTGCTGGATAATGTTCCCAATCTCCAGTCGTCCTGGGTCACCATGGGACACAAGGTCGGGCAGGTCGCGCTGCGGTTCGGCGCGAACGACTATGGCAGCCTCATGATGGAAGAGAACGTCGTCTCCGCCGCGGGGACCACTTATCGGACCACCCTGGACGAAATCGAGCGGCTGATTCGCGATGCCGGCTATCAGCCGCGCCGTCGCCGCCAGGACTACTCGGTCATTCCGGAGCCCGCGGCTGCGTGATCTCGTACCGTCCTACCGGCCTACCGCCCTACCGCCTATGACCCGAGTTGGGATCGGCTACGACTCCCATCGCTTCGAGTCGGGCCGGCCGCTGGTGCTCGGAGGCCTCCCCATCCCTCACTCGCACGGCCTGGCCGGCCATTCCGATGCCGATGCCGTGGCGCATGCCCTGACCGACGCGATCCTCGGTGCCGCGGGCGCCGGCAACATTGGGCAACTCTTCCCCGACACCGATCCCCAGTGGAAAGACGCCGACTCGATGGAGCTCCTGCGAACCGCGCATGAGCTGGTACGCGGTCGAGGCTACACCCTGGTGCAGGCAGATCTCACGGTGATCGCGGAGCAACCGAAGCTCGGCCCCCATCTCAGCCCGATGGCCGCGGCGCTGGCCGAACGCCTGGGATTGCCGCTTGGGGCCATCAACGTCAAGGCCAAGACCAACGAGGGCATGGGGTGCATTGGACGGGGAGAGGGGATTGCGGTGATCGCCGTCGCGGCACTGGAGGCCCGCTGATCGAGTCCCTGCTCGCGTGGGTTTCCGAGCTCCCGCCCATTGCCGTCTACGTCGTGCTTGCCTTGCTCGCCGGAATCGAAAACGTGATCCCGCCGGTGCCGTCAGACGCGGCCGTTGCGCTGGGCGCATTCCTTTCCAACCGCGGAGTCACCAGCCCGGCCGTGGTGTTCTTGGTGACCTGGACCGCCAACCTGATGGGCGCCGCGGCGGTGTACTTCACAGTCCGACGCTATGGGCGACGTCTCTTTGCCACCCCAACGGGACGGAGGCTCCTGGCACCACGAGCGCTCGCGGTCATCGAGCGCGAGTACCTGCGTTTCGGTACCGTCGGCATCTTCCTGAGCCGATTTCTTCCGGGAATCCGAGCGGTCGTGCCGCCCTTCGCCGGCCTGGTCCAGCTCAGCCCCGCGCGAACGCTGTTGCCCATGGGCATCGCGTCCGCACTTTGGTACGGCAGTATCACCGCCGTGGGAGCGTTGATTGGAGCCGAGTGGAATCGCATCATCGCCATCCTCACCGGGGTCAATCGCACTCTGGGAATCGTGGCCGGGATCATCATCGTTGGCGCCTTCATCGCGTGGTGGATCCGGCGGCGCCAGCGCGGGCGCGAACGGATCTGGCATGCCACTCGGGATGCCCTCGATCCCGCCACGCCCTCCTTTCTCGCCGGCACCGAGGTGGCGGAAGGGTCGGCCCAGCAGGCCGCCGCGTTGCTGGTGCTCGAGCTGGCCTATGCCGACCCGGTCTTGACCAGGCAGGATCGGGAAGCCGTAGCGAACCATTTGCGCGCTCGGTGGGGACTGCCAGGCAGCGGCGCTCCCTCTGCTCCCGCGTCGGAACACGAGCGACGCAGCCGGTTCGCCGAGTACGCCAGCCGGCTGCGCGAAGACTTCGGGCGGGGTCAACGACTGGAGTTGGTCGAGCGGATGTGGACAGCGGCCTTCCGTGATGGCACCATCGGCGCCCATGAAGAGCGACTCATGCACCTCGCCGCCGAGTTGCTCGGCATCGGCGCCAGCGATCTGAGCGCTCTGCGGCAGCGACTTCCACTGCAACCACTGCCGTGACCTCCACCGTCCTGCGAGATCGGATCGATCAGAACTTCCGGCTGGAGGAGTTTCGCGACTACCTCTCGCTCGAATCCGGCCGGAGCAGGAACACGGTCGAGGCCTACTTCCGCGATCTTAGGCGTCTCGCCGATTTTGCCACCGCACGCGGCATCCGCGAGCCGGGGCGCCTGAGTCGCAAGACCCTGCGCGATTTCGTCTATTTGCTCAAGGACCTGGGCCTGAGCGCCGCCACCATCCGGCGGCAAGTTTCCGCGGTTCGCACCTACTTCGGGTTTCTGGTTGGTGAAGGGCTGATTCGGGATGATCCGAGCGATCGGCTGGAGACCCCTCGCCGCGGCCGAGTCCTGCCGGAGACACTCTCCGTGCGGGACGTCGAGGCCCTTCTATCCGCGCCCCACATCGAGGAGCCACTCGCCTGGCGAGATCGGGCTCTGCTGGAGCTGGGGTACGGAGCTGGGCTCCGGGTTTCCGAGCTCTGCGGAATGAGCCTGACCGATCTTCTCCTGACTGAGAATCTGGTGCGGGTCTTTGGCAAAGGGTCCAAGGAACGTCTGGTGCCGATCGGACGCAGCGTGATCGGGGCGGTCTCGGTCTATCTCCACACGCTGCGCCCCGAGCTCGACCGCGGCAAGAGTAGAGGACGATTGCTGCTGAACGCGAGGGGTGAGCCACTCTCCCGGGTCGGAGCCTGGGGCATCGTCAAGCGAGCCGCCCAGCGGGCAGGCATTCGAAAGCGGGTCACCCCCCACACGCTGCGCCACAGCTTCGCCACTCATTTGCTCGAAGGGGGAGCCGATCTTCGCGCGGTGCAGGAGATGCTCGGTCATGCCGATCTCTCGACCACTCAGATCTATACCCACGTGGACCGGGAGTACCTCCGCTCGGTCCACAAGCAGTTCCACCCTCGAGCATGAGCCTGCTTTCGCGCCGGGCGGCTTGGCCGATTGGCCTGGCACTGCTGGTCTCCGGCCTGGGCTGCACCCGATATCAGCCTCAGCCACTCGATCTCGCGGCGCATCCAGCCGAATATCGAGCTCGTCGGCTGCACGATCCGGCCGTCTTGCGTCTGGTCGGCGAGTTCGCGGGCGCCATCTCGGATTCCGGCTGGACCGACCGTCAGCTGGCCCTTGCGGCCCTTCACTTCCGCCCGGAGCTGGCCCGGGCCCGGGCGGACTGGCGGGCGGCTCGCGCCGGCGAAGTCTCGGCGGGCGTCCGCCCGCAACCGGGAGCTCAAGCCGACGGTGAACGGGCAGTCTCCGGAGCGCAAGGATCGTCGCCCTGGGTCGTCTCGCTGGGGGCGCGGTATTCGCTCGAATTCGGCGGCAAGAGGGGCGCGCGTCTGCTCCAGGCGAGAGCTCGCACCGCAGTCGCCGAGGCTGAGCTTCGTCAGGCTGCCTGGCAGATCGTCAGCGAAGTTCGGTCTGCGGCGATCGACTCCTGGCGCGCGCGGCAGGAGCTCGCTGATGCGGACATCGAAGCGGAGACCCTGGAGCAGATCAGAGCATTGACCGAATCCCGCTACCGCGAAGCCGTCCTGACCAGCTCGGAGCTCGCTCGCGCCGGTGGGGAAGCGCAGGCGGCCCGAACCGCGACGAGCGAGGCGCGGGGAGCGCTTCTCGACGCCCAAGCGGGGCTCACTCGCGCACTCGCGGTGCCGGTCGGTGAGCTGGACAGCCTGCGATTGGCTCCGGCCAGGGTGGCCGGGTGTGATTGGCTCGACTCGCTGGGGAACGACTCGCTGGACGTCATCGCGCTCCGGAGCCGAGCGGAAATCAGCCGGGCACTCGCGGGATATGCTCTGGCGGAAGCCGACCTGCGCCAGCAGATCGCGCAACAGTATCCTGACCTCGAGCTGGGCCCAGGGTTCATCTGGGACCAAGGCGTACACCGCTGGACCCTGGCCCTCGGCCTTCCTCGGCTGCTGCTCAATCGCAACCGCGGTCCTATCGCCGAGGCTACTGCGCTCCGCCGCGCCGCGGCAGCCCGAGTAGCGGAAGCCCAGGAACAGGTGCTTGGTGAAACCGGCGCGGGGCGGCTGGGGTGCCGTGCGGCACGGGTCGAGCTGACAGCCGCGGATTCTCAGCTGGTGGTCACCGAGCGTGCCGCCGAGCTTGCCGGGATCGCGTTTCGGCGGGGAGAAACCGGCAGAATCGAAGTGGCCCAGGCGCAGCTGTCACTGCTTCGGGCCCGCCGCACGCAACACAGCGCGACGCGGCGATGGGTCGGTGCCGGACTGGAGCTCGAGCGGGCCGCCGGAGTCTGGCAGGAGAGCGGAGCCCGCTGGCCGGATCCCCGTATGGAAGACAACTCGACATCGGAAGCCCGCTGATGCATCTCACGCTCCGCCGGGCCGCGTGGATTGGAGTTCCCGTGGTGGTGTTGCTGCTGGTGTATCTGTTCAATGCGCACCGCCTGGAGCTGGCCAAGGGAGCTGCTCGTGAAGCGCCGGTCGTGGCCCCCAGCCGGGTGCGCCTCATAGGGACGAACCGAGCTGTCGTCAGTCTGGACTCAGCCGACCTGCAGCGCATCGGGCTGGAGATTGCCGTGGTACAGCGCTCGACCACCGGCGGCGAGGAGTCCATCGTCGGCGAGGTTGTTCCCGATCCCGATCGGATAGCCGTGCTCCGGGCACCCGTCCCCGGCCGGTTGAGTTTGCCAAGCGGCGCGGTGGCGTGGCCGCACTTCGGGGAGCACGTCTCCGGCAGAACGCCGCTGGCTCAGGTGTCGGACGCACGGCCGCTCTCTCTCCCATTCGACGGTACGATTACCCGAGTTGGGGCCCAGCCTGGCGAAGTAGTTGAAGCCGGCCAGGTCTTGCTGGAGGTGACGGATTACAGCCGGCCGATGGTCCGACTGCCATGGCCCGAACGGCTGGCGGAGACTCCCCCGCCGTCCATCTCGCTTCAACCGGTGGGCTCGGAGGAACGGGTTGCAGCACGCCTGGTCGGGGCCGCAGCCGAAGCCGATCCCATTACCCGCAGGCCAGTGTTTCTCTATCGGGCTCACCACTCCTGGGCCGGAGCTCGGCCCGGCACGCCGGTGCTGGGCCTGCTCGCGAACGGTGAGCGAACCGCCGGCGCGGTTATTCCCGATCGGGCCGTGGTGCAGTGGGAAGGGCTCACCTGGGCCTATCTGCAGCGGGGGAAGGGTCACTACGCCCGCGTTCCGGTCCCCATCGACCGGCCGATCGCCGGCGGCTGGATTGCCGGGGCGCCCTTTGTCCCGGGCGATACGATAGTCGTGACCGGCGCCGAGCAGCTGCTCTCGGAAGAGTTCCGGGCTCGCGTCACGGTCGGTGAGGAGGTCGGCGAGTGAAGATCGCCCGCCGCTGATGCTGAGCGCCTTGGTGCGTGCCGCGATCCGGCACGCTGGTGTCGTGGTCGGGCTGGGATGTGCGCTAATCCTGTACGGCGTCAGCACGCTGGCCGATGCGCGGCTGGACGTATTCCCGGAGTTCGCCCCTCCCCAGGTCTCCATTCAGACCGAAGCACCCGGCTTTTCCCCGGAACAGGTGGAAATCCAGGTCACCAAGCCGCTGGAGGATGCTCTCAACGGTGTCCAGGGGATCGCTGCGGTTCGGTCCCAGTCGATTCAAGGGCTCTCCGTCATCACCGCGGTCCTGGCGGAGCGCACTGATCTCTATCGCGCCCGGCAGGCGTTGGCGGAACGATTGGGGGAGGCTGCCGGGCGCCTGCCCGAGACCGTCCGTGCACCGGTCCTCACGCCCCTCACGTCGTCGTCCAGCACCGTGCTCGTCGTGGGCATCACCTCGCGCTCTCGCACCCCGATGCAACAACGCACCTTTGTCGACTGGGTGCTCCGTCCGCGCCTGCTGGCTACGCCGGGTGTCGCCAAGGTCGCGGTCTTCGGCGGCGAGGTGCGGCAGCTTCAGATCCAGCTCGATCCCGAGCGACTGCGACTGTATGGCATCGGCATCGCCGAGGTGGCCGACGTGGCCCGCGAGGCCACCAGCGTCCGCGGCGCGGGCGTGATCGACGAGGCTAACCAGCGAATTACGGTTCGCACCGAGGGGCAGATCCTTACCGCTGCCGGCCTGGCGGAGACGGTGGTGCGCTCGCGCCTGGGGTCATCGCTACGACTGCGTGACTTGGGGCGGGTGACCGAAGGCGCGGAGCCCCGAGTCGGGGAGGGGGGAGTAAACGGCGAGCGAGGGATCGTCGTGGTCGTCTCCGCCCAGCTGGGCGCGAACACCAAAGTCGTGGCTGAGCGGGCGGAGGCCGCCCTGCGGCGCCTGGCGCCGGCGATCAGGGCGGCGGGGCTCACGCTCGACCCTGCGCTCTTCCGACCGTCGGAGTTCATCGATCTGGCCCTGCGGAACATCACCAGCTCGCTCCTCCTGGGCGCACTGCTCGTGGCGGGCATTCTGCTCATCTTCCTCTCCGACGCCCGAGCCGCGGCGATCTCGCTCACGGCGATTCCGCTTTCGCTCCTGACCGGCATCATCGTGCTCGATCTGCTGGGCTTCGGGATCAATACCCTGACCCTCGGAGGGCTGGCGATCGCGCTGGGCGAGGTAGTGGACGATGCGATCATCGACGTCGAGAATATCGCCCGGCGGCTCCGCCAGAATCGGGCGCTCCCCCGGCCTCGAAGTGCCCGAGCGGTTGTGCTGCAGGCGTCGCTGGAGGTGCGAGGAAGCGTGGTCTACGCGACCTTCGTCGTGGCGCTTGTCTTCGTCCCGGTGCTGGTACTGTCCGGACTACAGGGAGCGCTGTTCCGGCCTTTGGCACTGGCCTACATCTTCGCGACCATTGCTTCCCTGGGAGTCGCGCTCACCGTGACACCGGCGCTCGCCTACCTTCTCCTCGCCCGTCGCGACCACCGGGACGAGGAGCCTGGAGCGCTGCGCTGGGTGAAGCGGCACTACACTCGGGTGCTCGAATGGCTGGTCGATCGACCCGGAGGCGTGATGCTCGGCACCGCCCTGGTCTGCCTGGGCGCGGTCGCGACGATTCCGTTTTTTGGCGCCGCATTCCTGCCGGACTTCCGGGAAGGGCACTTCCTCATCCACATGTCGGCGGTACCCGGCACCTCGCTGGATGAATCGCTGCGCCTGGGCCACCGGGTCACCGCGGCTCTTCGGCAGGATCGGCGGGTCCGCTCCGTTGCCCAGCGCGTCGGGCGGGCGGAGCTGTCGGAGGATACCTGGGGCACCCACTACACCGAGTTCGAGGTCGATCTCGTGCCCCTCACCGGGCGAGATGCCGAGACGGTCCAGGAGGATTTGCGGTCGATTCTGAGCGGATTTCCCGGCGTCAACTTCGCGATTCGGGGATTTCTGACCGAGCGGATCGAGGAGACTCTCACCGGCTCGACCGCAGAGGTGGTGGTGCGGGTTTTCGGGGAAGATCTGGACAGTCTCGACCTCGCCGCTCGTGAGGTGGCCGAAGAGCTACATCAGGTGCGGGGGGCAACCGATGTGCAGTACGAGCCCCCGCCGGTCGCGCCTGAAGTCACCGTCCGTCTGCGTGCCGAGCAGCTCCCCCGCTATGGCCTGCGAGCCGATCAGGTCCTGGCGACGATAGAGACGGCCACGCGGGGAGTCCGCGTCGCCGGGATCTTCGAGGGGAACCGCGCCACCGACGTCGTGCTGACGTTGGTGCCCGAGCGGCGCGCGCGACCAGAGGATCTTCGGTCGCTGCCGGTCATGTCCACCGAAGGCCGCCTGGTGGAGGTGGGGCAGGTGGCAGACGTGGCACGGACGACCGGCCGCTTTCTCATCTCCCACATCGGGGCACGCCGGGTCCAGACAGTCACAGCCAATGTCGCCGGCCGCGACGTCGAAGGCGTGACGGCTGACCTGGAGGCCCGGCTCCGATCCAGCGTGCGGCTCCCGGCAGGCGTCTATACCGAGGTGGCCGGAACTGCCACGGCGCAGCGAACCGCTCGCCGCGAGCTCCTGCGCAACAGCCTGCTCGCCGGCGGGGGAATTCTGATGCTGCTCTGGCTGGCCTTCGGCGAGAGGAGCCGACTCTTGCTGGTGCTGGCCAACCTGCCGTTCGCTCTGGTGGGTGGAGTTCTGGCCGTCTTCGCAACCGGCGGCCTGCTCTCACTCGGATCGTTGGTGGGATTCGTCACGCTCTTTGGGATCGCGACCCGAAACGCGGTGATGCTGATTTCGCACTACGACCATCTCATACGCGTCGAAGAGGCGAGCTGGGACAAGTCCACCGCGCTCCGCGGATCGCTCGAGCGCCTCGGCCCCATCCTCATGACCGCGCTGGTGACCGCCCTCGGACTTCTCCCTCTCGCCCTCGGAAGCGGCGATCCGGGACGGGAGATCGAGGGTCCTATGGCCATCGTCATCCTCGGTGGGCTGCTCACCTCCACTGTTCTGAGCCTCTTTGTGTTGCCCACGCTGGCGCTCCGATTCGGACGCTTCGAGGCCGGCGAGCCCGAAGCATCCGATTGAGCATCAGGCCGGCAGCCCGGCACTGCCCGGATCGGTGCGCTCGAAGACCCGGCCGAGCCAGTTGACGATCAACCACGCCTCCGCACCCAACGTAGCGAGCAGAACCAGAGTCCCCGGAATCAAGGCCGCATTTCGTATCCACGGGTGCAGCATGGCCACCGTTGCCCCACCCAGGGTGACGGGGATGACGAGGGTGATGCCGAGCAGAATAGTGAATGCAATGATCATGAGCATGTTCTGACCCAGCGCCTCGACCCCGCCCGGCCGTCCCACCCCGAGATGCACCCACGCCGGATAGAGCACCGCGGCGGCGTTGTGGATCAGGAGTCCGGCAAAGTTGATCAGCGGCAGATAGACCACTGCCGCGCCCAACAGCAACGTGCGCTCCGGGAGGTCGAAGCGAAACTCGTCGTTCCCGAGAAAGGCGAGATACGCCACCAGCAGCAATCCCAACTGCATCAGAGTCAGGGCCAGGGTGGAGGCGGAGACCTCCGCCTGCACGATGGAAGAGCCCCGGAGCGGATAGCTGCGGAGCAGGTCGAGTTTGGTGAGGTCTCCCCGGAGGTCGTTGCGGACCCACTGGGGGCCCACAATCAGCATCACCCCAGCCCAGGTCAACGAGAGCCAGCCGGCAATGTCCGCGAGCGTGCTTTGTCCCCGCATCGACGAGACTGCGGCAACGGCTCCAGCCACCACCACCGCGAGAACCGCGCTCCGGGTCCGCCGCATTCGGAAGACGGCGATCAGGTTCTTCCAGAAGATCGCGCCTGCCCGCCAGCCGGCCGGCCGCAGTCTGAGAAAGTGGGGCAAGGGACGATGTGCTACGGTCGGTCCGCGCCGAGGTCCCGTTCGTCGGTCTGCGGCCGCCCGAGCTCGGTCGAGTGAGGCCTCGGCGGCCGCTTCCTCGAAGGCGCTGTCCGATCGAACGACCCAGACCGCGTGGAGGAGCAGGAGAGCCAGGGCCGGACCTATGGCATGGAGCCATTCCGTTATGGTGCCGGCACTCAGGGGTCGCACCATGGTGGTGAAGGGCCAGAGCACCACGCGCGCAAGCGGACGCTCTGCCTGAGCCGAGAGTGCGTTCAGGAAGGCCAGCGCCCCGCTCGCGCGGCCGGCCTCGAGGGCAGGGAGCGCCTCGGCCAGGCTCACCAGCAGGGCAATGCAGACGATGCCCAGCACGGCCATCGAGACTACGCGGTGGCGCACCCCGTACCGACCGTGCTCCGAAAGGCTTGTGCGGACGAACGACGCGCCCAGGCGATGGAAGGAAAGGGTGGTGAGAAGAATCCAGATCGAGAGGGAGCGAAGCCAGGGGGACGCACCAAACCGCTCTCGAGATAAGATTAGCGTCCACAGCAACGTGTTGAAGAGAATCAGCAGCTGGTTGCGCAGCAGCTTGAACTGGATCAACCCCCTGCGGGAGATCGGCGCGGAGAAGAGAAAGGTCACCTCTGCGGGAGAGAAGGCCAGCACGCGACGCTCAACCCCAAAGACCCATCCCCAGGCCACGGCCCCAAGGAGGGCCAGCGCTCCCACCACTTCAATCCATCCACCCGTTATCGCCCTCGAGGCTACGGGAGAGGGCCGCTGATCAAAGAGGATGATCCACAGGTACCCTGCGCCGAGCAGCAGAGCTGCGACGTACCTCGGACTGCGAAGATGCCGAAGTTGTCGGACGATTCGGTTGTACCCTGAGCGCCAAACCAGGTAGGCGAAGACCCCGATCACCTTTCGGGCTCCTCTTCCTGCCCCACCAGGGCCAGAAAGACGTCTTCCAGGCGCCGTCCGGAGAGCTCGGGCCGATCGGCCACGATATCGCTCACCGTGCCGAAAGCCACCACTCGGCCTCGGCGAAGGATCAGGACCCGGGAGCAGATCTCCTCGATCAAATGCAGGAGGTGGGAGCTCAGGATCACAGCCGAGCCACTGTGGGCGTGCCCCACGATGGTGCGCTTCATCCGCCGTATGCCAGCGGGGTCGAGTCCGGTGAGTGGCTCGTCCAGCAGGAGCGCCTGGGGATGGTGTAACAGGCCGCACGCGATGGCGAGCTTTTGCTTCATCCCGCGGGACAGCTCACCGGGCAGGGCAGTGCGTTTGCCGGAGAGCTCCAGCTCCTCCAGGACTCCGGGAATTCGCGCCTCGGCATCGTGCACCCGATAGAGCCGGGCGACGAACCGGAGATGCTCCTCCACGGTGAGGTATTCGAACAGATGGGGCTCGTCCGGGATGAAGGCGAGAGCGGCCTTGGCGGACACTGGTTCCCTGGCGAGGTCGTGCCCGGCGATCCGGATCTGGCCCTGGGTCGGAATGATGATCCCCGCGATGCTGCGAAGCGTAGTGGTCTTGCCGGCGCCGTTCGGCCCCACCAGCCCCACCACCTCACCGGGGCCTACAGTGAACGAAACCCCCTGGACGGCCGGGAAGTCGCCATACAGCTTCTGTAGACCGTCGACCTCGATCACTCGCGCTCCTTACCCGGGTGACTGCGACCGGGACCTCGACGGTGAAACTTTCGGCCCATCCAGAACGTCTCTCGTTGAAACATTCTCTTTGGGCAGCGGGGGACGCATGCGGAACTACTGGCTCAAGATACTCCTGGGCGCCTTCGGCATCTTCTGCGTGGGGATGATCGGGGTGGCCATGGCCCGCAAGGGCATGCAGAAAGCCAAGGCCGTGGTCTCCGGCAGCGGGCCCGTTTCAATTCCCCTCGCCTTCGTTCCGTTCAACCTCGGCGGGAGCAAGCTGGGCACGGTTGACCGGGTCACCCTGGTCCGGGACGCCCCCAAGCACGTCACCGCGGTCACCCTTGATCTCAAGCTGGATGATTCCCTGGTGGCCCAGGGTCTTGCCGGCTGCCGGCTCGCGGCCAACCTCAACACCGACAAGAACCGGGACGGATTTCAGGTGCACACGGGACAGTGGGGCGAGGGAACCTTCGTCTGCCTCCGCGGAGATTCCACGAACCCCGATTTTGTCGAGTACGGCCACGCCGTCCTGAAGCCGGGGGATGTGACCATTCCACTCCTGCTTCCCAGCGACGTCGCCCAGGACCTGGCCAAGGGTGACTTCAACTCCGATTCCGAAGCAGTGGCCGATTCGATTGCCGGAGCCGCCGAGGCGCGGGCAGATTCCGCGGGGACGATCGCGGAGGAACGGGCGGAATCCATCGGCAGAGTCCACGAGGAGCGTGGGAAAGCGATCGGCGAGGCCGCCAGGAGACATGCCGAGCAGATCACCCGAAACATGAACCGCATGGCAGATTCGCTTCGCAAAGCAGGCGTCATACGAGCCGAATCCATCGAGCGGGCGGTGAGCAAGGCGGTCCCTACTCCGCCCGGCCCACCCGTGGTGGAGAAGCCCCAGCAACCCTAGCTTCAACGCAATGCTCCTCGTCCTCGATAACTACGATAGCTTCACCTATAACCTGGTCCAATACGCCGGAGAGCTGGGCGCCGAGCCGGCCGTATACCGCAACGACGCACTCAGCGTCGAGGCGGCCCTGAAACTCGAGCCCGGCGCGATCATCATTTCGCCGGGGCCGTGTACTCCGCGTGAAGCCGGGATTTCCGTGCGACTGGTCCAAGCGGCCGCCGGCATCGTCCCCGTCCTCGGGGTCTGCCTTGGCCACCAGGCCATCGGAGAGGCCTTCGGTGGCCAGGTGGTGCGGGCCGACCGCCTGATGCACGGCAAGACCACGATGGTAGCGCATACCGATCACGAGCTGTTCGCCGGCATCGCCAACCCGTTCGAGGCGATGCGCTACCACTCGCTCGTCGTCTCCCCGGCCGATATCTCCTCCGAACTCGAGGTGCTGGCGTGGTCAGCCGACCGCCCCCGGGGCAGTGAAATCATGGCCCTTCGGCATCGGCTTTACCCGGTTTACGGGGTCCAGTTCCACCCCGAATCCGTAGGCACAGCGGTGGGGAAACGGCTGCTTTCGAATTTCCTCACGCTCGCCGGTGTGCTTTCACGCTCCCCTTCAGGTATGGTCTCCTAACTTTAGAAGCTGTTAGCTGTTAGCTGATAGCTGAGAGCTTCTTTTCTCCCGGCACAACTTTTGACTCGGGCAGGGGCGCCTATTACCTTTCGTGATGCGCGTCCTCGGTGTCATTCCGGCACGTCTAGGGTCGACCCGTCTCCCCAACAAACCGCTTCAGCTTCTGGCCGGTGAGCCGCTCATCACCCGGGTCGTTCAGCGCGTCATTGAGCTTGGTCTCATCGATGAGTTGGTGGTCGCGACTGATTCGCCCATGGTGGCCAAGGTGGTTGAGCGTTCGCGCGTGCGAGCGGTGCTGACCCACGGCACCCATCTCACCGGGACTGAGCGGGTGGCTGAGGTGGTATCCCACGCGGAGTACGCCGACTTCGATGTGGTGGCCAACGTGCAGGGAGACGAGCCGTTCGTCTCTCACGATGCCCTGGCCGGGGCGCTCGCGCGGGTAGCGCAGGGGGACGATGTCGGCACCGCCGCCGTGCCGCTCGATCCGGAGAACGTGGATGACCCCGCCCGGGTTAAGGTGGTGACCGATGCTGCCGGTCGAGCGCTGTATTTTTCGCGGGCCGCCATTCCTTATCGCCGGGAGCCGAGCGGTCCGGTCGAGGGCCTCTACTGGCAGCACCTGGGAATTTACGTCTACACCCGTTCGGCGCTGACCCGTTGGGTTGCCTGGCCGCCCACTCCCGCCGAATTGGCCGAGCGACTGGAGCAGCTGCGGGCACTACACTATGGCCTGAGGATCGGGGTGGCCCGCCTGGAGCAGTCGGCGGTGGCCGGGGTAGACACTATCGAAGACCTTCGCCGGGCAGAAGCCCATTGGCACGCACTTCAGGGGTAAGCCTATGACCACGGGTCCGAACGCGACCAAGTACATCTTCGTGACCGGCGGCGTTGTCTCCTCCCTCGGGAAAGGCATCGCCGCCGCGTCGCTTGGCCGACTGCTGGTCGAGCGGGGCCTGAGCGTCACGATGCAGAAGTTCGACCCCTACATCAATGTGGATCCGGGCACGATGTCGCCGTTCCAACACGGCGAGGTGTTCGTGACCGACGATGGCGCCGAAACCGACCTCGATCTGGGGCACTACGAGCGCTTCATCGATCGCTCGTTATCGCAGCAGAACAACGTGACCACAGGCCGAATCTACCAAACGGTGATCAACAAGGAGCGACGGGGCGAGTATCTGGGTTCCACGGTTCAAGTGATTCCCCATATCACAGATGAGATCAAGAACGCGATTCGCCGCACGGCACCGGGCCACGACGTCGTCATCACCGAGATCGGCGGCACGGTGGGCGACATCGAGTCCCAGCCTTTCCTGGAGGCCATCCGGCAGTTTCGCCAGGAGGTCGGGCGTGACAACGCGCTCTTCATCCATCTGACCCTGGTGCCCTTTATTGCCGCCGCGGGCGAGCTCAAGACCAAACCGACCCAGCACTCGGTGCGAGACCTCATGCAGATCGGAATCCAGCCTGACATTCTGATCTGCCGCAGCGAGCAGCCGATCTCCGCGGACATCAAGCGAAAGATCGCGCTCTTCTGCAACGTGGACTTCGGGTGCGTGATCGAGAGCCCGGACGTGCGGTCGATCTACGAGATCCCGCTGCGCTTCCTGGAGCAGGGACTGGATCGCGAAGTCTGCCAGCGGCTCCGGCTGGAAACGAAGGATCCCGATCTCCGCGGTTGGAAGGCCATGACCGATCGGATCCTCCATCCCACGCAGCAGGTTCGCATCGCGGTGGTGGGCAAGTACACGGCGCTCTACGACGCCTACAAGTCGGTGCACGAAGCCCTCACCCACGGCGGCATCCCCCACGACGCTCGAGTCGAGATCGAATGGATCCCGAGCGACCGCTTTACCGATCAGGCCGCGGCCGGTCGGCTGCTCAAGAGCTTCGATGGGCTGCTCATCCCTGGCGGGTTCGGCGAGCGCGGCGTGGAGGGCATGATCCAGGCGGTGCGCTGGGCCCGGGAAAATGACCTCCCATTCTTCGGCATTTGTCTGGGCCTCCAGGTGGCCATCATCGAATTTGCCCGCCACGTGTGCGGCCTGCCGGATACCAACAGCACCGAGTTCGCGCCGGACTGCGAGACGCCCGTGATCTCCCTCATGCCGTCGCAACGCGAGGTCAGCGACATGGGCGGTACCATGCGCCTCGGCGCCTATACCGCCCGACTCCGGCCCGGCTCGCGCGCGGCACAGGCGTACGGTTCCACCGAGATCAGCGAACGCCACCGGCACCGCTGGGAGGTGAGCAATGCCTACCGGGATGTCCTGGCCGAATATGGATTGCGGCTCTCCGGCCAGTCGCCCGACGGCGGACTGGTGGAAGTGATCGAGCTGCCCGACCACGCCTGGTTCATCGGCTGCCAGTTCCATCCTGAGCTCAAGTCCCGGCCCACCCGCCCTCATCCATTGTTCGCCGGATTCGTCGGAGCCGCGCTCCGCCGCCGGCTGGGCGGCCCGGCTCCGGCTTCCGAGGAACTGGCCGAGCTCGCGCGTTGATGCGGTGGTCCTTCAGCCGCACGCCCTTCTTGATTGCCGGTCCTTGCGTGATCGAGCCGGGAGAGGTGTTACCGCGGGTCGCTGAGACCCTCGCCCGGCTGGCAGAAGACCGAAATCTCCCGGTCTGCTTTAAGGCCAGTTTCGACAAGGCCAATCGTGCCCGCCTGGACGGGGCGCGCGGGCCGGGTCTGGATGCCGGACTCCGCATGCTGGCGCAGGTTCGCGAGGTCAGCGGGCTGCCGATTCTGACCGATATCCACGAGGCCCATCAAGCAGCACCGGTGGCCGAGGTGGTGGATGTTCTGCAGATCCCCGCGTTCCTCTGCCGTCAAACCGACCTTCTCCTTGCGGCCGGCCGGACCGGCAGGCCGGTCAACGTAAAGAAGGGGCAGTGGATGCAGGCAGAGGCTATGGCGGGAGCAGTGGAGAAGCTCCGCGAGGGAGGCGCGGCCGAGGTCGCGATCACCGAGCGGGGAACCTTCTTCGGCTATGGGGATCTGGTCGTGGACATGCGCAACTTCGCTCGCTTGCGATCCGCGACAGGTGCTCCCGTCATCTTCGATGCGACCCACGCGGTTCAGCAGCCGGGCAAGGGCGAATCGGGCTCGAGTGGCGGCAGCCGGGAGTACATCCCGCCGCTGCTTGCGGCGGCGGCGGTGGCGGGTGCGGACGGGTTCTTCCTGGAAACCCATCCCGACCCGGCGCGAGCGCTCAGCGATGCCGCAACCCAATGGCCGCTCGATCGACTGAGCGATCTGCTGAACCGGACGCTGGACCTCTGGAGCCGGGCGCGCGATGTCGCTCACGCTTGACCCGGAGGCGGCGCGTCGCGTCGGGCTTCTGGCCCTCGATGTCGACGGGGTACTGACCGACAACGGCGTCTGGATCGGACCCATCGCCGGAGAACGGGTCGAGCTCAAGCGGTTCGATATTCAGGACGGCTTGGGTCACGTCCTGCTCCGCACGGCGGGCATTCCGGTCGTGTGGCTCAGCGGTCGCCACTCGGAAGCAACCGCCTTGCGGGCTCGCGAGCTGAAGGTCGAAGAGCTGCTCCAAGTTCCTGGTGCCCATAAGCTGGAAGCACTCGAGGCACTCCTGGGCCGTCGCGGCCTGCAATGGAATGAGGTGGCCTACGTCGGCGACGATCTCGCCGACCTTCAGGTCCTCCGCCGCGTGGGACTCCCGATCGCGGTTGCCAACGCGGTACCGGAGGTCCGCGCCGCCACGGCCAACGTGACCCGCGCGGCCGGTGGGCACGGCGCGGTGCGGGAAATCACCGATGCCCTCCTCAAGGCCCGCGGCGTGTGGGACGACATCATGGAACGCTACTTCTCGGAGTCCGCCACCCGTGTCCGTTGATACCGCCGAGCTGACCGCTCTGGGACGCCGGGTGCTGCTGCTGGAGGCCGCCTCGGTCAAGGCCGTGGCCGACCGGCTCGACGTTCGATTTACCGAGGCCATCGAGCTGCTCAAAGAGGCCAAGGGCCGGGTCATCGTCTCTGGCGTGGGGAAGTCCGGCCTGGTCGCGCGAAAGATCGCCGCGACGCTCACCTCGACCGGTACGCCGGCCAGCTACCTCCATCCGGTCGATTCGATGCACGGGGATCTTGGCATCGTGGATGAGGAAGACGTGGCCATCGTCCTGAGCAAGAGCGGCGACTCGGAGGAGCTGTCCGGTCTGGTCGAATCCCTCCGCAGCAGGGGAGTTCCGATCATCGCCATTACCGGTGGCCTGGACTCGCTGCTCGCGCGGACTGCGACCGTGGTGCTGGACGCTTCGGTTGCCGAGGAAGCCTGTCCTCACGATCTCACGCCGACCGCCAGCACCACCGTGGCGCTGGCCCTCGGAGATGCCCTCGCCGTTACGCTGCTTGAGGTGAAGGGGTTTGGCCGGGAGGCGTTTGCGGCGCTGCACCCGGGCGGGCGACTGGCCAGGAAAATGTTGCTTCGGGTCAGGGACGTTATGATCCGACCGGGCCGCATTCTCGGCCCCGACAGCAACATGACGGACGCAGTGGTCAGTCTGGCGCACGATCGAGGCCTCGCCATGATCGCGGAGCAGGGCCGCCTGGTTGGCGTGATTACGACTGGGGATCTCACTCGGCTGGTGGAAAAGGATCCGGACTTCCATCGCGTTCCCGTACTCGAGGTGATGACCCGGACCCCTAAGACCGTGGGTCCGGAGGAGCTGGCCGCGGCTGCCGTGGGGATGATGCGGCGGGGAGTGATCGCGCTGCCGGTCATCGACCAGCAGGCCAACATCGTCGGAGTGGTGCACCTGCACGATCTGATGCGCGCGGGGGCGGTGTGAGCGGTACGGGCGGTACGGGCGGTACGGGCGGACAGGGCAGGCGGAAAAGTGCGCCCGGCAGCAAGCACTCTCGCACGTTCCGCGTTACCGCCTTTACCGCCTTTACCGCCTTTTCCGCCCTGGCATGCGAGGAGAGCGGAGCCCGTCCCACGGCGACCGTCAACGCGCCCGACAGCGCGGACCAGGTGCTCGAGGGGTTTTCCCACTTCGTCACCAGCCAGGGTGTGCGGCGGAGCCGAGTGGAGGCCGACACGGCCTACTTCTACGAGGCCACCCAGGTCACCAACCTGCGCAAGCTGCGGGTCGTCTTTTACAACATCAAGGGCGAAGAAGGGTCGACCCTGACGGCGAAGTCGGGTACGTACCGATGGCAGGATGGCTCGATGGAGGCAGATAGCAACGTGGTCGTGGTCTCGCCCGACGGGCGCCGCCTCATCACCGAGCGACTGCGCTATGACAACGCCACCAATACCATCTCGACCGACCGCCACTTCTCCTTCGATCGCGGCGAGGAGCATCTGGAGGGGAACAGCTTCCGTTCCGATCCGGACTTCCGGAATGTGGTGACGGATAAACCTCGCGGCGTCGCGGGCAACGGGATGCTGCTGCCGGGCCAGGAGCAGGAGAACCAGCGGTGAGGCGGATGCGGCCCCTCGCCTCGCTGGGGATGACGAGTCTGATACTCCTCGGCGCCCCCTCTCTCCTCGCCCAGGGCAATCCACCGGCGAACAAGCCTCCGGCGCCAGCCAAGCCTGCGCCCAACAAGCCTGCGGCCCCGCCCGCTCCGAGCGGCCAATCCAGCAAGTGCGTGTT
The DNA here is from genome assembly GCA_036556025.1 of Gemmatimonadales bacterium. Lineage (GTDB taxonomy): Bacteria > Gemmatimonadota > Gemmatimonadetes > Gemmatimonadales > GWC2-71-9 > CAVVWJ01. The sequence continues at coordinate 35,599 of DATBKD010000041.1, read as the reverse complement.
CCAGATCGACAATGTGGACCGGCAAGGGAGCGTCGTCGAGACGCCGGCGGGCACCAACTACTTTGCCGGCGGCAACGTGCGCCTGAGCTGTCGAGGGGCGCAGATCTCCATGCAGAGCGACAGCGTGGCCGCGTACGCCGGGAACGTGGTGCAGTTCATCGGGAACGTGAAATACCGCGATTCCACCCTCACCATGGACGCGGATTTCGGCACGTATCACAAGAACGGCGAGCGCTGGGAAGCGCGTGGCAAGGTCACGACGCAGAATACCAAGACCGGGTCTACCCTGACCGGCCCATCCCTGGATTACTACCGGGTGGTCAAGGGCGTACGGGATACTCTCGAGATGTACGCGGTGGGTCGGCCGCGCATCCGTTACTTCGCCGACGATAGCGCCGCCACAGCGGAGGAGCCCTACATCATCGTTGCGGACCGAGTCCGGTTCAAGGGAAGCGATCGCATCTGGGCGGGTGGTAAAGTCACCATCGATCGAAGTGACTTTGCGGCTCGTTCAGACTCGCTCCGGCTGGACACCGGGGCGGGCAGCGACGGCACCCTCCTGGGAGCAGGGCCGACCATCCGGGGTCTCAGCGCCGACAGTTTCTCGCTGGCGGGCCGCCGGATCGATCTCAAGCTCGATCACCGGGAGCTGTCCAACGTGGTCGCCAAGGGCGAGGGGCACGCGATCAGCAAGGAGTGGGACCTGGTGGGGGACACGATCTCGCTCGACCTCAAGGCTCGAAAATTGGAGCGAACCCTCGCCTGGGGCCGAACGACGCGGCCGTACGCTACGTCTCCATCGTATGCCATACGGGCGGATTCGCTGTCGTTGCAGACTCCTGGACAGCGGCTCCGCGAGGTTCGCGGCTTTGGCAAGGCCTGGCTGGGTGGCGAGGTGGACTCGGCTACGAAGGAGCGGGACTGGATCCGGGGCGATACCGTGGTGGCACAGTTTAGCCCTCGCGACTCGGCGGGAACCACGCGCGCGGTCCTGAGCCGCATCGAAGCGATGAAGGAGGCTCAGTCCTACCATCTCGAGCGCAACCCCAAGTTTCCCCAGCGGCCCTCCATCAACTATGCCCGGGGAAACGTCATCGTCGTCACCATGGCCAAGGGGGAGACCGCCGGGGTCGACCGGGTGGACGTAAAGGGCCAAGTCGAGGGCCTTCAGCTGGAAGCGTCCGCCGATACTACGACTCGGCCGGATTCCCTGGCTCAGCCAAGGGGCACGCCATGAGCGCGCCGGAGTGGATTGGCGCTCTCGGCGACCGCGACCCGTCGGTCCCCATCGCCCTCGCGGCCATCACGCGCGCCGCCGGTCCCGACGAGAATGTGGCGTTCTCCGACCTGGTTCTGGCCTATCGGGAAGCCCATCTGGTCTGTTATCGCACGTTGGGCGGCTCATCCGAGACCGAGATCACCGGCGACGAAGTGCGCAACCACCTTACCCGGTCGGTGCTGCCCCGGCTGGCGACCGAGGGCTGGATCGCCGACACGGGCGCCTCCGACTGGGAGCCGGTCAAGCCTCGCGTCGCCTGGTGGGGCGACAGCCGGGAAGGCCGACAAGAGATCTACGATGCGCTTCTGGCCGCCGCTCGCCGGGCGGTGCAGCGCTCCACCAAGGTGGTTACCCCCCAGCGCACCGCCACGAGTATCCTGGAGGGGAAAGAGCTGGCCAAGAGTTTCAAGGGGCGCCGGGTGGTGGATCACGTCAGCGTCCGGGTCGAGCAGGGCGAAATCGTGGGGTTGCTGGGTCCGAACGGCGCGGGAAAGACGACCACCTTCTACCTTATTACAGGTCTGATCCGTCCCGACGGGGGCCGAGTCCTGCTCGACGGCCAGGACCTGACCCGGGCCCCGATGTACCAACGCGCTCGAGGCGGCATCGGCTACCTGGCGCAGGAGCCCTCCATCTTCCGTAAAATGACGGTCGAGGAAAATATTCTGGCTATCCTGGAGACCAGGCAGCTGGGGCGCGAAGAGCGGCATCGCAAGCTGGAGCACATGCTCGACGAGCTGTCGATCAAACACCTGCGTCGGAGCCGGGCCTACGCACTGAGTGGCGGCGAACGGCGCCGTCTGGAGATCACCCGGGCGCTGGTGACGGATCCCAAGTTCATGCTGCTGGACGAGCCCTTCGCCGGCGTGGACCCGATTGCCGTCCACGACATCCAGACTATCGTGGCCGGCCTCCGGCACCGGGGAATCGGTGTGTTGATCACCGATCACAACGTGGAACAGACCCTCGATATCGTAGATCGGGCGTACATCATGTTCGAAGGGAAAGTGCAGGCCTCCGGTACCGTTCGCGATCTGGTCTATGACGATCGGGTGGCCCAGCTCTATCTCGGACCGACCCTCACCGCCCGGTTGCGGGCACGGCTGGAGGCGGTGGCATGAGAACTGGACTCTCCCAGCACACCAGCATGCGCCAGGAGCTCCGGGTCAATCCCCGGCTCTATCAGGCCATGGACATGCTGTACATGCCGATGATGGACCTCCAGCAGCATCTCAAGCAGGAGCTGCTCTCCAATCCGTTCCTCGAGCTGCTCGAGCCGGAAGACGAGGCCCCGGAGCAGCCCGATGCCGAGCAGGAGAAGGAGAAACAGGAAAAAGAGGAGGAGATGGACTGGGAGGAGATTCTCCTCAACGGCTTCGAGGTCGGGGGGACTCGAGAGCAGTACGAGCAACTGGAATACACCGAGCCGGTCACGGTGGAGACCAAGGACCTGATCGACTACCTCCGCGAGCAGCTCCAGATGATGACCCTCTCGCCCCGGCAGATGCTGCTGGCGGAAGAGTTCCTCGGCAACATCAACGAGGAGGGCTACCTCGCGGCGACACTGGAAGAGATCCTGACTTCGGTGAACCAGCTGGTAGCGGGGCATGTCGAGGGGGACAATGAGGAGGCGGACGCGGAAGCGGCGGAGGGTGAGCAGCCGGACGCCAGCACGGTGGACCAGCAGGCGTCCGGCACGTCCGCCTCCGTCCCGTCCCCCTCAGTCCCCTCCACCCCAGCCTTATCCGCCGCCTCGTCGTCCGCCCCACCGGCATCCGCCTCAGTCCCGACCGCCTCGGCCTCAGCCGGTGTTGCCGCCAATTCGTCCGCTCCGTACTTCACCCTCGCCGAGGTCGAGGACATGTTGCACATCGTGCAGCGTCTCGACCCGCCCGGCATTGCCGCCCGCGACCTCCGCGAGTGCCTTCTCATTCAACTCGGGGAGCAGGCTGATACCGAGTCACTTACCTACCGCCTGGTGGCGGAGGCGTTCCCCGACCTGATCGCCCACCGCTGGAACGACCTGGCCAAGCGCTTCGGCGTGGAGCCCGCGGCGGTTCAGGCGGCGGCCGATGAGCTGGCCCGGCTGGATCCCAAGCCGGGACTCAAGTACTCCGAGCAGAATGACGGCTACATCATTCCCGACCTCATCGTCGAGAAAATCGGCGGGCGGTATCAGGTGTTCCTCAACGATACCGGCATGCCGCGGCTGCGGCTGAGCCGCTCCTATCAGGAGATCGCGCGCGACAAGAAGAAGATGACGCCGGAAAACCGCGAGTTCATCGCCTCCAAGATGAACAGCGCCAACTGGATGATCCAGGCCATCGAGCAACGTCGTCAGACCATGCTGAAGGTGATGAACTTCATCGTGGACCGGCAGCGGGACTTCTTCGAGAAGGGCATCGAGCACCTGCGGCCGCTGACACTGCGAGAGGTCGCGGAGGTCATCAACATGCACGAGTCGACGGTCAGCCGGGTGACCAACGAGAAATACGTGCAGACTCCCCGCGGGGTGCTTCCGCTCAAGTTCTTCTTCTCCAGCGCCCTGGCCACGGCATCCGGAGAAGAGGCCAGCGCGCGCTCCATCCGCGCGAAGCTGCAGAAGATGGTCTCCGAGGAGGACAGCGGCAAACCGCTCACCGACCAGCAGATCGTGCACCTCTTTCAGGAGCAGGGAATCCAGATCGCCCGCCGCACGGTCGCCAAGTACCGCGATCAGCTTGGCATCCTCCCCGCCAGGATGCGGAAGCGCGTATGACCCTCGCCGCCGAGACCGTGGACGTCAGCGTCCTCGTCCCGGCGAAGGATGAGGCGCTCAACCTGCCCGAGTTCCTCCGACTCTGCGCCGAAGCGCTGGGGCCGGCCGGATTCACCTTCGAAGTCGTGGTGGTGAACGACGGCTCGCGGGACGATACCGCCAGCGTGCTCCGCGAGCTGGAGCGCAAGCATTCCTTCCTGCGGGTCGTCACTCATCGCCGCCAGCGCGGCATCGCGGACGCACTCCGCTCAGCGGGAGATGTGGCCCGAGGCGATGTGCTGGTGTTTTATCCGGCCGACCTGCAGTATCTCCCCGAGGACATCCCGTCGCTGGTCCGGCCGGTGCTGCAAGGTGAGGCCGACATCGTCACCGGTACCAAGCAGGGCAAGTACGAAAAGGCCTTCGTGTCCGGCGTCTACAATGCGATCTGTCGTTGGCTCTTCGGCGTTCAGGTCACCGACCTCAACTCGGTGAAGGCGTACCGTCGGGAAGTGATGTTCGGGGTTCCGCTCCGGCCCGATTGGCATCGCTATATGGTAGTGATCGCCGCGGCCGACGGCTTCCGCCTCATGTCCCATCCGGTGCCGCTGTATCCCCGGCGGGCGGGTCGGTCCAAGTTCAACTGGAAGCGTATCCCCGTCGGGATCTTCGACCTCATCGCGGTCTGGTTTCAACTCCGTTTCGGACGCAAGCCGATGCTCTTCTTCGGCCTGGGAGGCGTGATTCTCTTCCTGATCGGACTGCTCGCCGGGATCACCGCGCTGGTCCTCCGGTTCGGTTTTGGCTTCGGGTTCCGGCCGCTGCTGAACCTGGTCGAGATCATGGTCATCAGTGGGATCATCCTCTTCGGGTTCGGCCTGTTGGGCGAGATGATCGCCGGCATGCAGGAGGAGACGCGGGAGATCGCCCGAACGCTCGCGCGCGCGGACAAGCTCGACTTGCGAGACTGAGCGTGCGGGTCGTGTTTCTGACCCACAACTACCCCCGTTGGCCGGGTGACCTGTCGGGCGCGTTCCTGGCGACGCTGGCCGTCGCCCTGGTGCGCCGGGGAGTCGAGGTGCGGGTGCTCGCGCCGAGCGATGAGGGGCGGGGCGGGGAGGAGGAGGTGGACGGCGTCAGCGTCCGGCGGGTCCGGTACGCTCGTCCCGCTCGCGAAACCATCGCGTACCGCGGCACCATGCAGGCGGCCTTGAAGGCCCCCGCGGGTTGGCGCGCCCTTGCCGGACTGTGGCGAGCCCTGCGGCGAGCGGCGCGGGAGGAGCTGGCCCGAGGGGTGGATCTGGTGCACGCCCACTGGTGGGTGCCGGCTGGGCTCGCCGCTCCCGCCGACGCACCTACAGTGCTCACCGTACACGGGACCGATGCCGCCCTGCTGCGGCGCTCCCGGGTCGCCCGGGCGCTGGCCCGTCCCGTCTTTCAGCGCGCCAAGGTGGTCACTGCCGTCTCCCGGGAACTCGCCGGGTGGGTGCAAAACGGAGCCGGGCGGTTCATCGAGCCCGCACATGTGCACCCGATGCCGGTGGAAAGCGGTGAGTACAGTTGGACCACAGGCGGAGGCGGAGCGGTGGTGATCGCCCGCCTGACCCCGCAGAAACGGGTCAATCTGGCGATCGAGACGGTGGCCTTTCTGGCCTCCTGTGGTCATGAGCTGCCCCTCACCATCGCCGGCGATGGTCCCGAACGAGGTCCTCTGGAGCGCCTGGCCGAGCGCCTCGGAGTGGCCTCGTTCGTTCATTTCGCCGGCGCGGTGAAGCCAGCGGAGGTGCCGACACTTCTGAGCCAGGCGGACGTCATGATCTTTCCGGCCCAGGGCGAGGGATTCGGCCTGGCGGCTGCGGAAGCCCTGATCGCTGGCGTGCCGGTGGTTGCCTGCTGGGACGGCGGTGGAGTACTGGATGTCGTTCCTCAAACCGGCGCGGGCCGACTCACGCTCCCGTCGGCTGAGGCGATCGGCGACGCGGTCCTCGGCTTATTGCTCGAACCCGATCGACTGGCGGTGGCCCGCCTGGTCGGAGAATCGTGGCGCTCACGGCTTTCGCCGGAGCACGTGGCGGAGGTCTGTGAAGGTTGGTATCGGGAGGCGTTGGGTGCATAGCCGCTGGGTCAAATGGGCCCAGTGGGCGATGGCACTTCTCATCATTGGCTTCGCCGCGCGGGCGTTGGTGCGGAATTGGGATGCACTCCGCTCCCAGCCCCTCGCTTGGAGGATCGATCCCGCCTGGATTGGGCTCAGCGCCGTCACGGTCTGGCTGATGTACGCGCTGCTGATCCTCGCATGGCGCACCATGCTCGTCTCCTGGGGCCAAGCGCTCGAGGTTTGGTCCGCCGCCCGAATCTGGACCGTCTCCAGCCTGGGGAAGTACCTCCCGGGAAAGGTCTGGGCCATCGCCGGCATGGCCCTGATGGCCCAACAGGCCGGCGTCGCACCGTGGGCGGCGACGGGTTCCGCCGTCATTCTGCAGGTGCTCGCCATCGGGACCGGAGCGGCCGTCGCGGGACTCACCGGGGCCGGAACGCTGGAGCTGGCTCACCCCGGGGCCAGGGCCGCGCTCGCTCTCCTGGTCACCGCGTCGCTGATCGGTATCGCGATGCTGCTCTGGCCCCCGATGTTGACGTGGCTACTCCGAAGAGCGGCTCCGGGCAGCGACGCTCGCCCAGCGCCCGCAGCCGGCGCCATTGGGCTCGGCATCGTGGCCAATAGCGTGGCCTGGGTAGGGTATGGCGCCGCGCTGTGGCTCCTGGCCCGGGGCGTGTTGCCTGCAGCTCCGCTGGATCTCTCAGCTGCAATCGCCGTGTTCACAGCCTCATATCTCGCCGGCTTCCTGGCGCTTCTGGCACCGGGCGGACTGGGTGTTCGCGAAGGGGTCTTCATCTTGATGCTTCAAGGACCACTCGGCATCGGGGCGGCGACCGGACTTGCCGTCGCCTCGAGACTGTTGCTCACCGTGACCGAGCTGGGAGCCGCCGTCCCGTTCCTCGTGTTCCCCCGACGGAGAGCTCGTGTCGCCCTCTGAGCCAGCCTCTCCCTCAGCGTTCGAACCCCGCCGTCCGGCGTTGCTGGCCGTTCTGATTTTCGTCGTGGCTGCGGGAACACTGTGCTATCCGATGCTGGCCGGACGCTTCCTGGTGGGAGACGATCAGTACATCGCCGGATACGGCTTCCGTCTGTTCGGCGCCGAAATGTTTCGGGCGACCGGGAGCATCCCCGAGTGGAACCCCTATCTCTTTGGGGGAATGCCATACATCGCCGCGATGCACGGCGACATCTTCTACCCGACCGCCTGGCTTCGCTGGGTACTCCCGGTCGATACCGCGATGAATCTCGGCTTCGCGGTCCACATCGTCCTCGCCGGAATCACCATGTACGCTCTCGCACGGGCGCTGGGGACGAGCTGGACCGGTGCCCTGATCGCGGGCCTGGGATACGAGCTCACCGGCATCGTGGCGTCGCTGGTCAAACCGGGGCACGACGGCAAGCTCTTTGTGTCGGCCTTGACCCCCCTCGCCTTGTTGGCCCTGGTGCGAGGTGTCCGCGATCGCCGGCTGGAGGGCTTCGCCCTGCTCGCCCTCACGGTGGGACTCTGCATGGTGAGTCCCCAATATCAGATGGCGTACTACATGCTGGTCGCGGCAGCGCTCTGGACCTTGTACCTGGTCTTCTTCGACCCGGACCGACCGCGCGATCGGCACTGGGGCATTCCCCTCGCCCTCGCCGCGGGGGCGGTCGGCCTGGGCCTAGCCATCGCTGCGATTCAAATACTCCCCTTTCTGGCCTACATCCCGTACTCGCCCCGAGCGGCCGGTGGGCCGAGCGGCGGATGGGAGTATGCCACCGGCTTCTCCATGCCGCCGATCGAGATCATGACGACGGTGCTCCCGCAATTCAACGGCGTTTTGGAGCATTACTGGGGTACCAACTTCTTCAAGTCGCACACCGAATACATCGGGCCCCTTGTGGTCGTCCTCGCCATCCTGGGAAGTGGTGACCCTTCCCGCCGGCGCGTGGTGCAGGCCCTCGGCATCATCGCCGTGCTCTTCCTCCTGATCGCATTCGGGGGCCATACGCCGTTCTATCGGCTGTGGTATGAGCTGATGCCGATGATGAAGAAAGTGCGCGCTCCGGGTATGGCTTTCTTCCTGGTGGCGTTGCCAACCGCGCTGTTCGCGGGCTTCGGCGTCGATCGCCTGCTTCGACGCGGGGTCTCGATCAGGGCGCTGGCGGTGCCGTTGGGCGTGCTCGGAGGCCTGGCGTTGCTTGGAGCGATCGGAGTGCTCCAGGCCATTGCCTCAGGACTTGCGGCCGAGCAACAGATGGAAAAGGTCGTGGCCAACGCCGGGGAGCTTCAGCTCGGCAGCCTGCGTCTGCTCGTGTTCGTCGGCCTTGCGAGTGCGGCGCTCTGGCTTCTCAGAGAAGGCCGATTCGCCGGTTGGAAGGCAGCCGCAGCGCTCGCGGTGCTAACGATCGCCGACCTTTGGAGCATCGACCGGCTGTTCTTTCAGTTCCAGGCGCCCGCGGCCGAGCTCTACCGAGACGACGCGGTCACCAGTCGGCTTCGAGCACAGCCCAAACCGTTCCGCGTGCTCGACGTCGGGGTGTATCAGGGTTCCTACCTGATGGCCCACGACATTCAGAGCCTGTTGGGCTATCACGGATTCGAAGTGCGCTTCTACGACGAGCTCCTGGGAGGGAAGGGGGAGTGGCGCTTCGCTGGAAGCCCCAATCTCCATGACCTCCTCGCGGTGCGGTACGTCCTGCTGCCGGAAGCTCAGGACGTGCCCGGCTTTCATCAGGTCCTCGGGCCGGTTCCGACCACTCCGGGTCGGCCGGCCATCCTGCTCGAGCGCGACACGGTGCCGCGCTATGTGCGGGTGGTCGGCGGTGCAGCCAAGCTCCCCGAGGCACAGTTGGGACCGACAGTGATCGATCCCCGCTTTCCACTCAGTTCGGTGGTGGTTTACTCCGACACCACCTCGGTGAACCCGAAGCCGCTGAACGGACGGCCTCCCGCCACTCCGAATATCCGGGCCACGCTGGCGGAATGGGAACCCGGCCGCATGCGGGTTCGACTCGACGGGGACGCGCCCGAGGCGACGTACCTGCTGATCGGGGAGACCTGGCATCCTGACTGGCACGCCGAGGTCGACGGGAAGCCGGCGATGGTGCTGCGCGCCGATGACGCGCTCTTGAGCGTGGTGTTGCCGGCCGGCTCGCGCCAGGTCTCCTTGCACTTCCACTCGACCACGTACGACCGCGGGCGCCTGGTAACGCTGATCGCGTTGCTGCTGACGGCCGCACTGTTCGCCTGGCCCCGGTGGAGGAGGTGGAGAAGGGCTCATGCCTGAGCGCGCGGTGGTCGTGGTGCCGACCTATAACGAGCGAGTCAACCTTCCGCTCATCGTGCCCGCCATTCTGCAGCAGGATCCCAGGCTCGAGGTCCTCGTGGTGGACGATAACTCGCCGGACAATACCGGCCGGCTGGCCGAGGAGATGGCGGCGACGGAGTGCCGAATCCACGTGCTGCATCGAGAGTCCAAGCAGGGCTTGGGAAAGGCGTACCTTGCCGGCTTTCGCTGGGCTCTGGACCATGGGTACGACCTGATTTTCGAGATGGATGCGGACTTCAGTCACGATCCCAAGTTTCTCAGGGACTTTCTACGGGCTATCGAGAACGCTGACCTGGTGCTCGGATCGCGCTATCATACGGGTGTCAATGTCATCAACTGGCCTATCTCCCGGCTCCTCCTGTCGCTGGGCGCCAATCTGTACGCCCGCTGGATTACCGGTCTGCCCCTGAGCGACTCAACTGGGGGGTTTAAGTGCTTTCGCCGGGCAGTGTTGGAGGCCATTGATTTCGAGCGAGTTAAGTCCAATGGATATTCGTTTCAGATCGAGATGAGCTTCCGGGCCTGGCGCAAGGGATTCCGTCTCGTCGAGATTCCAATCGTCTTTACGGACCGGGTCGAGGGGCAGAGCAAGATGAACAAGCGGATCGTGCGGGAGGCTATCTGGATGGTCTGGTGGCTCAGGCTTCAGGCCTTGGTGGGTCGGCTGTGAGAGGCACCATCATCTACAAGATGACCGGGTCGGGCAATGACTTTGTGGTGCTCGACGGGAGGTATACCGATCCCCAGCAATGGCCGGCCGCGCAGGTCGCCGCCATCTGCAACCGTCGCACGGGGGTAGGCGCCGATGGCCTGGTGATTCTGACGCCCGAGGCGCCGGGCATCGTCCGGATGCAGTACTGGAACTCGGACGGCTCGCTGGCGGCCATGTGCGGCAACGCCGCGCTCTGCAGCGCCCGGCTCGCGGTGTACCTCGAGCTCGCTCCACCGGGAGAGCTGTGCCTGCACACGGACGCGGGGATGGTAAGGGCCAGGAGCGACGGATCGGGCGCGGCACCGGAGATCAACCTGCCCGATTTCCCGGTTCCTGCGGATGTGCCGGGGCTCTCCCGGCCCGAAGAGCGGTGGCTGATGTTCGCCTCGGTGGGGGTGCCGCATCTGGTAGCCCGGGTGGAAGACGTGGAGCAGGTGGACCTGAGTACCAGGGGCCGGACGCTACGCCAGGATCCGAACTTTCAGCCCGCCGGTGCCAATGTCAATTTCGTCAGCTCACCGGTGGCCCAGGATGACCAGTGGCTGATCCGTACCTATGAGCGCGGCGTGGAGGGGGAGACGTTGGCCTGCGGCACCGGTACCGTAGCGGCCGCCGTCGCCCTCGCTACCAGGGGCGAGGCCTCGCTGCCGGTCCGCTTCCGGAGCCGGGGAGGCCCGGAGCTAGTGGTCCGGGCGGAGCTCAAGGCGGCCGTCGCCAGCCACGTGTGGCTGCAGGGGGAAGGTCGTCTAGTCTTCCGGGCGGTATGGGAGGACATCTAGGAGGGATATTCCCACATCTGGCCAGTGGTAACACAAGCCTCTGTAGATCAATCACTTACAATTGAGATGGTGGATGCGCCGCGCAGTTCTCCACAGTTTTCCCCAGCGCAGCTTAACATAATATATCTTATACGTCGTTGGCCCCACCAAGCGAACCGGAGGAGCGCCGCCGGGTGCGGGGCTCCTCCGTCCTCCGTCCGAGTCCCCTGACCTCCGCAGACGGCGGAAAGCTACTTCTGACCCGCCTTCTGCATGGCCTGCTGCATCTTCACGACCTGCTCATGCATGTTCACCTCTTTGAAGCCCGCCGGGGGTTCAAACGCGGACTCGGCTATGGGCAGGCGCTGAATCTTGATGGCCTCCATCGAGCTGTGCGGCTTTCCGTCCTTGAATTCCACCATCTTGATGACGCCCTTGTTGGGGCCGACCAGCTTGCGATACTGCTCGATAAACGCCGCTCCCTTGCCGCGGGGCGCGAGCATCGGGTTGCTCAGGACGTTGAACCCGGCAAAGCCGACGCCGTCGGCCAGGCAGGCCTCCCCTTCGTGCTTTTCCCCGTTGCGAACGCTGGTCCCGTGCCAGACTTCACATTTGACGCCCGCCACGGTCTCTGTCCTGCCGGTGGGGCCGAACTTGATCTGGGGGTCTTCCTCGTCCTCGTCGGGGCTGGCCCCCTTTTTCGCGAACCTCTGCATGGCCGCCTGAGTCATGGCGTTCATCTGCTGCATGTCCTCCTCGGTTGCGAGGACGTATTGCTTTTCCTCGGGCTGAATCATCAGCATGCGGTGCTTGGCCGGGTCGAAGACGATCGCGCCATTACCCTTCCCCCACCCTTCCATCTTGATCGTGTTCCCCTTGGTGGTCTGAATCATCGTGTCCGGTTTGCTGTCCTCTCCGATCGTCTGAAAGGCGATGACGCCCTCGAAGGTATTCTGGGCCGCGACATGTCCGGCCATGGTGAATGTCAGACAGCCAACGCCTGCCAGCAGCATGCTTCCCTTGCTTTTCATGGTAGTCTCCCGGGTCGTTCCGGTTTAAGTGCCGCAGTTGTAGCCCTTCGGTTCCGTCTCCACCATCCGCCAGTGGTCCCCCAACTCCTTCTTGGTCCCGAGCATCGGGATGGTGAGGCCAAGCAGCTTGGTTTCCACGCCGGCGTGGAACACCCGTTCCAGCTGATAGCGCCGGCACGGGATCAGGGCCAGCATGCCCGCCGAGGTGATGCTGCCCGACATCACCATATCGACGTACGCCACGCTCGAGGTATTCAGCAGGCCCAGACCGAACCCGATGCGCGGTGCCTGGACGGCCACCAGAACAGCTGAGACGCCGATCGAGGTCATCTGCCGGGCCTTGGTTGCGACGTCCCCCGTGAGATCGCCATCGGTAATGATCCCGGTGCTCGTCGCGGTGAGCCCAAGGTCGCCGCCATAGGTCAAATGGTAGGTCGCGGTGGCCGATGCATGGTGGCTGGTCAGGGCCGGCGCGACCAGGAGATCGGTCCCGATGGCAATCATGAACGGGAGACCACCGATGATCAGCGGAATGTCGAAGTTGAAGGGGATGTCCAGCCGTACGTTGTCCGACCAGCTCCCCTGCTGCTCACCCAATCGCGCGATCCAGGTGACCTCCAGCTCGCCCTGGAGGCCATTGACCCGGGAGTGAAAGGTGCTGACCGACGCTCCATCGATATCGATGGCACCCTCGGTAGAGAGATCGTTCAGGTGTCCCCGGGCGCGCACCCTGAGATCGAGTAGCTCGTTCGCCAGGTTGAATAGCCCCGCCTTGGTGAGCGCGTCCGCCGGGGTGGCCGGCTTCCCCATGCCCTGCTTGGTGTTCTCCTCTTCCTCCTCCGCCTCCTTCTGCTTGCTTTTCTCCTCGGGCGTCAGCGGCTTGCCCTCACCTTCCGCTGATTCCTTTCCCCCACGCACCGCCTGGGTGCCATGAGCGCGAGTGCGCTCGCCCTGATGCTCGGCGGTCGAGGGATCGAAGGGGCCGCTCTCCGCTTTGGCCATCTCCACCTCGTAGTCGAGCCGGCCAGGGCGAGCCCCGAAGCCGACCTCGAACTCGTAGCCCGCCGCCTCCCCCAGCGCGAGCTTGGTCATGCCCTCTTCTTCCTCGTCCTCCTCGGCGTCAGCGTTCTCCTCTTGGCTCTCGCCAGTCTTGGCTTCTCCCTGCTTTGATTCTCCCTGCTTCTCTTCCCCCTGGACATAAGCTGCGTAGTGGAAGAGCGGCTGAGCGCCATGCAGCGCGTGCTTTCGGGCGCTGGTGTCAGGACTGGTTACCCGCTTGATCACCATACCCTGTGGAAACGCCACCGGAGCCTTCCAGGCAATCCTGCCGCTTTGAATGGCCTCGCCCAGCGCAGCCGGATCGGTCTGAACGACCACGACGGCCCCGTGAGGCTCAATGGCGGTCACCTTCCGAAGTGCGACCCCCCAGACCAGGAGAATCGATCCAGGCTTGAGCTGCTGCAGCTTGGGTTCATTGGCTGCGAACGTGAACCGCGCCCCATCGCGGCTGACCCGCCGGAGTGAGCGAATCGCCTCCGCTCGATCCAGCCGCACCGTGCGGGATGCCCAGGTCACCTTGAGAGTCGCACCCTTGACCGTGTCTACGGTCTTGAGATACTGCTGGAGGCTGGCCGAGTCGCCCCGCACGACACCGCTCAGCGCTGCCGTCGAGGGTGTCGAGCTCGTGGGGGAGTTGGCCGCGGCTTTGGGGCGCTTACTGCAGCCGACTAAGGCAAGAAGGACCAGAGCTGCTGGACAGAGGCGAGGTCGCGGCATAGTCGCGCTAATAAGGGAACGCCGCCATGAAGCGCTCCAGCGCGGCGATCTGCTCGGCGGTCGCGGGCAAGGGCTCGTCGCCTTCGGTATCGTTGGACGAGGCCGAGAAGCAGTAGGGACCTCTGTTCCAGACCGCGGAACCCGGGTTCAGAGAATAGCTGGGCTCGGTACCCAGCGATTCCTTCGACGTCGCGCCCTCCCCACTCCCGTCCTCTCCGCGACCTTCACGAACCCGCTCGCGCGCCGCGGCGGCATTGCGGTGTAACGTGACCAGCATCCGGACTTCGACATCACCACTTCGGTACCCGGCAAAGACTCCGCCCGACCGAATCCCGCCAAACCGATCGTTGATCCGGGCACGGCCGAATTCTCCCACCCGGGCCGGAAAGACCACATCCACCGACTCACCGGACGGCATCGGGCGGGCATCGAGGCCGAAGGGAACGCTCCCGGAAGGACGTGGCGCATCGGTCGCTGGTGCCGCTGCGGCGCCCGCAGGAGCGGGGGATTGTGAGCCAGCAATGCCCGACAGGTCCACCCCAGTCTTTTGCCGCACCAGGTTCAGTGCCTCCTTGGCTAGACTGCCGAAGAGATCTTCGAGTCCCATCACCGCCTCCGGATCAGATGCGGCCCATCGCCTTGGTGACGAGGGCCTTGGCCTTGTCCAGCCCGAGCAGTCGGAGATCCATTGACATCGAGACATCCTTCTTCACCGCCATGAAGCCGATGCCGGCCAGCAAGGCCGCCTCGTCCCATGGTCCCTGGAGCGAGGTCGTGTCGGTCTTGAGAGTCATGCTGCCCTGGTTGGTGGAGGCACCCAAGGCCCCCATGACCTTCCGCATCTGCTCCATCGCGTCCCGGTCCGCCTTGTTGGTCCTCGCCTCCGAGTCCGTCTGCTTGATGACCTCTCCCACCGACTTTACCTCGCTGGTGCAGGAACCTCCGTTGCAGCTTGTGCGAACAGTGCTCGCGGTGTCGAACTGCTTCATGACCGTGTTCGTGGTACTCTTGGCGTTTTCGAGAGCCGCGAATCCGTCGGTCCACTCCACCGCGAGCACAACTTCCATCGGCCCATTGGCGAGCGGGCCGAGGGGGTTTTTTACCGGGAAGGAACAGCCGCTCTTGGAGGACTTGGGAGGGCCGACGAGCGGCCCCAGGATGGCGGCTGCCTCCTCTTTGGTGACCAGTGAGCAGGGATCGCGCGGCTGCACCAGGGGACCAGGCGCGTGTTCGGCGGCCTTGGCGCCGTCGTAGTTCAGGGGATGCGGCAGACGCTTGAGCGCGATGTCCGCGATCTCGGCTGCGCCGGCCGGCCCAGCCCTGGAGCCGACGATGCCCACCGAGACCAGGACATCACCCTTGAGCGCACTGAGGGTGCCGAACTGGTAGTACACGTCATCCCAGTCTCCTTCCAACGTGTCGGCCTTGCCGCTCTCGTCGGTAAGAACTTGAGTGGCGATGCTGCCGCCCATCCGCATGGTCTTGAGGGCCATCTGCCCGCTGTTGTACTCGGGTTCGATGGTGATGGTCCGGCCGCTGGCGCCGCGATACACACACACGTGGCCGGTGGGATTGGCAGTCTTGCCGCTGGCGCGATAAGGGTCGCCGTACAACGGGCCGAGATATTTTTCCATCTCGGCGCGACTCACCAGGATGCAGGGATCTGTAAGGTCGCGGTAAGGATTCGACTGGTCCAGCTCTTCCTGCTTCTCAGCCATCTTCATGATCCCACCGATGATTCCACCGGCCGCCTTGCCGAGGGCTGCCGCCGTGCTATCGGCCGGGGTCTTGGGCTCGGCTTTGGACGCCTCGCCGCCGCATGACATCACGCCAAAGAGCATTGCGAGGATGATCGGCCCAGCGCTACTCGCCTTCATGCCAGACTCCTTTCCTCAGAAGCGATCCGGCTAGCATTTCCGAGCCAACTCCACGCGCCGGTTTTGGGCACGGCCTTCAAGTGTGCTGTTCGGGGCGACGGGCCGACTGAGCCCGTAGCCCTGGGTGCTGAGTCGCGACGTGGCGATGCCGTAGCTCTTGACCAGCTCTGCTTTGACCGCCGCGGCTCGCCGATTCGAGAGCTCGAGGTTGCTGGCGGCCCCACCGATCGAGTCCGTATGTCCTTCGATGGTGAGGGTCCAGTCGGGATGCTGCTTCAGCACCGCCGCGATCTGCTGCAGACTGGGCTGAGACGCGGGCTTGAGCTCGGCACTGGCGAACTCGAAATAGATACCGTATACCGACACCCGGCAGGCATTGTCCAATGCTCCGCTGAGGCCTGATGCCCCACCGCCCCCACCACCTCGGCCACCACCTCCACCCCCGCCTCCTCCGCCGCCGCCTCCACCTGCCCCACCACCACCGCCCGGGTTGCCCTCCAACGCTCGCGCCAGACGCTCCTGCTCCTCGGGGCCCGCGTCAACTACTCGTCCGAGCTGCTGGCGATAGACGCTCTTACCCATGTGCCCGTCGGCCCGGATCATCAATGGCTCGACCGAGTCGTCGAGGAACCAGTAATCCATGTCGAGCTGTCCCCAGCTCAGCGACATATAGGCGCCTCGGGCGTGAATCGTCGAGAGCTCGAGCCGCTGTCCATTGAGGATGATGGAGACCGGGACCGGGTGAGGCTCTACCCGCTGGATGTTGCCGCTGATCAGCTCCCCCTGGCTACACCAACCGGCCGAGTAGAAGGATCTGATCGCGACGGATTCTCCGCTCTTCAGCTGGCGCAGGACCCGTTGAGACGTCATGAGCAGCGTGCTGCCCCGGTAACGGGTGTCGGCCGTGTCCGCCGGGTTGCAGGTCCCGCCGTGATCGATGGTCCTGGCCCCCATGAGCTCGCGTCGAGACTGATGCCGATGGTAGAACGTCTTTATAGCCGGGGCGCCGGGGGTTGGTCGGATCCGAATGTCGACCGCGAACTCAGTCTCCTCCGGCGTCATCTTGACGATAGTGCTGTTGAATTCCCGGTCAGCGGTGTCGCTGAGGTTGCGCATGACGTAGGTCAGTACCAGACCTGGTCGGAGCGGAATGGGGGATTGGCCGGTGAGCGCGCCGATGGGCACCGCGAGAAGGAACGCGAGGAGGATCGCGCGGCCAGTGAGCCGCCGACAGCGACTGCGCGGACAGCAGACGTCCCGACTCATGGCACGGCCGTAGCTCTGGACCTGGGAGGCACACTAATAATGAGCGAACGGCCGCGGAGCCGCCACGTCTCCCGCGAGAAGAGGCGTTCCGGACCTGGTCCGAGAGGGGACAAAATGGCCCGGGGAGGCTTGCGGCCGCCCCGGGCGGGTGGAATCGGGCTGTTACATCCAGATTACATCTGTCCGCCGGTGAGCTCTGCCAGCCGCACCTGCGCCTCGGTGAAGCTGGGTGATTTTGGATACTTCTGCACCACCGTACGATAGGCCGCTATGGACTCCGCGTTCTTCCCGCCCTCCCGGTAGGCCCGGCCCGTATCGATCAGGTAGCGGGCCTTGAGGTAGTCGACGTCGGCGGACTTCGAGGCGTTGGAGAACGCTTCGGCCGCCTCGGGGAACTTCTTGGAGTTTTCCAATGCGGCGCCCAACAGCCCATAGGCCGGTGCCAGGTACTTGGCGTCCGGCTTCGACGCGATATAGTCGCGGAGGCCCACCACGGCGAGCTCACTCTGGCCATTGACCAGGCGGACCTGATTCAGGGTAATGAAGGCCTCGCTGGCGGCGTCGGTGCCCTTATAGGTCTGGATCAGCTTCTGGAGCTCGCTCGAGGCCAGCGGCAGGTTGCCTGCCTCGGCTGCCGCCCGGGCCTGATTGAGGCTTCTGGCGGCAAACTCTTCCTTGCGCTTGTTGCTGCTGACTACGAACCAGCCTATCAGCGCAAGAAGGGCGACGGTTCCACCAGCGATCCCCAGCAGCCGATTCCGGTCTCGATACCACGGGGTCGGTGCTGCGGGCGCGTTGGCCTGCCGTCGGGTGGAGGCTTCCACTGTCGTTGCCATGTCTGCCTAACTGAACGTTGATTCGAGTGCCGGCCCGCCGTCGCTACAGTGCCCCCGGCGTGACTCGAACACGCGGCCAACAGTTTAGGAAACTGCTGCTCTATCCATCTGAGCTACGGGGGCCGGGTCTGGGAGTTGCCGCACTACGGTGCAACCCAAGCACAGAAAAATGGCCGGATGGGACCTCGATAGGCAACCCTGGGATTGGCCCTTGTCCGCCGCCCGGCCCGACCCTAGCGCCGGGCGACGACGTGGCAGGTGGCGCCCTCGAGACGGGCTCTGCCCCCCAGCCCACCGATCTCGAGCAGAAAGCTCCACCCGACGACGTCCCCACCCAGACCCCGAATCAACTGGGCGGCGGCCCGGGCCGTTCCACCGGTCGCGAGCACGTCGTCAACGACCAGAACTCGGCTGGCATTGGTGATGGAATCACTGTGGGCCTCCAACGCGTCGGAGCCGTATTCCAACTGGTAGGTCTCGGTCACCCGCTGCCAGGGGAGCTTGCCCGGCTTTCTCGCCGGCACGAACCCGGCGCCGAGATCGGTTGCCACTGCCCCTCCCAGAATGAAACCGCGAGCCTCGATCCCAAGAACGTGGGTCACGCCCGCCTCCCGAAACGGGTCGCCCATCGCCCCCACGACGGTGCGCAGCAGATGTCCGTCAGCCAGGACCGGCGTGATGTCCTGAAAGATGATCCCCGGCTTGGGGTAGTTGGGGATCGGCCGAAGCGTATCGAGCACGTGGCGTGCGAGAGGGGTGAGCGTACTCATCGGATATCGAAGCTCCTGGGAGGAACGGATTCCACCACATCGTCGTGCCGCTCTACCCGATCCACCTGGGCGTTGGCCGGGCCGCTGCGGAGCAGCCCCTCCAGACGGGCGATGGCAGTCTGTGGCTCGCCGCTCACGACCACCTCTACCCTGCCATCGGGGAGATTGCGGGCGAACCCGGTGAGATTCAACGCCCGGGCGTGCCGGGCCACGAACCAGCGAAAGCCCACACCTTGCACCAGACCCGAGACCAGGAAGCGGGAGATCACGCCGTCTGGTTCTTCTGGCGACGCCGCCAGAGGATGTAGGCGGCTAGGACCAGGACGGCGGCCGGCAGGACGTATTGAAAGAAGGTCCGGTGGACGTAGGGTCCGATTGCCGCCTGCACCTCCTCGCCGTGGCGGCCGATCAGCCAGCCCAGATAGGTGAGGATCCCACACCATGCGCCGGCCCCCAGCGCGGTGAACCCCGCGAAACGACCCAGCCGCATACGGCACATCCCGGCGGGAATGGAGATGAGATGCCGGATCACCGGCAGCAATCTCCCGAGCAGCGTGCTGATCTCCCCGTGGCGCCGAAAAAACGCCTCGGCCCGGTCGAGCGAGCGGGGAGACAGCAGGATGTATTTGCCATAGCGCCGCAGAACCGGCTCCCCCACGAACACCGCGAGCGCGTAGTTGACCAGCGCGCCGATCACGCTCCCGACTGTGCCCGCGGCAACGGCGATCCAGCCATTCATCTGCCCCTTCGCGGCCAGATAGCCGGCGGGCGGCATCACCAACTCGCTCGGCAGGGGCAACACGGAAGATTCGATCGCCATGAGAATCACGATCCCGGAATAGCCCAGCGCGAGCACCGTGTCTGCCAGCCAGTGAAAGAACTGATTCAGCATGCCTCGCTCATTGTGAGAAGCCGAACTCGCCGAGCAACGGGACGAAACGAACGTCGCTGATCGTCCGGGTGGTGATGCCGTCGTCGCGCCGCTCCACCACCGTCAGGCTTTGCCCGCTGCGATCTCCCAGCGGTATCACCATTCGCCCACCCGGCGCGAGCTGCTCGGTGAGCGGTGCGGGCACCTCGGGTGAGGCGGCGGCCACCAGAATGGCATCGTACGGGGCGAACGGGCGCCATCCCAACGTGCCATCCCCCGTGAGCACGGTCACGTTGCGCACCCCCGACTCCTCCAGGGCGGACCGAGCCCGTTGGGCCAACCCTGCAATTCGCTCGACACTGAAGACGCACTCAGCCAGCACAGCGAGCAGCGCCGTCTGATAGCCCGATCCGGTGCCGACCTCGAGGACCCGCTCCCGTCCGGTGAGTCCGATCAGCTCGAGATACCGGGCCTGGACGAAGGGCTGGGAGATCGTCTGTCCGCTGCCGATTGGCAGGGCGACATCGTCATACGCCCGATGGCGGACGCTCTCCGGCACGAACAGATGCCTTGGCACCAGCTGGACCGCCCGCAAGACGCTGAGGTCGCGTACCCCCTTTTGCCGCAGGCCCTCGACCAGGCGAGCGCGATATCCCCCGTACCCGTCACCCTCGCCTACCCTTCCAGCGACCATCGCTTCACCGTCTCGATCAGCGAGTAATTGGTGAGGTCCATATGGAGTGGAGTGACCGAGATAAATCCCTCGGCGACGGCGGTATGATCGGAGTTTTCACCCCCGGTCCAGGTAATGGTGCCCCCGCCGATCCAGTAGATCTCCCGTCCCCACGGGTCCTTCATTCGGGTGAGCGACTCGGAGAAGAACCGGCTGCCCAGCTTGGTGACCTGAATGCCTTGCACCTCAGACGCGGGCACCTTGGGAAGATTGATGTTGAGCAGAGTCTGCTCGGGAAAGTCGGGTACCGCGGTGATCTGCCGGATCAGTTGGGTCAGCAGATCGCGGTACGTGGCCATGGTCTCCGGCTGGCTGCCGGAGAACGAAATCCCGATCCCCGGAACGCCCAGCGTGACCGCTTCCATCGCGGCGGCGACGGTACCGGAGTACAGCACATCTTCGCCCATGTTGGGCCCGTGGTTGACCCCGGAGAACACGAAGTCCGGCCGCTCGGCCATCAGGGCCTGAATCGCGAGCATGACACAGTCCGTCGGCGTTCCGTCGATCTGCCAGGCCCCGTCGGGGCGCCGGGTGGGACGTAGCGGGCGGTGGAGGGTGAGCGAGTGTGAGGTGCCGCTCTGTTCCCGATCGGGAGCCACGACGGTCACGTTCCCCACGCCCTGGCACACGTCGGCGAGCAACGCCAACCCCGGAGCCAGGATGCCGTCATCGTTGCTGACCAGGATGTTCATGGCGGGGGAAGATACAAACGAGAGGCGTGAAAAGTGAAAAGTGATCGGTGAACCGGACTGCGTGAAGGTGAACCGTGAACCCGTAAGCAGGAGGGATGCACCCTTTCACTTTCACTTCTTACGGTTCACGCTCCGTTTCAGGCTGCTTCACTTTTCACTTTTCCCGCTCTTGTCCGAATCAGGTCTCTCCTGTGTCACCGCGATTCTTCCGTCCAAAATTCCCACCACCTCCTCGATGCTTGCCCGGAGCTCCTGGGCCAGCTCCGCCTCGAATGCCTTCCGGGCGGATGCGCGCAGCTCCCCCGTGCGGCGGAACTGATCGATCCGCTGGCGCGCGCCATCGATGGTGAATTTGTCGGTGTAGAGCAGGTGCTTTACCAGCATGATCAACTCCACTTCCCTGCTCTTGTAGACCCGGTTGCCGGAGCGATTCTTGGCGGGATTGAGAAAGCGAAACTGGCTTTCCCAGTAGCGCAGGACATGTGGCTTGAGATCGGTGAGCGCGCAGACCTCCCCGATAGAATAGAATTCCTGTACCGGTCGAGTGGTAGTCATCTCCACTGCTCCGCCTTGAGTTCCCGTCCCATCAGCTCTCCTACGGCCTCGCGGGCCGATTTTCCACTGAAGAGTACCTGGCAGACCTTTTCGATAATCGGAAGCTCTACTCCCATGCGGGCTCCCAGCGCAACGCCGGCGCGCGAGGTATTGGCGCCCTCCGCTACGCTGCGATGCGCTAGGCGATGCTGCTCCAAGGTCTCTCCCTGTGCCAGGGCGACACCCAGCGCCCGATTGCGACTCAGGCTTCCGGTCGTAGTAAGGACCAGATCGCCCATCCCGGCGAGTCCTGCGAAAGTCAGCGGCTCGGCCCCCATGCGTACGCCGAGCCGGGTGATTTCGGCCAATCCACGGGTGATCACTGCCGCGCGGGGGTTATGCCCCAGGCCCAGACCCTCCAGAATCCCTGCAGCGATGGCGATCACGTTCTTGAGTGCGCCGGCCAGCTCGACCCCGATCACATCGCCATGGGAGTACACCCGGAAGGTTCGGGTCGCGAAGATACGCTGCACTTCGGCCGCGCTCGTCGGGTCTCGTGACGCGGCCACCACGGCGGTCGGCTGTCCCTGGCACACCTCGGCGGCAAAGCTCGGCCCCGACAGCACCGCGAAGCGCGTCTCCGGCAACACCTCCGCGAAGATCTGAGACATGAGCGCGAGCGTATCGCTCTCGATTCCTTTGGTCGCGCTCACGACCAGGGTTCCGGGAGTGACGGAGCCCGCCATGCTTTGCGCCACCGCCCGCACCACATGGCTCGGTGCGGCAGACAGGATCAGCTCGGCGTCGGAGACCGTCTCTCGTAGGTCGCCGGAGGCGACGAGAGCTGGTACCAACGGCACGCCGGGGAGGAACAAGGGATTCTCGTGCCCGCCGTTGATGGCCTCCACCACCTCCGGCTCGTAGGCCCAGAGGCGAACCTCCACCCCCTTGCACGCCAGGAGATTGGCAAGGGTCGTCCCCCAACTGCCGGCCCCCACCACCGCGATGTGGTTCATGCTCTCGGTGTAGTTGCGGCCCGACGGCCAAAGCGGTTCTCGGTGCCCTTGAGCAGCCGCTGAATGTTGCCTCGATGCAGCCAGATGATGCCCGCCGCCACTCCCACGTCGAGCCACCAGATCTCGGGCATGGCAGGATGCTCCAGTAGAAGCACCGAGACCGGAAAGATCGCGGCCGCGGCGATGCTGCCGACCGACACATATCCGGTGAGCAACACCAGCACCACCCACACCACCAGTGAGACCGCCAAGGCAACCGGGGTGAGGGCCAGCATGACCCCGGCGGCGGTGGCCACTCCCTTGCCACCCTTGAAGCGGACGAACACCGAGTACACATGGCCTATCACGGCGGTGATCCCGCAGATCAGCGCAAAGAGCTCCGAGGCAGATGCCAGCGGCGCGAGAACCAGCACCGGAATCGCGCCCTTGGCGGCGTCAAACAGGCCGACCGGCAAGGCGAAGCGCCAGCCTAGCACCCGGTACAGATTGGTGGCGCCCAGATTTTTGCTACCGTGTTGCCGAAGATCGATCCCGGCAAATGCCCGGGCCGCGACATAGCTCGTGGGAATCGACCCGATGAGATAGGACGCGATGAGGCACAATCCCTGCGCGGCCGTCACCGTCGCGATCCCCGGCTGGTGAATCGGAGCCGCAAGGGAGAGCCGGAGAAAGGCCAGACACTGCGGAACCCGTGCACCAGATATCGCTGATAGGACTCGGGGACCTCATCCGGCCGGTTGCTGACGATGGCGATGGTCGGAGGCGCGGTGCCGACCTGCGAGGCGTAAAGCAGCTTCACCTCCTCACCCGGCTGCTGCGGCGGACTGTTCCGCTCCAGCAGATTGGCCAGGACCCGGTTGACCTCGGCCGTAGGAATGCGCCGTTCGCGTTCGGCAGCCACCTGAATAATCAGATCGAGAATCTTGCGTACTCGCTGGCCGGTGAGCGCCGAGGCGTACAAGAAGGGGACATAACGCAGGAAAGGAGCCTTCTCGATCAACTCCTCCTGGCCCCGGCGCGCCGTGTTGGCGTCTTTCTCAGCAATCAGGTCCCACTTGTTGACCACCACAATAAGTCCACAGCCCCGATCCCACGCGGCAGTCGCAATGCGCAGGTCCTGATTGTGGAGGCCCACCGTCGCATCGACCACCAGGATACAGACCTGGGCCCGCTCGATCGCCCGCTCGGTCCGCAACGTGGAGTAGAACTCCAGATCATCTTCTACTTTAGCTCGGCGACGTAACCCTGCGGTATCGATGAAGTTGAGACTTTTGTTGTCGTAGCGCAAGAGGGAGTCGATCGCGTCCCTTGTGGTGCCTGCGTTCGGGGTGACCAGATGCCGCTCCTGCCCCAGCAGGCGGTTGATCAGGGAGGATTTGCCTACGTTGGGGCGGCCCACGACCGCCACATCGATGGTGTCTTCCGCCTCCGCGGGATCGAAAGGTGGGAGACGCACGACCAGACTATCCAACAGGTCACCGCTCCCCTTCCCCACGGCCGCGCTTACTCCTACCGGGTCGCCGAAGCCGAGCTCGAAGAAGGCGTAGTGCGCGGTGCTGCGCTCGAGATCGTCCAGCTTGTTGACCGCCAGCAGGACCGGTCGCCCGGCCCGGCGCAATCGCTCCGCGATCTGCTGGTCCAGCGGGGTTACGCCTTCCTGACCGTCCACCAAGAAGACAATCACATCCGACTCGGCGAGGGCGAACTCGACCTGCTGCCGTATGGCGCGATCCATCGTATCGGGCGATTGGGGGACCAGCCCGCCCGTGTCCACCAGCCAGAATCGTCGTCCCTGCCACTCGGCATCGCCGAAGTGACGGTCGCGGGTGGTGCCGGGGCGATCGGACACGATGGCCCGGCGCCCTCCCAGAATCCGATTGAAAAGGGTGGATTTTCCTACATTCGGTCGGCCGACGATGGCAACCGTAGGTTTGCTCATCGCACTGCCGGCTCCTGCAGCGCATCGGCGAAGTCGCGGGAGGGGCGTACCTCCATGGGAAGATCAGCCGACAGCGAATCCAGCGACATGCTGTCGATGAAAAGGTTATCGTCGTTGAGCGACTCCCCGGGCAACAGGACCAGGTCGAGATCGTGCCGGCTGCCCAAGGCTTGCTGCAGAGCCGCCCCGGGCAACAGTCCCGCGGTGGTGACCGAGGGGCCGAAGAGCGAGTTCACGATCGGGATCAGCTCGAACCGCGCCTCGGTGAGTCGAGCCAGCGGCTCGAGCACCATGGGCATGAGCTCCCCCATCGCCGTGCCGGTCACGACTCCGATGCGTTGGCCCGACCAAGCTCGGAGCGTATCGGCCGCCAGCGCGATCCGCTGCTGCAGCCAACGAACCGATCCCACCCCATTCTCCACCTGCTCAAAGTCCCCGTAGATCTCGGCCGGGGGGAGAGGCAAGCCGGCACGCAGATACAGCTCGTCGGCGCCGAAGGCCCAGGTCACCTGCCGCTCTGCCCGAGCGGTCTCCGCCTGCTCCTCCACCAGCCGGACCGCCGCACGGCACTCCCCCCTGGTTGGCTCCCGCACCAGGTGGTGCTTGCTGAACTCCGTAAGCCCAACCGGAACGACTGAGCACGTGAGCACCGCCGGCCCGAACCCGAAGAGATCGGCGAGCGTCTGTCGCAGCACCTCGCCGTCGTTCACCCCCGGCGACATCACGACCTGAGTATGAAATTCGATACCGCGATCGGCGAACTGACGCAGCTGAGGCAGAATCTCGGGCGCGGTCGGATTTCTCAGCAGATATCGCCGGATGATGGGATCGGTCGCATGGACCGACACGTAAAGCGGCGAGAGCCGGTACTCGATGATGCGTTCGATATCGCGCGGCTTGAGATTGGTGAGGGTTGCGAAATTGCCGAAACGGAACGAGAGCCGGTAGTCGTCGTCCCGAATGTACAGAACCTCCCGCAGCCCATCCGGCAGTCCATCCACGAAACAGAAGTCGCAGCGGTTGGCGCAGCGCCGGATCCGCACCGGCTCCAGTGACACCCCCAGCGGTTCCCCTAACGGACGGTCGATCTCGAACTCGATCTCCTCGCCGTCGGGCTGGCGCACATGGAGCAGGAACTCCTCCTCAGCGGTGAGGAACTCCCAGTCCAGGAAGTCTTCCAGCTCTCGCCCGTTGACCGAGATGAGCTGGCTTCCCGGCTGCAATCCCAACTCGTCCGCGATGGACTCCGGCTGAACAGCGGTGACCTTGATCATGCTTTCCCGTAGGCCCAAAGAAACTTCCTGCCGAGCCGGGGAAGATGCGCCGGTCAGTTGCTAAATTCAAGACCTGAAATCACTTCGTCTGCTAGTTGGAAGTAGTTTCTGAGCTTGCGATGAGCTGCTCCTGGCTCCCTCTGAGATCGTCGCCCTCCTGCCAGGCTCGGCGGAGGTAGCTGCCATCCGGTTGAAGGATCCAGCCCCTCGGATCGCCGAGCTCCAGGTCGAGCCACGCGGCCAGGCGTCGCTGCCCCTCAGGATCACTGATCGGCGTGACCACCTCGACTCGGCGCCGCAGATTCCGTGGGCGCCAGTCCGCGGAACCGATGTAGTATCGCTCGGCTCCGCCGGCCCCGAAGTGGTATATCCGCGCATGCTCCAGGAAGCGACCGAGGATGCTGACGACTCGGATCCGTTCGGACAGTCCGGGAACCCCTGGGCGGAGCGTGCACAGGCCACGGATGACCAGATCGATCTTCACTCCCGCTTGGGACGCGCGATACAGAGCCTGGATCACTTCCTGATCGGCCAGCCCATTGAGCTTGGCACGAATTCCAGCCGGTCGTCCCGCTTTGGCGTGATCGGCTTGCTGGGCAATCTGGTCCAGCAGCCAGGGCAGCAGGCCTTTTGGTGCGACCACCAGCCGCCGGTAGTCCCCTCCCGGAGGCTGACTGGAGCCGGTCAGCTCGTTGAACAGATCGTTCACGTCGGCGCCGAGCTCCGGGTCGGCGGAGAGCAGGCCAAGGTCGGTGTAGAACCGGGCCGTGCCTGCATTGTAGTTCCCGGTGCCAAGGTGCACGTACTGTCGCAGATCTCCACCCTCGCGGCGAACGACCAGCCCCACCTTCGCATGATTCTTGAGGCCCTCCACCCCATACACCACCTGCACGCCGGCATCCTCGAGGCGCCGCACCCAATCGATATTGCGGGCTTCGTCGAAGCGGGCTTTGAGCTCGACGAAGGCCGAGACTTCCTTGCCGGCTGCCGCGGCGCGGAGCAGCGCTTCGACGATGGGTGAGCCCGTTCCCACTCGGTAGAGGGTGACCCGGATCGCCGCCACGTCGGGATCATCGGCGGCGTCGGCAAAGAACCGCACCACGCTCGGGCCGAAGGCGTCATAGGGATGGTGGAGTAGAACGTCCTTTTCTCTCAGGATGGACCAGAGTGGTCGTTCTGCCGGCAGAGGGCTACGGCCCTCGAACGGCGGGAAGCGGCCCCGTGCGGCCGGGGCTTCGCCCAGCTGAGGCAGGCTCCGGAGATCGAGCATCCCGTCGACCTCGTAGATGTCGAGCTCTCCCAGTAACGCACCCGCCGCGCCTCGCTCGAAGCGCAGCTCCCAGAGCAGGCGCTCGCGCACGAAGGGGGGCATGGCCGCCTCCACTTCGACCCGCACGATAGCGTTGAACCGGCGCCGCCCCACTGCCTCCTCCACTGTCTGCAACAAGTCTCCTGTCTCGTCTTCCTGCAGCTCCAGGTCCCCGGCGCGCGTAATCCGGAAGAGAAAGGCGCCCTCGACCTCTCGGTCGGGGTAGATAGGTTGCAGGTTCGCCCGAACGACCTCTTCGATCGGTATCAAGTCGTTGGGTCCGTTTACCGGGATGAATCGGGGCAGTCGCTCCGGAATCCGGAGATAGGCGAAGTGCACCGGCCCGGTCTCCGAGTCCTGCAGCACCACGGCGAGACAGAGCGTAAGCTGGGGCATCACCGGCACCGGGAAGCCCGGGCTCAGGGTAATGGCCCGTGGGGCGAGCAGGGGAAATATTTCCCGGCGGAATTGGCCCTGAAGTCCGGCGCGTTCGGTCGAATCCAGCTCTGGCCAGCGCCGCACCCGGACACCCTGGGACCTCAGCTCCGAGAGACAGTGCTCCAGGCAGCGCTGCTGGCGCGTACGCAGTGGCGCCAGGCGTAGCGCGATGGCCTCCAGCCGACCGCCGCGTTCCGGCGGGCGTCTGTCAGGATCATGTTTCAAGCCCCCGACGTTGACCATGAAGAACTCGTCGAGATTGCTGCTCACGATCGAGAGAAAGGTCAGCCGCTCGAGCAGCGGCGTGGCGGGATCCTCGGCCAGGGCCAGCACCCGGAGATTGAATTCCAGCAGGCTGATATCCGCGTCGAGAATCAGCGCCGGATTGGCCGGTTCCGGCAGCGTGAGGGCCGACGGGGGACGCGGGTCAGTCTCGGTGACTCCGCCGTCGCGCATGAGCTCCGAACGCAGGCCCACTGCCAGCGCGCCGAGAGTCTCCGGATCGCTCAAGCCCGGGCTCCCCGCCAGGGCCATGACCTCCGTGGGTGGAAGCCAGACCAGCTCGCTGCCGACGGACGAGGAGCCCTCCCGGCGGATCCGCCGCGCAAGCCAGATCTCCTGGGATCCGAAAGCGCCCTGCCCTGGAGCGATCCCGATCTGAGCCAGATCGGCAACGGTGCTGCCGAAGGTCTCCTGAAGGAGATGTCGGCAGGCGGCCTCCCCCTGACCTTCCGACCTGGGCAACCGCAACACCTGTTCATCCCAACGCAGCGCGATCCGTCCCTGATCCACGGCGATGAGCGTGACCATGCGACCCGAACCGAGCGAGCGCACGACCGCTTCGCGTTCGAGGGCAGCAAGCAGACGTTGTGCCCTGGCTAACTTGGTTTCGAGAATTGGGCGCAGTCCCTGCTCCTGCGCCATCAGTGCACTGAGACGGTCCAGGCCGGGTGGCCCTTTTCGCAGCCGACGGAGCTTGATCTCCTGGAAGCCGCGGACCAGGCTGCCTCGACGGACGGTCACCAGGTCGTACCGGAGAAGAAATCGACCGCTCCAGAACCAGCTTCGCTCGGCCTCGCGCACGAAGCGCTCGGTCTCTAGCTCGGCCAGCACCTGAAGCTCCGCGGGATTTACCACCCCGCTCAGCCGGCGGGCGGGCTCACTCGCTCCCGTCAGTGCCGCGATGGGCTCGATGTCTGCGAAGTCCACCTCGAAGCGTTGGGGCTTTGCGTCGCTCCCGGGCGTCGGAGGGAAAGTCAGTCGCAGAGTTCGCCGGTCATCTGCTCCCAGCCGGATTCGACAGCGGATGCCTCGCCGATCGAGAGCGGCATCGCCGGTGTCGTAGTAGATGTCGCGATGAAACCCCTGACCGAGGGGACCGGACCGTAAGCGGAGCGGAAGTGGCGCGGTAAGGAGCTCACGAAGCCGCTGGGGTGTGGGCACGTCCCACTTGAGCTCCAGCGGGGGTGGCACACTCATCGCACGGAGCCACCCAGCCTGCGGCGCTCTTCCGCCACGCGAGTCCGGGAGTACGCATCCAGCTTGGTGAGTTCGGCAGCGAAGCGAGGGTCCCTGCGCACCCGGTCGAACAGCCCGGACTCGATCTGCCAGAAGTTCATGGTCGGCGTCACGTGGGCGGAACGGTCGAGCCATTCGAGGGCGTGGTCCACATCACCCTGCCAGGCATAGTAGGCCGCCATGTCGGCGTACTGATGGGTCAGGCGATACTCGCCGGCGCGTAGCCGCGCGGCGAGGGAGTCGCTCAACGCCTTGGCTTCCCCGATGCGACCCATCGTGCCCAGACACATCGCCCGGACTGCGGCCCAGGGTCCCAGGTCCAGTGTGGCGCAACGCCCCGCCTCACCCCGGAGGAGGAGCGCATAGGCCTGCAGCACGACTGGAATAGGATCGCCGGGCGAAAAGGATCGTGCCCGTTTGGCTTCATTGAAGGCCAGGTCGTACTGTCGCCCGCCCAACGCCAGCACAATGAGGCTGTGCCGCAGGGGGGTCGAGAGCGGGTCCAGGGCAAGCGCGCGCTGGGCCTGGACAATGGCCTCTTCATAACGTCCCGACTTGGCGAGCGCAAAGGCCAGGCTCACCTGCACCGGAGCAGATCCGGGCGCAAGGCGCTGCGCCTCACGCAGCTCGCTCAGGACCTGGTCGTCAGGAGCCTTGGCCAGGGCCAGTGCGTCGGCGTAGGCATGGTGGGCCTCCGCCAGCTTGGGATCCAGCGCGATCGCCCGCTCGGCAAATTGGAGAGCCCGGGCACTGGCGAGGTACCCGTTGGGCTCTCCGCGATAGCCGTAATAGACCCAGACCGAATTCGCCGTGGACAGCCCCGCGAAAGCGGCCGCGTAGGTCGAATCCGTGCGGACGGCGTCTTCGAACGCGCTCAGCGCTCCGGCCAGCGATTCCGCGGTGCGGCGATCCAACAGATACCGCCCCCGCAGCACCATGTCGAACGCGGCGCTCTGGGACGGCATCGATCCCGAAGTCATCGGACGCATCCCACGGATGCTGTTGAGCAGCTGGCCGCTCACCTTGCGGGCGATCTCCTCCTGCACCCGGAAACTGTCGGCCAGGTTCCCTTCGACCGTCCCGCTCCACAGGTGTGCGTCGGTGCGGGCCTCGATCAGCTCCGCGGAGACGCGCACCTTGGTCCCCAGCCGGCGCACGGACCCCTCGACCACATGCCGCACCCCGAGCGTTTCGGCGATTTGCGGCAGGGTCAGATTGCTGCCTTTGAGCGCCATGACCGAGGTTCGGGATATGACCTTCAGGCTGTCCACCTGCGCCAGCTGGGCGATGATCTCTTCAGTCAGCCCTTCGCTGAAATACTCGTCGGCCGAGTCGCCGCTGAGGTTGTCGAACGGGAGCACGGCGACGGAAGCGGTATAGGCCCCTTCTGCCGGTGGTGGGTTGGGCTGTCCTCGGCGCTGGGGGAAGACGAAAGTGAAGGCGAGGGCCACCAGGGCC
Organism: Gemmatimonadales bacterium; assembly: GCA_036556025.1. Classification (GTDB taxonomy): domain Bacteria; phylum Gemmatimonadota; class Gemmatimonadetes; order Gemmatimonadales; family GWC2-71-9; genus CAVVWJ01. The sequence continues at coordinate 5,369 of DATBKD010000041.1, read as the reverse complement.
ACCGCGGCGGCCGGAAGAATCCAGCGGCCGGCGTTGGCCCATCGCCCCGCCCCCTCGCTCTCCGGGACGGCGGGAGCGACGGCCGGCGTTGCCGTCGAAACCCGGGGCAGCTCGGGCAGCGATTCGCGTAACGCCTCGGCCATCTCGGCCGCGGTCTGATACCGGTCCTCCGGTTTCTTCGCGAGCGCCCGTCGAACGACGGCGACGAGTGAAGGCGGCACCCCGGGTCCGGACACATGCACCAGCGGAGGATCGGCGGTGACCTGCTGGGTGAGAATGCTCTTGAGATTGGGGCCGGTAAACGCCATTCGGCCCGCCAGCATTTCATAGAGCACGCATCCCAGACTGTAGAGGTCACTCCGACCGTCCACCGGGGAGACGGCGGTGGCCTGTTCCGGACTCATGTAGGCCGCGGTCCCGATGGGAAAGCCCTGGCCGGTCAGCGTGGCCCCACCGGCCAGGCCGATTGCCCGGGCCACGCCGAAGTCCGTGACGACCGCGTGACCGTTGGAGATGAGTATGTTCTCCGGCTTGATGTCGCGGTGGATGACCCCGCGGCGGTGGGCATAGTCCAGGGCGTCGACCACCTCCAGCGTGAGAGTGACCGCCTCGCCCACCGGGAGCCGACCCCGCGAGATCAATCGGTCGCGCAGCGTTTCGCCCTCGACGTACGTCATGACCGAATACAACAGACCGTTGGCCTCTCCCGAGTCGAGGAGGGGAACGATGTGGGTATGTTGCAATTGTGCGGTGATTTGAATTTCGCGGAGGAACCGTTCGGCGCCGACCGAAGTCGCGATACTCGGGTCCAATACCTTGATCGCGACCGGCCGCTCATATCTTCGTTCGCGGCCTAGGAAGACAAAGGCCATCCCTCCCCGCCCCAGCTCGCGCTCGACGACATACCGATCCCGAAGCGCGTGCTGAAGCTGATCGAGGAGTTCGGGCACGACGCCTGACGATTACGTGGACTCGACCCCGGCCAACTGGGGTCCGAGACGGGCGCGGAGTTCCTGATGGAGGGCCTCAGCCGGAACGGTCTTGCGCAGCCGGACCCGGTACTCCAAGGTCGCGTTGCCGCCGAGCTCCCGGGTCGTGCCGACGTATTTCCAATCCTTGACATGACTGCCCAGCACCGCCTCTACCGCGCGTTGCGCGGTATCGGGCTGTGGAGTCTGAATCCGGAGGGTGGTATCGAGCGGCTTCTTGGGCTTGTCCGCAGGACGCGGGCCGTTGATGCGTTTGCGGGCTCGCGACGCCAGTGCCTCGAGCTGCTCCGGGGACATGGACTTCAGGATCTCGCGATCGATTTGAGAGACGAAAGCCTGGGTTCGGTTGGCCTGCGCCCGAGCTCGCTGCAGCCGACGCGCCGCTCGCGGGCCCTCGAGATGTGCCGGGGCCCGTCCAAAGTCGGTATACCAAAAGCCGAGGATCACCACGTTGAAAAGAAACGACATGACCGCCGCGGCCGACATGACCTGAACCCCGGCCGCGAGGCCCACGCCGGTCGCGAGAAATATGCTGACCGCGTCCTTGGTATCCCGCAGGGTGTTGCGGAAGCTCACCGCCGCGACGATCCCGCCCAGGCTGAAGGCAAGGGCGATGCTGTTCTTGACCAGCAGGACCACGCCGGCCACGACGATCGGCAGAATGATCAAGGTCTGCACCACGGACTGCCGATAGCCCTTTTTCTGCCGGGTGAGGATGTACACCCAAGCGACCGGGAGCATCAACAGGAAGGCGCCAGTCATGCACAAGCTGGTGGTGATGGCCAGCGCGACGGGAGCGGGCAGCTGGCTTCCAGTGCCCTGGAGGGACTCGAACAGCGGATCGGACACCAGGGATGAGCCCGAGCGACCGGTGCTGAGCGCGTCCAGCCGTTCGGCGGAGAACACCGCGTGTAAACCGGGGAAAATCTGCCAGATGAGGGCGGTACCCGCGGCCAGCAGCACGTAGTAGCCCGCGACGCGAACGACCGGATCCTCGCTTAGCCGGGCGAGGCGGCTCGAAGTCGATCCGTTCACGTCTGCCCTCCTTTATGCGAGGTGCTGAGCGCTGAGGCGTCCAACGGGACGCACGCTCCCCGGTGAGCGACGTGCGGTAGCATGAAGAAACGTGGGTGAGTCGGTCCCTGAAAAAAGGCCGGGCCGGAGAGGCACGTCAAGGTGCTCACCCCCGCAAGGACAGGACGCTATTGGAACTGGACGACGCTGCCGTTAGAAGGCACTCCATTGCGATTCAGGATGAACAGCAGGTAGTGGCCCGGGGGCGCGAGTTTGTGGTCGGCCTGTGCCGTGACGTTGAGGCCGCTCCCCGATACCACAAAGGGCAAAGTGAGCGCCCGGCCATTCTGGTCGAAGGCGTGGGTAACCGAGCCCAGCCGAATGATGCGGACCGTCGTGATCTGGGCCGCGTTCGGGGTGGCCACGGTGAAGCTCGCGCCGGCCGCAACCGTATTCGGTGCCGTGGTGATGGTGGGCCGAGCCCCCTTGAAGAGGTACGGCGGATGGAAGATCTCGTGACTCTCCTCGTCGGGATATGGGGTCGAAGTCCCTGGAATGGTCGCGTTTCCGCTGCCGCCGTGGAGCACGGTGGCATCGGGCAACAACAGGGAAACCGAGTGATATCCGCGGTCTACGGCGTTGCTGGCGAGCTGAGTCCATACCGTCGGATTGGCCGGATCCCAGATCTCGGCCGCATGCTGGGCAGTGGCGAGGTTGTTGAACCCGCCCCCGCTCAACCCACCGGTCACCAGCACTTCACCGTCAGGCAGCACGGTTGCGTTGAGGTGGCGGCGCGGTGTCGGAAGTGACCCGGCGCTCTGCCAGGTCGGACTGGCCTGGGTTAGATCGATCCGCTCGGCGGTCGCTGTCGGCGTGTTGTTCTTGGGATCGGGCGTGTCCCACGTGAGGTCCCCGCCTCCGCCGACGTAGAGGATCTTGCCGACGTCATACATCACCGCCGAACCATAGTCCCGATTGAACGGCCAGATGTGGGCCGGCCCTGGGGTCCAGGTTCCTCTTCCGCCGGGGCCCGTGGCATCCACATCCAACCATCGTGAGGTGGTGCGCTCTCCGGCCATGAAAATCCGGCCATCGGGTGCCAGGAAATCCCGCGGATAGTATGGCAGCGTCAGACTGGCCCCGGGCAGCTGCACCCAGTGGTTGGGGTCGGTCGGGTCGCCCCAGATCTCCGGAATGAGGACCACGCTCTTGGTCGTGTCCTTGCCCGCTACCGTCACCATGCGTCCATCCGGCAGCTCCGTGACCGTGGGATACCACCGACCCTTGGCCATTTTGGGGCCGGCTGTCCACGTCTGCGTTGCCGGATTGAAGAAGTTGGTGACGTCCAATCCGCGATCGTCCAGCTTGTGTCCTCCGGAGACGAGTAGCGTTCCATCGGACATGAAGGAGTGGCCCGCGCAGAACAACATGGTATCAGCGGGGACGGTAGTGGCCGTCGTCGGCGGACCCGTCGCGGGATCCCACAATCGAGGATCGCCCATCACCATCGTGCCATTCTCGAACTTGCCCCACGCCAGGATTTTTCCCGTGGGCAGGAGATGGATGTGCAAAGGCACGATGTCCCAGGCCACCGCCGGATCCCACTTGCCAGAGGCGGCCTCGGCGGGAAGAGTGGCGATGTTGATCGGCGAGGACGTCCCGGTGGCAGGATCCGCACTGAACTCGAGAATCTGGGAACCGGCGCCACTGATGCCCAGGTCGGTGAACCGGGCAACACCGCTGGCATCGGTGGTGGCCGTGTCCCTGCCCTGCAGGGTTCCTGTGCCCGACCCGATGGACGCCGTGACCAGCACGCTGGGAACGGCGTTGCCTCCGGCGTCGGTGACCGTCACCACCGGCTGGACGGTCGGGTCGAAGACTTCCTTGTCCAGTGCGCTCGTCGGCTGGGTGTTGACAGTGATCGTGGCCGGCGGGCCGCCATCCAGCACGACGTCGTTCGAAGTAGCGCCGGTGAGGCCGGTCGAGCTGAACTGGATCTGGTAGGTGCCGCTGGGGCCCGAGATGCTGAGGTCGGTAAAGGTGGCCTTCCCTGATGCGTCGACCGCCTGGGTGAGGGTTCCATTCAGAGTCCCGCCCGCGCCGCTTAGGGCAGCGGTAACAGTGGCGCCGCTGGCCGCCGGGATACTGTTCCCGTCAGCGTCCTGGACCTGGACCGCCGGCTGGACTGCCAGGTCCTCCCCGTTGTGGGCAGTGCTGGAGGGCTGGGTGGCAACGGCGAGCTTGGTCGGCTCCGGGTTCGGATTGGTATTGTCTTGGCTGCAGGTCAGGGCCCCTGCAACGAGAAAGGCGACACAGAGTCTGGACACCAGGCGTGAGGACCAAGTCATGTCAGGCCAAAGAGGTAAAGTTTGTCAGGCAGTCAGCCAAAGCAGGAGGAAGAATAACGTGGTCTGCGAATTCTGTGCCGGCCTGAGGGCGTTGAACGCCGACATATATAGTCGTAATTGCTTTATTCGCTAGGACTTACGTCACAAACCCATAGGCCCGGTCCCCCTGCCCCGGCCCTCGAGGCGGTTTCTCGATCCCATCCTGTTGTCGCCCTGGTCTTGAGGCGGGTAGCCCCCACATGAAAAATCGCCGGGGACCACGGAGCCCCGGCGATGCCTCAGTCGACTACCACCAGGGTCAAGGTACCCAGCTGAGACCGGTGATGATTCGATCGAATTGGCGCCGGTGGAGCTCAGGCACGTTACCGAGCCATCCGTGCTGGTATGAGAGCTGAGCGCTCCATCCCCGAGCCCGCGATACCCCCGCGAGGTGTTGGGTGATCATTATTCCCGTGGCCAGCAGACTCGGATCAATATTTCGCGAGCGGGTGGCGCCTCCTTGAGCAGCACGAAACAAGATTCCGGCCTGACTTAGTCGGTCTCCGATCAATCGGCCGCTCAAGAGCTGTACCCGCGCCTCCGCGAAGGCCCATTCTATCCCGTAATCCATCCCTGGTAGCGACTCGTACCCCCCGCCCAGACAGCCACTGACACCGCGCCCACTATCCAAGACCAGGCAGCCCTCCATGGCTGAACCTCCGGCTGGGTCAACCCCAGAGACAGGCTCCAGGCGATAGGAGCTGTGCAACCCAGCCGCCAGGGCGAGCCCAATGCCCCATTTGCGGTCCCTCTCTTGAGCGAACCGCTGGGCCTCGAGTTCATTGCTGTACACTCGCAGCACGACCTCCGAACCGGGGGTCATGCCGGCGAGCTTGAGTACGTGGAGAGCACTGCGTGCCGGGTGCAGCTCGAAAACCAGAGACCCATCGGCTCCGGCACCGTCCCGCTGATAGACAAACGCCGGGTACCGGGGAGGGTCCTGCGCCACAGCTGTCAATGGGGCAGAAGTCCCGAGTAC